>DASSPS010000061.1:0-6786 GCA_035699505.1 Sphingomicrobium sp. | reverse complement strand
GTGCCAGTTCTGGTTGACCATTGCTCGATCCCGCTCGCTTTCATGCTGCGGCAGGCGGTCGATCTCACCGACGGCAGGTTCGATCAGAGCAACCCCAACTGGACCAAGCTTTTGGCGTGGATCGACGCTGTGCAGGCTGGGAACGTCGACGCCATCCCGGCAGCCGCACCGCCCGCCATTGCTGCAGCGGCGGCAGTGCCAATCAAGGCTGCCAGCGGCGATCGTTGGCTTGGCCCGGCGACGAAGCCGCGGCTGGTCGCGATGGTGGCCGGCGTGGTGATCCTGGCCGCTCTCGCCATTTTCCTGATGCGCGGGACGATCGGCTTCGCCGAAGGCGCGACACCCGATGTCTATGTCGATCCGGTTCTGGTCGCGAAAAGCGGCGACATTCCCGACGACTTCTCCCAGGCGGTGAGCGACGAGATTACCGCCCAGCTCAACGCCGCGTCCCGCGTTACTCCGCTGCCTAGCGACGGCAAGCGCCACGCCGACGCATATCAGATGTCGGGCAACGTGCGGAAGGTGAACGGCAAACTGTCGATGTTCGCAAAGATATTCGCGCCGGGCCTTGCCGCGCCGGTGCTCAGCCCACGCATCGAGGTGCCCGAAGGCGGAGAAGCCGCGGCCGCCAAATATCTGGGGTCGAGCGCCGCTTCAATCCTCCGCTGTATCGCCACGGCCAGCGATTCCAGCGGCTCCGAAATTCTGGTGTTGCCGGAAGCGGCGATCCGCCCCTGGGCGCAGTTTTGCCAAAACTGGATCCTTCGCGGTGCCGACGTTTCGACCGTCACCGCTCAGCTTGAGCTGGTCGTCAAGGCCGCGCCGAATTTCGCCAACGGCTGGGCGACGCTTGCGGAGTATCGAGGCATTGATGCAACCAAGGCCACCATCGGTCCGACCCGGGAAGCCTATGAGAAAGCCCTGGCCCTCGATCCGGACAATCCCAAGGGGACGATGCTGAAGGCCCTCGACGTGTTCGGCCTGCAGACAGCTGAACCTTTGCGCAACTTCGAGCAATTCGAACGGCTTGCGGAAAAGGCCAACAAGGCGCGGTCGAGTGATTGCGGATGCGAAGCCAAGCTCTACCGCGATGTGCTCCTCCTGACCGGCCGCTTCTCCGAAGCGCTGCCTTATATCAACCGGATCATCGCCAATGATCCCAGCGCCACGTTCACGATGCGATTGCGGGAATATGTCCTGAATGGCCTCGGCCGGACGAGCGAGGCAAAGCCGGCCGTCGACGAGCTCACCGAGGCCTGGCCCGGTTCACCCGACGCTCATGCGGCCGCCTTCGGTCATGCCTTTGCAACCCGGGACTGGGCCATGGCAAAGACACTCGCGCCGAAGCTGTCGGCCTTCCCCGGTCACGACCAATCGGCGGCGCTCATCGATGCTATCCAGTCTGGCAATCGCGCCGCCATGGAGGCGGCGGTTGCGCCGATGGTCGCGGGGCTGCGCCAGGTGGATTCCGTCAACCGACCCATGTTGTCGCTGATTGCGGCCACCGGCCACGACAAGGAACTGGCCGACTCTTTCGCCCAAGCCGTGGACAAATATGGTGCCTGGGGGCTGAGCATGGCGTGGGCGCCGGAATTGAAGGCGACGCGGGCCAGACCGGAGTTCATCGCTTTGGTGAAAAAGATGAACCTGCCCGCTTACTGGCGCCAGCCGGGTCATCGACCCGACATCTGCCAGGGCGGAAGTGGCGAACCCCTATGCAGTCTGATCTAGTCTAGGCCGCCTTTCCGCGCGGCTGCGGCTTCTGGCTTCGGCCGGCCTGCTCCCGGATCCACGGCATGAGCGAGGTCCAGCTCAGCTCCTCGAAAAGCTCGATCCCGGCCACGTTTTCCCTGCGCCATACGATTTCGCCTGGCGGAACGATCAGGCCTTCGACTTCCACCGCGACATAGGAGCCAATCTGGGGCAGGATCTCCCCTTCGACCTGAAGTCCGCCTGCCGAGATGTTCCGGAGCATGGCCGGTACGAAATTCTCACCGTATTTCACCTTCAGGACGCAGCGAAGCTCGACCCGCGGCATCGTCCGCCGCTCCACCGGCTGGCTGACCAACGTACGATTGATCAGCGCCAGGACGTCGATCGGTTGCTTGAAGACGACGCCCGCCTCGCCGGCTGCCACCCAGTCGACGACTGCGGCCGGCCGGTGCCCGGTCGCCAGCTCTATGGCCAGGACATGTCCGGGCGCACCGAGCGACGGCCCGCGAAGCGTCGCGCCAAGCGCCGAAATCCGGCGGATCGAGCAATCAAGCCTGACTCCCGAATCATGGATGACGCCAGCGTCCAGTGGCCCGTCGACACCCGGCGCGGCGATTTCGTCCGGCCAGGGCAGCCGGTCTTCCATGATGAAAGTGGTGACTGAGGCGCGTTCAGCCATGCGTTGATCCGGCGAGGTGGAGCCGCAGCTTGCGCCCGTGGACACTAATGACTCGCTAACGACGGGCTATCGACCTTGCATTGCCGCCGCGGATTCTCTCTCTAGTCGCCAGAGAGGGAGTTTCGATGCGTCATACTTTGTACCTTGCCGGCATGTTGCTGGCCTCTGTGCCGATCACGGCCATTGCCCAGCAGGCCAGCATTCCAACCCGCCAGGTCGGCAGCGCGACGCTGCAGAACGTGCCACAGATTCCCGCAGATGTGAAAACCGCGGTCCAGCGCTACCAGAATTACCGGGAAGCCGTGCTGCAGGACTGGTTGCCCGACGGCTCACTCCTGATCACGACGCGCTTTGGCGCCACCGCCCAGGTTCACCGCGTCGCCGCGCCCGGCGCCGACCGCACGCAGTTGACCTTCTTCGACGAGCCGGTCGCCGACGCCACGACGGTCCCCGGCACCGGACGCTTCGTCCTGACCCGCGACACGGGCGGCGATGAATGGTTCCAGCTCTACGCCATGGCGCCAGGCGGTCAGCCGGTCCTGTTGACCGAGCCGGTCACCCGGAATCAGAGCCTGGTGTTCAGCAAGGACGGCCGGCTGATGGCCTGGGCGCGCGGCATCAAGGGCTCTGGCGACTATGCCATCTTCGTCGCCGACCCCGCCAATTCCGCCAGTCGCCGCCTCGCGTTTCAAGGCACGGGCGTTATCGGACCGGTCGACATTTCCGCTGACGGTCAACGGATATTGTACGACCGAACGATCTCAAACGGCGAGCAACGGCTCGGCATCCTCGACCTTGCCACCGGTCAGGCGGGCGAACTGCCTTGGACCACCGAAACCGCCCGCTACCAGGACGCCAGGTTCACCAATGATGGACGCGGCATCCTGGTCGTCACCGACTACCGAAGTGATCTGCGCCATCTGGCGGAGATCGATATCGCCACCGGCCGCCGGACCAACCTCACGCCCGGCCTCAAATGGGAGGTGGAGGAGTTTGAAGTCTCGCCCGACGGCAATCTCATTGCCTATGCGGTCAACGAGGACGGCTACTCGAGCCTTCGCCTCATCGATCGCCGCGCCGGCCGCGAAATTGCCGTGCCGAAGCTCCCGGGCGGTGTCTTCACGGGCCTGAAATTCTCGCCCGATGGCCGCCGGATCGCCTTCAGCATGTCAACGGCGAAGTCGGCGGGCGATGTCTGGACCTGGGGCGTTGGCGGCCGCGCAATCACCCGCTGGACCAACAGCGAACTCGGGCCGCTCGATCCCGCCAGCCTCGCCGAGCCCAGGCTGATCCGGTTCGCGTCCTTCGACGGACTGTCGGTTCCCGCCTTCGTCTACCGGCCGACCAACGTTGCGCCCGGCCTGAAAACGCCGGTGCTGATCGACATCCACGGCGGCCCGGAATCGCAGACCCGGCCAAAATGGGACCCGGGCGCGCAATATTTCGCCAACATGCTCGGCGCGACGGTCATCCTGCCCAACGTGCGCGGCAGCGACGGCTACGGAAAGCGCTACCTCAACCTGGACAATGGCCCGAAGCGCGAGGACAGCGTCCGCGACATTGGCGCGCTTCTCGACTGGGTTGGCAGGCAACCCGGCCTCGATGCTTCACGGGTTGCGGTTTATGGCCAGTCCTATGGCGGCTATATGTCGCTGGCGTCGATGATCCGTTTCGGCGACCGGCTGGTCGGCGGCGTCGAGCGCTACGGAATCAGCGACTTCAACACCTTCCTCAAAAATACGGAGGCGTACCGGCGCGATCTTCGCCGGGGCGAATATGGCGACGAACGCGATCCGGCGATGCGCGCTGTGTTCGACCGCATCAACCCGCTCGCCAATGCCGGCAAGATCGGCAAGCCGATGCTGGTGATGCAGGGCGCGAACGACCCGCGCGTGCCCCGTTCGGAAAGCGAACAGATCGTCCAGGCGCTTCGCAGCAGGGGCGTGGAAGCCTGGTATGTCCTGTTCGCGGATGAGGGTCACGGCTTCCTGAAGAAGCCCAACAACGACCTCCGGCGGGAGGTGGAAACGGTATTCCTGCGTCGGCTGTTTGACCGTCTTTGATCGCACCTCAAGTGATTTGTCGGAACCGACTCGGGCGCAGAATCATTTAGCCACCAAAGTCAACAATTATTTTTGGCGGTGAATATGAAGAAGCTCGCGCTTGCGCTTGCGGCTGCAGGAACGTTCGCTCTCGGCACCTTGAGTGCCCCTGCCGCCGCATCGGTTGAAACCCATGAAGCCAAGGCAGAGGCGGCCAGCGCCGCCGCCATGGCCCGTTCCGACATGTATGACGCTTTCGGCGACGTGATTCTGAAACCTGGCCGCTACCTGTGGCGGGACGTGCCGGCAGGCGCCGGGCCTGAGCGGGTGATCATCAGCCTCGGGGACCAGCTCGCCTATTTGTATCGCGGCGATACATTGATGGCGGTCACCACAATTTCGAGCGGTACGGCAAAAAATCCCACCCCGACGGGTATTTTCAATGTGCTCGAGAAGAAGCCGATGCACCGGTCGCGTAAGTATGACAATGCGCCGATGCCCTTCATGCAGCGGATCGACAAGTATGGCATCGCTCTGCATGCGGGCCACCTGCCCGGGCGCCCCGCATCGCACGGCTGCATTCGCCTGCCGTCGCAATTCGCAGCCAAGCTCTACAAGGTGACGGACCTCGGAACGACGGTGATGATTGGCGCCTAGGGCTATTCAGGCGTGACCTTTAGGACACGGCGGCGGGTGAAAAGCCCGCCGCCTTCCTTCTGCTCGGCAATTGGTTTTGTGCCCATTCATCTAGGATATGCTTATTTTTCAGCGCGGCACCGGCTGTTTGAAGCTCGGTTTCCCGTTCCCGTGGCGTTGTTTCAGAGGAATGCTTGGCTTACATGAAAAGCATGAAATCACAGCTTCTTGGCCAGGCCGCCATCGCCGCCCTTGGAATTGCGCCGGCGCCCGCGCTGGCGGTGCAGGTCGCGACACCGGTTCCGCCGCCAGCTCTGGTTGCTACCGCCAACCTGCCGATCATGGCGTCAGTGTCGTCCTTCTACGACCAGTATAAGACAAGCATTTGGTTCAAGGGCGGCACGGTGGCGCCGGCGGCGGCGCAATTGGTGACGATCCTGCGCCGCGCCCCGATCGAAGGGCTGTCCTTCGGTCCGCAGCTTGCCGATCAGATCGAGGCCGCGGTCCGCCAGGCGTCGAGCGGCGCGCCGGCCGATGTCGCCAACGCGGAGCGTGTCCTGTCGTCGGCGCTGGTGACCTATGTCCAGGCTCTAAAGCGCCCGACACCGGGCATGATCTACGCCTATCCGGTGTTGAGCCCGCAGGGGGGCCGTGCCGACCAGATCCTTCTGACCGCGGCCGCAGCACCGTCGCTTGAAGTCTATCTTTCAGCGGCGTCGAACATCAATCCGATCTACGCCAGCATCCGCGACGCCGCCTTCAGGCAGGCCCAGGTTGCGGGAAACTTGACTCCGGACCCGCGCCTTCTTGCCAATCTTGAGCGGGCACGCACACTTCCCGCTCGCGGCAAGTTCGCCTTGGTAGACTCCGCTTCGCAACGGCTTTTCATGTATGAAAATGGCCAGGTCGTCGATTCGATGAAGGTGGTCGTCGGCGACAAGGACAAGCTCGGCCTGCCGACCCCACTGATCGCCAGCGTCATGCATTACATGACATTCAACCCTTACTGGAACGTTCCGCACCATTTGGTGCGCAAGTCAGTCGCTCCTGGATATCTCAAGCAGGGCGGCGCCAAATACCTCAAGGCCCGGGGCTATGAGGTTATGTCGGACTGGACGGAAAATGCGACGGTCGTCGATCCGGACACGGTCGACTGGAAAGCCGTGCTGGCCGGCGACAAGCAGATCCGCGTCCGCCAATTGCCTGGGCCGACCAATTCGATGGGGAAAATGAAATTCCCCTTCCCCAATGGGCAGGACATCTTCCTGCACGATACGCCCGCACGCGAACATTTCGCCAAGTCTCAACGCACCATCAGCAATGGCTGCGTCAGGCTTGAGGATGCCAAGCGGTTCGCCCGCTGGCTGCTTGGCCGGGAACCGGTGGCGCCATCAGCTGAAACCGAGATACGGGTCCAACTGCCTGCCGGCGTACCGATTTACCTGACTTACTTGACCGCGCAGCCTACTGAGTCAGGCCTGACCTATCTCAAGGACGTCTATGGTTGGGATCAACCGTCGGCGTACAGTGCCGGAACTCAGCCAACCGGCGTTCCGACATTCTCAACGTCCGGCGGCGGACTCTAAGCTCAATTCCTTTGGACATGGGGAAGGGTGCCGGCTTCTGGCGCCCTTTTCATTGAATCCGGGCGGCCGCCGGCACCCGGGGCGGGTCAATCGGCCCTCCCTTTCAACAAAAAGAAAAACCGGCCCGGGC
>DASSPS010000060.1:0-42234 GCA_035699505.1 Sphingomicrobium sp. | reverse complement strand
GTTGGCGACCGCCCACTGGATCTTGCTGGCGCTGAAATAGGGATCGAGCAACAGGCCCGTTCGCGCCTGCACCTCGGCCTCGCGCCCGGCCTTCCGCAGGTCGTTGCAAATCGTCGCGGTTCGCCGGTCCTGCCAGACGATGACCGGGGCCAGCGCCTCGCCGCTCCGCCGGTCCCAGAAGACGATCGTCTCGCGCTGGTTGGTGATGCCGATCGCGGCTATCCGGTCTGCGCCCCCGCCAGCGATGACGGCTTGCCGGGCGCACTGCAGGGTCGACCGCCAGATTGCTTCGGGATCCTGCTCCACCCAGCCGGGCCGGGGATAATGGCTGTCGACCGGCTGCTGTTGAACCTCCCGGCCTTGGCCCGCAACGTCGAAGACGATGGCGCGGGTGCTGGTCGTTCCTTCGTCGATCACCAGAATCCGGTCGCCGCTCCCCCGCATCGGCGGAATTCAGGCTCGCCAATGGTTGGGAAAGCGCGCCTTCAATGCCTTCAGCTTGGGCCGGTCGTTGACAAGGACGTAGGGGTGCCACGGCTTGCGCCGGACGAAATCCTGGTGGCCCGCTTCGGCCAGGTAGAAATTGCCGGTCTCGATCCTGGTGACGATAGGCTGTCTGTGGGCGCCGGATGATCGCAACCGTTCAAGAAAGGCGGCGGCGGCCTGCCGCTGGCCGGCGCTTTGCGGGAAGATGGCCGACCGGTAGCTTGGCCCGACATCCGGGCCCTGCCGGTTGAGCTGAGTCGGATCGTGGGCGACGGTCACATAGATTTTGAGCAGGTCGCCGAAGCTGACCTGGCGCGGGTCGTAGGTGATCCTGACCGCTTCGGCGTGGCCGGTCCGCTCGGCGCTGACCGCGGCGTAGTTCGCGTCCTTCGCAGCGCCGCCGGCATAGCCGGAAGCGACGTCGCGGACGCCCTTTACATGCTCGAACACCGCCTCCATTCCCCAGAAGCAGCCGCCCGCGAGCACCGCCGTTTCCAGTTGCGGCGCGGGCTGCGCCGCCTCCGACGCGATGAGCAACAGGGCGGCGAGCGCGCCCTTCACGCCGGCACCGGGCGGAAATTGAGGGCGAGGCCGTTCATGCAATAGCGTAGGCCGGTCGGCCTGGGCCCGTCCTCGAACACATGACCGAGGTGTCCGCCGCAGCGGCGGCACAACACTTCGGTGCGCGTCATCAGCAGGCTTCGGTCGGGCCGGGTCACGACCGCCTTGGCTAGCGGCCGGAAGAAGCTCGGCCAGCCGGTGCCGCTGTCATATTTGGTCGTCGAGGCGAATAGCGGCGAGCCGCAGCCGGCGCAGGCGTAAACGCCGCGGCGCTTCTCCTCAAGCAGGGCGCTGGTGCCGGCTCGCTCGGTTCCTCCCTGGCGGAGAATGTAGTAGCGCTGGGCGCCGAGTTGGCCGCGCCACTGGGCCTCCGTCTTAGTG
Organism: Sphingomicrobium sp.; assembly: GCA_035699505.1. Lineage (GTDB taxonomy): Bacteria > Pseudomonadota > Alphaproteobacteria > Sphingomonadales > Sphingomonadaceae > Sphingomicrobium. Next base: position 40,806 of record DASSPS010000060.1, on the reverse strand, counting down.
ATCTCGAAGCGGCCGGCGGATTCGGCGGGCGTGGCGCTGTTCCACAGGGCAAGGCCGATAATCCCGCCGCCGGCCGCGGCGAGGAATCCCCGTTTCCTGATGGCATTGTCCAGCATGAGTCGGCGACCTCTTGACCGCAATGTGGGGAGAGCCCGGTCGGTTGTCCACCGCGACTATTCGGCGGCGACCAGCTCCCACCCCCCGGCGCTCGACGTTTCAGCCCGGAACCAGTCAATCGTCGCCGTCAGCCCCTCCTCCAGGCCGATCGTCGGCGACCAGCCCAGCATTGCCCTGGCCCGGCCGATATCCGGCCGCCGGCGCCGAGGGTCGTCCTCGGGCAGCGGCAAATGCGTGATCCGCGACCCGCTGCCGGTCATTCGGATGACCAGGTCGGCCAGTTCCCGCACTCGCCGCTCCTCCGGGTTGCCGAGGTTGACGGCCAGACCGCGCGCCTCCTCGCTGTGCATCAGCCGTACCAGCCCTTCGACCAGATCGTCCACGAAGCAAAAGCTCCGCGTCTGCAGCCCGTCGCCGTGAATGGTGATGTCGTCGCCGGCCAGCGCCTGGCAGATTACGTTAGACACTACCCGGCCGTCGTCGGGCCGCATGCGCGGGCCATAGGTGTTGAAGATCCGCGCCACCCGCGTGTCGCACCGGCCGCCCCGCAGAAAATCGAACGCCAGCGCCTCGGCGGCGCGCTTGCCCTCATCGTAGCAGGCGCGCGGACCAGTGCAGCTGACCGAGCCGCGATAATCCTCCGCCTGCGGATGCACCTCCGGGTCGCCATAAACCTCGCTGGTCGACGTCAGCAGGAAGCGCGCGCCGCAACTCTCGGCCAGACGAAGCATGTTGCGGGTGCCGAGCACATTGGTCAGCATCGTATGCTCGGGGTCGGCCTGATATTGCGGCGGCGACGCCGCGCAGGCGAGATGGAACAGGTGCGAGAAGCGCGCCGAGCCATCGCGCAGGGAGGGTGGCGGCAGGTCAATCACGTCATGTTCGATGAGCTCGAAACGCTCCTCTCGGGCCAGATGATCGATATTGACCCTCCGGCCGGTCAGGAAACTGTCGAGGCAGACGACTCGAAACCCGTCGCCGATCAGCCGGTCGCACAGGTGCGACCCGACGAACCCCGCGCCGCCGCTGACCAGTACTATCCGGTCCTTCGTTCGTGAAAAGTGCATTGGGGCAGCAATGCTTGCCGGCCGTTCCCGTTCCGGAATGTTTTGCCGCGCCGGACTATTTCCAGCCCGAGTTCCGCGCCCGGCGTTCCTGAGCCGCGTCGAACGGTTCGCCGGAAATTGTCGAGTCGATCAGGGCGGCGAGCCGGGGGTCGGCGCCCGTGGCCATGCGATAGTCGCCGCCCTGGCCCTCGGGCGCCTGGAAGATGGCCCGCACCCGCCAGTCGCCGCCCTCGCGACAGACTAGGCCGGCCGCGGCCTGGTCGGTGAAGGTGCGGCAGATTCGGCCTTCATTGTCGCGAAAGGTCAGCCCGATCCGCGGGCCGCTGTCGGCCGGTTGGCTCGCCAACTGGCTGTACAGCGCCTGCTTGAGCGACGCTGCCGCGACCAGCCGGCCGGCCTCGGGCGCGATCGGCCCGGCCGGCCCGCCCAGCATCCTGTCGCCGGTCGCGACGCCCATGGCGAAGACGACAGCGACAGCCGCCGCCTGCGCCCAGAATCGCTGGGTGAACGGCCGATCCCGGGCCACTCGCGCCCCAGCGAGGCTGGCGACGTTGCTCGCCGGCGCTGGCGCATAGGCGGCGAGCGACACTGGCTCGGCGGCGATCGGATCGAAGGCCGAGCGCAGCCGCGCGGCCAGCGCCCGATGCTCGTCGGCCAGTTTCCGGAGCGCCGGATCGGCCGCGACCCGAGCCTCGACCTCGGCTGCGTCCGCGCCGGTCAGTTCGCCGTCCAGCCAGGCAAAGAATTTCTCGTCCGCCATGTTACGCCTCACCCAACAATGCCAGCAGCGCGGTGCGCCCGCGCACCAGCCGGCTTGAAACCGTTCCCGTCGGCAGGCCGAGCATATCCGCCGCCTCGCGGTAGCCGAAGCCCTCGATCATGATTAGCGCGACGACTTCGCGCTGCTCGTCGGGCAGCCGATCCATTGCCAGCATCACCCGTCTGAGGTCGATCGCGGCCTCGATTCCCGGCACCGGGTCGTGGCCGACCGACTCTGCTTCCTCGGCCGTCCCCTCCCGTTGCTCCGCCCGGCCGCGAGCGCGCAACGTGTCGATCCACAGGTTGCGCATGACCCGATACAGCCAGCTGTCGAGCCTGGTGCCTGGTTGCCATTGGTCGCGGGAGCGAAGCGCCCGCTCGACCGTCATCTGGGTCAGGTCGTCCGCATCGCCCGGCGCCCGGCTTAGGCCGTAGGCAAAGCGCCGCAACCGCGGCAGCAGCGCGGCCAAGTCCCGTTCGAACGCTTCGCTCTGATCCATTGCACCTCATGCGGATGAAACGATGCGTCTGGCTCGTTTCATCCCCACAGGCATATAAAGAGGTTCGACGATGTCCAACTATGGCCACCATTTCTTTGCCAGTGCCGCCGCTACGCTGCTGGTCGCGAGTGCCGCGACCGCACAATTGCTGCCGGCGCTCCCGCTTCCCTCGGTTGGCGGACCGGTCGGCCAATTGCCCGTTGCCGGACCGGTCCTCCAGCAATTGCTCGGGTCGCCCGACGCTCGGCAGGTGATCAGCCCGACGCTCGACAGCGTGGCCGGCGTTCCGGAACGGGTCGCCGGCGCCGGCCAGGCCACCCTGCTCGATCTGCGACGGCTGCGGCTGCAGCAGTTGATCAAGGAGCATCGTGGCGAGCTCGAAGCCGCCGAAGGGGGAGTTCCGGTCCGGCGCGGCCTCCTCGTCGCGCTCGATCCTGATCCCGTCTCGCTGGCTCTTGCTGCCCGCGCCGGTTTCCGGGTCGTCGGCGAGACGAGCGATGCCGAACTCGGCATGCGCATCGTCCAGTTGGCCGTGCCGCGTAACCTGAGCGCTCGCGAGGCGCTTCGGCGGCTGAGCCGCGCCGCGCCGGCGCTGCAGGCCGATTACGACCATATCTATGAGCCCGCGGGCGGCGCCTTGCTCCCTTTCGCCGGTAGCGCCGTCGCCCAGGGTGTCGGCGGTGGCGCCCGGCCCCGCATCGGCATGGTCGATGGCGGCGTCGCCGCCCATCCGTCGCTCGCTTCGGCAAGCATCGACCAGCACGGCTTCGCTGGCGCGCCCAGGGCGACCGGCCACGGAACCGCCGTCGCGTCCCTGATCGTCGGCAGCCATGGCGCTTTCCAGGGCGCGGCCCGGGACGCTTCCCTGTTGGTCGCGGACGTTTATGGCGGTAGCCGTTCGGCGGGCTCGGCGACGGCGATCGTCAAGGCGCTCGGCTGGCTTGCGAGCAAGCGGCCGCAGGTCGTCAACATCAGCCTGGTCGGTCCTTCCAACCGACTGGTGCAGCGCGCCATCGCCGCTGTCCACGCGCGCGGCATTAGCGTGGTCGCCGCCGTCGGCAACGATGGGCCAGCGGCGCCGCCGCAATATCCGGCCTCCTACCCCGGCGTCATCGCCATCACCGGAGTCGATGCCAGCGGCAAGGCATTGCTGGAAGCGGGCAAGGCCACGCACCTGGATTTCGCCGCGCCGGGCGCCGACATGGCGGCGGCGATGCCGGGCCAGGGCTATGCACGTGTCCGGGGCACAAGCTTCGCAGCGCCGCTGGCGGCCGCGCGGCTGGCGCTGGCCGGATCCCCGCAAAGGCTGGCCGCCGAAGCTCGTCCCGGCAAGGGCCGGGTCGGCCGGGGTATCGTCTGCTCGTCCTGCCGGGTCGCGCCCAAGGCGGTCGGCGCGAAATAGCGGCGCCGGGATGAAAGCCGCGTGTCTCGTCGTTTTCCTTCCAGAGGGTCTGACCCTCCAAATGCGGAAGGAGAATTCTGATGTTGAAATCCATCCTCATCGCCGGTGCGGCGATCGGCCTGGCGGCAACGCCCGCGCAGGCCCAGTTGCTCGGCAATGTTACCGGCGCGGTCAACGGCGCGCTTGGCGGCACGGTCAACGGAGCGCTTGGCGGCGCGGTCAATGGCACGCTCGGCGGAGTGCTCAGTGGTTCCGGCAATGCCGGCGGATCGCTGAACGGAGTCGGCTCGATCGCCAACAGCGTCGGCGCCGTCACCAACAGCGTATCGGCGGCCGGCAATGTATCGGGCCGGGGTGAAGCCGGCGGTTCCGGCGATGTCGGGCTGGCCGGCATAGTCTCGGGCGTCGCCAATGCCGCCGGCAATGTCAGCGGCGCCGCCAACGGCGCGGCCGGGATTGCCGGGACCGTCGCCGGTTCGGCGAATGGTGCTGGCAACGCCGCCGGCTCGCTCGCCGGCAATGCCGATGGCTCGGGCAATCTTGCCGGATCGGTGGCTGGAGCCGCAACCGGCATGCTCGGCGGATCGGCCAGCGGCTCGGGCTCAGCCAATGCCTCGGGCGCCAAGAGTGCTTCGATTGGCCTGGCGATGCCGTCGGGCCGGCCCTTGACGGTCGCCGCGAATGGCGGCGGTTCCGCCAATGGCAGCGCCAGCGCCGAAGTCCGCCCCGGCAGCGTTTCGGCCAGCGGCAGCGGCAATGCCGCAGCCAACGCCAACGGCTCCGTTTCCAACTAAGGATTGCCCCGCTCCCTCCAGGGAGCGTCCTGGCCCGCCGCCTCGCTTCCCGGGCGGCGGGCCTTTCCTTGCCCGGTCCGCCGGCTAGAGTGGCCGAATGGGGAGCAATCAGCGAAGTATCCAGCAGCAGGAAAAGCTGGCCGGGCTGTTGCTGATCGCCGCTGCGGCCATCGCCCTGATCGCGGCCAACAGCGGCCTCGCCCATTTCTACCACGACATTCTCGATCTGAAGGTCGGCCCGGCGATGCCCCGGCTCGGACCGATGTCGATTCACTACTGGGTCGCTGACGGACTGATGGCGATCTTCTTCCTGCTCGTCGGTCTGGAGGTGAAGCGCGAATGGTATGACGGGCGGCTGTCGACTCCCACCGAGCGCCGCCTGCCGATCATCGCCGCCGCGGCGGGAATGGCGGTACCCGCCCTCTTCTACCTCCAGGTCATCGGCTTCGATCCGGCCCTGGTGCGCGGCTGGGCGATCCCGTCAGCGACCGACATCGCCTTTGCCATCGGCATCCTGGCGCTGCTCGGCACCCGGGCCAACCCGGCGATCAAGCTGCTGCTCGTCACCATCGCCATCGTCGACGATATCGGCGCGGTGGTCATCATCGCGCTGGTCTATACCGCCAGCCTCGACGGGGTGGCGATTGCCTTGGCGCTCGGCATCCTGGCGGCGATGGGCGGGCTCAACCTGTTCGGCGTCCACCGGCTCTGGCCCTATCTGGTCCTTTTCGCGTTTCTGTGGCTGGCGATGCTCGCCAGCGGAATCCACGCCACTATTTCCGGCGTGCTCGCGGCGCTGGCCATTCCGCTTGGCAAGGATGAGCCGGTGTCGCCGCTCAAGCGCCTGGAACATGCCATCCACCCCTGGGTCATGTTCGGCGTCGTTCCGCTCTTTGGATTGGTGAGCGCCGGCGTGGCCGTGACCGGAGTCGAGGCGCTGTTCCAACCGCTGCCCCTGGCCATCGCCGGCGGGCTGTTCCTCGGCAAGCAGGTCGGCGTGTTCAGCGCGATCTGGGTCGCGGACCGGACCGGCGTCGCGCCTCGCCCGGCCAATGCCCGCTGGGCCGAATTGTATGGCGCCGCCCTCCTGTGCGGGGTCGGCTTCACCATGAGCCTGTTCATCGGCGCGATCGCTTTCCCGGGCTCCCCCGAAACCGTCGAGGCCGCCAAGATCGGCACCCTGGCGGGGTCGCTGCTGTCGGCGCTCGCCGGCTGGGCTGTGCTTCGCTTCACGCCGCCGGCGGCCAGCTCCAGCGCCGACAAAAGGGCAGCCGCGCGGATCTTCGCGGAGGAAGGGTGATGCGCTGTTTCTTCGACGACCGGCAGCGCCGCCACGCGCCCGCCCTCGAATTCTTCAACAGCGGGCTCCATCCGGCGGCGGAATGCCTGGAACGGGTCGACGCGATCCTGTCCGCGATAGGTGAAACCGAAGCCCCGGCCGACCATGGGTTGGGGCCGCTTTGCCGAGTCCATTCGGCAGCTTACCTCGATTTCCTGCAGGCCGCTCATGCCGACTGGCGGGCGACGGGCCGGGAAGGGGACGCCTTTCCTTACGCCTTTCCGGTCGTCGGCCGGCGACCGCTGGCGCTCGACCGGGTCGACGCCCGGCTGGGCCAATATGCCTTCGACACCGCCACGCCGATCGCCGAGCATACGTGGGATGCCGCTTACTGGGGCGCGCAGTCGACGCTGTCCGCGCTCGATGCCGTGATGACGGGGGATCGGCGCGCTTTCGCCTTCAGCCGGCCGCCGGGCCACCATGCCGGCGCCGACTATCTCGGCGGCTATTCCTATCTCAACAATGCCGCCATCGCCGCCGAAGCGGCGCTTGCGGTGGGTCGCCGCAAGGTCGCGATCCTCGACGTCGACTATCATCACGGCAACGGCACCCAGGACATATTCCAGGGCCGCGACGACGTGCTGTTCGCCTCGATCCACGCCGATCCCAAGATGGATTACCCCTATTTCTGGGGCCATGCCGACGAGAGGGGCGGCAATATCCTCAACCTGCCGCTGCCGCGCGGCACCGACTGGAACAGCTACGCGCCGGCGCTGGCCCAGGCGTTGGATTGGCTCGAGCGCGGCGCACCCGATTTGCTCATCGTCTCCTACGGCGCCGATACCTATGCCGGCGACCCGATCAGCCATTTCCGGCTTGTAACCGGCGACTATCCGCCTATGGCCCGCCGCATTGCCTCGCTGGGACTGCCGACCCTGATCGTGATGGAAGGCGGCTATGCGCTGGACGCGCTTGGTGCCAATGTCGCCGCTTTCCTGGGGGGATTCGAATGAGGCTGCTGATCGCTCTTGCCGCATTGGCCCCCGCGGCGCCCGCCCATGCGGCGGATCGCAATGAGATTCTCACCGAATATGTCGAGCTGCTGGCGATCCCCAACGTAGCGACGAGCATTCCCGACATCCGCCGCAACGCCGACCACATCATGGCAATGATGACGAGGCGCGATCTCAAGCCGCGGCTGCTCGAAGGTGACGGTCCGAATGTCCCGCCCGCGATCTACGGCGAATGGCTGGTGCCGGCCGCCAAGCGGACACTTGTGCTCTACGCCCATTATGACGGGCAGCCGGTGACTGCGGCCGACTGGAAGTCGACCGAGCCCTTCACGCCGCAACTCTACAGTGACCGTCTCGACCGCGGCGGCAAGAAGTTGCCGTGGCCTACGGCCGGCCAGCCGATCGACCCCGACTGGCGAATTTACGGCCGCGCCGCCTCGGACGACAAATTGGGCGTCATGGCGATCCTGGCGGCGGTCGATGCACTGAAGGCGGCCGGCAGGCGGCCGTTCTTCAACCTGAAAATTTTCTTCGAGGGCGAAGAGGAAGCCGGCTCGCCCAATCTCGGCGCCTTGCTCGACAAGCATCGCGACACGCTGAAATCCGACGGCTGGGTGATTATCGACGGGCCGGCCCATCCCAGCGGCCTGCCCCAGGTCGTGCTCGGGGTTCGCGGCGTCGTCGGGGTCAACGTCACCGTTTATGGTCCGACCCGCCCGCTGCACAGCGGCCATTACGGCAATTGGGCGCCCAACCCGGCGATGATGCTCAGCCAACTGCTCGCCTCGATGAAGGATGCCGACGGCAAGGTGCTCGTCGCCGGCTTCTACGACGATGTCGTGCCGCTGACCGAGGCCGAGCGCGCCGCCGTCGCCGCCGTCCCGCCGCCGGACGCCGAGCTCAAGCGCGACCTTGGGCTGGCCCGCACCGAAGTGGCCGGCCGGCTCCTCGGCGATGCCATCCAGCAGCCATCGCTCAATGTCGGCGGGCTGCGCGCCGTCGATGTCGGCGACAAAGCCCGCAACGTCGTCCCGTCGACCGCCTCGGCCTACATCGACCTGCGCCTGGTCAAGGGCAACGACCACAAAAGGCAGGTCGAGCGGCTGGTCCGCCACATCGAGGGCCAGGGCTACACCGTCCTCGACCGCGACCCGACGCCGGAGGAACGGTTGCGCTTTCCCCGCATTGCCCGGGTCAATGCCGGGCCCGGCTATAACGCCGAGCGGACAGCGCTGGACTCGCCGCTGGCCAGGAGCGTCCGAGCGGCGGTCCAGGGGCATGGCAAGACCGCGGTGGTGCCGACGCTCGGCGGCAGCCTGCCGCTCTATCTGCTGCGTGAGCGGCTGGGCGTCGACAGCATCACCCTCAGCCTCGCCAATCACGACAACAACCAACACGCCGAGGACGAGAATCTGCGGCTCGGGAGTCTCTGGGAAGCCATCGATATCGCCACCGCCATCATGCAGATGCGCTAGAGCTTCTCCGTCAGCTCGGGCACGATCTTGAACAGGTCGCCGACCAGGCCGACGTCGGCGACCTGGAAGATGGGGGCTTCCTCATCCTTGTTGATGGCGATGATCGTCTTGCTGTCCTTCATCCCCGCGAGGTGCTGGATGGCGCCGGAAATGCCGATGGCGATATAGACCTCCGGGGCGACGATCTTGCCGGTCTGGCCAACTTGATAGTCGTTGGGCGCATAGCCGGCATCGACCGCGGCGCGGGATGCGCCGACACCGGCGCCGAGCTTGTCGGCGAGCGGGTCTAGCAAAGCGTGGAACTGGTCCGAAGAGCCGAAGGCGCGGCCGCCCGAAACGATGACCTTCGCGCTGGTCAGCTCCGGCCGTTCGGACTTGCTGAGCTCGGCGCCGACAAAGCTCGACTTGCCCGATCCGGCGCCGGCGTCGACCGGCTCGACCGTGCCGCTGCCGCCGCTGCTCGCGGCTTTCTCGAAGGCCGTGCCGCGCACCGTGATGACCTTCTTCGAATCCTTCGATTTGACGGTGGCGATGGCGTTGCCGGCGTAGATCGGCCGGGTGAACGTGTCCTCGCCCTCGACCGAGAGGATGTCGGAAATCTGCATGACGTCGAGCAAAGCGGCGACGCGCGGGGCGATATTCTTGCCGGTGGTCGTCGACGAGGCGAGGAAGGCGTCGTGATGCGCCATCAACTCCGCGGCGACCGGGGCGACATCCTCGGCCAGCTGGTGCTCAAGGTGGGCGGCGTCGGCGACATGGACTTTGCCGACCCCGGCGATCTTCGCTGCGGCATCGGCAACGCCGCCAACGCCCGATCCAGCCACCAGCAAGTGGACTTCGCCCAGCTGCGACGCGGCGGTGACCGTCGCCAGCGTCGCGTCCTTGATGGCGCCGGCTTCATGCTCGACCAGAACCAGAGTCTTCATGCCACCACTCCCAGCGCCTTCAGCTTGGCTACAAGTTCGTCGACCGACCCGACCTTGACGCCGGCCGTCCGCTTCGGCGGCTCAGTCACTTTCAGCGTCTCCAGCCGCGGTGCAACATCGACCCCGAAATCGCCCGGCGACTTGGTGGCGAGCGGCTTCGACTTGGCCTTCATGATGTTCGGCAGGCTGGCGTAGCGCGGCTCATTCAGGCGAAGGTCGGTAGTGACGATCGCCGGCGTCGCCAGCCTGACCGTCTCCAGCCCGCCGTCGATCTCGCGAGTGACGCTGACGTCGCCGCCGGCGAGCTCGACCTTCGACGCGAAGGTGCCCTGCGGCCAGCCGAGCAGGGCGGCGAGCATCTGGCCGACCTGGTTGCTGTCGTCGTCGATCGCCTGCTTGCCGAGGATGACGAGGCCGGGCTGCTCTTCCTCGACCACGCCCTTCAGTATCTTGGCGACGGCCAGCGGCTCGACTTCGTCGTCGGTCTGGACCAGGATGGCGCGGTCGGCGCCCATCGCCAGCGCCGTGCGCAGCGTTTCCTGCGCCTTGGCGGGGCCGATCGACACGGCGACGATCTCGGTCGCCTGGCCCTTTTCCTTGAGGCGGATGGCTTCCTCGACGGCGATCTCGTCGAACGGGTTCATGCTCATCTTGACGTTGGCGAGGTCGACCCCGGAGCCATCCATCTTCACCCGCGGCTTCACATTGTAGTCGATCACCCGTTTGACGGCGACGATGAGTTTCATTCCATTCTCTCCACACCGCTCGCCCTGAGCCTGTCGAAGGGCTGTATTTCTTCAAGAACCGCAGGGCTTCGACAAGCTCAGCCCGAGTGGAAAAGTTATGCGCTAACTGGACTTCGCACCGCCGAGACGATCTTCTGCGCGGCATCGCCGAGGTCGTTGGCGGCGATGATCGGCAGGCCGCTGTTGGCCAGGATGGCCTTGCCTTCCTCGACATTGGTGCCTTCCAGCCGAACCACCAGCGGCACCGAAAGATGCACGTCGCGGGCGGCGGCGACGATGCCGTCGGCGATGATGTCGCAGCGCATGATTCCGCCGAAGATGTTGACGAGGATGCCCTCGACCGCCGGGTCGCTGAGGATGATCTTGAAGGCCGCCGTCACTTTTTCCTTCGACGCGCCGCCGCCGACGTCGAGGAAGTTGGCCGGGAAGGCGCCGTTCAGCTTGATGATGTCCATCGTCGCCATGGCGAGGCCGGCGCCGTTGACCATGCAGCCGATATTGCCGTCGAGCTTGATGTAGGCGAGGTCGTATTTCGACGCCTCGATCTCCATCGGCTCCTCTTCCGTGAGGTCGCGCAGCCCTTCGAGCTCGGGGTGGCGGAATTCCGCATTATTGTCGAAGGCCACCTTGGCGTCGAGCACCAGCAGCTCGTCCTTGTCCGTGACGGCCAGCGGGTTGATCTCGATCTGGCTGGCGTCGGTGCCAATGAAGGCGTCGTACAGCTTGGCCAGGACCTTGGTCGCCTGCTTGGCGAGGTCGCCCTTGAGGCCAAGTGCGGCCGACACGGCCCGGCCGTGATGCGGCATCAGCCCGGTGGCGGGATCGACGGTGAAGGTCTCGATCTTCTCCGGCGTATCGTGGGCAACGGCCTCGATATCCATGCCGCCCTCCGTCGAGGCGACGACGGCGATCCGGCCGCTGTCGCGGTCGACCAGCAGCGCCAGGTAGAATTCGCGGGCGAGATCGACGCCGTCGGTAATGTAGAGCCGCTGGACCTGCTTGCCGTGCGGACCGGTCTGGATGGTCACCAGCGTGTTCCCGAGCATTTCAGCCGCGTGATGGCGGACTTCGTCGACGGAACGCGCCAGCCGGACGCCGCCCTTGGCGTCGGGCCCCAGCTCCTTGAACTTGCCCTTGCCTCGCCCGCCGGCATGGATCTGCGCCTTCACCACCCACAGTGGCCCGGGCAGCTTTTCAGCGGCGGCGACGGCCTCCTCGACGCTCAGCGCGGCATGGCCGGCCGGGACCGGAACGCCGAACTTGGCGAGCAACTCCTTCGCCTGATATTCATGGATATTCATGTCGCGGCGGCCTTAAGCAGATACGCGCCGCTATGCAAAGACGGGCTTACGTTCACTAAAGTCACATTGAACGCGACCATTTTTGTGACTTTAGGCCGGGGTCGCGGGTCACGGGTCGTCGGCCTAGTCCCAGCGCAGCGCATCGGTCGCGATGCTAGACTCAAACCGCCTGAGTAGGACAGACATTTCGCACCGTGGCCGCCGAGTCCTCACCCCTCAGGAAGATCATTCATGTCGACATGGACGCCTTCTACGCGTCGGTCGAACAGCGCGATAATCCGGAGCTTAAGGGGAGGCCGGTCGCGGTCGACGGCGGGCATCGCGGGGTCGTCGCGGCGGCCAGCTATGAGGCGCGGACGTTCGGTATCCGATCGGCGATGCCCTCGGTCACCGCCAAGCGCCGTTGCCCGGAGCTTGTCTTCGTCAAGCCGCGATTCGACGTCTATCGCGCCGTGTCGCAGCAGATCCGCGCGATCTTCGCGGATTACACTGACCTCGTCGAACCGCTAAGCCTCGACGAAGCCTATCTCGACGTGACGGAGGACCGGCTGGACCTCGGCAGCGCCCGGGCCATTGCCGAGGACATCCGCCGGCGCATCCGCGACGAGACCGGGCTCACCGCGTCCGCCGGCGTCAGTTACTGCAAATTCATCGCCAAGCTCGCTTCCGACCATCGCAAGCCCGACGGCCTGTGCGTCATCACGCCCGAAAAGGGGCCGGCTTTCGTCGCCTCGCTGCCGGTCAAGCGCTTCCACGGAGTGGGACCGGTGACCGCGCAGAAGATGGAGCGGCTGGGAATCCTGACCGGAGCCGACCTGCAGGCCTGGAGCCTGCCGCAACTGCAGGCCCATTTCGGCAGCTCGGCCGACTGGTACTGGCGGATTTGCCGGGGCATCGACCATCGCGAAGTCAAGCCCGACCGGCCGTACAAGTCGGTCAGCGCCGAGCGGACCTTCGACGAGGATCTAAGCGACCCGGACCGGCTCGCCGCCGAGCTTGCGCGAATCGCCGGCCATGCCTGGGCGCGGATCGAGCGGGCGGAGGTGAGCGGCCGGACGGCGACCCTGAAGGTGAAATTCGCCGATTTCACGACCATCACCCGGTCGAAGAGCTTCCCCGCCCCGATCGCCGGCCAGGCGGCCTTCACCGAGGCGGGCCAGGCGCTCCTTGCCGCCCTTCACCCGGTGCCCAGGGGCATTCGGTTGCTCGGGCTCGGCCTGCACAATTTGATTGAGGGGGAGGATCGCGAGCCGCGCCAGCTCGGCCTCGCCATCTAGATTTGCGCCGCCTCCCCGAAGGGGTGGAATTCCCGCTCATTTTCTGTTATAAAATCGTCACAGAGGCAGTCGCGGTCGGCGGCTGCCGTTTTTAAGCAGGAAGCCAATCAGGGCGAAGAGCCACGACCGCGGGTCGTAATCGGGGGCGATGCGCAAGCGTCGGCTCTTACTGCCGCAAATGGAAAGGTGAGCAATGGCTGTAAAGGCGCTTAGCTTCGACGTTGGTGATTATGTGGTTTACCCCAAGCATGGAGTCGGCCGCGTCGTCGAACTGCAGAGCACCGAGATCGCCGGTACCCGACTCGACCTCTACGTCCTTCGATTCGAGAAGGAGCGGATGACGCTTCGCGTTCCGGTCAACAAGGCCGATTCGGTCGGCATGCGCAAGCTGTCGTCGGACAAGACGATGAAGGACGCGCTCGAGACGCTGACGGGCAAGCCCAAGGTCAAGCGCACCATGTGGTCGCGCCGGGCGCAGGAATATGAGGCCAAGATCAATTCAGGCGACCTGACCTCGATCGCGGAAGTGACCCGCGACCTGTTCCGCCCGGACGACGCGCCGGAGCAGAGCTATTCCGAACGGCAGATTTTCGAGGCGGCCTCGTCGCGCCTGGCGCGCGAGCTTGGCGCCATGGAAGGCACCGACGAGAAAGCGGCGCTGGTCAAGATCCTCGAGATCCTCAACAAGTCCTGGCCGATCCACAACAAGGCCAAGGAACTGGCATAAGCCGCCGGGTCAAGGCCGACAAGAAAGGGGCGCGGACCAGCTGGGTTCGAGCCCCTTCTTTTTGCGCTTGAACTCTCCCATTGCTATGGTGTATTAGTTCACTAACACGCAAGGAGAAGGGCTATGCGGCAAGTGATTTTGGCCGGAATGATGACGGCAGTGGCGGCAACCAGCGGCTGCGCCCGCGGCCGCACCGAGGATGCCGGCCCGATTGTCGAGCGCAGTTTCACGGTTGGCGCCTTTGACAAGATCGACCTCGCCGGCGCCTATGACGCCACCGTCCGCACCGGCTCCGCCCCGAGCGTTCAGGCCCGGGGCGGCGAAAAAATGTTGGAGCGGCTGGTCGTCGAGGTGAAGGACGGCGCACTCCACGTCTATCCTGAAAAGCGCAACAGCTTCAGCTGGGGCTGGGGCAGCAAGCGCAATGGCAAGGTCGAGCTGACGATCACCGTCCCGAGCCTGCGCGCCGCCGAGCTGGCCGGATCCGGCGGGATCCGGATCGACAAGGTGACGGGCGACAGTTTCGAAGGGTCGGTCGCCGGGTCGGGCGATCTCACCGTCGACCAGGTCGAGGTCGGCAGCCTCAAGCTTGGCATCGCAGGGTCGGGCGAAGCCAAGGCCGGTTCGGGAAAGGCCAGGTCGGTCCAGTATGAGATCGCCGGTTCGGGAGGAATCGACGGCAAGGGCGTGGTCGCCGAGGATGCCGACGTCTCCATCGCCGGGTCGGGCGGCGTTTCGGTCCACGCGACTCGGGCAGCCAAGGTCAGCATCGCCGGGTCGGGCGACGTCGACCTGAGCGGCGGCGCCAAGTGCACGACGTCGAAAATGGGGTCGGGCGACGTACGCTGCAGCTGACCTCCGCTTTAGCAGTTGTTAACCATGTGCGATGAAGGTGGCGGAATGAGCCGCCACCTTCCCCTCGCCATGCTCGCCGCCGCTGTCGCCGCGGCAGCGCCGGCCAGCGCCGCCGACCGCACCTATTCGGTGACCGGCTTCGAGCAGATCCGTTTGCAGGGGCCCTACAAGGTGCGCCTGACCACCGGCGTCGCGCCTTACGCCAGGGCCAGCGGCAGCACCCAGGCGCTCGACGGCATTTCGGTCGAGGTCAACAGCCAGACGCTCACCGTCCGCCGGAATCCGAGCGCGTCGAGCGGCTATCCGGGCCAACCGGCAGGACCTGTCGAGATCGAGATCGGCGTGCACGACCTGCGCAGCGCGTCGGTCATCGGCGCCGGCAGCCTGGAGATCAGCGCGGTGCGCGGGATGGTCTTCGCGCTCACCATCGAGGGTGCCGGATCGGCCAAGGTCGACAATCTGTCGGTCGATCAGCTCAAGCTCTGGGTCGCCGGGACGGCCAGCGCGTCGCTGTCCGGAGCCGCCAAGTCGGCGACCTTCCTGGTCCGCGGCATGTCGGCTCTCGACGCCAGCAGCCTTGCGGTCAAGGACGCGGTCATCGGCAGCGAGGGCCCGGCCATGGTCCGCGCCAACGTCAGCAACGCCGTCAAGGTCACCGCCAAGGGCGCGTCCCAGGTCATGCTCGACGGGGCGCCGGCCTGCACCGTCAGCGCCGCCGGGTCGGCCACGGTCAGCGGCTGTAAATAAGAGTCCGGCGGCGCTACATCCGCCGGCATGGCCAGCGATTTGCGGATCCGCGACAATCCCGACAAGCACCGCTTCGAAGCCGATCTCGGCGATGCCGTGGCGATCGCCGAATATAATCTGCTCAGCAAGGTCATCATGTTCACGCATACCGAAGTGCCGAAAGCCTATGAGGGCCGCGGCATCGGCACCCGCCTGATCGAGTTCGCGCTTGCGGCGGCGCGCGAGCGCGGCCTCAAGGTCATTCCCATCTGCCCCTTCTTCGCCGCCTACATGAAGGAACATCGGGAGGTGCAGGACCTGCTCACACCTGCCTATGCCAAGATTCTCGGCGTTTCCCCGCCGTCAGACGAGGGCGAGCGCGGCTAGCTTTCCGTAAAGGCGCGGCGGCAGGTCGCCGAGGCCGGTCCCATCGTCCGTATTGGTCGGCGCGTCTCTTTCTTCCAGATATCGCCATCCCTGGTGGGCGCGTCTGGGCACAGGGACGATTACTTCGAGGTCAGCCGAACAAACGATGTCGATCCGCCCATCCTTCCGGTCCTCGATCCGCAGGATCCGGTTGCGTGCTACCAGGCGGTGCTTGACGATCCAGTGAAGCGACCCGCCGATCAGCTCCTCCGCCCGCCGGGGCCGCATCCTGGTGACGATCCTGACCTGGCCGCCCACGGCGCGCGCGGCAATCCGACGCTGCAGCGTCTCAAGGCTGGCGCAGCTGAACGCGACCTTGGTCAGGTGGAGAGTCGGCACCCGCCCCAAGTGGCGAGAAGGTCGTCAATTCGCAATGGTTTAGGCGACCAGCCCCGCCCAGGTGGCGAGGCCGAGAAAAGCCAGGAACCCCATCGAATCGGTGACCATGGTGACGAACACGCTGCTCGCCACCGCCGGGTCGGCGCCAGCCCGTTCCAGCGACAGGGGCACCATGACCCCGGCCAGCCCGGCGACGATTATGTTGATGAGCATGGCTGCGGCGATGACCGCGCCCAACTGCCAGCTGCCGAGCACCAAGGTCACGCCGACGCCGATCAGCACGGCGATGGTCAGCCCGTTGAGGATCGCCACCCTGATCTCGCGCCCGACGGCTCGCCAGCGGTTCGATCCGGTCAGCTGGTTGGTGGCGATGGCGCGAACGGTGACCGCCAGGGTCTGCGTGCCGGCATTGCCGCCGACCCCGGCGACGATCGGCATCAGCACTGCAAGGATCGCCAGCCGCTCGATCGAATGTTCGAACTGGCGGATGACGAATGCGGCAACAAGCGCCGTCAGCAGGTTCGCCACCAGCCAGCGGACCCGCGAGCGATAGCTTTCCGACACCGGCTCATTGATGTCGCCTTCATCGCCGACGCCGGACAGGAGCAGGACGTCCTCGCTGGCTTCCTCCTGGATGATGTGGACGATGTCGTCGACGGTGATCATGCCCACCAGCCGGCCGGCGCCGTCGATGACGGCCGCCGAGACCAGTGCATATTTCTGGAAGCGCAGAGCCACGTCTTCCTGGTCCATGTCGACGGGAATGAGCGTTTGCTCGTCGATCATGATGTCGCGGACGGGGACCCCGCGCGGCGACCGGAGGATGGTCGACAGCTTGCAGGTGCCGACCGGATGATGGGCCGGACTGACCACGAACACTTCCCAGAAATCGGTCGGCAGTTCGGCGGTCGATCGCAGATAATCGATGACCTGGCCGACCCGCCAATGTTCGGGCACCGCGCACAGGTCGCGCTGCATCAGGCGGCCGGCGGACTCCTCCGGATAACTCAGCGCCTCCTCGACCGCTGCCCGGTCGTCCGGCTCCATCGCCTCGAGCACCGCCTGCTGCTCGTCGGCGTCGAGATCCTCGAGGATGGCGACCGCGTCATCGGTCTCCATCTGACCGGCGAGGTCCGCGACCTGGTGCGGCTCGAGCGCGTCCAGCAGGGTTTCGCGGACGTGGTCGTTCATCTCCGCGAGGACATCCGCGTCGACGATCTCGGCGAGCGCCTTCACCAGCCCGTCTCGCTCGTCGCGCGCCGCGAGCTCGATCAGGTCGGCGACATCGGCCGGGTGCAATGGCTCCACCAGGGCGCGGGCGGTGGCGTCGTCGCCGGCGTCGACCGCGTCGAGGACCCGTTCGACGAACGCCGGCCGGAGCCGATCTTCGGAATCCATCACGGCATTGTCGGAGGGTTCGGCGCCGTCGGCGGGCGCGGCGACGATATGCTCGCTCTCGCTCATCGACCTACCCCTTCGCGACCGTTGGCGGCCCTCCTATGGCGGGCACTGCTCTGGCGCAAGCCGTTGCCGTTCCCTACATGCCGCCAACCATCCTTTTGAGCGAATGGAGTGAAATCATGGCCGAACGCCTGACCCTGTCCCTGTCGAGCGGCGGCGACGTCGTGATCAAATTGCGGCCCGACCTTGCGCCCGGCCATGTCGAGCGGATCACCGACCTTGCCAACAGCGGCTTCTACGATGGCGTCGTCTTTCACCGGGTCATCCCGGGTTTCATGGCGCAGGGCGGCGACCCGACCGGCACCGGCTACAATGGCTCCGATCTGCCCGACCTCAAGGCCGAATTCAGTCGTGAGCCGCACAAGCGGGGAACGGCGTCGATGGCCCGATCGTCCGACCCCGACAGCGCCAACAGCCAATTCTTCATCTGCTTCGACGATGCCGGGTTCCTCGACGGCCAATACACCGTTTGGGGCGAGGTGGAGAGTGGCATGGAGCATGTCGACGCGCTCCCCGTCGGCGAGCCGCCGGCCAACCCCGGCAAGATCGTCAAGGCGACCGTCAGCTAGGTGAAAAAGGTCGCGCTGATCACCGGCGCGTCCGCCGGCCTGGGCGTTGAATTCGCCCGGCAATTGTCGGCGCGGGGCCATCGGCTGGTGCTTGCGGCGCGGCGCAACGAGCGACTGGATGCGCTTGCCGCCGAGCTCGGCGACGCCCGCGCCGTCGCCATCGACCTGTCGACGGCCGGCGCGCCCGAGCGGCTGGTCGCCGACTGCGATTCCGCCGGCGAGGAGATCTCCCTGCTCGTCAACAATGCCGGCTTCGGGCTGCGCGGGCCCTTCGCCAGGCTCGACGCGGCTCGGCAGCGCGAGATGATCGACCTCAACGTCGGCGCGCTGACCGACCTGTGCCGGATCGTCTCTCCGCGCATGATCGAGCGGAAGTCTGGCGGCATCCTCAACGTCGCCTCGACCGCCGCCTTCCAGCCGGGGCCGAAGATGGCCGTGTATTTCGCCAGCAAGGCCTATGTCCTGTCCTTCACCGAGGCGCTTCACGAGGAAGTGAAGGAGCATGGCGTGAAGGTGTCGGCTCTGTGCCCGGGACCGACACGGACCGAGTTCGGGGAAGTTGCCGGCTTCGGCCAGGACAGCCGCTTCGACCGGATCGCGATGAGCGCCGCGGAGGTGGTCCGCCAGGGCCTCGACGGCCTTGACGACAATCGGGCCGTGGTCATTACCGGCGGGCTCAACAAGGCGGGCGCGTGGGGCACGCGCTTCCTGCCCCGGTCGACCACCCGCAAGATCGCCGGGGCGCTGAAGTTCTGACCGCATGGAACCCAAGGATTGGTCGCGCCGCTTTCCATCCCTATCTTGACGCGGATAAGAGGGTAGCGGAGGCGCAGTCGAATGGCGGAGACCGATACGCTGGAGCGCGTGAAAGCGCTTCGAGTCCAGGTCGCGAACCTGTCGCCGAGCGAGCATGGCAGCGGCTTTGCCCGACTGCCGGCCAAGCTGATGCAGGCGCTGGCCCTGACCGAGGGCGATGTCATCGAGATCGTCGGCAAGAGGTCAACCACGGCGCGGGCGCTTCGCCCCTATGACGAGGATGAGGGGCTCGACGTCATCCGCCTCGACGGCCTGCAGCGGTCCAACGCCCGGGTCGGGTCGGGCGATTTCGTCGAGGTGCGCAAGACGGCGTCCAAGCCCGCCATCCGGATCGTCTTCGCCCCGGCGCAGGACAATGTCCGATTGCAGGGTTCGGCCGAGGCGCTGAAGCGCAGCTTCGCCGGCCGGCCGGTGATGGAGGGCGACGTCGTCGCCGCCCATGGCCAGCAGCGGGTCAATACCGAGCTTCCGGAAAATATCCGGCAGATGCTGAACGCGCCCGCCTTCGCCATGACCGAAGTTCGGCTGGCGGCGGTGCAGACAACGCCGAAGGGCATCGTTCATATCGACGCCAAGACGCAGGTCGAGCTGCTGACCGAGTTTACCGCCAGGGACGGGGAGCGGCGCGCCGACGTCACCTATGACGACCTTGGCGGCATGCGCGGCACGATCGATGCGCTGCGCGAGATGGTCGAGCTGCCGTTGCGCCACCCCGAACTGTTCCAGCGGCTTGGCGTCGACCCGCCCAAGGGCGTGCTGCTGCATGGCCCGCCGGGCACCGGCAAGACCCGCCTCGCCCGCGCCGTCGCCAACGAAAGCGACGCGCGCTTCTTCTCCATCGCCGGCCCCGAAGTGATGGGTTCCGCTTATGGCGAAAGCGAGAAGCGGCTTCGCGAACTGTTCGAGCAGGCCGCCGCCGCGGCGCCATCGATCATCTTCATCGACGAGATTGATTCGATCGCCCCCAAGCGCGGCCAGGTAACCGGCGAGGCCGAAAAGCGGCTGGTCGCGCAATTGCTCACCCTGATGGACGGGATCGAGCCGCGCCAGAACCTGGTCGTCATCGCCGCCACCAACCGGCCCGAAGCGCTCGATGAAGCGCTGCGCCGACCTGGACGGTTCGACCGGGAGATTGTCGTCGGCGTTCCCGATGAGCCGGGCCGGCGGGAAATTCTGGCGATCCACACGCGCGGCATGCCGCTGGGCGGCGACGTCGACCTCGATGATCTGGCCCGCCGGACCTATGGCTTCGTCGGCGCCGATCTGGCCGCGCTGACTCGCGAGGCGGCGCTGGAAGCGGTCCGCCGGATCATGCCTAGGCTCAACCTCGACGAGGAGACGATTCCGACCGAGGTGCTCGACACCTTGTCGGTCGAGCCCAGCGATTTCGAAGGCGCCCTGAAACGAGTCCAGCCGTCAGCGATGCGCGAGGTGATGGTCGAAGCACCGCGCACCACGTGGGACGATATCGGCGGGCTCGACGAGGCCCGCGACAAGCTCCGCGAGGGCGTCGAGCTCCCGCTCAAGCACCCAGATGCCTTCCGGCGGCTGGGCATCCGGCCGGCCAAGGGCTTCCTGCTCTACGGGCCGCCAGGCACTGGGAAGACGCTTCTTGCCAAGGCCACGGCGCGCGAATCGGAAGCCAATTTCATCGCCACCAAATCCTCCGACCTGCTCAGCAAATGGTATGGCGAGAGCGAGCAACAAATTGCCCGCCTGTTCGCCCGCGCCCGGCAGGTCGCGCCGACGGTGATCTTCTTCGACGAACTGGACAGCCTGGTGCCGGCGCGGGGCGGCGGCCTCGGCGAGCCGCAAGTTACCGAGCGCGTGGTCAACACCATCCTGGCGGAAATGGACGGGCTGGAGGAGCTCAACAATGTCGTCGTCATCGGCGCCACCAACCGGCCCAATCTGATCGACCCGGCGCTGCTTCGCCCGGGCCGGTTTGACGAGCTCATCTATGTCGGCACCCCGGACACCGCCGGCAGGCGGCGGATCCTGGCGATCCACACGTCGTCCATGCCGCTGGGGGATAATGTGGACCTGGAATCGCTGGCCCAGCGGACCGAGCGCTTCACCGGCGCCGACCTGGAAGATCTGGTTCGGCGCGCCGGCCTGACCGCGCTTCGCCGCGGGATCGACGAATCCAAGGTAACGATGGCCGATTTCGAAGTCGCCCTGACCGAGACCCGCGCCTCCGTCACGCCCGAGATGCTGGAGGACTACGCCCGGATTGAGAAAACGTTGAAGAGCGATGCGGTTCGCCCCGACGGCGGCATCGGCTTCGTCCTTCCCGGCATGCTCCGGCCGCGCGCCCCGAAAGCGCCGTCAGGCGATGGCCCGCAGGGCATTCCGGGCCCATAGGGCCAGCCCCAGGAGCATCGCGGCGGAAATGGCGAACGGCAACAGGTCGTCGACCGCATAGAGCGCCATGCCGACCGCCGGAGCGGCAACGAAACTGATGCCGTTGGCGGCCGTGATGACACCCGCAACCGAGCCTTGCTCGGCCAGCGGGACGGCCAGCGACGCGCCGCCGGTGAAGCCGGGCCGGGTCAGGCCGAAGCCGGCCGAAGCCAGCGCGAATCCGATGGTGATGCCATAAAGGTCGTCGGCCATCACCGTTCCGACCAAACCAACGGCGGCGACCAGCGCGCCCCAGACGATCAATTGCCGGGGGCCGAGGCTGATCCGTGGGATCAGGCCCCATTGCACGGCAAGCGCCGCCGACGCGCCGGCCATCATGACGATGGCGATCGGCCCTTCCGACCCTTGCGGCCGGAGGCTTAGCCGGTCGATGACGAAGAAACCGATGCAGGTCAGCGTCGCCGCCTGGGCGTGGCCGGCGGCGACCCCGGCGAGAATCCAATTGCGGATCCTGGGATCGCGCCACTTCAGCCGGTCGTGCTTCGGTGAGGTCGCGGCCAGGACGCTGGCGCCGGTCACCGCCGAGGCGAGCGAAGGATAGCTCATCGCCGCTCCGCGCCCCGCGCGCCGGCCATATCTGTCGTTGGGCAGCCAGGCATGGACCGACAGGAACACGACCACGGCGATCAGCGCGAACGCGAACAAGGGCCCGGACAGGCCGACGACGGGCAGGACGAACAAGGGCGCCAGCGCCGGACCGATGATCGTGCCGAGGCCGAAGGAGGATGACAGTGCCGACAGCGCTGCGACTCGGCCGCTGCGCCGAGTCCTGGAAGCAAGATACGCCTGGGTAGCGCTGGGCGTGGCGCAACCCAGCGAGCCATAGATCGCCCGCGCGATGGCGAACAGGCCAAAGGTCAGCGCGCCGGAGATCCAGCCTTCGAGGCCGGCGTGCAGGATGAATCCGCACAGCAGCATCGACACGATGAAGCCGGCGACGCCGAGCAGGGTCAGCGCCTTCCGGCCGTGATGGTCGCTCCGTTCTGCCCAGTAAGGCGCCAGCGCCACCCACAGGACAGCCGACCAGGTATAGGCGATGGCGACCCAGAAATCGGCGATGCCGATTTCCCGGCCGATTGCCGGCATCACCGACTGCAGCGACGTATTGCCGGCCGCCGCGACCAGCATAGCGGCGTAAAGCAGCAGGAAATGGCGCGCGCTGAGCGCTGTCGTCGCGACTTTCCGTTGAGCGGCCATGGGGCGTTCCAACTCCTCGTCGCGAAAACCAGTCGCTTGGCAGGCGCGCGGGATTGTCGCGCGCTCTCCTAACCGTCGGGAACTTGCCAAGCCGTTCGGCATTTGCCAACGCTCCGGCCCTTCACTGCCGCCGCGCGGAGATTTCATGCCCAGTTCGACTGCCAGAAGCCTAAAGGGCCCCCGCCGCTTCGTGCGCCGGGCCGCGCATCGGGCCGCGAGCCCCCGCTGGCAGTTCCTGCGCGGCTTCCTGAAGCATCCAGTGATGGTCGGCTCGATCATCCCGTCGAGCAAAATCTTGATCGACCGGATGCTGGGGCCGGTCGACTGGGATGAAACCCGACTGTTCGTCGAATATGGCCCGGGAGTCGGCACGTTCACACGGCCGATTCTCGACCGGCTCGGCCCGGACGCGACCCTGATCGCGATCGATACGAATCCGGATTTCGTCAAATATCTTAAGCGATCGATCGACGATCCCCGGCTGGTCGCGGTGACCGGATCGGCGGCCGACGTCGAAAAGATCATCGCCGACCGGGGCTTCGCCCATGCCGACTTCGTCCTGTCGGGACTGCCCTTTTCGACCCTGCCGCCGGGTGTCGGCGACGCCATCGGCGAAGCCACCGGCAAGGTCGTCCGGCCGGGCGGCGCCTTCCTGGTCTATCAGTTCAGCCCCAAAGTGCTGGATTTCATCAAGCCCCATTTCGATCGGATCGACCGCGGCTTCGAATGGATCAACGTGCCGCCCGCGACCTTGTTCTGGGCGTGGCGGGAGCCGAAGAAGTAGGGTTTTAAGGCGCCTTCAGCGCCAAGCCCCGCGCGACGGTGTAGTCAAGCGACGCGACAAGGAACCAGGCCAGCTTCCAGCGCAACCGTTGCAGCCAGCCGCCGCGCGCGCGGTGCACGTCCCAGGTGATCTCCCTGGAATCGCAAATCTCATGTTCGAAATGGCTGCGCATCAGCATGGCGAATTCGGGATCCTCGATTCGCAGCATCATCTCCATGTTGAGATAGAGGCTGCGGATATCGAAATTGGACGAGCCGATGTGGACGACATCGTCCATGATCAGAAGCTTCGAATGGAGCTTGGTCGCTTCATATTCGAAAACCTGAACGCCGCGCCTGAACAGTCTGGTGTAGGTGCTGCGCGCGGCATCGATAGTGGCGCGATTGTCGGACTTGGCGGCCGTGATGATCCGCACTCTGCCCCGCGATGCAATATCGCCTATCCGCCGAATCATCCCCCCCATCGGCGCGAAATAGGCGGCGATCATCTCGAGATCATTGGCATGGTTCAAGTCATGGATCATGGCCAGTGCCCAAGGCGACTTCATCTGCATCGGCCCCCCATATTGCCACCGCAGCTTGCCCTTAGTCTCGCTGTGCTTGCGGACCATCGCCCTAAGTGTCCTGAGGCGCGAGCGCGGCCTCATCTCCCATTCCATCAGGGCGTCGTAATAGGCCACCGGACGGGCCGCCGCTGGCCCTTCGATCAACAGTCCAACGTCGCGCCAACCGCCCTGCTCGACGGTCGCGAAATAATCATCGTCGACATTGAAGCCGCCGATCAGGATCCGTGGTGCCTTGGTCTCACCGTCGGCAAGCGCGAGCTTCTGGTGATTGCGCAGCACGTAACGGCGCCCGAATGACGGGTTAAAACGGCAAAACCCGGCGCCCGCTTCTCGCAGCGCCTTGAAATAATTGTCGGGCAAGTGGCTGCTGCCGAATCCGTCAATCAGCAGGCTGACCTTTACCCCGCGCTCGACCGCTCGGGACAGGGCGGCGCGAACGGCTTCGCCCGAATTGTCGGGGCTGTAGGTATAATAGAGGAGCCGCAGGCTGCGCCTCGCGCCGTCGATGAGCGCCATCAGCGTCTCGAAGAGCATGGGGCCCTGGCCGATTACCGTCAGCTTGTTGCCGTCAACGGTCAGCGATCGGTCCGAAGCGGCGACACCCATGGCTTCGCTGTGGCCAGCATAGGGCGGCAAGGCAAGGCGGGAGCGGCCGATTTCATTGACTTTCCAGTCCCTCGTCCCTAAGTCGCCTGCCTTTCCGGCATTGCCCGAAACCATATTCACGAGGCGACACATGGCGCGCGTTACGGTCGAAGATTGCGTCGACAAGATTCCCAACCGGTTTGACCTGATCCTGGCCGCCGGACAGCGGGCTCGCCAGATTTCGGGTGGGGCCGACCTGACCATTGATCGGGACCGCGACAAGAATCCGGTCGTGGCCCTGCGCGAGATCGCCGAGGAGACGGTGCGCCCGCGCGACCTGGCCGAGGCCCTGGTCAGCAACCTGCAGAAGGTCCGCGTCGATGAGGAAGACGAGACGGAAGAGCTGGCGTCGCTCAGCGATGCCGCCGAAGCGCTTCGACTGACCGCCGCCGCGCCGCCGCGGCCCACCCCGTCGGGTGGCGATTACGAGTAGCTCCATCCCTCCCTTCCAAGGGAGGAATCTTTGAACGAAGGGGAGCCTAGGCCGCCTGACCCTGGCGGGCGGCCGCGGCATCCTCCGGCTTGGCCCACATCAAATCGTCGAGCGTCAACTCGCGCCCGTCCTCGGCCTGGACGCAGATCCGCCGGATCGGCCGGCCGTCGCGGCGATCGACGAGCACGACCCTGGCTTTGCCGTGACCCCATTCCTCGCTCCACTGACGCAAAGCAAGGACGACCGGCAGCAGGGCTTCGCCCTTGGCGGTGAGGCCGTAGATGACCCGGCGCCCGTCGTCGGGATCGGGCGTGCGCTCCAATATCTCGCCGGCGACCAGCCGTCCGAGCCGGTCGGACAGGATATTGCGGGCGATTCCCAGCCCGGCCTGGAATTCCTCGAAATGCTGGAGGCCGTTAAGCGCGCCGCGAAGGATCAGGAAGGCCCATTTCTCGCCGATCAGCTCGACCGCCGGCGGCAGCGGGCACGTCAGCGCCGCTTCCTTGAACGCGTCGATATGCGACGTGACCCTCTCCAAGGCCAAATCCCTCACTCCTCCGCCAGTCACCAAAGCATAATCCAATCGAAAAAAACAGTTGCTAGATGCAACTTGTTTCATTATTCAGTTGCAAAAGAAAACGCAAATGGAGGAACAGTCATGATCCGCATCGCTTCCGCGCTTGTCGCCACGGCGTTGGCCGCCGCGCCCGCGCTGGCCACCAGTTATTCGGCCAAGCCGATCGCCCAGCCGGGGCAGAAAGTGGTCGCCCGCGACGTCATCTGGGCGTGCGGCCCGGCCGCCTGCCAGGGTTCGACCCACGATAGCCGCCCCGCCATCGTCTGCCAGTCGCTCGCCAAGAAGGTCGGTCGGCTGGAAAATTTCGTCGCCGACGGACGTGCCTTCGCCTCCGCCGAACTCGACCGCTGCAACGCGGTCGTCAGGGACGGCAATGCCGCAGTCGCGAACCGCGTCAATTGACCTCCCCCAAGCCCGCGCCCGGTCTCCCCTGGGCGTGGGCGGCATTGAGAGCGGCGGGCACGAAAGCCCGACTCGCTCTCAATGCTCCCTTGCGCGATGACCCCCGCTCCCTCACCTTAAGCGGGTGCTGAGGCAATATGAACTTGTCGAGAAGGTCCGCTCCTACGATCCGGACGCGAACGAGGAGCTGATCAACCGCGCCTACGTCTTCTCGATGAAAGCGCACGGCACCCAGGTCCGCGCGTCCGGCGACCCCTATTTCAGCCATCCGATCGAGGTGGCCGGAATCCTCACCGACCTGAAGCTCGACGACGAGACGATCGCCACGGCCATCCTCCATGACACGATCGAGGATACGATCGCCACTCCGGAGGAGATATTGAAGCTGTTCGGGGCGAACGTCGCCCGGCTGGTCGACGGAGTGACCAAACTCAGCAAGATCGAGGCGCAGTCGGAGAATGAGCGCGCCGCCGAAAACCTCCGCAAGTTCCTGCTGGCGCTCAGCGACGACATAAGGGTGCTGCTGGTCAAGCTCGCCGACCGCCTTCACAACATGCGCACTCTCCATCACGTGCCGAGCGAGGAAAAAAGGCGCCGGATCGCCCGCGAGACGATGGATATCTACGCCCCGCTCGCCGAGCGGATCGGCATGTACGAAATCATGAACGAGATGCAGACGCTGGCGTTCAGGGAAATCGAGCCCGACGCCTATGCTTCCATCACCCGGCGGCTGAAGCAGCTGCACGACCAAGGAGGAGACCTGGTCAACCGGATCGGCCTCGGCCTGCAGCTTCACCTCGCCGACAACGGCCTGGAAGCCGAAGTCACGGGCCGCGAGAAGCATCCCTATTCCATCTGGAAGAAGATGGCCGAGCGGCACATCAGCTTCGAGCAATTGTCCGACGTGATGGCCTTCCGGGTCATCGTCGGCGATGCCGCCGAATGCTATCGCGCGCTCGGCCTGATCCACCGGCGATGGCCGATGGTTCCCGGCCGGTTCAAGGATTACATCTCGACCCCGAAGCGGAACGGCTATCGAAGCCTTCACACATCCGTCATCCACGATTCCAAGATGCGGATCGAAATCCAGATCCGCGACCGGGAGATGCACGACCAGGCCGAACGCGGCCTGGCCGCCCATTGGGCCTACAAGGAAAACAAGCCGTCCGCCGACCTCAAGGTGCCGTGGATCGACGACCTTGTCGAAATCCTCGACCATGCCGCCAGCCCCGAGGAGTTGCTCGAACATACCCGAATGGCGATGTACCAGGATCGGATCTTCGCCTTCACTCCAAAAGGCGAACTGATCCAGCTGCCCAAGGGCGCAACCCCGGTTGATTTCGCTTATGCGGTCCACACCGACCTTGGCGACCAGACCGTCGGCGCCAAGGTCAATGGGCGGGTGGTGCCGCTGCGCACGATCCTGGAGAATGGCGACCAGGTCGAAATCCTGGCGTCAGAGGCTCAGCATCCCCAGCCGAGCTGGCTGCGCTTCGTGGTCACCGGCAAGGCCAGGTCCGGGGTCCGCCGCTTCGTTCGCCACAAGGAACGCGATGAAACCATCGAACTCGGCCGCAAGATCTACGACGAGATCGTCCAGCGCCTGCCGGCCGAGCTGGACAAGTCGGCGCTCAAGCGCGCGCTCAAGAAATTGAAGATGGAGGATGAGGACGCGCTGATGGTCGCCATCGCCCGCAAGCGGGTCAGCGACGAGGTGCTGATGGAAGCGCTCATGCCCGGCTCGGCCGGCGGCGATGTCAGCCCTCGCCCGGTCGGGCAGCGCACTGCCATTTCGATCAAGGGGCTCACTCCTGGCGTCGCTTACCACCTCGCCCAATGCTGCCACCCGATTCCGGGCGACCGGATCGTCGGGCTGCGCCGCGAGGACGAGGAGATCGAGGTGCATGTCATCGGCTGCGACACGCTGGCCAGCGGCGTGGACGCCGACTGGCTCGACCTCTCCTGGGGCGAAGGGTCGGACGGCGGCGCCGCCCGGCTGGCGGTGATCTTGCGTGACATCCCCGGCGCGCTCGGCGCCATGTCGGGAATCCTCGGGCAGAAGCACGCCAATATCGTCAACCTGGCGCTGGTCCACCGCGATGGCAGCTTCCAGACCTTCCATATCGATGTCGAGGTCCACGACCTCGCCCACCTGCACGCAATCATCGCCGCCCTGCGCGAGGCGGACCCGGTCAGCTCGGTCGAGCGGATCTAGACGGCTTCGAGCCATCCTTTGCGGCGCCGGCAGCGAGCACCGCCAGGGTCACCAGGTCCGACGCGCTGGCCGTCATGGGCGCGATCTGCACCGGCAGCTCCAACCCGAGGATGTACGGGCCAAGCACGCTTTCGCCGCCCAGTTCCTTGAGCAGCTTCGCCGTCAGGTTGGCGGACTGCAGGCCAGGCATGACCAGGATATTGGCCGGGCCGGACAGGCGGCTGAACGGGTAGAAGCGGCTCTGCATGCCGTGGTTGAGCGCCACGTCGGGTCCCATTTCGCCTTCATATTCAAAGTCGCAGTTGATGCTGTCGAGCAGTTTCACGGCGCCGCGCAATTCCTCGATGTGCATGCCGGGCGGGTTGCCGAAGGTCGTGTAACTGATGAAGGCTACGCGCGGCTCCAGCCCCATGCGCCGGGCGAAGGCCGACGAGCGCAGGGCGATGGCCGCATATTGCTCGGCATCGGGGCGCTCGGTGACCGCGGTGTCGGCAATCAGCACCGTATGGTGCCGGCCGACGATGACGTTGATCCCGAACGGAGTCGCTCCGGGCTCATCGTCGATCACCATCCGCACTTGCTTGAGCGACTGGCTGAACGGGCGGGTGGTGCCGGTGATCATCGCATCGCCTTCCCCCAGCGCGAGCATGGCGGCGGTGAAGAAGTTGCGATCCTGATTGACCATCCGCTCGATCTCGCGGCGCAGAAAGCCGTGCCGCTGATGCTTCTGGTAGATGAAGTCGATGGCGCGGCCGACCAACGGTGAATTCCGGCTGTTGAGGACCTCATAATCCTTGGGGTTCTCGACTCCGAGCTCGGCCAGTTGGTCGTAGACTTCCTCGCGTCCCACCAGCACGGGCGTGCCGTAGCCGGCCTCCCTGAACGCGATCGCGGCGCGCAGCACGTTCGGCTCCTCGCCCTCCGCGAAAAGGACTCGGCGCGGCTTGGCCTTGGCCGCTTCATAGGCCAGGCTCATCACCGACACGGTCGGGTTGAGCCGCGCCCGCAACTGCTGGCGATAGGCTTCCATGTCCTCGATCGGCTTTTGCGCGCAGCCGCTCGTCATCGCCGCCTGGGCGACGGCGGAGGCGACCACTTCCATCAGCCGGGGATCGAACGGCGCCGGGATGATATAGTCGCGCCCGAAGCTGTGATGCTGACCGCCATAAGCGGCGGCGACTTCTTCCGGCACCGGCTCGCGCGCCAGCGCCGCGAGCGCCTGCGCGGCGGCGATCTTCATTTCTTCGTTGATGCGGGTCGCCCGGACGTCGAGCGCGCCCCGGAAAATAAAGGGGAAACCAAGGACATTGTTGACCTGGTTGGGGAAGTCGGAGCGGCCGGTAGCGATAATCGCCTTCGGGCTGGCGGCTCGGGCGTCCGGCGGCGAGATTTCCGGATCCGGATTGGCCATTGCGAAAATGATCGGTTCGTCCGCCATCGACTTTACCATGTCCTGGCTGACGACATTGGCGGCCGACAGGCCAAGGAACACATCGGCGCCGGCCAGCGCTTCCGCCAGGGTGCGGCGGTCGGTGTCCACGGCATGCGCTGACTTCCATTGGTCGAGGTCGGTCCGACCCTTGTGGATGACGCCCTTGCGATCGCACATGATGACGTTGTCGCCGCGCACGCCCATCGCCTTTATCAACTCGGTGCAGGCGATTGCGGCCGCGCCGGCGCCGTTCACGACGACCCGCATGTCGCCCATGTTCCGGTTGGTCAGGTGGCAGGCGTTGATGAGGCCGGCGGCCGTGATGATCGCCGTGCCGTGCTGGTCGTCATGGAATACCGGGATGTTCATCCGCTCGCGCAGCGTCTGCTCGATCAGGAAACAGTCGGGCGCGGCGATATCCTCAAGGTTGATGCCGCCGAAAGTCGGTTCGAGCAGCGCCACGCAGTCGATGAATTTCTGCGCGTCTTCGGTGTCCACTTCGATGTCGATCGAATCGACGTCGGCAAAGCGCTTGAACAGGACCGCCTTGCCTTCCATCACCGGCTTGGCGGCCAACGCGCCGAGATTGCCGAGGCCGAGGATGGCGGTGCCATTGGAAATGACCGCGACGAGGTTGCCCTTGGCGGTGAAATCATAGGCGCAGCCGGGATTGTCGGCGATGGCGCGCACCGGCACGGCGACCCCCGGGGAATAAGCGAGGCTGAGGTCGCGCTGCGTCGCCATGGGCTTGGACGCGATGATCTCGATTTTCCCGGGCCGGCCACGCGAGTGGAATTCCAGCGCCTCGGCTTCCGAGAATTTGACGTTGCTCTCGCTCATTCGCTCTCCCTGCGCGCGGCTTTAGCCAAAGGGTGTGGGAAGAGTCACGCGTAGCCGCTACGAATTGGCCAATGGCTCGCGCGGACGCCCCGACTCCGATGATGGTTCAATACCATCGCCTCAAGGCAGAGGCGGGCGACGCGTTGCTTTTCTACCGAATGGGCGATTTCTTCGAATTGTTCTTCGGCGACGCCAGGGCCGCCGCCGCCTGCCTCGACATCGCCCTGACCCGGCGCGGTGAGGATGGCGGCGAGCCGGTCCCGATGTGCGGCGTGCCGGTCCATTCGGCCGACTCCTATCTCGCCCGTCTGATCCGCGCCGGCCACCGGGTTGCGATCGCCGAGCAGATCGAAAGCCCGGCCGAGGCGCGCAAGGCGCGAGGATCGAAAGCGCTGGTCGACCGCGCCATCATCCGGCTGGTCACGCCCGGCACGCTGACCGAGGAAACCTTGCTCGAATCCGCTTCCGCCAACTGGCTGGCGGCGATCGGCCGGGCGGGCGACGATTGGGCGATTGCCGCCGCCGATATTTCCACCGGCCGCTTCGAGTTGATCGCCTGCGGGCCTGGCGACCTTGCCGCGGAACTGGCGCGACTGGCGCCGGCCGAAACGATTGCCGAGGGCGCGGTGCCGGGCATCGTCACTAGCGCCGGCAAGGGCGGCTTCGACAGCCTGTCAGGCGAGCGGGCGCTCAAGGCCCGGCTCGGCCTCGCCACCCTCGACGGCCTCGGCATCCCGAGCCGTGCCGAGCTTGCCGCGGCCGGCGGCCTGCTCGCCTATCTCGACGCCACGCAGAAGGGCGCGGCGGTCCTGCTCGCTGCGCCGCGACGCGTGGCACGATCCGGCCACATGGCCATCGACGCCGCCACCCGCGACAGCCTGGAGCTTTGCCGGTCGGTATCGGGATCGGTCGCCGGCAGCCTGCTCGGCGAGATCGACCGCTGCCGGACGGCCGGCGGACGGAGGTTGCTGGCCGAAGATATCTCCGCGCCACTGACCGACCAGGCAAAAATCGAAGCGCGGCTCGGCCTCGTCGCCTGGCTGCACGAGGATGCGCTTCGCCGGGAACGGGTGCGCGAGGCGCTTAAGTCGCTGCCCGATTTCGCCCGGGCGCTGGCGCGGCTGACCGCCGGCCGGGGCAGTCCGCGCGACCTGGCGCTGCTTCGCGACGGACTGGCGGGCGCGGCGATCCTGAAGGCCGAGCTTGAGGGGGAACCGGACCGGCCAACCCTGCTCGGCGCCTTGCTGCCCGCCCTTGGCGGCCATGCCGCTTTGGTCGATCGGCTGCGCTCGGCCCTCGTCGATTCGCCGCCGCTCGACGCAAGCAAGGGCGGCTATATCGCCGAGGGCTATGACGCCGCGCTCGACGCGCTACGGGCCGCATCGTCGGACGGGCGCCGGGCCATAGCCGCGCTTGAAGCGCGGTACCGCGACGCCACCGGCGTCGGCTCGCTCAAGATCCGCCACAACAATGTGCTCGGCTACCATATCGAAGTTTCGGCCCGCCACGCCGACGGGCTGATGTCGCCGGACAGCGGCTTCACCCATCGCCAGACCCTGGCCGGCGTCGTCCGCTTCAATTCGCCGGAACTGCACGACGAAGCATCGCGGGTCGTCGAGGCGGGCGCCCATGCAATAGCTGCAGAGGCCGCCCACGCTGAGGAGCTGACCGCCCACTGCCTTGGCGTAAGCATGACGATCACCGCCACGGCCGAAGCCCTTGCCCGCATCGATGTCGCCGTCAGCCACGCCGCCCGCGCCGCCGAAGGCAGCTGGTGCCGCCCCGCCCTTACCGACGAGCCTTGCCTGGAAATCGAGGCCGGCCGCCACCCGGTGGTCGAAAGCGCGCTGGCCGGGAGCGGCGAGCGATTCGTCGCCAACGACCTGGCGCTTGGCCGCGCGGACCGGCTGTGGCTGATCACCGGCCCCAACATGGGTGGCAAGTCGACCTTCCTCCGCCAGGCGGCGCTGGTCGCCGTGCTGGCCCAGGCCGGGAGCTTCGTCCCCGCCGCCCGCGCCAAGCTGGGAATCGTCGACCGGCTGTTCAGCCGGGTCGGCGCGGCGGACAACCTTGCCCGCGGCCGGTCGACCTTCATGGTCGAGATGGTGGAGACCGCCGCGATCCTTGCCCAGGCGACGGAGCGCAGCCTGGTCATCCTCGACGAGATCGGCCGCGGCACGTCGACCTATGACGGGCTCGCCATCGCCTGGGCGGTGGTCGAGGCGATGCACGACGAGGTCCGCTGCCGGACCCTGTTCGCAACCCATTACCACGAGCTGACCCGGCTGGCGGGACGGCTCGACGCTCTGTCGCTTCATCATGTCCGGGCGCGCGAGTGGAAGGGTGACCTCGTCCTTCTGCACGAAGTCGCCGGCGGCGCCGCCGACCGCAGCTATGGCATCGCCGTCGCCAAGCTGGCCGGCCTTCCGCCCGCCGTCGTCGGCCGGGCGCGCTCGGTCCTCGCCAAGCTGGAGGCAGGACGCGACGCGACGGGGGGCATCGCCGCGGGGCTCGACGATCTGCCGCTTTTCGCCTCTGCCGTGGAACAGGCGCCCGCCCGGGACGACTTGCGGACCGCCCTCCTGGCAATCGAGCCCGACAGCCTGTCGCCTCGCCAAGCGCTGGAAGAATTGTATCGCCTCAAGCGCCTCGCCGACGAGCGCGGGCCGTGACCGCATACGAGACCATCGACCACCGCCGCGCGATCATCGATCGCCGCGCACTGCTCGAACGGATCGCCGCGCTCCCGAAAAACACGAAACGCCCGGGGAAAATCGCCGAACTGCTCAATCACGCGCTGGCGGCGGGTCGGGCCGAGATTGCGTCGCGCCTGCAGGCCGAGCCGGCCCGCGGCCGGGCGGCAGCGCGGGCGACCAGCTTCCTGCACGACCAGCTGGTGCGGATCATCTTCGACTCCACCGCCGACGGGGCCGTCGAGGACCGGCTGTCGGTCGTCGGCCTGGGCGGCACCGGCCGCGGCGAGATGGCGCCGTTCAGCGATCTTGACCTCATGTTCCTCACTTCCAGGCCGGCCGGGGCCGAGGCAACCGCCCGGATCGAGGCGATGCTGCACCTGCTGTGGGACCTGCAGCTGAAGGTCGGCCATTCGGTTCGTACGGTGCCGGAGCTCATCAAGCTCGCCAGCGCCGACATGACGATCCGCACCGCCTTCCTCGAAGCGCGCCTGGTCTGGGGCGCCGAGGCGCCCTATGCGCTGGCCGTCCGCCGGTTCCAGAAGGAGATCGTCAGCGGGTCGAGCGCCGATTATGTCGCCGCCAAGCTGGCCGAACGGGACGCCCGCCACATTCGCATGGGCGACAGCCGCTATGTCGTCGAGCCCAACGTCAAGGATGGCAAGGGCGGCCTGCGCGACCTGCACACGCTCTACTGGATCGGCAAATATGTCCATGGCGTCGAAGGCCCGGCCGCCCTGGTTTCGGCCGGCCTGCTGAGCGACGAGGAATATCAGCGGTTCGAGCGGGCGGAACGCTTCTTCTGGGCCGTCCGCTGCCACCTGCACATGATCGCCGGCCGAGCCGAGGACCGGCTGACGTTCGACTATCAGCGGCAGCTCGCCGAGGTCATGCATTATGCCGACCGACCCGGGAAATCGGCCGTCGAGCGCTTCATGCAATTCTATTTCATCAACGCCAAATCGGTCGGCGACCTGACCGGAATCTTTCTCGCCCAGCTCGACGAGCAGATGGCGCGCAAGGGCTTCCGCTTCACCCTGCCCACCATCCGCCGGCGACCGAGGCATCTGGGCGGCTTGCTGCTCGACCGGGGGCGGCTGACGATCCCCGACAACAGTTGGTTCCGCGACGATCCGGTCCGCCTGCTCGACCTGTTCGCGATCGCCGCCCGCGACAAGCTGGAAATCCACCCGACCGCGATGCGGGCGGCGTCGCGCGACGCCAAGCTGATCACGGCGCGGGTTCGCGCCGACCCGCGCGCCAACGAGCTGTTCCTGCAGGTGCTGACCGCGCGCGACAATCCCGACCTGGTGCTCCGCTGGATGAATGAGGCGGGGGTGTTCGGCCGCTTCGTTCCCGACTTCGGCCGGGTCGTCGCGCAGATGCAATTCGACATGTACCACCATTATACCGTCGACGAGCATTCGATCCGGGCGATCGGCCTGCTGGCGGCGATCGAGCGCGGCGAACTGGCGGACGACCACCCGCTGGCGACGGCGCTGTTTCGGCAAATCTCGTCGCGGCGCGTGCTCTATGTCGCCGTGCTTTTGCACGACATCGCCAAGGGCCGCGGCGGCGACCATAGCGTCATCGGTTCGGAAATCGCCATGAAGCTGTGCCCGCGCCTCGGCCTCGATCCGGCGGAAACGGAAACGGTTGCATGGCTGGTCCGCCATCATCTGCTGATGTCCGCAACGGCCTTCAAGCGCGACCTCGCCGACCCCAAGACGATCGAGGATTTCGTCCGCCAGGTGCAAAGCCCGGAGCGGCTCCGGCTGCTGCTGATGCTGACGGTGGTCGACATTCGAGCCGTCGGTCCGGGCACCTGGAACGATTGGAAGAGGCTGCTGCTTCGGACCCTGTTCGATTCCGCCGAGGAACGTCTTCGCCTCGGCCACAAGCAGCGCGGCCGAAGCGAGCTGATCGCCGATCGGCAGGAGGCGCTAGGCGCGGCGCTGGGATGGAAGCGGTCGGCCGTTCGCGCCCATGCCAGGCGTCTTCCGGACAGCTACTGGCTGGCCGAAACCGCCGATATGCATCTTGCCAACGCCCTGCAGATCGCGGCCGCGGAGGCGCATTTCGGCGATGCGAAGCCAAGCATCCAGGTCGCTGATGAGCCCGATGCCGGGGCAACGCGGATCACGGTGTTCACCGCCGACCGGGAAGGGTTGTTCTACCGCATCTGCGCCGGACTGGCCGCCGCCGGCGCCAACATCATCGATGCCCGCATTCACACCACGCGCGACGGCATGGCCCTGGACAATGTCGTCGTCCAGGACGGCCAGGGCAGGGCGTATGGCGACCGCCGGTTGCGCAACCGCCTCGCCAAGGCGGTGGAAGCGGCCCTGGCCAGCCCAAGCCTCCCTGACCTTCCAAGGCAGGAATTCCCGCCGCCCCGGACAAGCGCGTTCCGGGTCGCGCCGTCGGTGGCGATCGCTGAGAAAGCGTCGAGCCGGACGACGGTCGTCGAGGTCAATGCCCGCGACCGCCCGGCGCTTCTCGCCGCTCTGTCCCGAGCCATTTTGGACTGCGGTCAGCAAATCCATTCGGCGCACATCGCCACATACGGCGAGCGCGCCGTCGATGTTTTCTATGTCTCCAGTCCCGGCGGCAGGAAGCTGGACGCCGAGGCGATCGCCGCCCTGCGCCGAGCGCTGCTGTCGGCGGCGGCCGAGCCGGCGCGCGCGAAAGTGGCATGAAAAAGGCCCCGCCGTCGCCGGCAGGGCCTTCTAATTTTTGCACTGACTTTGAGCTAGAACTTGCCGCGCAGCGTCAATCCATAGGTTCGCGGCTCGCCAAGGAAGACGCCGAACAGCTGGGTCGAGCGGTTGTAGAAACCGTTGACCGCCCCTTGCTGGGTTCCGCGCAGCGTGCCGGAGCCCTGTCCTGGAGGCGCATCGAAGGCGACCTGGATGAACTTCTCATCGAATAGGTTCTGGCCCCACAATTCGATGCCCCAGGACTGGTTCGGCCCATGCAGGCCGATTCGGCCGTTGACGACGTTGAAGCCTTTCTGGATTTTTTCCAGATCCAGATCGGAGCCGCTGTTGAATTCACTCGAGTGACGGGCGTCGATGTAGAAGAGCCCGCGCATCCCGCTGCCGCCGATCGGCGGAGTCCAGGAGAACGAGGTGGTCGCCGTCCATTCCGCAGAATTCGACAGGTTCCTGTTTGGCAATTGGAACAAGGCGTTGGTCAGCGGCCGGCCGCCGGCGCCAACCAGATTGTTGCGATAGCGGGTATCGGCATAAACGCCGCCGATGTTCCAGGTGACGTTCGGCAGCGGCCGGGTGAACAGCTCAACCTCAAGGCCCATGCTGCGGACGCCCGCCCTGGTGTCGCCGGTACAGGCGCCGGTCGCCGCGCTGTTGTCCTCATCCGCATTGTTGAGATCGGTCTTGCAGCTGTTGATATTCTCGACAACGAAGTTGAGCCCGTTGAACGTGTTCAGCTGGAAGTTTTCGAAGAGCTGGTGGAACAGCGCGACGTTGAGGTCCAAGCCGACACCGTTATATTTCATGCCGAGCTCAAACGCATTGTTGATTTCAGGCGCGAATTTGAGATCGTCTCCCGACGCGGCGATCCCGCCGCATCCGAATTGCGCTGCAGTCGTGCAGATTGCGCCGTTGCCGTTGCTGCGGCGAAGCGCCGAGCGGTCGAGGTTAAAGCCGCCCGCCTTGTAGCCGCGCGAAAAGCTGGCGTAGGTCAACAGCTGGTCGAACGGCTTGTAGCTCAGGACGACCGTTCCCGACAATTTCCCTTCGCTCTTCTTGTCATCGATGCTGAACCCGCCGGGCGCGCTTGGAACGACGCAGGGCAGCGTCTGCAGTGAGAACAAAGCGCCGCCGGCGAAGAAGCTGCAAAGGGCGAGCGTATCCGACATGGATATGTCCACCGTTTTGCGTTCCCGGGTGTAGCGCGCGCCGACCGTGAGCTTCAGATTGTCGGTGAAGGAGAAAATATTGTGCGTGAACAGCGCCCAGTTGGTGCTGGACTGCTTGTAGACGTCGTCGATCCGGTTGCCGTTGAGCGCCAGGCTTCCGCCACCCAGCGCGAGGGCCAGATTGCTGAAGCCGCCGGGGCCATAGGCCGCGCCAGTGAAATTGACTCCGGCCAGCGGCATGCCCGTGTTGTTGAGGCGGGCGAAGGCGCTGAGCGTCGCAATACTTCCTACTGTCGCCGCCTGCTGCGCCGGGGTTTGCGTGGCCAGTGACGCTATCAGGCTCGACCGCACGGCGGACGCCACGTTCGTGTTGAAGCAGGTCGGCGACGCGCCCGGCGCCAAAATGGCCGGGCCAATTAGCGGATTGGCCGCGAAATTCGAGGCCACTAGGCAGTTCGTCCAGCGGTTATAGTCGTCGCCGTACTGAATGTTGTCGAGAACTCGCAAATTCTCGTTGGCGAAATAGCCGCCGACCAGCCAGTCGAGCCGACCGCCAAGCCCCTCGCCCTGCAGGCGAAGTTCCTGCGTGAACGTCCTGAAGCGATTGGCCGACCCTCCGCTGCCGTCGCGGAACCAGAGGTCGAGATTGTTGAAGTCCGCGTCCTGGCCGCGCTCATATTCGTTGAATCGGTAAGCGCTGATCGAAGTCAGCTCGGCATTGCCGAAATCCTTCACGACTTCGCCGGAAATGCCGTAATCGTCGACGTCGGCGCTATGACTGCGGCCCGGCGTGATCGACATCTCGCGGTCGAATGGATCATCGTTGATGACCGCGCCCAGGCCGCGCAGGATGCCGATGACTTGCGACGTCGCTTGCGTGACCGTGCCGCCGGTGTTCACATAATCGAACGCCCGCAGATAAGTGGCAGCGCAGCATTCTTCCCGGCGGCGCGTGGCGTCGGTAGTTACTCGGACCGACAGATCGTCGGTCGGCTGGTAGAGACCCTGGACGCGCACCAGGACCCGGTTGCGGTCGTTGACGTCGCGCCCAGACTTGACGTCGGTCAGGAAGCCGTCGCGATTGAAATAGACAGCGTCGGCGCGAATCGCGAAGGATTCGCTGACCGGCCCGGTCGCACTCAGTTCAAAGCGCCGCGAGTCGTAATTGCCAATGCTCGCCTCGCCGGCGATCATGTTTTCGAACCTCGGCTTGGCCGTGATGATCGAGATCAGGCCGGCCGATGCGTTGCGGCCGAACAAAGTGCCCTGCGGGCCGCGCAGGACCTCGACCCGGTCGAGAGCGCCAAGCTCGCTCAGCGCCGTGCCGGTGCGCGACCGGTAAACGCCGTCGATGAACACCGCGACCGAGCTTTCCAGGCCGGGATTGTCGCCGACCGTACCGATGCCGCGAATATTCGCCCTGGAGGCACCGGCTTCGGACGACGTGGAGAAGACCTGCAGCGAAGGCGAAACCTGCTGGATCTGCCGGATGTCGCTGGCGCCCGAATTCTCGAGCGTTTCGGCGGTTACGGCACTGACCGCGAGCGGCACGTCGGACAGCGCCTCGTTACGGCGGGTCGCGGTGATGACGATGTCGCTGGTGTCGGACGATTGCTGTTCAACCGCCGCGTCGTCGACGGCCGCGCCTTCCGCGGTCGCGCCTTCGGTCGGCTGGGCGGCGTTCTGATCGGTATCGGTTTCCTGCGCATGGGCCGGCGTTGAAAGTGCGAAAATGCCTGCGGACAGCAGCCAGACGGACTTGCGCATTATGGTTCTCCCCTTTGCGATCCGATTTTGAATCGGTTCCGCTCCGGATGTGAACGCTAATCCACTGAAGAGGGCAAGGAAAGCGCAGCGGCGGTTTGCCGGTCGAGAATCGCAAACTATTGCTGCACAATTGCAACAGCCGCGTGACAGCCCGCCGATTCCGTAACGTAAAGTGAAAGGCGGATTATTTGGGCGAAAGCACCATCAGCATCTGCCGGCCTTCCATGCGGGGGTGAGCCTCCACTTTGGCGATGCTCGCGGTCTGCTCCTGGACCCGCTGGAGGACCGCCATGCCGAGCTGGCCATGCGCCATTTCGCGGCCGCGAAAGCGCATCGTGACCTTCACCTTGTCGCCCTCTTCCAGGAATTCGACGACCTTGCGCATCTTCACGTCATAATCATGGTCGTCGATGTTGGGACGCATCTTGATCTCCTTGATCTCCTGCGTCTTCTGCTTCTTGCGCTGCTCGTTGGCCTTTTTCTGGGCCTCGTATTTGTAGCGGCCGATGTCGAGGAACTTGGCCACCGGCGGGTCGGAATTCGGCGAGATTTCGACCAGGTCGAGACCGACCGACTGGGCCTGCTCAAACGCCTCGCGGGTAAACATCACCCCCAGATTCTCGCCGTTCTCGTCGATCACCCGAACCTTCTGGGACTGGATGAATTCGTTGTACCGGGGTCCGGTGAACTGCGGCGGCGCCATCGATCGGCGCGGATAGGGCGGTGGTATAGCGAAGTCTCCTTGAGTCGTTGGCGTGCGGGGGCGAGGTAATTGTTTCCCCGGCGCATTGAAAGGGGAACGATCCGGAGGCGGGAATTTTCCATGGCCGGTGTGGCGGCATCGCGTCAATCGGCGACTGGCTGGATCAAAGGCCAGTGCCGCCCGTCAAGGTCGGTTCAAGCGTTCGCGGAGTATCTTTTTTCGGCAGTGCCGGCCCCACCTTCATCAGGGTGGCGCTAGGCCTTCCCGGCAAGATCCGGCGGCAGGGCTTCGTCCGTGAAGGCAGCGACCGCTTCATCGAGGGGCATGATCTTCTGGTGCTCGTCGGCGCCAAGCCGGCGGACGGCGACGGTCCCTTCCTCGGCCTCGCGCTTGCCGACGACCAGCAGCAGCGGGACCTTGGCCAGGCTGTGCTCGCGCACCTTGTAGTTGATCTTCTCGTTGCGCAGGTCGGTGTCGACGCGCAGCCCGGCATCCGCCAGCCTGGCCGCGACCCGCCGGGCATAATCGTCGGCGTCCGACACGATCGTCGCCACCACGGCCTGCCGCGGCGCGAGCCAAAGCGGGAAGCGGCCGGCATGATGTTCGATGAGGATGCCGATGAACCGCTCGAACGTGCCGAGAATGGCGCGGTGGAGCATCACCGGGCGATGCTTTTCACCATCCTCGCCGATGTAGAAGGCGTCGAGCCGTTCCGGCAGGACAGTGTCGGTCTGCATCGTCCCAACCTGCCAAGTCCGGCCGATGGCGTCGGTCAGGTGCCATTCCAGCTTCGGCGCATAAAAAGCGCCTTCGCCTGGCAGTTCTTCCCAGCCATATTCGGGCGTGTTTCGGCCCGTCGCGGCGACCGCGTCGCGGAGGGTCTGTTCCGACCAGTCCCACATCTCGTCGCTGCCGAACCTTTTGTCGGGGCGAAGCGCGAGCTTGATCGCGTATCTTTCGAAGCCCAGATCCTTGTAGACCTTGTCGAGCAGGTCGCAGAAGGCCTTCACTTCGTCGATCAGCTGGTCCTTGCGAACAAAGATGTGGCCGTCGTCCTGCGTGAACTGGCGGACCCGCAAAATGCCGTGAAGCGCGCCGTGCGGCTCGTTGCGGTGGCAGCAGCCGAACTCCGCGAGCCGCAGCGGCAGTTCCTTGTAGCTGGTGATGCCCTGCTTGAAGATCAGCACATGCGCCGGGCAGTTCATTGGCTTGAGCGCCATCATGTCGCCGGTGCCGCTGATCACCGGGAGATCGTCATCGGTGTTCGGGATCTCGTCAGGGACGACGAACATATTCTCCCGAAACTTGCCCCAATGGCCGCTTCTCTCCCACTGGCGGGCGTCCATGAGCTGCGGAGTCCTGACCTCCAGATAGCCGGCGGGGTCCAGCTGGCGTCGCATGTAGGCTTCCAGCTGGCGCCAGATGATGAAGCCGTTGGGATGCCAGAAGACGCTGCCGTGCGCCTCGCTCTGCAGGTGGAACAGATCCATTTCCTGCGCGATCTTGCGATGATCGCGCTTGGCCGCTTCCTCAAGCCGGACGAGGTGGGCGTCGAGCTGCCTTTTGTCGAGCCAGGCGGTGCCGTAGATTCGGCTGAGCATCGGATTCTTCTGGTCGCCGCGCCAGTAAGCGCCGCTGACCCGGGTCAGCTTGAACGCCCGGGGATCCAGC
>DASSPS010000059.1:0-81779 GCA_035699505.1 Sphingomicrobium sp. | reverse complement strand
TCAATTGGGCGCCGACGGACTGGCTTCGGTTCCGGGGCACCTATGGTACGTCGTTCCGCGCGCCGGCGCTGTTCGAGCAGTTCCTGGGAGAAGAGAAGAGCTTTATTGCCCAGCGCAGCATCGATCCGTGCATTCGCTGGCAGGCGAACCTTGCGGCTGGGAACATCAGTCAGCGTGTTGCGGACAACTGCGCTATGCCCAACGTTAGGCCGAACAACAACTCACCGATAGGCATTCCGGTGGCGCACACGGGCGCCGGCATCTCGGCTGAAGTCATCGGCATCGGCGGCATCGGTACGCTCGATCCGGAAACTTCTAAGGCCAAAACCGCTAGCATCATCCTAACGCCACGGTTCGGCTTCCTCCCGGATACGCGGGTCAGCCTGGCCGTCGATTATTTTGACATCGAGGTGAAAGGCGAGATCACCCGGCTCGGAGCGGCCAACATTATCGGAAGATGCTATTCGTCGGAAGACTTCCCGAACGATCCGCTCTGCTCGCTTTTCACGCGGGGCCAAGTAATTACGGCGCCGTTCAACATCAGTTCGGTGAATGACCGTTTCATCAACATCGCCAGCCAGGTAAATCGCGGCTTCGACGTGACAGGCAACATCCGCCACAATTTCGGCGGCTGGATGGGCAGCATGAATCTGCTCGCTAACATGACGTGGCAGACCAAGGATACCCAGGCTCTCTTCGCCGACGACGTCGAGAACCTCAATGGCGAGATCGGGTCGCCGAAATTCGTGGGCGATTTCAATCTGACGTGGCAGCCCCGTGGCGGATGGACCCTGTTCTACGGCATGGACGTGATCGGTGGAGCCGACAGCGAAACCGACACCATTGAGGATCAAGGCGGGCTCTGCGTGGTGGATAATCCACCGATCATTCGCGGAGATGTTTGCTTCGACATGAATGTGCCGGCGACCTTCTATCACTCAGCGTCGATCAGCAAGGAAATCGGCAAGAAGTTCGAATTGACGCTCGGGCTCAGCAACATCTTTGACACCCGTCCGCCACGCATCAGCGTGGTCGGCAACAACATCGTGTCGATGATGGGGCCGGTCGTGGCAACGTCGCAGTATGAGTTCGTCGGGCGTCGGGTGTTCCTCAACGTCATGCGCCGGTTCTGATCTGATCCGCCGGCCATTCAAGTGAGGGCGGCGGGGCTTCTCGCCGCCCTTTCCTTTGGGTACGCAGGCATCGATCGAGGACGAATATGCCGCAAGTGAAGCTGAAGCCGGACACGCTGAACCTGGAAAACCGGCGCTTCATTCAAACGCCCCTCAGGCAGCCCGTATTCCTGAACAGCGTTCCAAAAAGCGGCAGCCATCTCCTGCGGAACATCGTCCGGATGTTCGTCCCCGTAGAACAGCAATATCAGGAACAGTTCATCCAGTGGCCTAACATGCAACAGCATCTTGCGGCCTTCGATCCGCGCCGAAACCTGTTGAGTTGGGGCCATCTTTGGTTTTCGGACGCGTCGGCCATCGAGACCGCTCCAGCTCGCAAGATCCTGCTCTACAGGGACCCGCGCGACTGGGTGCTGGCACGTGCCCGCTTCTTCCTTTCGGACGAATTTCGCGGCAATCTAGAGCAGATCAAGGAAGGCAAGCTTTCGATCAACTCGCTGCTTTCGCTGATGATTTTCGGCGTTCATACCAAGGCCCCACCGATGGCGGACATCTACAGCATGAATGCGGTGTCATGGCTGGCCTCGGTCGATCATGTGGTGCGCTACGAGGACCTCTTGCTGAATCTTCGGAACCTTGACTCGGACGATGCGAATGCATTCTTCACGCAATTGCTGGCTGCCTGCGGCATCGACCCGATCCCGGCCGACTGGCGGGAGCGTGTCCGCACTGGCTCCGATCGGAAACAAAGCGGCACGGCCCGCGAAAATTTGACTGGTAGCCGAATCGACATTCCCGCCGAACTTCCCGAAATCCACCAGCGATTGATCGACGTTGCGGCTCCCGGGCTGAGAGCGATCCTGGGATATTCCGGTTGAGCGCGGGTGCGACACCGGAAAGGAGGCAGGGACTCGCCGCCTTCCCGGTCCTTAATGAGGCGCGGGAGGTCCTTGCACTTGGCCGACACGAGCAGGCCGCGCACATGGTCGTTCAACATTTGCGCAACCATCCTGGCGAGCCGCGCGGACTTGCCTTGTTGGGCTCGATTGCGGTTCAGACGGGCGCCTTGCAGCAAGGTGAAAACTTCTTTCGTGAGGCAATTGCGAGAGGCAACAATGAAATCACTGTCAGGCAGGATCTTGCCACTTGCCTTCACCAGCAGGAACGGATCGTCGAGTCACTGGACATGTGGCGTCAGCTGCTGGCGGAGCGGCCCGACGACCCGCGCAGCCTGGGGGCGATTGCCTTCATTCACGACAAACTCGATCGCACCGCCGAAGCAAGGGAGTTGTGGCGCACGCTGGTCGATCGGTTCCCGACCAAGTCCCCTTACTGGATCAGTTACGGCCTGAACCTTCGAGCGGCAGGGCTGACGGAGGAGGCGGTCAGCGCACTAAGGCGGGCGGTGACGGTCGATCCGGAACGCGGCGAAGCATGGTGGGGCCTTGCCAGCATCAAGTCCTATACGATCAGCGACGAAGATATCGTCACCATGAAGGAAGCCCTGGAGACGGCGACCGATGTCGTTAACCTTTCGCCTTTGCATTTCGCGCTTGGCCGCGCCTTCCAGGGCCGAAAGCAGCATGAAGCGGCTTTCCATCATTTTTCCGAAGCCAATCGCCTGTGGGCCGAGGCAATCAAATATAATGCCGAAGAACTGACGAAGGAGGTCGCCGAGGCACGGACCACCTTCGACCGGGGTTACTTCAATCGGCTTGAACCTGACGGAGCCTCCTCTGACGCGCCCGTGTTTCTCGTCAGCCTGCCCCGGTCCGGCTCGACATTGCTCGAACAAATGCTTGGCACCCACCCGGACATCGAGCCCCTGGGCGAGTTGCCCTACATCCCGGCGCTTATGCGCAGCGTCATGGAACGGGCGACGCAGCGAAAACGGGTGACAGTTCCGCAAGTCCTTGCTGAATTTTCACCAGCCGATCGAAAGGCTCTTGGCGAAGAATATCTTCGTCGGGCGGCGGTGCACCGGCGCAGCGACAGTTCGCGGTTTATCGACAAGCTTCCGCACAACTGGAACAACATACTGTTCATCAAGCACATTCTACCCAACGCGCGGTTCATCGACATCCGCCGCACCCCGGTTGCCTGCTGCTTTGCGAACTTCAGCCATTCCTTCACGCGCGCGCATTCCTCATCTTTTTCGCTTGACCATATCGGCCGAGCCTATCGCGATTACCTTCGACTGATGGAGCATCTCGATGAAGCCGCCCCGGGGATGGTTCATCATCTCCGTTATGAAGAGCTGATCGATCAGCCGGAAGACAATTTGAGACGCGTGCTCGACTATCTTGCGCTACCGTGGGACGACTCCGTGCTCCGATTTTACGAAGCGGATCGTGCTGTCCGCACTCCGAGCGCCGAACAGGTCCGTCGCCCCCTCAACCGCGAAGGGATCGGCGCCTGGAAACCTTATCGCCAATGGCTGGGGCCGCTCATCGAGGCGCTCGGCCCCCTCGCCGACCAGGAACTGGCTGAAGCCGACCGCGCCTAAGCCGCGCCGGTCTGCGTGGCCAGCATCCGGGGATCGATCCCGGCCGCCTTGAACGCCGCCGCCCATCGCTCGTCGGTCGGCGTGTTGAACAGGATTTCGGCGTCGCCATCCGCCGCGAACCAGCCGTGCCTGGTCATTTCCTCGTCCAGCTGCCCTTCGCCCCAGCCGGCATAGCCCAGCGACACGATCCAGTGCGCCGGGCCCCGTCCCTCGGCGATCGCCTTCAGGACGTCGATGGTCCCGGTCATGGCGAAAATTTCGCCCTTCGGCCCGGCGACATGCAGCGAATCCTGGCCGCCCCAATCAGGCGAATGGAGAACGAAGCCCCGCCCCGGTTCCACCGGGCCGCCATGATGGACGGCGCGGTCCGGCGCCTCACCCGGATCGATGCCGAGCCGGGCCAGCAGCCCGCGCAATTTCAATCCCGCTCTCTTGTGGCCGATGCCGATTCCAACCGCGCCATGTTCGTCATGGGCGC
This sequence comes from Sphingomicrobium sp., assembly GCA_035699505.1. GTDB lineage: Bacteria > Pseudomonadota > Alphaproteobacteria > Sphingomonadales > Sphingomonadaceae > Sphingomicrobium. The sequence continues at coordinate 77,662 of DASSPS010000059.1, read as the reverse complement.
ACATGGCGATGACGGCCCGCTCAAACCGCGGATCACCCATGCCGGGCATGGCCAGCAGCAGCTTGCCGGACAGGAAGCGGGCATCTTGCATCTGGACCGATGATGGCCTCGCGGCCAAGGCGCCGCAAGCCTTGAGCCTGTTCCAGCCGCACCCTATGTGCCGGCCCGTGCTACTGCCGCGAGGAGAGACAAGAAATGAGCATTCAGGTCGGAGATCGAATTCCCAACGTGCCCCTCGCCATCGCCACCCCGGAGGGCCCGCAGCCGACGACCAGCGCCGATTATTTCGCCGGCAAGAAGGTGGCGCTGTTCGCCGTTCCGGGCGCCTTCACCCCGACCTGCTCGGCTCGCCACCTGCCATCCTACGTCGACAAGGCCGCCGACCTCAAGGCGAAGGGGGTCGATGAAATCGCCTGCATTTCCGTCAACGATCCGTTCGTGATGGCCGCCTGGGGCAAGGCCGATGGATCGAGCGACATCACCATGCTTGCTGACGGCAACGGCGAGTTCGCCGATGCCGTGGGCCTTGCCATGGACGGCAGCAAGTTCGGCATGGGGAAGCGCAGCCAGCGCTATTCGATGGTGGTCAACGACGGCGTCGTCGAACAGGTCAATGTCGAGGCGCCGGGCGAATATCGCGCCTCCAGCGCCGAAACGATGCTGGAACAATTGTAAGCGGACCGCGCCCACCCATTTTTTGTCACTCCCTGCCGCTCTGCCCGCAACGGTGGACGCCCTTGGGCGTTCATCCGGGCAGGGCGAGTAAAGGAGTAGATTATGTCAAACAGCAAAAGAAACAGCGAAGGCAAGTTTGCAAGCAAGGGCGTGACCGGCCCGATCCGCGACAATCCGTGGACGAGCGCGGCAATCGCGGCCGGCGCCGCGGGAATCGGCGCCTTCCTCTGGTCGAAGCGGAACGAGCTCGGTCAGGCGTTCGACAGCGGCATGGATCGCCTCAGCGAGCTCAAGGCGGAGCGCATGGGGCGCGATCGCAGCCAGGAGGAAATCAGCGAGGAAGCGCTGACCTTGAAGGAAACCGGCCGAAAATCCAAAGCCCCCCGCGGGCCGATCGCCCAGCAGGATTTCCAGGCCGGACGGGCAGCCAGCAACCATGAAATGAAGGCGGGCGCAAAAACGCTCGCCTGACCTTTTCTGGCAAGTTTGTTCGGGGGCGTCCTCGCGGGCGCCCCCATCCTTCATCCAACAATCACCAGCCGCATTGCTTGCCGCGGTTCTGCTGTTCCAGCCAGGCCTGCAGCGGCGCGAAATATTCGAGCATCGGCCGGCCAGAGATGTCGCGGCTACCGGTAAAGGCCTGCAGCGTATCCTGCCACGGCTTCGACAGGCCGGCGGACAGCATCTGGTTCAGCTTCGCGCCAACCTGCTTGTTGCCGTAGAAGCTGCAGCGATGCAGCGGGCCCTGCCAGCCCGCGGCGTCACAGGCCGCCTTGTAGAACTGAAACTGCATCACGCGCGCCAGGAAGTAGCGGGCGTAGGAAACGTTTCCGGGAATGTGGAACTTGGCGCCCGGGTCGAAATCGGCCTCGCTCCGGCCGACTGGTGGCTCGATCCCTTGATACTGCCGCTTCAAATCGACCCAAGCCTGGTTGTAATTGGCCGGCGTGATCGATCCGTCGAATACCCCCCAGCGCCATTTGTCGACCAGATAGGCAAACGGCATGAAGGCAACCTTGTCCATCGCCACCTTGAGCAACAAGCCGATATCCTTTTCGGGGCCCGGGACTTTCGACCGGTCGAGGAGTCCGATCTGCACCAGATATTCCGGAGTCACCGACAAGGCGACGAAATCGCCGATGGCTTCGTGAACGCCGTCATTGGCGCTGTCCTGGTAGAGGAAATCGAGCTTGTTATAGGCCCGCTGGTAATAATTATGTCCCAGTTCGTGGTGGATCGTCACGAAGTCGTCCTGGGTCGGCTTGATGCACATCTTGATGCGCAGGTCGTCCTTGTAATCCAGGTCCCAGGCGGACGCGTGGCAGACCACGTCCCGGTCGCGGGGCCGGATGAACTGCGATTTCTGATAGAAACTTTCGGGAAGCGGGGGGAGGCCGAGCGAAGTGTAGAAACGCTCGCCGGTCCGGACCATCTGCTCGGGCGTATATTTTTTCCGCACCAACAGGTCCGTCAGGTTGTAGCCGATGTCGCCGGCGCCTTTGGGCGCAACCACGTCATAGACGTTGGCCCATTCCTGAGCCCACATGTTGCCGAGCAGGTCGGCTCGAATGCGGCCGGTCGCCGGCTGGATTCGGTCACCATATTTCTGATTGAGCTTGGTGCGCGTGTAGCAGTGAAGCTGGTCGTAAAGCGGCTTCAACTCGGCCAGCAGACGGTCGTACATCGCCGAAAATTCGGCCGGGCTCATGTCATATTTCGACCGCCACATCTCACCGGTATTGTCATAGCCCAGGCCCTTGGCGCCCTCGTTGGCGAGCGCGACCATCTTAGCATAATCCTGGCGCATCGGGCGGCCGGTCCGCTCGTGCCAGCTTTGCCAGACCTCGGCGGTCTTGGCCGGATTGCGCAGCGAGCCCATCAGCGCTTCGGCCTCGTCGCCAGGGATCACCTTGCCGTCGATCGTCGCCCGTCCCTTGGCGTACATCGATTGGAGGCCGACGGTCAGCGTGCTCAGCTCCTCGGCGGCGCCCGGTCGGTCCGGCGCCGCCAGACTCAGCGCGCTACGCAGGATGTTGAGCTTCCGGCGGGTGTCGAAATCCAGGCCCGGGACTTGTGCGAACCGCGCCGCCTCCTTGGCATATTTGACCTGCCTTTCGGTCAGCATGCCGCCAAAATAGGCCGCAACGGCGTCGCTATCCTCGTTGACATAGGTGTTGTTGACCCAGTCCGCCCGCGCCTGAATCAGGGCAGTCTTGAACAGGTCGGCCTCTGCTGCCTTCACAAAAGCTCGGGCATCATCGGCGGTCGGCGCGGCGGCTTCGCCGGAGGCAACCGGCGCGGCTGGCGCTGGATCGGCCGCCGCAACAACTGGCGGCGCGTAGGTAGAACAGGCTGCGACCGTCAGTGCAGCAAGGGAGACAGAAACGGCAATCTTCATGGCAGGCGTCCTCGTCCTGAGTGTCTTGGCAATGGCGCGTGGCGACAGGACTGGAATCGTCGAGCCCTGTTCGTCAAGCCGTCACATGCGTCGTCAAACGGCAAGGAAACGCGCGATGGCCTCGCCAAGCTCCGGCCTTGTCACGGATGACATATGCGTGCCCGGCACCTCGGCATATTCGGCGTTGGCGAGCATCGCCGCCAGCGCCGCCGCCGAACCGTTGTCCTGGTCATCCGCACCGCAGACGACCAGTGTCGGCATGGTAAAGGCCTCGACGAAGGCGTCGGCATCCTTATGATCGGCCATCGATCGGAGCAGCAGTTCGGCCGCCACGCGATCCACCTTCATGGTCCGCATGAACTGGATTGCCAGCCAGTGCGGGTCGCCGCGCGGTGCCGTGTCGAACTTGGCGATGGCATCGACGAAGAAGGTGCAGCGCCGCTTCCAATTGGTCAGCACCTCCACCCCTGTGCCGCCCAGAATGGTCCGCCGCGGATTGAGTCCGGCGATGACCCCCTCGATCGTCACCCGCGAGCCAAGCGAAAACCCACCAAGGTCAAAATCATGCAGGCCGAGATGGCCGATCAACTCGGTGAGGTCGCGGACCAGGATCCCCTGCGGATAATGATCCGCGGCGTGGGCCGCCGTCGACTGGCCATGCGCACGCAAGTCCGGCATGATGACTCGGAAGCCCTCGCTGGCGATCCGCGCGGCGTGACCGAACTTGATCCAGTTCATGTCCGCGCTGGAAAACAGGCCGTGCAGCAGGACGACCGGCCTCCCCGCGCCCATCTCCTGGAAAGCAAGCTCGATCCCGTCTGACGCGGTCCAGCGGTGTGCAGCCGGCGCGCTCACGGCATTGATCCGGTCGCGTCCGTCCATTTCTTGACCAGCACGTCATAATCGCTGGTTTTGTGCTCCGGCAGGCCTTCGGTGTTCAGCCAGGCATGCTGGATGCTCTCGGCGCCGAAATGCCATTTCGGCTTGAATCGGGAAGGGTCGTCGAAGGCGGCGACAGTCAAGTCCATCTTCTCGCTGCCCTCTTGGAACATAAATCCAAGCGACGTGCCGCATGAAGCGCAATAGGGGCGACGGGCGATGGGCGAGCTGATGTACCAGTCGGGCTCTCCCTGCCAGGATAGGTCCGCCTGCAGAACCTGCTTGAACGCGATGGAGACCGATCCTGTCGCCCGCTGGCACATCCGGCAATGGCAAAGATAGGCATCGTCGTTGTCAATCCGCACGTCGAAGCGGACCTTGCCGCACGCACAGCCGCCGCCCATCCGTTCGTCGCTCACGTCCGCCTCCAATTGCTGTGCCGCCATTTGCGCGGCTAATGGGCGTCATGTCCAGCGCCCCGCCCGTGTCGGAAATCGCCGCCGGCCCGGCCTGGCTGGCGCAGGCGATGGACGCGGCGTCGGGCAATGTCCGCTTCGTCCGAATGACGCCGGACGACTATCGTAACGCCAGCTTCCTCGACGACCGGATCTTCCAGGTCGCGAGGGAGCATCACATCCTGCCTTGGGAGGCAGCGACGGCGGCATTGCCCGCCGACGCCCGCGCCGATGCGCGCTGGATTTTCCACATTGGCCATGTGGGGTCGACGCTGATTTCGCGGCTGGTCGGCGAATTTCCACGAGTTCTCTCCCTGCGCGAGCCGCGAATTCTGCGCGATCTGGCGGGCGCTTCGGCGGCAATCGACCGCTATATTCCCGGCCTGCGCAAGCTGGTGTCGCGAACCTTCGCCCCGGGCGACATCGCCGTGGTCAAGGCGACGAGTTTTGCAAGCGAGCTCGCCGGCGCGCTTGTCCCTGAGGACGGGCTGGCCTTGTTCGTTCATGCGTCCCCGCAGGCCTATTTCGGCACATGCCTCGCCGGCGAAAACACCATGCGGGAAGTGGCGGCGCTTGCCCCGGCTCGCCGCGATCGAATGAAAGGGCGAGTCTCCCTGGACGGCATCACCGACCGTTCCGCTCATCTCGTCGCCGCCGCCTGGGCGTGCGAAATGACTGCTCTGGAACTGGCGGCCACATCCCTTCCGCCGGGAGCTGTCCACTGGCTCGATTTCGACCAATTCCTGGCTGATGTGCCCGGCGAACTTTCCAGGGTCGCAGCATTCCTGGGATTGGACGCGCCCGCCGGCCAAATCGCTGAAATCGCCGATGGGCCGCTGCTTGGCCGCTACTCAAAGGCGTTGGAATATGACTACAGCCCCGACCTTCGCCGTCAGCTCATCGACGCCGCCAGCGCCGAGCATGCCGGGGACATCGACCGCGCCCTTGCCATGCTGTCGGCGGCGGCGCAGGAATCGCCATTATTGGCCCGGGCCCTGGACCGGTCCACGGGGGAAGGCTGAATGTATAAGATCATCGACGTTCTGACGGCCGGCCAGATCGACCAGATCAAGGCCATCGCCGCGAACGCGCAGTTCGTCGACGGACGCATCACCAATCCGCACAACACGGCCAAGCAGAATGAGCAGCTGCATGATCCTTCAGCGTACCAGCAGAGCGCGGAAATCCTGCAAATGGCACTCGTCGGCAGCGAGGAGTTTCGCAATTTCGCATTTCCGGCACTGATCGCGCCGCCGCTCGTCACCCGCTACACGCCCGGCATGCGCTATGGCGCGCACACCGACGTCGCTTATCTGAAGCTTCCCGCCGCGACGATCCGAAGCGACCTAAGCTGCACGATATTCCTCAACGACCCGAACGATTATGAAGGTGGCGCGCTGCACATCCAGCTTGGCGACGGGCATATGCATTTCAAGCTCCAGCCGGGCCAGGCAATCGTCTATCCTTCCGACACATTGCACGAGGTCGAGGCGGTCACCGAGGGCGAGCGGCTGGTCGCCATTACCTTCATCCAGAGCCGGGTGCCCGACCCGTTCCGCCGCAACCTGCTTTACAATCTGAACGAGGTGGCGGCGCTTGAGGGCCTGAAGATGGCGCCGGAGAATTTCACGATGATGCAGCTGATCCAGAACCAGCTGCTGCGCCATTGGGGCGAGCGGCCCTAGGCCGCTCTTTGCAGATGCTTGCTGCCCAGTAATTCGGCGATCTGCACCGCGTTGAGCGCGGCTCCCTTGCGGAGGTTGTCGCTGACCACCCAGAGCGACAGGCCACTGTCGACGGTCGGATCCTCTCGGATCCGGCTGACATAAGTGGCATATTCGCCGACGCATTCGACCGGCGTCACATAGCCGCCGTCCTCGCGCTTATCGACCACCATCACACCCGGCGCTTCACGCAAGATGTCGCGAGCCTCGTCCACCGAGATTTCCTTCTCGAATTCGATGTTGACGGCCTCGCTATGGCCGACGAACACCGGCACTCGGACGCAGGTCGCGGTCAGCCTGATCCTGGGATCCAGGATTTTCTTGGTCTCGACCACAAGCTTCCATTCCTCGGTGGTCGAGCCGTCGTCCTGGAAGTCGCCGGCCTGCGGAATGACGTTGAAGGCGATCTGCTTGGGATAGACCCTGGGCTCGTTAGAATCGCCGACGAAGATGTTGCGGCTCTGCTCGAACAACTCGTCCATCCCTGATTTGCCGGTGCCGGACACCGACTGATAGGTGGCGACGACGACGCGCTTGATCGTCGCCGCGTCATGCAGCGGCTTAAGCGCCACCACCAGCTGCGCCGTCGAGCAGTTAGGGTTGGCGATGATATTCTTTCTGGCATAGCCGGCCAGCGCATGCGCGTTCACCTCGGGCACGATTAGCGGCACGTCCGGATCCATCCGGAAATGGCTCGAATTGTCGATGACGGTGCAGCCGGCCGCCGCGGCCCGTGGCGCGAATTCCTTGCTGACCGACCCGCCGGCCGAAAACAAGGCCATGTCCCAGCCGCTGAAGTCGAAATGCTCCAGGTTGCGGATGGTCAATTTCTCGCCGGATTCGCCGAAATCGACGACGTCGCCGGTTGATCGCGCCGAAGCCACCGCCGCGAGCTCATCGAGCGGGAATTGCCGCTCGGCCAGGATGTTGAGCAGCTCACGCCCGACGTTGCCGGTGGCGCCGACCACTGCGACCCGGTAGCCCATGTGCCTGTTTCCCTGTGCTTGCGTGATTGGCCGGCGAAGTGGGCCGCACGGTGCAAATTGTCAACGCGGGCCGCCCTTTGCGGGGGAAAGAGAAAAATGCCACTGATACGCCAGGGGGAATGGGGGGATCGTCGCCGATGATGCCGAGACGCGCCTTGCTGCCGGGGATGCTGTGCGCTCTCCTCCTGCTTGGGTTCGCGGGGAAGGGCCTGTTGCTGTTGCCGTCCTCCCCGCCGTCCAGCACGGGCGCCGGCGATTTCGACACTGGCCGGGCGCTTGCCCGGCTGGAGCGCATTCTCGGGGATCAGCGCCCCCATCCGGTCGACAGCGAGGCCAATGACTCTGTGCGCGGCCGGCTCATTGCGGAATTGCGCGCCATCGGCCTCAACCCGCGCGTCCAGGAGGCGGTTGATTGCAGCGCCATGCCGAATTCCCGCGTGGTCAGCTGCAGCCGCGTTCGCAACGTCATCGCCACCGTCGCCGCTGGCCCCGGCAAGCATGTCCTGCTCAACGCTCATTATGACAGCACCCCCACCGGACCGGGTGCCGCCGACGACGGAATCGGAGTCGCCGCGCTTCTGGAAATTGCCGCGCTTTTGAAGGACCGGCCGCCGGCCCGGCCGGTCACATTTCTGTTCAACGAAGGCGAGGAATTCGGACTCAACGGCGCGTCGGCCTTTGTCCGCGAAGAGGCTCTGGCTGACGAGGTGGATTCCCTGGTCAACATCGAATCCAGGGGTGTCAGCGGGCCGGCCATCATGTTTGAAACCAGCCAGCCCAATGGCGCCGCGATTGCCGCTTTCGCGGGGGCCGCGCGCCGCCCCTATGCCAATTCGCTGAGCATGGATTTCGCCAAGCTCATTCCGAATACGACCGATGTTGTCGAATTCCGGACGGCCGGTTGGACCGTCCTCAACTACGCCATCATAGGCAATGAAACCCGCTATCACACCCCCGGCGACACGATCGCCGCGCTCGACCCGTCAAGCCTCCATCACGTCGGCACGGAAGCGCTTGCCGCCACGCGGTTGCTGGCCGCCGGCAATCCGGCGCAAATCAAGGCCCGCACCCTGGTGTTCACCGATATCGCCGGCCGGCTGTTCCTACAGTTGCGCCTGCCCATCGCCGCCGTCGCTCTCGACCTGCTGCTGCTCCTGGCGCTGGTCCAGGCCTACCGCCGCAAGGCGCTGGGCAGGCCGATGCTGGTATCGGCGGCGATGGTTTTCGGCGGAATCGCAGCCGCCGCGATCACCGGCGTCGCCGCCGGATTGCTGCGTCCCGGCGATTTCTGGCGCGCCTACCCGCTCGTCACTTACCTCGCCATCTACGCGGTCACCCTCCTCGCCATGGCCGCCGTCCGGAAGAGATTTGGCGAGCCGCTCGACCCGTGGCGCCTGCGGACCGCCGTCTGGCTCCTCATTTTGTTCCTGGGGGCCGTGGTCAGCATCTTCCTGCCCGGAGCGATGATCTACTTCCTCGTCGCCCCGGCGATTGCGCTTGCCGGCATTCTTCTGTCCAGGCGCTCGCCCCGGGCTGCGGCCTGGCTGGCCGTCGCGGCCGCACTGGTCCAGTTCGTCATGTTCGCCCAGCTTCTCGGGCTGATCGAGCTGCTTCTGATCGATGGCCCGATTTATGCCGTGGCGCCGCTCGCCGTGCTGGCCGCCCTGCCCTTCATGGTCGAAACCGACCCGGGCCGCCTTGGCCCGCTCCTGCTCGCCCTGGTGATCACGGCGGCCCTGCTGTGGTTCGCGGCCCTGTTGCTGCCCCGCGGCAGCGCCGACCGTCCAGCCGCCTTCAACATCGATTATTTCCGTGACGATTCCGCCGGCACGGGCAAATGGGCCGTCGCCAGCAAGCAGGCGCCGCTGCCTGGCGACTTTCCCGGCCGCTGGCGAAAGGCGATCCTCGATTACAGCCCGCGCACCCGCTGGGTCGCCGACGCGCCGCTGATCGAAGTGCCCCGGCCCGATGTCCGAATGATCCGCAACGAGCCGGCCGGCCGGGGCCGCCGGGTCTGGCTCGTCCTGCTGCCCAATGGCGCTGGCGCGATGAGTGTCCGGTTGGCCGAAAGTGCCGCCCTCCAGCGGCTTGGTACGCCGGGCGAGAGCCTTGCTGTCCCGAACAAGGGTAGACCCGACAAGGCGCTGATTCGCTGTTCCGGCCGGAGCTGCGACGGAATGGTCCTGGAAATGCTTCTGGCGGATCGCAAGCCGGTCGTGGCTGACCTGTTCGCGACCCGTTTCGGCCTTCCCCCGGAGGGCGCCCACCTCGCCGTTCGCCGACCCGCCAACACCCACCCGCAATACGGACCGGACAGCAGCATCCGCAGGCGCCTCATTCGATTTTGAACCGGTCGCGATGCGCGGGGCAGACGAATCCGCCGAAGGGCGCTCAGGCTTCGGTCGTCTCGGCCTTGGCGGCGTCCCGGCGCGGGTCGCGGCGTTCGGCAATCCGGGCCGACTTGCCGCGGCGGCCGCGCAGGTAGTAGAGCTTGGCGCGGCGGACGTCGCCCCGGCGCACGACCTCGATCGAATCGATCGCCGGCGAATAGAGCGGGAAGACGCGCTCGACGCCCTCGCCGAAGCTGATCTTGCGGACGGTGAAGCTGGATCCGACGCCCTTGTTCGACCGGGCGATGCACACGCCCTCGAAATTCTGGACACGGCTGCGATCGCCTTCGACGACCTTGACGCCGACGCGCAAAGTATCGCCCGGGCGGAATTCGGGAACGGGGCGGGCCTCGGTCAGCGCGTCGATGGCCTCGCGCTCGAGCGTCTCGATCAGGTTCATTGGTCTTTGCCTTCGTCTTTTCCGCGCCGCGCGCCAGAGGGCGGTGCCTGCGATGCGCCCCCGTGGCGCTCGATCAGGTCCGGCCGCCTTAGCCGTGTGTCTTCGGATGCGCGCTCGTGTCGCCACGCCGCGATCCTCGCATGATCCCCCGATCGCAGCACTTCGGGGATCGTGCGTCCTTCCCATTCCACGGGTCGGGTATAGTGCGGATATTCCAGGAGGCCGCTTTCGAAGCTCTCCTCCTCTCCGCTGGAGGCCGCGCCCATTACCCCGGGAAGCAGCCTTACGCAAGCATCGAGGACGACCATCGCGCCAAGCTCGCCGCCGGACAGCACATAGTCGCCGATCGACACCTCCTCGACCCCCCTTCCCTCGAAGATCCGCTCGTCGAATCCCTCGAACCGGCCGCACAGGAGGATGACGCCCTCGCCCGCCGCCAGCTCGCGCACCCGCGCCTGGGTCAGCGGCTTGCCGCGCGGCGTCATCGCCAGGATCGGCCGCCCGTCGGCCACGCTGTCGATCGCCGCGGCCAGTACGTCGGCCTTGAGGACCATGCCAGCCCCGCCGCCGGCCGGCGTGTCATCAACACTCCGATGCTTGTCATTGGCGAAATCGCGGATCTGGACGGTATCGAGGCTCCACACCTTCTCACCCATCGCCCGCCCCGCCAGGCTGACGCCGAGCGGCCCCGGGAACATCTCGGGATAGAGGGTCAGCACGGAGGCTCGAAAAGTCATGTTAGGTCTTCTGCCTTACCAACCTCCCGCTTCAATCGCCTGCGCGATTTCCTTGATGGTAAGTCGATGCGGGAAATCCTTTGGATGCGGGCGAGACGGCATTTGGTCACCGAATATCACCTTTTCGATCAATAACTTTGGGATCATGAAAGGCGCGACAACGCATGCCCTGCAGCCACGATAGGAGTTCGTCTGGTCGGTATAGTCTCCCCAGGGAATAGTCCAAACGACCGGTCCGAATTCCTCTTCCAGCTCCCAGACAAAGTCATCGACATCGATTCCAAAAATCATGAGATCCTGGCAAACGGCGTCGTCTGGCTCGATCGACCCATCCCAACCGCCGCGCCCTTCCATGAAACGCCACGTGGCGGCAATCACCCGTTCCTCGGTAGTAGCCATTCGCGGCGGCTAATCGGGAACCGCCGTCTCGGCAATCCATTGGGGAGCGGATGGCCAGCGACAAACCCCTCGATTGCCTGATCGTTGGCGGAGGCCCGGCCGGGCTAACAGCGGCCATTTACCTCGCCCGCTTCCACCTCGACATCCTGCTGGTCGACGCCGGCAGGAGCCGCGCGGCGATGATCCCCTGCACCCACAACCATGCCGGCTATCCGGACGGCATCAAGGGCACGGAGCTGCTCGAAAAGATGCGCGAGCAGGCGCAGAAATATGGGGCGCGGATCGCAACCGATTTCGTTTCCCGTATCGACCGGGAAGGCGACTTGTTCCGCGCAACCTGGGGCTCGGGAAACGTCTCCGCACGCACCGTCCTGCTCGCCACCGGAGTCACCAACCGCCGTCCGCCAATGGACGAGGAATTGCATGACGAGGCGCTCGCGAGGGGCCTCATCCGCTATTGCCCGATTTGCGACGGCTATGAGGTCACCGACAAGAAGGTCGGCGTGATCGGCGATGACAGCCACGGCGTTGCCGAAGCAATCTTCCTGCGCGGCTTTACCGCCGACGTCACGCTGATCGCACCGCACGACGATGTGGATCTCGATCACGACGATTGGAGGCGGCTTAAGGAAGCCGACATCAGGACCGTGGATGGCCCGGCCGAAGCCGTCGCTATCAGCGACAATTGCATCACCGTCGACACCGCCGAAGGCCATTACACGTTCGACAGCATCTATCCGGCGCTGGGCTCGGACACACATGTCGTGCTCGCCGAACAACTCGGCGCGCGCCTCAACGAACAGGGCTGTATCGGCGTCGATTCCCACCAGCGGACCAGCGTCGAGGGGCTTTATGCGGCGGGTGACGTCGTCATCGGCCTCGACCAGATAAGCCATGCGATGGGCGAAGGCGGGGTCGCGGCAACGACGATCCGTAACGATCTGGCGAAGGTGCGGCCGCTGCTACGCTAGGAATTCGGGGTCGAGGATGATCCTGCCGTCTTCAAGATCGGCAATGCCTCGCGTGAACGGGATCAGCGACTTGCGGCCACCTGGCAGTTCGACTTCCAGCAAGTCGCCGGCGCCGTAATTCTCGACGGCGACCACCGTCCCGACTGCCTCGCCGTCGCGATCCAAGCAGGCCAGCCCGATCAGGTCGGCGTGATAATATTCCCCGTCGTCCAGCGGCGGCAGCGCGGTGCGGTCGACCTCGATGAGCGATCCCCGCAGCGCCTCGGCCTGCGTGCGGTCCGCCACGCCTTCGAACCGTGCGATCGGCACCTTGCCGGCAGCATTCAAGCTGACGAGCTTCCGCTCCTCTCCACCGACAATCAGCTTTTTGTGAGCCTTCAGGCTATCGGCGCTGTCCGCGAACAACTTGAGCCTGACTTCGCCCTTGATGCCATGGGCGCCGGCAACCGCCGCAAGCGCGATGCGGTTCATGCGAACCTCCCTGTCGCGCAGCGATCGGGAGGGGGACCGCCGAAGGCGGTGGAGGGGCCGGCTCCGACTGTGCCCGGGCCCCTCCACCATCGACTCTCCGGTCGATGGTCCCCCTTCCCAAGCAAGCTCGGGGAGGAATTAGTCGACAATTACTCGGCCTTCGCGCCTTCTTCGGCGCCTTCGGCCGGCTCTTGGGCGCTTTCACCGGTCACTTCACCGGCTTCGTCGCCGGCGTCGCTGTTCGGCGTTGCTTCATTGGCCGGCTCTTCGCCAGCCGATGCTTCAACGGCGGCTTCCTCGGCCGGTGCTTCCTCGACCGACGCCTCGGCAGCCGTCTCGGCCGGAGCTTCCTCGCCCGCCGATTCCTCGGCGGCGGCAGCTTCGGCGACCAGCTCTTCGGCCGGCAGGTCGGCGGTGTCGGCCGGCGCTTGCTCGGCGGCGACTTCGGCTTCCTCGGTCACGGCCGATGCTTCCTCTGCGACTGGAGCCTCTTCAGCGACGGGTTCTTCCTTGGGCGCCTTGGCGGCTTCCTCGGCGGCGGCCGCCTTGGCGACGGCGGCTTCGGCGCGCTCTTTGGCCTTCTCGCCCGGCTCGCCCTTCTTCGGATTGTTGCGGGCCGGCCGCTCCTTGATACCGGCCGCATCGAGGAAGCGCAGGACACGGTCCGACGGCTGCGCGCCGACGCTCAGCCAGTGCGAGATTCGCTCGGCGTCGAGCTTGATGCGCTCGGGCGAATCCTTGGCCAGCAGCGGGTTATAGGTGCCCACCTTCTCGATGAAGCGACCGTCGCGCGGGTTGCGGCTATCCGCGACCACGATCCGGTAATAAGGGCGCTTCTTCGAACCACCGCGCGCCAGGCGAATTGCAACTGCCATTGTCTTCTTCCTTCTCTTGTCTCGTTATTTCTTCGAAAACTTGTCGAAACCGGGCGGCAGGCCCATCGGCGGTCCGCCAAGGCCGGGGAGCCCGCCCCCGCCGAGCGCACCCGGCGGCAGGCCCGGCGCAATCCCGCCGAGCGCGCCTTCAAGCCCGCCCTTGTTGAACATTGCGGCGAGCTTGCCGAGGCCCCCCATCTTCTTCAGCCGCTTCATGACGTTTGCCATTTCCTGGTGCATCTTCAGCAGCTTGTTGACTTCCTGGACGGTCGTGCCGCTGCCCTTGGCGATGCGGATCTTGCGCTTGGCGTTGATCAGCTCGGGCCGCGCCCGTTCCTTGGCTGTCATCGACGACAGCATTGCTTCCAGGTGGACCAGCGCCTTGCCGTCCTGCGCTTTGTCCATGGCGCCCTTGATGCCCTTGATCCCCGGCAGCATGCTGGCCAGCGCCCCCATCCCGCCCATCCGTTGCATCTGGCCGATCTGGGCGCGAAGGTCGTCGAGGTCGAACTTGCCCCTGGCCATCTTGGCCGCGAACTTCTCGGCTTCCTCGACCTGGATCGTCTCGGCGGCGCGTTCGACCAGGCTGACGACGTCGCCCATGCCGAGGATTCGGCCCGCGACCCGTTGCGGGTGGAAGGCCTCGAGCTTGTCGATCGCCTCGCCGACGCCGGCGAACTTGATCGGCTTGCCGGTGACGGCGCGCATGGAGAGCGCCGCGCCGCCGCGCGCATCGCCGTCCATCCGCGTCAGGATGACTCCGGTCAGGTCGACTTCGCCGGCAAAGCCCTTGGCGACGTTGACCGCGTCCTGGCCGGTCAGGCTGTCCACCACCAGCAATGTTTCGGTCGGGTTGGAAGCCTGCGCGACGGCTTTCATTTCGCCCATCAGCGCATCGTCGACGTGCAGCCGGCCGGCGGTGTCGAGCAGCAGCACGTCGAAGCCCTGCAGCCTGGCCGCCTGCAACGCCCGCCTGGCGATGTCGACCGGCTGCTGGCCGGGGACCACCGGCAGGGTCTCGACCTCGGCCTGGCGGCCAAGGATCGCAAGCTGCTCCTGCGCCGCCGGGCGGGCGACGTCGAGCGAAGCCATCAGGACCTTCTTGCGGTCTTTCTCGGTCAGCCGCTTGGCGAGCTTGGCGGTGGTCGTCGTCTTACCCGAGCCCTGCAGACCGACCATCATGATCACGGCCGGCGGCGTAACGTCGAGGTGGAGCTCGGCGGTCTCAGCGCCAAGCGTTTCGACCAAGGCGTCATGGACGATCTTGACGACCATCTGGCCCGGAGTAACCGACCGAAGGACTTCCTGGCCGACGGCTTTTTCGGTGACCTGGTCGACGAAATCACGGGCGACCGGCAGGGCGACATCGGCTTCAAGCAGCGCCACGCGCACTTCGCGCATCGCCGCGCGCACGTCGGCCTCGCTGAGCGCGCCACGCCCGCGAAGCTTGTCAAATACGCCGCCGAGCCGATCGCTCAGACTGTCGAACATGCCAATCCCTTCTCTCTCCTCCCCACGATTTCGTGGCGAGGGGGACCATGTGAAACATGGTGGAGGGGTTCTGGAGGGCAAGAGGCCCTTCCACCGCCTCCGGCGGTCCCCCTCCCCGAAAAAATTCGGGGAGGATAAAAACGCATTTTGCGCCGGCGGACGAAACCTCGTCGGCCAGCGCGCACCCGCGAGCGCTCACAGCAATCTATGTCTTAGAAGACGAGGGGCGGTTAGTGGAAGTGGCGGGCGGGGTCAACCAAAACCCCCTCTCCTCGTCGTGGAGAGGGAATTCAACTCAGCTTCGGCTTGCCCTTGGGCTTGCGCGGGCGTCCGCCTGGCCCGCGGGGGCCGCTGCCGGGGCCGCCGGGGCCTCGGGAGCCGCCGCCGGGTCCGCTGCCGGGGCCACGAGGACCTCGGGGCCGGTCCGGTGACGGCCGGTCGCCGCGCGGCTGTCGGCGGTCGGGCCCTCCGCCCGGCCCGCGCCGGGGCGGGCCGTCATGGCGCGGCGGCGGGCGCCGGAGCAGCGGCGCGGCATCGCGCGGCGCGACCGCATAGCCTTCCTTCAGCAGCATGGTGAAGGCCGACCGTACGCTCGACGTGATCGAAGCCTGCACTTCCTTTGGCAAGTCGTTGAACGTCACGTTCGGGTGGATCGCCTGCACGTCGCGCAGCAAATTATTCGGCAGGCCGCCCGACGCGCTTTTCATCGCGGCAATGGCTTCCAGCACGGCGGAAAACAGGACGGACTGCATCACGTCGGTGGCGGCTCGCTGCATCCTGCTCACTCCGGTTGGTGGACTAACTTCCTGCGGCTCCCTAAGTGCCCCGCACGATGGCAACGCGCACATTCCACAAGATGCATGGCCTCGGCAATGATTTCGCCATCTTCGATGCGCGGGAACAGAAGCTGGCGATGACGCAGGGGCTGGCTAGAGCGCTCGCCGACCGCCGCTT
The DNA here is from genome assembly GCA_035699505.1 of Sphingomicrobium sp. GTDB lineage: Bacteria > Pseudomonadota > Alphaproteobacteria > Sphingomonadales > Sphingomonadaceae > Sphingomicrobium. The sequence goes on along the minus strand of DASSPS010000059.1, from coordinate 61,857 downwards.
CGGCATCGGCTGCGATCAACTCATCCTGCTCGAGCCGTCGACAATCGCCGACCTCAAGATGCGCATCTGGAACCAGGACGGCGGCGAGGTGCAGAGCTGCGGCAACGCCTCGCGCTGCGTGGTTGCGCTCACGGGGGCCAAGACGCTCGAAACCGGCGGCGGCATTGTCACCGGCGACGCCGCCGACAACGGCATCGAGGTCAGCATCGGTCAGCCGAAATTCGCCTGGGACGAAGTGCCCCTCACCTATCCGATGGACACCGACGCGGTGCCGCTTGGCTGGGGCCCGCTGGAAAAGCCCATCGCGCTCAGCGTTGGCAACCCGCACCTCGTCTTCTTCGTGCCCGATGTCGACAGGATCGACCTCAACTCCCTCGGTCCGAGCATTGAGCATGACCCCGCCTTCCCCGAGCGGATCAACGTCAATGTCGCCGCGGTTCAGCCCGACGGCAGCCTGAAGTTGCGCACCTGGGAGCGCGGGTCCGGCCTGACCCTGGCCTGCGGCACCGGCGCTTGCGCCACGGCAGTCGCCGCCATCAGGTCGAAGCGAGTCGCCTCGCCGGTCAGGGTGGCGATGCGCGGCGGGTCGCTGTCCATCGCCTGGGCGCCGGGCGAGGAAGTCCGGATGACCGGCGCCGCCACTCATGTCTTTACCGGCGAGATCCAGCTGGAGGCGCTGCTTGCCGGTTGAAACCATCACGCTGGGCTGCCGGCTGAATTTCGCTGAATCCGAGACTCTGGCGCGGCAAGCCCCACCGGGCGACTGGATCGTCGTCAACAGCTGCGCGGTCACGAATGAAGCCGTGCGCCAGTCCCGCCAGGCGATCCGCCGCGCCCATCGCGCCCGGCCCGAAGCGCGCATCCTGGTCACCGGTTGCGCCGCCGAGCTCGAACCTGATCGTTTCGCCGCAATGCCCGAGGTCGATCGGGTGGTCGGCAACGCCAACAAGCTGCCGGCCACGACTGTCCCCGCAGGCAACCAGGGCCATGTCCGCAGCTTCGTCGCCGTCCAGACCGGCTGCGACCACAGCTGCACATTCTGCTCGATAGCACCAGCGCGCGGGCCCAGCCGTTCCTTCACCTATGTCGCCATCCGCGAGGCCATCGAGCGCGAATTGGACCGGGGCGCGAAGGAGATCGTCCTCACCGGCGTCGACATCACCAGCGTCGACGGTGGCCTTGGCCCTCTCGTCGAACGCCTGCTCCGCGAAATTCCGCAACTGCAACGTGTCCGCCTCTCGTCGCTCGACTCCATCGAGATCGACGAAACCCTCTTCGCCCTGATCGCCGGCGAGCCACGGCTGCTCCCGCATTTCCATCTGTCGCTCCAGTCCGGCGACGACCTCATCCTCAAGCGGATGAAGCGCCGCCACAATCGAGCCCAGGCCGTCGCCATGGCCGCTCGGATCAAGGCCGCCCGGCCCGACGCGACCATCGGCGCAGACCTGATCGCCGGCTTCCCGACCGAAAGCGAGGATGCGGCGCTGAACACGGTCCGCCTCCTCGACGACTGCGACGTGATCGCCGGCCACATCTTCCCCTTCTCGCCGCGCGCCGGGACTCCCGCCGCCCGGATGCCGCAAGTCGAGCGGGAGACGGTCAAGGCCCGCGCTGCTCGCCTTCGCCAGCGTGCCGCGGAACGGCGCTCGGCCTGGCTTTCTTCCCAGGTCGGTTCGATCCAGCGCGTGCTGGCCGAGAATGGCGGCAGGGCCCATACCGACGGTTTCGCGCCGGTTCGACTCAACATCCCGAACGGCCATGTCATCGATGTCCGGATCACGGGCGCCACAACCGACCATCTCGTGGGATCACCCGCATGAGTTGGATCGAGCGCCTGCGCGGCGGCTTCAGAAAGACAGCCGACAAGGTCGCCGACAATCTCACCGGCCTCGTCAGCAGCCAGGCGCTCGACACCGCCACCCTCGACGATATCGAGGAGGCGCTGATCGCCTCCGACCTTGGTCCCGAGGCGTCCCGCAGGATCCGCGACGCCATCGCCGCCCGACGCTACGAGCAGCTCGACGAACGAGGCCTCCGCACCATCCTCGCCGACGAGATCGAAAAGATCCTCGCGCCGGTTGCCAAGCCGCTCGAGATATGGGGGTTCCCGCGCCCCCACGTCCTGCTGGTCATCGGCGTCAACGGCTCGGGCAAGACCACCACCATCGGCAAGCTTGGGGCATGGCTGCGCGAACAGGATTACGGCGTCCTGTTCGCCGCCGGCGACACGTTTCGCGCCGCCGCGATCGAGCAACTGCAAATCTGGGGCGACCGGATAGGCGCCAGGGTCATCGCCGGCAAGGAAGGCGGCGATGCCGCCGGAATCGTCTTCGACGGGGTCAAGCAGGCGACCGCGACGGGCGAAGACGTGCTGATCGTCGACACCGCCGGCCGCCTTCAGAACAAGGCGCACCTGATGGACGAACTGTCCAAGATCCGCCGGGTGCTCGGCCGACTCAACCCGGAAGCGCCGCACGATGTCCTGCTGGTCCTCGACGCCACCACCGGCCAGAACGGCCTTGCCCAGGTCGAGGTGTTCCGCGAAAGCGCCGGCGTGACCGGCCTCATCATGACGAAGCTCGACGGCACCGCCCGAGGCGGCGTGCTGGTCGCCGCGGCCGAAAAATTCGGCCTGCCGATCCACGCCATCGGGGTCGGCGAGCAGGCGGATGACCTGCGCCCGTTCGACGCCCGCGCCGTCGCCCGCGCCATCGCCGGGTTGCCGCCGGAATGACGGAGGCGAGCCAGACGAAACAGGAGCCTTCAGGAGGCGGCCGTTTGCTGATCGATCTCGGCCCGCTGCTGGTCTTCTTCCTCGCCAATTTCCTGGCGCCGGTCCCATCGGCTCTCAAGATTTTCGTCGCCACCGGCGCCTTCATGGTGGCGATGGTCGCGGCGATGATCTTCTCGGCGCTCCGCTACCGGACTGTGTCGCCCCTCCTGTGGTTCTCGGGGATCATGGTCGTGCTGATGGGCGGGGTCACCATCTGGCTGCACGACGAGACCTTCATCAAGATGAAGCCGACCATCTATTATCTGTTCGTCGCCGCCCTGCTCGGCTTCGGCCTGATGACCGGGCGGCCGCTGCTGAAGGCCGTGCTTGGCAGCACCTACCCCGGCCTGGACGCCGCCGGCTGGCGCAAGCTGACCTTCAACTGGGCTCTGTTCTTCGCCTTCATGGCCTGCCTCAACGAAGCCGTCTGGCGCAATTCGACCACCGATTTCTGGGTCGGCTTCAAGCTGTGGGGCGCGATTCCCCTCACCTTCCTGTTTGCCTTCGCCAACGTGCCGATGCTTCTCCGCCACGGCCTCAACAGGGATTCGGCCGAGCCGGCCGAGCCGGGGCCGGTCGAATGAGCGACACGATCCTGTCCATCCGCGGCCTGCGCAAGGCCTACGCCAGTGGCACCGAGGCGCTGAAGAGCGTCGACCTAGACATCCGCCGCGGCGAGATCTTTGCTCTGCTCGGGCCCAACGGCGCCGGCAAGACGACCTTGATCAACATCGTCTGCGGGATCGTCACGCCGACCGATGGCGAGGTGCTGATCGACGGCCGGAACTGGCAGACCGACTATCGCTACGCCCGCGAACGAATCGGCCTCGTCCCCCAGGAGCTGACCACCGAGGCGTTCGAGCCGGTCACCCGCACCGTCACTTTCTCCCGGGGCCTGTTCGGGAAGCCGCGCAATGACGCCTATATCGAGGATCTGCTCAAGCGCCTGTCGCTGTGGGACAAGCGCAAGACGATCATGATGCAGCTGTCCGGCGGCATGAAGCGAAGGGTGATGATCGCCAAGGCACTCAGCCATGAGCCGGCCCTGCTGTTCCTCGACGAGCCGACCGCCGGAGTCGACGTCGAACTGCGCCGCGACATGTGGGACGTAGTCCGCAAGCTGCGCGACGACGGCACCACCATCATCCTCACCACCCATTATATCGAGGAGGCGGAGGAGATGGCCGACCGGGTCGGAGTCATCAGCCGCGGCGAGCTGATCGCCGTCGACGACAAGAAGGCGCTGATGTCGCGGCTTGGCCGAAAGACGCTGGACATCACGCTGGCCGAGCCGCTCGACGCCGTTCCGGCCGAGCTGTCGGGGCTCAACATTCGGCTCGAAAGCGACGGCCAGATGCTCTGCTACGAATTCGACAGCCACGCCGAGCGGACCGGGATCGCCTCCCTGATGCGGCAGCTGACCGATCTCGGCATCGCCTACAAGGATCTGTCGACCCATCAGTCGAGCCTGGAGGACATCTTCGTCGAGCTGGTCCACAGCGGGGGCCGCCAATGAACGTCCACGGCATCGCCGCGATCTGGAAGTTCGAAATGGCGCGCTGGGGCCGCACCCTGTGGCAGAGCCTGATCACGCCGGTCATCACCACCGCGCTCTATTTCGTCGTGTTCGGCACCGCGCTTGGCAGCCGCATGACCGAAATGGGCGGGGTCAGTTACGGCAGCTTCATCGTCCCCGGCCTGACGCTCCTGTCCGTGTTCATGCAGTCCATCTTCAACGCCAGCTTCGGCATCTATTTCCCCAAGTTCACCGGCACGATCTACGAGCTGCTGTCGGCGCCCATCTCGAGCTTCGAGGCCGTAATCGCCTATGTCGGCGCGGCGGTCACCAAGTCGGTGATCCTGGCGCTGGTTACCCTGGCCACCGCTCTGCTGTTCGTCGACGTGCGCGTCGACCACCCGGTGGCGATGTTCCTCTTCCTGCTCGGAATCACCACGGGATTCTGCCTGTTCGGCTTCGCCATTGGCATCTGGGCGCAGAATTTTGAGCAGCTGCAGATCATCCCGATGCTTTTCATCACGCCGCTGACCTTCCTCGGCGGCGCTTTCTACGCGATCGACGCGCTGCCGGAGCCCTGGCGGACGGTGACCCTGTTCAACCCGATCGTCCACCTGGTCAGCGGCTTCCGCTGGAGCTTCTTCAGCCACGCCGACGTGCCCGTCTGGTCGAGCGTGCTCGTCACCCTCGGTCTGATCGGCCTGTGCATGGCCGTGATCGCCTGGATGTTCCGCACTGGCTACCGGCTCAAGCAATAGGCCTTACACCGTCTCGGTCAGCCTTTCCGACACCGGTTCCTGGTCGGCGCGATGGTCTCCCTGGCCGTCGAGATTCTGGGCGACGAAGTCCCAGTTGACGATATTCTTCAGCACCGAGCTGACGAACCTCGGCCGCTCGTTGCGATAATCGATGTAATAGGCATGTTCCCACACATCGAGTGTGAACAGCGGCACAATCCCGTCATAGACCAAGGGCGTATCGGCATCGTGCAGCGACGTGATTTCGAGCTGGCCGCGGTTCAGCACCAGCCACGCCCAGCCGTTGGAAAAATGGTTGACCGCTTCCTCCTCGAGCTTGGCGAGCATGGCCTCAGCCGTTCCGAATCCCTCCTCGATCAGTTGCTTGAGCCTGCCGTCCGGCTGCTGGCCTTCGGCCGGTGCCAGGCATTGCCAGAAGAAGCTGTGGTTCCAGATTTGCGCGGCATTGTTGAACAATCTGGACTCGCCGTCGGCTTTGGCCTGGCGGACGACTTCGCTCAACGCCCGTTCGCCGCCCGCGCCCGTTTCGCCGAGCATGGCGTTGACCTTCTTGACGTAGGCGGCGTGGTGCTTGCCGTGATGGAAGTCGAGGGTCTCGGCCGAGATGTGCGGGGCAAGCGCGTCCCTGGCATAAGGCAGGTCCGGAAGCTGGAAGGTCATCGACTGATCCTCGCTGATCGGTGAGCTATCCGGGACAACGCGGCAGGCCGGGCGAGGCTCCGGCAAAGGGCTTTTTCTCCTTAGCTAACCTGCGCTAATCCTTCCACGGCCGAATCGATTTTGCCTCCCCCGCGATTTCGCGAGGGGATGAGGCTCGGCAATGACCCGATCACAAAAATTTGCGCCAGCGATTCAACCGCTACTTTCAGCTACAACCCGTTGTCGCAAATCTCGAGCACCGCCCGGTCCACCGATTCCTGCGCCGGGACCGGTCATGCCACGGGCAGCACCGGCTACACCGCCAACCCCGGATCAAGTCCGGGGCAGGCTCCTCAACCAGGTCACCAATGTCAGCGGCGGGACGCCAACCCATGACGCCAACGGGAACCTTGCGTTCGACCCCGTCACCGGCCGCGCCTATGCCTAGGACAGCGGTAACCGCCTGGTCTCCTCGACCCTTGGCCGTGTCACGACGGCGCTCGCCTATGACCCGCTTGGCCGGCTGTACCAGCTGACCAGCGGCGGGGCGGTGCGCAAGTCGCTGTTCGCGCCGGGCGACAGCGGACTGCCGGGGGCCGTCGGCGACTATTACGGCAGCGGCGGGCTGCTCGCCCACCATGCCTTCGGCCCCGGCGTCGGAATTACGGTGACAGAATTACGGTGACAGTAGAATTACGGTGAGAATTACGGTGACAGTAACCGACTTCCCCTGAATTACGGTGACAGTAACCGACTTCCCCTCATCCTCTCCAAATCGCTTGGCTGCGGCCTTTGGGCGCGCCTGCCGGCCTTCGCTCGGGGAGTTACGGCGCGAATTTCGATGACAATGCACTACATCCACAAAACCCCCCCGACCCGGAAAAACCCCTGTCCTATTTGGCTTTGCGCCGCCATCGTCGGACGCGCTCTTTCTAACCGTCCGCTTGCTCCCTGCCACGCACCCGCGCCCGCGCCGCGTAAAGTCACAAGAATGGTCGCGTTCAAAGGGACTTTAGGGAACTTAAGAAGCTTCCGGGGCGCGGAGGCTTGCGGTCCAGCGGTCCGAGGCCGTAACAATCGAGCGTATTTCAGCGATGGGGGCTAACAATGGGCAAATTGCTCGAAAACCTGAACACGACCCTGGTCATCGGCCTGGTGCTGGCGGTGCTGGTCGCGGTCTTTCCGGACAGCGGCTACGGCAATTCGGTCGGCGCCAGCAATCTGTGGCTGGGCGTCTTCCAATGGCTGCACGTCTTCTTCGGCATCGTCTGGATCGGCCTGCTCTATTATTTCAACTTCGTGCAGATCCCGACCATGCCGGCCGTGCCGGCGGAACTGAAGCCGGGGGTGACGAAATATATCGCGCCCAGGGCCCTGTTCTACTTCCGCTGGGGCGCGGCGCTGACGGTGTTGACGGGCCTCATCGTCGCTTACCTCTATGGCGAGGAGAAAGCGCTGCTGCTGAACGACCCGGCCAACCGCTTGATCGGCATCGGCATGTGGCTGGCGCTGATCATGGCGTTCAACGTCTGGTTCATCATCTGGCCCAACCAGAAGAAGGCGCTTGGCCTGGTCGAGGCCGACGACGCGGCCAAGGCCAGGGCGGCGCGGACGGCGATGCTGACCAGCCGGGTCAATACCCTGCTGTCCATCCCGATGTTGCTGGCGATGACCAACGCCCACTAGGAGGCCGGGCGGCGACGAGACGGCGGGCGCCTCGCCGCCCCGTCCGCCTAGCGACCGACTTTGTAACGGGCCAGTTCCTGGACCGGGATCGACCAGGCGGGATCGGCGGCGCGGGCCTTGAGCAGGTCGGAATAAGCGGATTGCACATCGCCGAGTTCTTCGTGGGCGACCGCCCGGGCGTAATAGGCGAGCGCGGGACGGATCGTCCGACCTTCGATCGACCGGTCGAGGAAAGGCAAGGCATCGCGGAACTGACCGAGCCGCAAGCGCAGAAATCCCTTGTTGAGGTTGGCCTCGGCCCGGCGGCGGTCCAGCAACAGCGCCCTGTCGAAGTCGGAATCGGCGCCTCGATAGTCGCCGGCTTTCATCCGGACGATGCCCCGGTTGACGAACGTGGCGGCGCGATCGGCGTCGTTGAGCAGTTCCTCTTCGATTGACCGGTTGCATTCGATCAGCGCAAAACGGGGCGTGATCGAGGCCATCGACGACCGATAGCAGGCCGACGCCAGGCTGTTGCCGATGGTGATGTCCACGGCCGAAGCCGGAGCAACCGAGATGATCAGGCTCGCCACGGCGGCGATAGAAAGCAGAGACGTTCTCATCAGACCCTCCACGATCCAGGTCGGCCTCTTTTACACCCCGTCGCACTCCGTTTCACCGGCGTTTCGACCAATGGCGAGCGGTTTAAGGCGCAGAATCGTGAAGTTTGTGCCGTTTCAGGGCATGCCTCAGCTGGTCGTAGCTTAAACCGAGAGCGCCGGCAGTGGCCCGCTGGTTGAAGCGGTTTCGGGCCAGCGCGTCTTCCAGCAGCGCCTTCTCATAACTGGCGACGGCGCCCCGAAAATCGCTCGTCGTCAGCGGCGGGGAGGGCTCGGGCCCGTCGGTCGCCGGCTGGGCAGGCTGCGAATAAGACTCCGCCGCATCCGTCCGGTCGAACAGGTCGAGCGACGAGCCGGCGGCGCCTGCGGCTTTGGGCGCCCACGGCGAATCGAACGGGTCGAACTGAATGGTCTCCACCTCCCGTTCAGGGTCCTCGTGGCGATAGACAGCGCGCTCGACGACGTTGCGCAGCTCGCGGACGTTGCCTGGCCAGGAGTAACGCTCCAGCTGCCCGACCGCGCTGGGCGAAAAGCCGGGCCAGTTGGGCCAGTCCAGCTCGACCGCCATCCGCCGCGCGAAATGCTCGGCGAGCAGAGGAATGTCGCCGCTCCGGACCCGAAGCGGTGGCAGGGTGACGACCTCGAACGACAGGCGGTCGAGCAGGTCGGCCCGGAACCGCCCTTTGTCGACCAGGGCCGGCAGGTTTTCATTGGTTGCGGCGACGATCCGGACGTCGACGTTGATTGGCTTGGAAGCGCCGATCCGGGTCACCTCGCCATATTCGACGGCCCGCAGCAGCCGGTCCTGGGCGGGCGACGACAGGGTCGCCAGTTCGTCGAGAAACAGGGTGCCGCCATCGGCCTCCTCGAACCGGCCGTGCCGAGTCTTGGCGGCGCCGGTGAAGCTGCCCGCTTCATGGCCGAACAACTCGGCCTCGATGAGATTTTCAGGAAGCGCCGCGCAGTTCATGGTCACCAGCGGCCCCGCCCAGCGGGGACTGAGGTGGTGGAGACGCTCGGCGATCAATTCCTTGCCGGTGCCGCGCTCGCCGATTACCAAGACCGGGCGGTTGAGCGCGGCGGCGCGGCTCGCCCGCTCCACCGCGTCGAGAAAGGCGAGGCTTTGCCCCACAAACTGATTGGCCCGCTCCATCGCCATCCGATCAAGAATCTGACCGACTGTTGGTGCTGAATCCCACCTGTTGGCAAGATATTTCGATCGACAAACGCGCAATTTTTGGCGGTTTCGGCAGGTTTCCTGCTTTTCATGGTAAATGGCACGTGTCCTGCATAGTTTTTGGGCAAAGGGCCCCTGATTTGCATTGCGGAGTGCTGGAATGAGTATTTTTTCCCGGACGCGGGATATCTTTGCGGCGAACATGACCGAACTGCTCGACCGGGCCGAAGATCCCGCCCGGATGATCCGCATGATCATCCTTGAAATGGAAGAGACGTTGGTCGAGGTCCGGGCCAGCGCCGCCCGGTCGATCGCCGACAGCAAGGAGATGCGCCGCGCGCTTGGCCGCCTTGAGGATCTCCAGGTCAGCTGGACTGAGAAAGCCGAGCTCGCGCTGTCGAAGGACCGCGAGGACTTGGCCAAGGCCGCCCTCACCGAGCGCCAGAAGGCGGCCGACATGGCCGAGGGCCTGCGCGCCGAGATGAAGATCATCGACGACACGCTGAAAAGCTATGAGGCCGACATCGCCAAGCTGCAGGGCAAGCTGCGCGAAGCGCGCGCTCGGCAGAACGCGATCAGCGCCCGGCTGGAAAGCGCCGTTACCAGGGCCAAGGCGCGCGAGATGGTCAACGGCAGCCGCACCGAGGATGCCTTCAGCCGCTTCGAATTGCTCGAGCGGCGCGCCGACTTCGCCGAAGGCCGCGCCGACGCGCTCGGCATGACTGGCCCGAAAAGCCTGGAAGAGGAAATCGCCGAGCTTAAGTCGTCCGAAAAGATCGATGCCGAGCTTGAAGCCATGAAGGCCGCCATGAAGGCCAAGGGGGAATAGGTTCAATGGAAGAAGTCTTCATCCCGCTGATCGCGATTGCGGTCCTGTTTCTCGGGCTGCCGTGGCTGGTGTTTCATTACATTACCAAGTGGAAGCAGACCGCCACCCTTACCAGCTCCGACGAAAAATTGCTGGACGAGCTGCACGACGCGGCACGGCGGCTCGATGACCGGATTTGCACGATCGAGCGGATCATGACCGCGGAAAATCCCAACTGGCGTCAGCAATGCCTGCCCGGACGCGACCCGGCCGAACGACTTTTGACCAACGGAGAATATGATGCCCGATAGCCGCCTGCCGGAAGACTTCGGCGGCCAGCCCGCGAGCCGGACCAAATTCTACCGCGACAAGCGGCACGGCAAGTTCCTTGGCGTTTGTGCCGGCATCGCCGATTACACCGGCCTAGACGTCACTCTGGTTCGGGTCTGCATGATCGCCGCCGTGGTCATGGGCAGCGGCGCGCCGCTCCTGCTCTATCTCATCGTCGCCTTCATGGTTCCCGACAAGCCGCGGGAGCTGGACTTCCAGAGCGTCGAAGACCGCAAGTTCTGGCAGGGTGTGCGAGCGTCGCCCCGCCGAAGCGCCAAGGAAATCCGCTCGCGGATGCGCGACATCGATCGCCGCCTGGCGGACATCGAAAGCTATGTGACGACGGAAAACCGCTCGCTCGCCCGCGAGATCGATGCGCTGGCGATCGACAAGGGAGGAAATGCGTGATCGGTCCCGGAGAAGTCATGGTCGCGCTGATCGTCATCGGCTTGCCGACGATCCTGCTGATGATCATCGCTAACCGCTATTTTCGGATTCGCGAGAAGAAGCTCGAAGTCGAAGCGATGGGGCGGCCGAAAAGGCGGCTCAATATGCGTCCCGTTCAACCGAGCTTGAAGCACGAGTCCGGGTTCTTGAGACGATCGTCACGGATCAAGGTGTTGAAACGGCTGCCCAGATCGAGGCATTGCGGGACCGCCCTGCCATTTCTGGTGGAGACAAGGTTCAATGAATCCGTTTGAAATGGTCGCCGTCATCGTCGTGGCGGTGATGGTCGCATCGGTTCTCAGGGCCAAATATGGCCATTCCCGACGCCGTCACATTGGCACTGATCCGCAGGAGCAGGCCGAGAATCTGCGACTCCGCGAGGAGGTCAAGGCGCTCAAGGAGCGAATCCAGGTGCTCGAGCGGATTACGATCGACAAGGAAAACAGCCTCGCCCGCCAGATTGAGGAATTGCGCGACCGCTAACGGGGCTGACACCTGCGGGGTGAAGGTCTAGTCGGTCGCGGTGAGCAGCCTCCCCCCCCTGTCCGAGATTTTCGACGAGTATGACGTGCTTGAGGGCGAGGACCGCTATCGGCTGCTGATTGACCTGGGTCGAAGGCTTGAGCCGATGCCGGACGCGCTCAAGACGGACGCGACCAAGGTCCGCGGCTGCTCGGCGTCGGTCTGGGTCTATCCGACGACGACGGCCGGCGGTCGGCTGCATTTCCTCGCCGACAGCAATGCCGCCATCACCAAGGGCATTGTCGCGCTGGTCCTCGCCGCCGTCCAGGACAAGACCGCCCAAGCGGTCGCGCAAATGGACATCGCCTCCGCCCTCGCGCCTTTCGACTTGTCCCGTCAGCTTTCGGCGAACCGGACTCAGGGCGTCCCCAATATGATCGCCCTGATCCGCCAGACAGCCAAACGGCTTGCGGCATGACCAGCGATCCCGCGCCGCCGCGATTCAACCTCGCAACCTTCTTCGACTTCGCCCGCAAGGTCGGGCACGGCCAGGCGCTCGGCCTCGAATTTTGCGACTCCGGCGACAATTGGGCCGAGCTCTGTCTGCCGTGGCGCGAGCAATTGGTGGGCATTCCCGAAAGCGGCTTCCTGGCATCCGGAGCAATCATCAGCCTGATCGACACCGCCAGCGGCGCCTCGATATGGGCCATGCTGAACAAGTTCGTCCCGGTGGTCACGCTGGACCTGCGCCTCGACTATCTTCGTCCGGCGCTCAAAGGCGAAACCATCTATGCCCGCTGCGACTGCTTGAAGATCACGCGCCGCGTCGCCTTTATCCGCGGAGTCGCCCATGCCGGCGACCCCGACAAGACGATCGCCCATAGCACCGCCACCTTCATGCTCGACCCCTAGGGACCTTTCCTTCCCGGCGCTCTTCGGCAGCGCGAAGCACCTCGTAGGCCGCCTGGATCTGCTGGAAGCGCTGGGCGGCTTCCTTGTCGTCCCGATTGACGTCCGGGTGATTCTCTTTCACCAACTTGCGATAGGAAGCCTTGACTGCCCTGAAATCGGCGTCGCTTTCCAGTTCGAGCGCGTCGAGCGCCCGCATCTCGTCGCGGCTGCGGCTGCCGTCGCCCGGCCCGCCCCACTGCCATTGCGCCGACTGGCGAAAGGCGCGCGAGCCTTGCTCTTCTTCGGCTGCTTCCTTCGCCGCTTCCTCGGCGGTCAGGCCAGCGAAATAGTTCCAGTTGCGGTTATATTCGGCGGCGTGGCTTTCGCAAAAATACCAGCGTTCCCTGCTGTTGGGGGCCTTGGGCGCGGGCCGGTCACCGACCTGCTCGCAGCCAACCCGGTCGCACAAGCGAACGCGGGTCGCGTCGCGGCCCTTGACGCCATAAGGGCGCCAGCGGGGAAAGCCCCAGTCGTCAGATCTTTTCTGCTTCGCCATTCCTGCCCAACCTAGAGGCGGGCCAGCAAGCGCGCCAGTCCGTCAGAAAATACCAGAGGGCCTGTAAGCCGGGTTCTGTACTCCGCGAAGCGAAGCGGCGACCATTCCTCTAGGAGACGAGTTGCCCCGCCCCTCAAGCAACCAACCCGGGCGGCGAGCCGGAACAGGCTCGTGTGCCGCCCCTATTCGGTCTTGCACCCGGTGGGGTTTACCGTGCCGGCCCTGTTGCCAGGACCGCGGTGCGCTCTTGCCGCACCCTTTCGACCTTACCCGTCCGAAAACGGGCGGAATCCTTTCTGTGGCACTGTCCCTGATCCACCTTCGCAGAAGCTAGGAGCGGACCGCCGGGCGTTACCCGGCACCGTTGTTCCGTGGAGCCCGGACTTTCCTCGTGACGCGTAAGCGCCCCGCGGCCGCCCGGCCCTCTGGCGACGGCGATATAGGGGAAAGGTGCTATCGGGAAAAGACCGCGCCGTGGGGCGTGCCCTCTCCAGTCCAGCCATGGGGCCAGGCGCGGCTGGCGAAGCTGAAGCCAACATGGCCGTCGGTGTCACGAAATGTCTCGTCGATGGCCAACGCACCGCTCTTCTCGTCAAGCTTGAGCAGGTACATGCGATCACCCTTCCTGCCCGAAGTAACGACCAGGCGCTTCGCCTTCGCATCCCAGCCCGTCCAGTGCGGACTGAAGCTGTCGCTGATGGTCAGCCGCGAAACCTCTCGGACATTATTTGGGTCCCGGATGTCGAGCACCGCGAAGCCGTTGAACGTCGGCACGCTCTGAACGAGGTAATGGCCAACGAGGGTGGGAACCCCGCAAAAGTCGCCCGGGAACTTGTGGACCAGCCTGGCCGCGGGTTTGGGAGTGTCAATCCCAGTGATGCGCTGGATTCCGCACGACAAGGTCTGGACATAAACCGATCCGTCGGCGGCGACGCGCGCTTCCTCGGGAGCGACGTTGCCATTTCCCGTCGGGCCGGGATCCAGGCGGTGGGTGCCGAGCAGCTTGAGATCGGACAAGCGGAACAGCTGATAGGTGTTGCTCGACAGCAAATACGGATCCTGCATCGGGCTATTGGTGACGAGGACCCGATCGATCTCCGGCAGGATGGCGAGACTGTAAGGAAGCAGGCCGTCATCGGGCAGCGACGGGTCGGCGTTGCTGACAGCGCGAATGACCCTGCCGGTGTCGTCGATCTCGACCAGGCCGCCAGTCTTACCCGACATGATCGCCGAATGGTCGCCGTGGCCGCCAAGATCGGCGAACTGAAACGTCGCGAGAACGTTGCCGTTCGGAAGGCGCAGGAAGCTGTGCGGCATGCGATGGCCACCCATGCTTCCAAAGCGCGCCGCGACCTTGGGCTTCAGCGGATCGCGAAGATCGAAAATCACCGATTGGTTGGAATCGTGATCATTGGCGAACAGCCTGCCGCTGTCCGGCATTTCATACTCGGTGTGGTGAATGCGAACGCTCTTGATGTCGGCGCCGACACCGGCAACGAGCCTGCCATAGGTCGGTGACGCCGGGTCGGCATCGATAACCGCAAGAAAGTCATTGCCCTGCTTTGCCTGGTCAGCGGTCCAGACAAACAGGTAATGGCCTATCGGCGTGGCGGCGTTCGCCGGCATTGCGAAGGCCAGCGCGGCGCTGGCGAGACCAAGTATCGATCGCATCATGACTGCCCCCAGATCGGCGGGTACGATGCGCTGCTATTGCGGCCTTGGCAACAACAGCGCGAGCAGCTTGGCCCGGCACTCCCCGTCCACGATGCCGTCAATCAAGTCTGGCCGGAACCGCCGCTGGAAGGCGATCACGGCTTTCTGCGGGTCAGTGACGTCATAACCAAATCGCTCCAGCGCGAGCAGGAAGCCGGCGTCGGTCCAGTAAGGATCGATAAGGTCACGGGTCGGGCTCGGCAGGGCCAGCCGCCGCTTGGCGAGCTCCCACCAGGGAAAGAGTTCGCCGGGATCCTCCTTGCGGGCCGGGGCGATGTCCGAATGGCCGACGATATTGCCGCGCCCGATGCCGTGCCGTTCCTTGATGTCGGCTAGCAGCGGGATCAGCGCCGCGATCTGCTCGTCGGGAAAGGGCCGGTAGCCAAACTCGTGGCCGGGATTGACGATCTCGATCCCGACGCTGGCCGAGTTGACGTCCGTGATGCCCCGCCAGCGCGATTTGCCTGCGTGCCAGGCCCGCTTCTCCTCGTCGACGAGCCGATATACGCTGCCGTCCTCGTCGATCAGATAATGGCTCGAGACGCCAGCCTTCGGCGAGGTCAGCCGGTCCAGCGCGCCGTTGCAATCGGGCATACCGGTATAGTGAAGGACGATCATCGACACCGGCAGGGTCCGGTCGTCAAAGTTTGGCGAGGGCCGTTCGATCATGTCCATCGCTGCGCAGTGGCGCATATCGATGGGCCGCCGGTCAACCCCTGGCGGCGCGACGATCCGATCCTGCCCGCCGTTCAGGTGAATCCTCGCCGCCCACCAGGCGATACAAGCCGCGGGCGTCTTGGTCGGCTGTCAGCTTTTTCGTCTGGCCGATGACCGTCTCGCCGGCGCCAAGCATCAGCCAGCCGTCCTCGGCCATCGCCGAGGCCAGTCGCTCAAAGGCGAGCTCGCGTTTCTCGGCGCAAAGGTAGAGAAGAACATTGCGGCACAGGACGATGTCGAAATGCCCAGGGTGCGGCGGCGCTTCAAGGACATTATGGACCTGGAAACGGACCGGCCTGCGGATTGATTCGACCGCGCGCCAGCCGTCGTCGCCTTCCTCGAACCATTTGATGGTCTGGCCGATGCCGAGGCCTCGCTGCACTTCGAATTGGGTGTAATTGCCGGCGCGAGCCCGATCGATGACGCAACTCGACACGTCAGTGCCGAGGATGTCGATCGTCCAGCCGCGCCATTCGGCCTCGGCTTCGGCAAAGAGCATGGCCAGCGAATAGGCTTCCTGCCCAGTCGAACAACCGGCCGACCAGATCCGGATCCGCTTCGTGGCCTCGCGGCGCCTGGCGAGCAGAGGCAGGGCGTGGCGCGACAGCAGGTCAAAAGGCGTCCGGTCGCGGAAGAAGTAGGTTTCGTTGTTGAGCAATGCCTCGACCACCTGATTGGCCAGGCCTGGCTCCCGGCCCATCACAAGGATGGTGATCAGCTCGTCGAGCGTCGGAATCCCCCGCTCGCGAAGCAGCGCCGCCAGCGCCGTTTCAATTCGCCAGCGCCGGTTCATCGTTAGTTGCTGGCCGGTGCGTGCTTCGAGCAGGCCAGCGAGGATACGGGACGAACTGTCGCTTACTTGCACGCAGGATCTCCAATACGCGACGCGATCCGGCGAGCGAGTTGTGCGGGCGGCAGGACGGCGGCGGCCAGACCTTCGTCGAGCACCGATTTCGGCATGCCCCAAACAGCGCTGCTGGATTCATCCTGCGCGAGGACACAGCCGCCACAGGCGACGAGCTTGGCCGCGCCTTTGGTGCCGTCGCGCCCCATCCCGGTCAGCACAACCCCTAGCGCTCCTGCGCCAAACAAGGCGCCAGCCGATTCGAACATCGGGTCGACGGAAGGAAGGCAGCCGCTGGTCACCGTGTGCCGGGCCAGGCGGACGTAAGGGACGCCGATCGGCCCTTCGACCATCAGGTGGGCGTCGCCCGGGGCGATGAGAATGCGGTCGGCGGCTAGCGTCATGCCATCAGCCGCGACGACCGCCTCGCGCTGCGCGGCGAGGGCAAGCTGCCGGGCGAATACGGGCATGAAGGGGGTCGGCAGATGCTGTGTAACCAGGATTGGAACGCCAATCCGGTCCGGAAGCGCTTGAAACAGGGCTGCGAGCGCGTGAATGCCGCCCGTGGACGCGCCGATCGCAAGCAGGCGAAGCGGTTCAGTGGGCATGGCGCGCAACGCGCCCGACAAGGTGCGCCCGCCGGCCGGCGTAAAGCGCACTGAGTCCGAAGCATAGCCGAGCGCCTTGATCCGATTGAGCAGGACTTCGGAAAAGCGGCCGTTGAACCGGCCCGTGCCGGGCTTCGGCAAAGCGTCGGCCGCACCAAGCGCAAGCGCGGCGACCGTCTCCTCGGCACCTTCATCGGCGAGCGAGGATACGATCATCACCTTGGCGCCCTTGGCCGCGGCGAGGATGCGGGGAATGGACTTGAGACCGCCCGCGCCGGGCATCTCCAGATCAAGGAGGATGCTGTCCACCTGCACCTCGCCGAGCGCCTCGATGGCGTCCTCGGCGGTGCCCGCCACGGCGGCGATCTCCACGTCATCGTCGGCCGCGATCATCCGTGACAACACCGCCCGGGCGACGACCGAATCGTCGACAATCATCAGGCGGATTCGGCGACCTGACCGGGGCGGGTCCGCCTGGCGGCCCCGCGAACTGGCGAGCGCCCGCTCCATGACCCGCTTAGGCGACGCCGACGAGCTGGAGCTTGATGTGCAGCGTCTCTCGGTCGAACGGCTTCATGACATATTCGTCGGCGCCGGCTTCGAGCGCCGCGCGAATGTGTGCCATATCATTTTCGGTCGTGCAGAAGACCACCTTTGGCTGGTCGCCATGGCCCCGCTGGCGAAGCAGTTTGAGGAACTCCATGCCGCTCATCACTGGCATGTTCCAGTCAAGCAGGACGACGTCGGGCATTTTGGCCTCGCAGCGCGACAGCGCCTCGCGGCCATCGCCCGCCTCCTCGACCTCGAATTCGAGCGTTTCGAGTATGTGCCGGGCGACCTTTCGGATCACCTTGGAATCATCGACGATCAAGCAGCTTTTCATTTTTTCTCGCGCTTCCGGACCAGGAGGAGGATCATTTACTGAAGAAGGGTAACGAAGAGCTTAAGCAGCCTTGGCTTCGGCACCGGCGATCAGCGCCGCGACATCGACCAGCAGCAGCGGCCCCTCTTCGCTTTCGACCATGCCAAGCGAGACGCGGTTCCAACCATCTTCCATGGCCGCCCGGACTAGAGCAGGCTCGGACGTCGCTTCAACCACGTCCTCGACGACATCGACGATCAGGGCATAATGGTGGCCGTCCAGTTCAATGACCGCCGCTTCACGGATGCCGTCGGAACAGTCGGTGTCACCCATTTCGAGCGAGCGCCGGCAGTCGATCACGGTCAGCACCCGGCTGCGGAGCGCCGACAAGCCGGCGACATGGGGGTGGGCGCGGGGAACATGGATCAGCGTGTCGAGTTCGACGACCGATTCGACGGCGTCGGCAGGCAGTGCGACTCGCTGGCCGGCAATGGTGACGATCAAAAGAAGCATGATCAGCGCCCCCTTCCGACCGCGGACTTAAGCGCCATCAGCAGCCCGGCGCGGTCGTAACGATAGATACCGTCGTCCTCGCCGCAAGGCTCGGACCGAAGACGAATTGTGCGTGAGGCCGTGACTTCCTCCTTAGTGCTCTCGCCGACGATCGCCAGATCGGCCTCGCCATCGTCGCTGTCGCCGATCACGCGGTAACCGGCGGCTTCGACGATCGGGCGAAGGATATTCTGCATCCACGGATCGTCCGAAGGCAGCCGGCACACCAGCTGGGCCGAGGCACCCGCAATCGATTCGCCAAGATGATGAGCGAACAGCCAGTGCGGGTCGATCAACTCGGCCGGCTCGCCGGCGATAAGCGTAACGGCCGCCACCTCTCCCGGATTGTCGGCGAGGATGACCTCATGGTCGATTTCGGCCAGGTCGATCACCTCGTGGAACATGTAGCCGATCTCGTGCTCGCCGTCGCTGAGCCGGAACAGGCGAACCTTGTCGACGTCCGGCATCATGCCGCCGGTCACGCCGGCGAGCGGCAGGATGGTCTCGCCCAGCTGAACCCGTAGCTGGCCGGCGCCTGGACGGATGGCGCTTGCCGGGACTTCCTCGATCCGGTCGACCACCGCCAGCCGAAGCGCGCAACGGGCTCCCTCGACATTGCGGAACAGGATGACGGGTACCGATCGCGGTCCGGAAGCAACGGGCCCGTCGGCGATTCGCGCTGTCCGTTCCTGGACCTCCAGCCGGACTCCGCCGACTTCGGCAAGACCGGCCGGGTCGAGCAACAGGATCGGGCTGCCGTCGTCGGCAAGCGTGGTGCCGGCATAAAGTCCGGTCGCCATGACCGCTGGCGCGGCCGGCTTCACAACCAGTTCCTCATGGTCGTGGATTCGGTCGACGGCCAGAGCATAGACATCTCCCCCGGCTGGCCGAAGGACGACCAGGGTCCGATCGATATCGGGCATGTCGCTCGGGAGGCCGAGGATGTCGGCCAGGGCCACTTCGGGCACCCGGCGGCCGCGGATCGTCGCCATGCCCGATCCACCGATGCTGTCCAGGAAGACGGATTCGCCGTTGGCTCTGACGATTTCGTCGATCGCCATCCGCGGAATGGCGAAATGCTGGCCGCCGATCGACACGGTAAGGGCCGGGATGATCGTGAGGGTCAAGGGTACGCGCAGGGTCATGCGCGTACCCTCGCCAACCTGACTGTCGACCTCGACGATCCCTCCGATCCGTTCGACGTTGGAGCGGACGACGTCCATGCCCACGCCGCGGCCGGAAATCGACGTGACCGATTTGGCGGTCGACAGGCCGGGTTCGAATATCAGGGCCAGCTGTTCGCGGTGCGACAGTTGCGCGCCTTTCGCCAAAGTTCCGGCCGCAACCGCCTTTTCGACCAGTTTCGAGCCGTCGATGCCGCGTCCGTCATCCTGGATATCGATGAGGATCTGATTGCCGGACTGACGGGCGGTGACCGCCAGGATGCCAATCTCGCGCTTGCCGGCCTTGAGCCGGTCGGCGGGCAGCTCGATGCCGTGATCGACCGCGTTGCGGATGATGTGAGTCAGCGGATCGCGGATCATCTCGATCATCTCGCGATCGAGCTCGACGTCGCCCCCTTCGATGTCGACCAGCACCTGCTTGCCGAGCTCGGCCGACAGGTCGCGAACCATGCGTGGCAGAGCGACGAACAGATTCTCGATGCGCTGCATCCGGGTGCGAGTGATGGCGTCGCGCATGTCGGCGATGATCGACGACAGGCGCTCGAAGGCGCCGTCGACCGGCACGTCTGTGGGGGATTCGCGCAAGCGGCGGGCGAGCTCGTTGCGGGCCAGCACCATATCAGACACGGTGCTCATCACCCGATCCAGCAACTCGACCGACAGGCGGATGGTGCGCGGCGCGCTGGCCGATTTGGCGCCGCCCTCGGCAACCGCGGCGGCGGCCGGGGCCGGGGCGGCCTCGGGATTATGCGAGAGCGCGTCGATGAGGTGGCTGTCATCGCCGGCCGGCATGTCCTCGCCGGCGTCGATGGCGGCGATCATCTCGCCGATCCGGTCGATGATGGCAAGGACAGCGCTGACCAGGACGCCATCGGGCAGGCGGCGGCCCGCTCGGACATCGGCCAGCGCGTCCTCCGCCGCATGGCTGAGCGCTTCAAGGCGCGGGAATTCGAAGAAGCCGCAATTACCCTTCACCGTGTGGACGAAGCGGAAGATCGAATCGAGCCGCGCGCGGTCGTCCGGCTGGGCCTCCCAGGCGACGATCTCGCCGCCCAGGGATTCCAGCATTTCTCGGCACTCAGCGACAAAGTCGGCGATCAGATCGTCCACGGCGCGTCCACAATCCCCCGGTTCAGGGGTCCTTATGGCGGGCAGGAGTTAAAGCGCCGTAAAGCATGATGCCTGTCCAGCAAGCGCCTCACCGCTCCATTCGCACGAAGCAACACCGGTATGGTAATCACGGGCCGAAGCGAAGCCTGTTCTCCTACCTCGCCTCGCCGCCCCTCATCCCATCCTATTTATAAGCTGGTTGCGCAGAACGGCACCTGCTCCTCTTCCCGGAAAACCGGCGGAGCGCTATCCGGGACGATGTAGGTGACATAGACCGTCGCGCCGCCCGGGCTAATCGCCTGATGGTTGTGGTCATCGCTTTCAACGAACACCGAGCCCGCGCCATAGGTCTCGATCGCGCAGCTGCTGTCGACCAGATTCAAGGATCCCGATTGCACGGCCACGATGACGACGCCGGGGTGGTGGTGAAAGCCTGTGTAGCCACCTGGGGCAAATTCGAGTTTCTGGACTCGGACGATCGTGGAGCCTTTGGTCTGGAATTTGATTCGATCATGGTTTCCCTGAACTTCCTCGGCCAGGATCGACGTTGCATAGGTGGTGGGCGTCACTCCCGACCCGGGCGACGCGGCCGCCGGAAACGCTAAGCCCGCGGCAATGACCGATGCCGTTAGAGCGCAGGTAAACCGTTGAGCTGTCTGTGTTCTGAGCATCGAAAGCCTCCCATCGGAACGCACCTCCGCGGCGCGACCTGACCAGCCTGAAGGGAATCGCTGAGCCAAGCTTGGAGAAGCGTTGGAGATTTCGTGGAGACCGAGGCTCATGCTAGCTTGCGCCGATGCAGTACCGCGTGGGCGACTTTGAATTCGATCTGCGCAAGTTTGAGTTGCGGCGGAACGGGCAACTGGTTTCCGCCGAGCCTCAGGTTCTGTCTTTGCTGTTTTTACTAATCGAAAACCGGGACCGTTTGGTAAGCAAAGACGAATTGGTCGCCACGATCTGGGACGGCAGGGCCGTCAGTGACAGCGCTATTTCCAGCCGGATCAAAACCGCCCGCCACATAGTGGGCGACGACGGCGCGAGCCAGAACCTCATCCGGACCGTTCACGGCAAGGGATTCAGATTCGTCGGCGAAGTATCCGCATGCGAGACCGACCATGGAGAAAGCAATTCCTCTCGCTCGATTGGGTCCAAACCGGCCCTCGCCGTGCTGCCCTTTGCCTGCTTGGACCCAGAACTAGCGATCCTTTCGGACGGTCTGCCGCACGAACTTATCGTCGGGCTGGCCAGATTGCGATCTGTGACGGTCATTGCGAGAGGGTCTTCGTTCCGCTTCCGGAGCTGGCCAGGCAATCTTTCCCAGGTCGGCCGCACGTTAGGGGTCGACTATTGTCTATCCGGAGCTGTCCACCGCGCCGGTCCCTACGTCGCAGTGGCCGTGGAGCTGATTGACCTGACAACCAGCCAAGTCATTTGGGGCGATCTTTACGAAGGCGAGATCGACAAGCTGCAGGAAGTTCGCGAAAGCATCCTGGCGCAAGTCATTTCAACTCTGGACCTTCAGATATCCCACTTCGAAGCGGAACTGGCCCGGCTTCGACCGCCCGAAGATTTGAGCGCCTGGTCCTGTTATCATTTGGGTTTGCAGCACGTCTTTCGGTTCAATCGCGCGGATAACGCAATAGCGCTCAGTCATTTCGAGAATGCGGTGACGCGCGATCCCGGCTTCTCCCGTGCACATGCCGGCGTCTCGTTCGCGCGGTTCCAGAACGCGTTCATGCGCTACTCGGCCAGTCACCAGGAGGAAGCGAGAATTGCGCGCAGCGCGGCGGAAACTGCCATTGAACTGGACGAGCAAGACCCCACTGCCAATCTGATGATGGGGCGTTCTCTTTGGCTGGAAGGGGAAGTTGAAAGCAGCGTCCCGTGGCTGGAGAGATCGATCGCACTCTGTCCCAGTTATGCTCAAGCCATCTATTCGCGGGCCTGGACCCACATGATCCTGAGCCAAGCGCAAGCGGGCCAACAGCAGGCCCGCGCAGCTTTGCGACTCAGTCCCATTGACCCGCTGCGTTACGCGATGATCGCCACAGATGCGTTCACGCTTGCCATGCTGGGCGACGAAGCTGCGGGAGCTAGACTCGCTGACCAAGCCGCGCGCGAGCCC
This sequence comes from Sphingomicrobium sp., assembly GCA_035699505.1. Classification (GTDB taxonomy): domain Bacteria; phylum Pseudomonadota; class Alphaproteobacteria; order Sphingomonadales; family Sphingomonadaceae; genus Sphingomicrobium. Next base: position 39,500 of record DASSPS010000059.1, on the reverse strand, counting down.
CGAGCCCACGTAATGATCGCGGTTATGGCAGCCATTTGTCAGGTTTGGGTCGGAAACCAACCAGGAGCCAGGTATTGGACGAGCCAGATCAAGCTGCGCGATCCGACGCTTACGAAAGACGCCTTTTTGCGCTCTTTCCCATTCAAGGATGACGCCATGCGGACGCGCGTTTTCGACGCAATTTCGACAATTGGAATCTGACCGACGGGGCCGAGGTCGGTTCACTTTCTCAACGAATGGCCCTGTTAATCCTGTGCCCGAACCGTGACACCCATGACCAGTACTTCTTCCGACGGGTCAGACAGCTGGATCGCTCCGCCCTGCCCGGCCGCCAGGCTGTGGGCCAACCAGGCGCCGGCGGCGCGGGGCTCAATCTCGCCACCATTGCTGCCCTTGAGAATCGTTTCACGGAGCGTCGGATCAAGCAGGACGCGCGGCCCTTCGGCGCGGATCACCAATTCGAGCCCGCCGCCGCCATTTTCCGCCCCGACCGTAAGCTGCCCGCCGCGCACCAAGGCGTCTCCGGCCAGCATGGCGAGGTTCAGGAGCAATTTGACCGAGTCCTTGGGGAGCTCGGCCTCCGACACTTCCCAGCCAAGCTCAATCCGCCGCTCGGGCCCGTACAGCCCGGCCAAAGCGGTCTGCGCTTCGCCGGTGTCGATCATCGCGCCGAAACCCCCGCCGGCGCCGAAGGCTAGCCGGAAGAATTTCAGTTTGTTGGCCGAGGCCCGGGCGCTGTCGGCGAGTAGCTCGAGGCATTTCTCGCGCATGTCCGGGTCGGTTTCGTCGGCGAGCAATTCGATGCCGTTGTTGAGCGCCCCGACCGGGCTCATCAGGTCATGACACAGGCGGGAACAGAGCAGGCTGGCGAGATCGACCGCGTTCATTCCGGACTAGTGCGTCACCGTTCAACGCAGCGCAAGTTTCTCTTATCGTCGGATTCCTTACAGCCTGTCCGGGGTCGAGATTGAGGAAAGTCGAAGTCCGCCCGATTACGCCGGACGACTGGCCTTTGGTCGAGGAGCTCTTTGGCCTGCGCGGCGCATGCGGAGGATGCTGGTGTATGCACTGGCATGCGCCCCCTGGCACTGCCTCCTGGGAAGCGCAGAAAGGTGACGGCAACCGAGCCGCGCTCAAGGCGATGATCGAGAGCGGCACCTGCCCAGCCGTCGTCGCCGTCGAAGAGGGCAAGCCGGTCGGCTGGTGTCGCTTGGGTCCGGCAGGATCGTTCGCCAGGCTTCGCCGCAGCCGAAAGCTTTGGCGCGACGACAGGGCCGACTGGGCAATCGTCTGCTTCTTCATCGCCGCCTCGCATCGCGGACGGGGCCTTTCCGTACGCCTGGTCAGGGTGGGAACAGCTCTGGCGTTTCGATCCGGGGCGAGGTCGGTCGAGGGCTATCCCAGCGTCCCGCGCAGCGCCCGGATGCCGGCCGCCTTCGCCTGGACAGGGGTGCCGGGAATATTCGAGGCCGCCGGCTTCACCCGCCTTCCGCTCGACGCCGGTGCCCGGCGCATCTATCGAATGGACGACCCAGGCGACCAGCCGCCTCCATTGAACGGCTAGAAAATCGTCCCATATTTCAATCAATGGCCGGGGGGCAGCAGATCATCGACATACGGCTTGAGCCGGCGCAGGCCGGCTGGCGGCTCGATCGTGCGCTTGCCGCGGCCGTTCCGACCCTGTCGCGGGAACGGCTGAAGGCGCTGATCCGGAGCGGGGCGCTATCCGAGGGCGCGGTCCGCGACCCGGCGACCAGGGTCAAGGGCGGCGAGAGCTTCACGCTGGCGGTGCCGGAGCCGGCAGCGGCGCATAACGAAGCGCAGGATATTCCCCTGCCGATCGTCTTTGAGGACGAGCATCTGTTGGTCGTCGACAAGCCGGCCGGCATGGTCGTTCATCCGGCGGCGGGCAATTTCGACGGCACCATGGTCAACGCCCTGCTCCATCATTGCCGGGGATCGCTGTCCGGTATCGGCGGGGTCGCCCGGCCGGGCATCGTCCACCGGATCGACAAGGATACGTCAGGGCTGCTGGTCGTCGCCAAGACCGACGTTGCCCACGAAGGGCTGGCCAAGCAGTTTTCCGCCCATTCGATCGACCGGCGCTATCTGGCGATCGTCAACGGGGTGCCGAAGTTGGCGCATGGCACGGTCGATGCGCCGCTGGCCCGGTCGTCGGCCAATCGCAAGAAGATCGCGATCGTCGCGGACGGCCGGGGCAAGCGGGCGGTGACCCACTGGAAGCGGCTGGAAGTGCTGAGGGATGCGGCGCTGGTCGAGTGCCGGCTGGAGACCGGCCGGACCCACCAGGTGCGTGTCCACATGGCCGCGCTTGGGCATTCACTGCTCGGCGACCCGGTCTACGGGCGCGGAAAAACCGTTCACAGACAGTTGCTCAATCAATTGGACTTCCATCGCCAGGGGCTCCACGCTGCCGGGCTCGGGTTCGTCCACCCCGTAACGAAGGTGCGTCTGTCGTTTGAGTCCGCCCTTCCGTCGGACATGCAGGAACTGTTCACGGCACTTCGGGTATAAAGACAGCAATCGCCGGGTCGTGTAAAAGCATCCGGCAAAGGGAGAAAGACGCTTAACGATGGCTAGCCAAAAAGGGATCGTCTCGCTCCCCTCGTCCGGCGGGGAGGCCGGGCTCAACCGCTATCTCGCCGAGATCAAGAAATTCCCGATCCTCGCCCCCGAGGAGGAATATATGCTCGCCAAGCGCTGGCGCGAGCATGGCGACACGGACGCCGCCGCCAAGCTGGTCAATTCGCACCTGCGCCTCGTCGCCAAGATCGCCATGGGCTATCGTGGCTATGGCCTGCCGGTAAGCGAGCTGATCAGCGAAGGCAATATCGGCCTGATGCAGGGCGTGAAGAAGTTCGAGCCCGATCGCGGCTTCCGCCTCGCCACCTACGCCATGTGGTGGATCCGCGCCTCGATCCAGGAATTCATCCTGCGCTCGTGGAGCCTGGTGAAGATGGGCACGACCGCCGCCCAGAAGAAATTGTTCTTCAACCTTAGGCGGATGAAGAACCAGATCGACGCCTTCGAGGAAGGCGACTTGAAGCCCGAAGCGGTCGCCAAGATCGCCAGGGACCTCGGCGTCACCGAGGACGAGGTCGTCTCCATGAACCGCCGGATGGCGATGGGGGGCGACACCAGCCTCAACGCGCCGCTGAAAAGCAGCGAGGACGGCGAGGGCCAGTGGCAGGACTTCCTCGTCTCCGAAGCGCCGCTCCAGGATGAGATGATCGCCGAGGACGAAGAAGCGCGCGTCCGCCACGACCTGCTGATCGAGGCGCTCGACAGCCTCAACGAACGCGAGCGCCATATCCTCACCGAGCGGCGGCTGACCGACGACCCCAAGACGCTGGAAGACCTCAGCCAGGTCTACAACGTCAGCCGCGAACGCATCCGCCAGATCGAGGTGCGGGCGTTCGAGAAATTGCAGTCGGCGCTGCTCAGGCTGGCCGGCGAGCAGCGGCTGCTACCGGCGGCTTAGTCGGAAAAGAAGTCAAAGATGGTGGCCCGCGAGCTTCGGTTCGCGGGCCTTCTTATGTCTGCAACGGGTGGAAAGCGGCCATTAAAAATGAAAGTCGTAAGCGCCGCGATTGGCGGTGGACGGAAGGTGGTTGTCGGCGTTCTGGGCAGCTGCCAAGCTCAGGTTCCCACGTGAGCCACGATCAGCCCGCGCTCCTTGCCGGTCTCGCGATCGACGGTGTCAGTAGCCCGCCACAGCCGTTCACTGCTGACGAGGAACGGCCGATAGCTCTCATTAACGTCGCCCACCAGAACTAGGTCCTCGCTCTCCAGATAGCCAAGGACCGGCGAGAAATGGCCGTGGCCCCGGCCGAACAATGGTCCGCGGTGAAAGTTGACGATGATCCGGTAGCTCGGATCATTGGAACGCTTGAGCCATCCGCGAAACTCCGCAAGGCTTGGGTTGCGGACAATGGCGGGCTTTGAGCCGAGGCGGAGCGCCGCAAGCTCGGACAACTCGTCCATTGTCAGTCCCCTCGGAAGAATGCCGAACCAGGGCTCGAACGGGGTTTCCTCGATAACCTTGTCCTGATCGGTCCGCCTGCCCACCGACCTGAGCAGATTGGCGACAGATGCCGGACCGCAGAAGCTGGGGTTCGATTGATATTCAAACCCGCTGCGCCGATAGGCGCTCGCGACTGGCAGCGCCCAGGCCTGGCGCATGAGATTCGGGTCGCGATAGTCTGTTTTGGCTTCGATTGAGGGAACACCCTCGTAAGGATTCGGCTCGAGCAGCAGCGGACCAATGGTGACGCCAACGAGCAGGAACAGCGCTGTCACCACGACCGCCAGGCCAATCAATATGCGCCGGATGATCAGTCGTGAGCGGCTTGGCGGGCCGGAACTGGGCGCAATCGCTGTCGAGGGGGCTGCTTCGGTCATTGGCGCGTTCATGGATTCCTTTAGTGTCCACCAGAAAGGTCTCGACAGACAGTCCTGGAAAGCGCAGCCTCACCTGCAAAAGTGCAGCCCTGCGATGCAACTCAATTGGGATGACCTTCGCTATTTCCTGGCCGTGATCGATCACGGTTCGACGAAGCGCGCTGCCAAGGCGCTGCAGGTGGACCAAACCACCTGCGCAAGGAGGATTGGTGCCCTCGAAACGTCCCTAGGCCTGCGGTTGTTTGCTCGCGATTCCGGGCGCTACCAGCCGACGCAGGATGCGCTTGAGCTGATCGAGTCAGTTAGGACGATGAACGCCGCCGCTACGGCCCTGATCGACGAGGCAGAGGGCCGGAAACGTGCGCGGCACTGCAAAATAAGGGTCACAAGCGACGAGCCGCTGGCAGCTGCGATCGTCGCTTCCGCGGTCGCGCGGTTTCAGCGCCTTCGGCCTTATGTGCAAATCGAGATCGACGTGAGCGATAAGCTGCGGGACCTCCAGGCCGGAGAAGCGGACATTGCCCTTCGCGGAGGACTCGAACCCAATGACCCGGCATTGATACGCCGGAAGCTGGGTGATGACCCATTGGGCTTCTATTGCACCTGGGACTATCCGGCGCCGCCGCTCTCCCGGGCCGATCTGGCTGGCCATCCAGTCGCTTGCCATGGGCTCGTCCGGGACCATTTCGAGGCCGCCGGTTTCGGCCACTATGTGAAGCAAGTCGCCAATTCGAACACGACATTGCGGGCAATCGTCAGCAAGGGGGAAGTGATCGGCGTTTTGCCCGCACTAGTCGCCGAGGCGCCTCCGCCGCTGCGCTTATGTTTCCCTATCGACGCTCCGACGGGGATATGGATCGTCTACGCTGAGCGTCTTCGCGGCGTGCAGGAAGTCCGACAACTCGGGCGGTTAATTGCCGAAGAGTATCGTCGTTCACGTTCGGCCACGAAGACAGGATGAATGTCTGCAATCGGGGACGGCGGACATTGGGGCAGCTAGTGTGACAACCATGGCTCACCGACCAACCTTGCACTTGTTCTGTGGAAAGATCGGTTCGGGCAAATCGACATTGGCAGCACGGTTCGGCGCCGAAGCGTCTACGATTCTAGTGAGTGAGGATCAAATGCTCGCCGATCTGTATCCGGGCGAGATCGTCACGATTGAGGACTATGTCCGCTGCTCAGATCGGCTGCGGCGAACAATTGGACCGCACATTGTCGAGCTGCTCCGGAACGACATGTCTGTTGCTCTCGACTTCCAAGCCAACACGATCACCGTCCGTGCTTGGATGCGCCAGCTGATCGAAGAGGCGGGATGCAACCACCAGCTGCATCTTCTCCTAACACCTCACCCCATTTGCCGAGAAAGGTTGGCCCGCAGGAATGCCAACAGGAATCACGAATACCAGGTCAGCGAAGCGGACTTCGAACTATTCAGCAGCTACTTTGTAGCGCCCGGAAAGGACGAAGGGTTCAACATCGTCCATCACCGCTGATTGAAGAATGTCGCAATGGGTCGAAAGCAGCCGCTAGCCAATGGCAACTTTGGGTTGAAAGCAGACAATAGCAAACGGCTCCTGCGGAGCCTCCTGGACCCCGGCCTTCGCCGGGCAACAGCGACCCTCTTGCAATCTCCGGCCAAGAGTCCGACGCTGGTCGTTTCGAAGAGCGCGCCCGAGCGCCTTTGAGCGACTCGAAGCGCCCGCAACGGACGAGAGGAGAGTCGCATGCCCAACAGCAACGGTGGTAAATCCAACGGCACCCGAGTCATCGCGCTGGTCGGACCGGCCGGCGCGGGAAAGACCAGCCTTGCCGAGGCCATGCTGTTCGCCGCGGGAGCGAGCGAGCGATTGGGATCGACGGCCAACAACAGCAGCATCGGCGACAGCAGCCCCGAAAGCCGGGCTCGCGGTGGATCGACAGAACTAAACCTCTACAATTTCAACTATTTGGGCGATGACTTTGCGATTATCGATTGCCCCGGGTCAGTCGGTTTCGCGGCCGACGGCGCCCGGGCGCTGGCGGTGGCCGATGTCGGCATCGTCGTCGTCGACCCGGACCCGGGCCGAGCTCCCCTCGCCGCCCCGGCGCTGCGCGCTCTCGACGAACTCGGCATCCCCCACCTCGTCTTCGTCAACCGGATCGACCAGGCGCACGGCCGCATCCGCGACCTCCTCTCCGCACTTCAGCCGATGAGCGTGTCGCCTTTGATCGCCCGCCAGATCCCGATCCGGGAGGGTGAGAAGGTCACCGGCTTTGTCGATCTCGCGCTCGAACGCGCCTTCCATTACCGCCCGGGCAAGGAATCGGAACGGATCGAGATTCCGGCCGAGCTCCAGGAGCAGGAGGTCAGGGCCCGCACCCAGATGCTTGAACAGCTCGCCGACCATGACGACGAGTTGCTCGAGCAGTTGCTGATGGACGAAGCGCCGGCGCCCGAGCGCATTTTTCAGGACTTGGCACGCGAGACCAGCGAGAGCCTGGGCGTGCCGCTGCTGTTCGGGTCCGCAAGTAGCTCGTGGGGCGTGCGGCGGCTGCTCAAGGCCCTGCGCCACGAAGCGCCCAGCCCTGACTCGACGGCCAGCCGCCTCGGCGTGACCGATCCTTCGCTCTACACATTCAAGATTGTCCATGGCCCGGTCGGCCGGTTGGCCATGGCCCGGGCGTTGGGCGGCTCGATCGCCGAGGGCTCCGACCTCAAGTCGGGAGGCGAGGACGTTCGTATCGGCGCTTTGTTCAAGGTGCAGGGCGAGAAGACCCAAAAAGTCAGCGAGGCCAGGCGCGGCGACGTGGTCGCGCTGGCCAAGGTCGATGGAGTCAAGGCCGGCGACTGGCTGGCCAGGGGCAAGCTGCCGCCGCCGATCGAAATCGACTATCCGGCCCGCAACTGCGCCTTCGCTATCGAGCCCGCCGATCGCAAGGACGATGTCCGCCTTTCAGGCGCCATCCATCGCCTGCTGGAGGAAGACGGCGCGCTGGTCCTGGAGCAGGACGACGCCAATCATGAGATGCGGCTTCGCGGCATCAACGACGAGCATCTCAACACGGTGCTGGCGCGGCTGAAGCGGCGCTACGGAGTCGAGGTGAAGGCGCACCCGCCGATCGTCGGCTATCGCGAATCCGTGCGCCGGCCGGTGACCCAGAAGGGCCGCCACAAGAAACAGTCCGGCGGCCATGGCCAGTTCGGCGACGTCATCATCGAAGTGAAGCCGCTGGCGCGCGGCGAAGGGTTCAAGTTCGACGAAAAAATCCACGGCGGGGCGATCCCAAAGCAATGGATCCCGGCGGTCGAGGATGGCGTTCGCGAGGCGATGGTGAAAGGCCCGCTCGGCTTCCCGGTGGTCGATGTCGCGGTCACCCTAATCGACGGAAGCTATCACAGCGTCGATTCGTCCGAGCTCGCCTTCCGGCTGGCGGGAAGGATCGCCATGCAGGAGGCACTGGCGGCGGCCGGCCCCCACCTTCTGGAGCCGGTCCACAAGCTGACCGTCGTCTGCCCGTCCAGCGCGACCAGCCGGATCAGCTCCGCCATCGCCAGCCGCCGGGGCCAGATGCTGGGCATGGGGCCGCGAGAAGGCTGGACCGGCTGGGATCGGATCGACGCGTTGATCCCTGAGGCCGAGCTAAGCGGGCTCGAGGCCGAGTTCCGGTCGCAGAGCCAGGGGCTGGCGACCTATGAGGCCGAGTTCGACCATCTGGCCGAATTGAACGGGACTCTGGCCGACAAGGTGGTGCAGTCGCACCAGCTCGAGCCCGCCTAGCGACCCAACAGCGCCTTGAGCCGCCGCTTGAGCGTTTTGCGGCGGACCTGGGCGCGGCCGGCCACCGAGCCGAGCTTCTCGAGATCGACGCTGGCGGCAAGCTCGGCATAGCCGCCCTTGCGGCCGGCGATGACGAAGAATCCCTTGGGCACGGCCTGCAGGTGCAGGATTTCGAAGCGCGCCGTCAGCCGGTCGAGCCACCAGCTCGGTGGCTCCTGGATGAGGTGGGCGTTGCGGCCGTCGCTCAGCACCTTCTTCGCCGGCCGGGTGTGGACCGTCAGGAAGGCGAGCCGCCGGGTGATCGACGACAGGTCGTCCAGCACATTGTCGAGCAAGTCGCGCTCGATATGTTCCAGCACGTCGATGCAGGTGACGAGGTCGGCCGGGCGCGGCGGGCCATAATCCGGGAAGGCGGGATCGTAGGGCTGATAAGCCACAGGGCCGCCATCGCGAAGCTTCAGCGCCACTTTTAGGTTGCACTTGCCCGCGCCATAATCCGAAAGGCTGTGGCAGTTGCCGATCGTCAGGAGCTTCGACACCAGTGGGGCATAGGTCAGCGAAGCGACTCCGTAGCGCTTGTTGCCGTGCAGCTTCTGCTGCTCGGCCCGGTAGGCTTCGGAAATGGTCTGGCGGCTCGCGTCCATGACGATCCTCGAAAATCGGCGCTGCCCTCCGCTTTATCGCCCGAACGGTCAAGTGCTTAGCCGGGCGGCCGATCTCCGCGGCGGTGCCCGGGCATGAGGCATTGGTTCAAGGATCAGCACTTCAAGTCGCTGCTCAAAAATACCGGATATCTGGCTGTTTCAAAAGGTATATCTGGAATCGCCGGTCTCGCCGTGCTGGCCTTTGCCGGCCGCTCGCTGGGTGTCCTGGAGCTCGGCCTGCTGATCCTCATCGTCAGCTACGCCAAGGCGGCAAGCGGCCTCAGCAAGTTCCAGTCCTGGCAGCTCGTCGTTCGCTACAGCGGCCGGATTCTCACCAAGGGCGATATCGAGCAGTTCAAGTCCGGAGTCGGTTTTGCGCTTGGCCTGGACCTGTTGAGCGGCTTCGGCGGGATGATCGTCGCCATTGCCCTGGTGCCGCTGGTCGGCCCGTGGGTCGGAATCACCAGCGACTATTTCGTCATGGTGATGCTCTATTGCCTGATCCTTCCGACCCAGGGAGCGGCGACGGCCAACGGGGTGCTGCGGGCGCTCGACCGCTTCGACCTGATCAGCTGGCAGGGGACTTCCTATCCCATCGCCCGGGCCATCCTGTGCGGTGTGGCATGGCTTAACGGCGGGGGGCTTGAGGCCTTCCTGATCATCTGGTTCGTGACCGACCTCGGCGGCGACCTCTTCATGTGGTTCCTCGGGCTGCGCGAGCTCAAGCGGCACGACCTGCTGCGGGGCATCCGCCCGATGCTTCGTCCGGTCGACCTTCCCGGCGCCTGGAACTTCGCGATCCATGTCAACCTCAACGCCTCGCTGATCACGGCCTGGGGACCGCTTGCCCGGCTGGTGATCGGTGGCTTGGTCGGCCCGGCGGGCGCCGCCATCTACCGGGTCGCCTCGGCCATCGCCGAAAGTGCCCAGAAGCCGTCTGACCTGCTTGCCAAGACCTTCTACCCGGAGATCGTCCGAATGGATCTTGCCAGCAAGAAGCCGTGGAAGCTGATGCTTCGCGGGACTGCACTGGCGACGGCCATCGGCCTGGCCGTGATCGGCATCCTGCTTGTCGCCGGCAGGCCCTTGGTCGGCCTGTTGTTCGGAGCGGAATTCCTGCCGGCCTACGAAGTGCTCCTAATCCTGATCATCGCGCCTTTGCTCGGCGTGATCAGCTTTCCGCTGCCGTCTATGCTTCTGGCCCTCGACCGACCCGCCGGGCCGGTCAAGGCGCGGCTGGCGGGCGCAATCGCCTATTTCGCGATCGTTGCCCCGCTCGCCTGGCGGTTCGGGGTCGAAGGGGCCGCCGTCGCCTTCGTCATCGGCAATGTCGTCATGGTTGCGGCGCTCGTCTGGCAGGTCCGCGCGGAACATCGCCGGGTGCGTGGTTCATGACCGGCCGACACCCGCGAATCTGGGTGCTGCTGGGCCATCGAACCGGCGACAACAACCAAATGCTGGCCCTTGCCGAAGCGCTGAGGATGCCATTCGAGACCCGGACCCTGCACTATAATCTGATGCGGGTGCTGCATCCCTGGCTTGGCGCCTCGCTGGCCTCGCTCGACCGGGCGTGCCGCAAGTCGCTCGGCTCCCCTTTCCCGGACCTGGTCATTGGCATCGGCTGGCGGAGCGTCGCGCCGGCGCGCTGGATAAAGAATGCCAGCGGCGGACGAACGAAAATCGTTCGGCTGGGGAATCCGCGTTCGAAACCCGATCTTTTCGACCTGATCATCACCACGCCCCAATATCCGGTTGCCGATGCGGCGAACATTCTCAGGCTGCCGCTTGGAATTAGCCGCTTCCAGTGTCCGCCGCGGCCAACTGCGGCCGAGAAGGCATTCCTCGACGATCTGCCTAGGCCTCATCGGATGCTGGCGGTTGGCGGACCGGCGAAATATTGGCGTCTGAGTCCGGATCTGGTTAGGGCCGCCGTGCTTCGGCTGGCCCGACGCGGAGGCACGCAAATCGCCATCACCAGCCCACGAACGCCACCGGAAATCACTGCGACACTGGCAACTCTGGACGGAGAGAATATTCGCGTCGTCACCGGGGGTGAACCGCGATTTCCGGTCCTTCTGGCCGACGCCGATGAAATCCATGTGACCGGGGATAGCGTCGCCATGCTGTCGGAAGCAGTCCTGAGCGGGAAGCCGGTCGGGATCATCCCGATTGAACCGAGCGACCATGGGCGGAAGGTTCTCGGCCGGAATCCCGGCGGAAACCGCGACCTTCGGCGCTTCTGGTCTAGCCTTCGCGATCGCGGCCTCGCGGGCACCCTCGATAATCCGATCGCCGGCCAGGTAGAAAATCCTGCAGCAACGGCCGCTGACGCGGTTAAGGCGCTGCTAGGCGACTGCGTCGAGTAACCGCCAGCCGCGGTAGCGGTCGATGAGGTCGAACGAATCATGCCGGATATGGTTGGCGGCCATTTCGCCGACCATCTCCTGTTTGGTGATTTCGCCACTGTCGACCATCTCGGCGAGCAGCGAAAAGACCAGGGCTTCCTGGTTGCGGTCCGGGTGCTGGCCGTAGCGCCGCGCACCGAACTGCTTGAGAAAGGCCAGCGGGCCACCTTCGCGGAGCGTATAGTCGACGGGCAGCCCGGTCTTCCACGGCTGGGTGCGGCGCTTGGTGGTGTGCAGCAGCTTGGTTCGCGAAGTCAGCCGGTCGAAATCATTCCATTCGGGCTCAAGGGCGCCGATGGTCGAGCGATCCTCACGCTTCAATTCGATCCAGTCGACATAGTCGAAGCGGTGAGCGAACAGGTCGTCGAGGTCCTGGTCGAAGTCCCAATGCCTGAGCCTTGCGCAATCGAGCAGCATGACCGATGTGGCGATATAGTCCGCCCGGCCGTTGTGCCCCGGCCGCGGCACCGCCCAGATCGCCTTCCCCGCCAGATCGCGGTCGAACAATTCACCGACGTCGCCGGCGCCGAAAATGTCCGGATCGGTGACCACCGCCATGCCCTTGAAGCCCATCAGCTGCGGCGGCGCGAACCGCAGCGGGGTGAAACTCTGCAAATCGTCGGGATCCCAGGGGCGGACATGGCCGCCGCGAAGGATGGTCTGACCCTCCCGCATCAGCCTCGGGAATTTGGCGGCGTCGAGGATCCGAACGTCGAAGCTACCCGGAACCCTGGCGTTACGGCGGTAGCTGAACGCGGAGATCCGCGCCCCCAGCATCTGCCGGGCGTTCGCCTGGATGAAGACTGTTTTCCTCGTCACAGCGACAACTCCTCGAACCCGTCCTTTTTCACTGTCCGGTCGAGATCGACGAGCGTCGTGAGCAGGCTTTCCATGCGGTCGAGCGGCCAGGCGTTGGGGCCGTCCGACTTGGCGTTGGCCGGGTCGGGATGGGTTTCCATGAACAGGCCGCTGACGCCGGCCGCGACGGCCGCGCGGGCCAGGACCGGCACATGCTCACGCGTGCCGCCGCTGCTCGTCCCCTGCCCGCCCGGCAGCTGGACGGAATGGGTGGCGTCGAACACGACCGGACAGCCGGTGTCGCGCATGATCGCCAGGCTTCGCATGTCGGAGACGAGGTTGTTGTAGCCGAACGAGGCGCCGCGCTCGCAGACCATGATCGCCGCTTCCGGGCTTGCGGCGCGGGCCTTGTCGACGACATTCTTCATGTCGGCGGGCGCCATGAACTGCGCTTTCTTGATATTGACCGGTTTGCCGGAGGCCGCGACCGCGTGGATGAAATCGGTCTGCCGGGCGAGGAAGGCCGGGGTCTGGAGGACGTCGACCACCTCTGCCACCGGCTTGATCTGCGGGATATCGTGGACGTCGGTCAGGACGGACACGCCAACCTCAGCGCGGACCTTTTCGAGGATCCGCAGGCCTTCATCCAGGCCGGGCCCGCGAAAGCTGACGCCGGACGAGCGGTTGGCCTTGTCGAAGCTCGACTTGAAAATGAACAGGATACCGAGCCGGTCGGTGATGGCCTTCAATCGCTCGGCCGTGCCGAGCTGAAGAGCCTCGCTTTCGATCACGCAGGGACCGGCGATGAGGAACAGGGGCTGGTCGAGCCCGATCTGGCGTCCAAGCAATTGCATGGACGAGCCCTTAGCCGAGCGAGTCAACGACCGCTACCGGAAGCCAGGCCCCGAGGCCGTTTTCCGCGCCGAAATCGGGCGGAAACGGTTCGCCGCCGTGGATTCCGCCGGTGATGAAGATGGCGTCAAACCCCATCCGAGCGGCGCCCAGGATATCGGTCTGGAGGCTGTCGCCAATGGCCAGCACGGCGCTGGGAGGCGGGTCGCCGCCGAGCTTCAGCGCGTGGCGGTAAATGGTTTCATGCGGCTTGCCATACCAGATGACCGTCCCGCCCAGCGATTCGTACATGTCGGCAAGCGCGCCGGCGCAAGGCTCCGGCACCGTCCCGCGAAGGACGATCCGGTCCGGGTTGAGGCAATGGAGAACGACACCGCCACGCTCCAGCGATTCGAGCTGCCTGGAATAGTCGGCGACGGCGCGGCGGGTGTCGTCGAGGCCGGTGCAGGCCAGGTGCTTGAATCCGTCTTCAACCATCGGCACGCCGCGTCCCTGCAAGTTCGACCGGTCCGCCTCGGTGCCGATGAAACCGACCGGCTCTGCCAGGTCCAGCAGCGCCGCGATCCCTGCCTCGCCGCTGGTGGCAATGCCGTCATAAGTCGCGCGCGGCAGGCCGATTCGGACAAGCTGCGCCTCCACGGCTTCGGCGGTACGCGGGGCGTTGGTGATGAGGATGACGATGCGGCCTTCGTCCTTCCACTGTAGCAGCCGCTCGGCCGACCCGGGGTAGAGCTCAACCCCGTCATGGACGACGCCCCAGATGTCGCACAGGATGAGCCGGTAGCGATCCGGCAACCCGTCCAATGGGCTCATTCCAGACCGGCCTCGACCAGCGCCGCCTCGATCGGCTCGACATCTTCGGGATTGTTGAGCTCGCGAAGGGCGAACGGCGGGTTTTCGACCTCGACGACGGCGATTGGCACGCCGGCGACCAAAAAGCGCAGCTGCTCGAGACCTTCCAGCATCTCCAGCTCGCTGACGGGCGTAGTGACGTAGCGTTCCAGCGCTTCCGGCCGGTAGGCATAAACGCCGACATGAAGCCGGACAGGAGACGGGCCGTCGTCGAGCGCCGCCGTCGGCAGAAAGGGGATCAGCCGCTTCGAGAAATACAATGCATGACCCCGCTCGTCCGCGACGACACTGGTGCCGCCAACGCGGCCGACCGCTTCTTCCTGCTGCAGTAGGCGAACCTCGGCCCCTCGCAGCCGCATCGCCGGGGTCGCCACCAGCGCGTCCCCGTCTTCGGCCATCCGCGCTATCAGCGATTCGACGAAGCCCGACGGGGTCAGCAGCGCATCGCCCTGCAGGTTGACGACCAGGTCGACGTCGCCAAGCTGGCCAAGCGCTTCCGCGCAGCGCTCGGTCCCGTTGCGGCAGTCTGGCGAGGTCATGATCACCGGCGCGCCGAAACCCGCCGCGCAGTTGGCGATTCGATCGTCGTCGGTGACGACATGGACCGAGGCTGCGCCGCGGACCCGAAGCGCCGCTTCAAAGCTGCGCTGGATGAGCGGCTTGGCGCCGCCGCCGAGCCCCTTCAACTCGACCAATGGCTTTCCCGGATAGCGCGACGAGGCAAATCGCGCCGGAATCAGGATCGCCGTCTTCACCGCGCCGCCGGGCAATCGTGAATGTGCAAGACGCCAACCGGCTTGCCCTCATCGACGACGAACAATTGCGTGATCCGATATTCATCGAACAGGGTCAGCGCCTCGTCCACCAGGCTGTCCGGGGCAATCGTCTTGGGATCGCGGGTCATAAAATCCGCGGCCTTGTGGTCGAGCCCCTCTTCCATATGCCGGCGAAGATCGCCGTCAGTGATGATCCCGACCAGCTTCCCGGCCTCATCGACAACGCCGACAACGCCCAGCCGCTTGGCGCTGATTTCGACGATCACCTCGTGCATCGACGAATCCTCGCGCGTCAAAGGCATTGCCGCGCCGGCGTGCATCAGTCGCTTGACGGGCTTAAGCCGCGCACCGAGCGACCCGCCTGGATGCAGCCGCCCGAAATCGCTTCGGGTGAAGCCCTTGGCCCGCATGACCGACATCGCCAGCGCATCGCCGAGCGCCAGCGTCATCGTTGTCGAGGTGGTCGGCGCCACAGCCTCCGGCCCCACTTCCCGCCAGTGCGGCAGGATCAGCGGCGCTTCCGCGGCCTCGGCCAGGATCGACCCGCCGTTGCCGGTAATGGCGATGATCGGCACGCCGACGGCGCGGAAATGGTCGATGACAGGCTCCAGTTCGGCGGTCTGGCCGCTTTGCGAGATGAGGATCGCGATATCGCCGGCCGAAGCAATGCCGAGGTCGCCGTGGATCGCTTCGGCGAGGTGGAGGAAAGTCGCCGTCGTGCCCGTCGAGGCGAAGGTCGCGGCGATCTTCCGCCCGATATGGCCGGATTTGCCAAGGCCGCTGACAATGGTCTTGCCGGTGGCGCGCAGGATCATGTCGACGGCGCGCTCGAATTCCTGGCCCAGGCTGTCGGCGAGCGCCTCGAGCGCTCGCGCTTCGTCCCGCAGGATGTCGCGGCCGAATTGCAGGATCGTGGGATCGGTCATCGGTCCTCGTCAGGCCGTCCCGGGCAAGGGCGGCGGCGCCGCTAGGGCCGAGTCCGGCTCGGCGGCCGAGATCACCTGCGCGGCCACCAGGTCCCCGACCACGTTCAGCGTCGTTCGGCACATGTCGAGGAAACGGTCAACGCCGAGCACCAGGGCAATGGCCTCCGGCCGGATGCCGACCATGGCCAGAATCAGCGCGACGACGGGCAGCGAACCCGCCGGCACGCCCGCCGTGCCGATCCCGCCAAGGATGCAGACGAGCATGACCGTCAGCTGCTGCCATAAGGTCAGTTCGAGTCCGAAGAATTGGGCGAGGAAGAGGACCGTCACGCCCTCGAACATGGCGGTGCCGTTCTGGTTGGCGGTGGCGCCGATGGTCAGCACGAACCGCGAAATGCGCCTGGGCAGGCCGAGCTTCTCGTCGGCCACTCGCAGCGCGGTCGGCAGCGTCGCGTTGGACGACGCGGTCGAGAAGGCCATGAGGCTGGCCTCCTGCGTCTCGCGAAAGAAAGTCAATGGATTCTTCTTGCCGAGCGTTGCCAGCAAAATTGGGAAGACGATGAACATCTGGATGGACAGCGCCAGCAGCACGACGCCGACATAGGCCGACAGGCGGATCAGCAGATCCCATCCAAACAGCGCCGCCAGGTTGAACATGAAGCAGGCGACCGCAAGCGGTGCCAATTTGATCACGACCAGGATCAGCCGCATGGTCACGTCGAACAGTCCCTCGAAGCCGCGCTTCAGCGCCCGGGCGTTCGGCGTATCGGTCAGCAGCAGGCCGATGCCGAAGAAGAGAGCGAAGAACATCACCGACAGGATCGAGCTGTTCGAGCCCATCACCTCGACCAGATTCTGCGGGATGATGCTGACGAAGGCGTCGATCCCCGAGGGCTGCTCCACGCCCGTCTTGACGATGGCGCCCGCCCGATCGGCCTGCGCGGCAAGCAATTCGCTGGCCGCCGCCTTGTCGACGCCGGCGCCAGGCTGCAACAGGTTGACCACCACCAGGCTGACCGCGACCGCGATCGACGACACGACGACGGTGTAGACCAGGGTCCGGATGCCGACCCGCTTCAGCGACCGGATTTCGCCCATTTCCGAAATGCCGACGACCAGGGCCGAGAAGAGCAAGGGGATGACCAGCATGAACAGCAGGCGCAGGAATATCTGGCCAATTGGCTGCGTCACATAGGTGGTCACGACGGTCACCCAGGCGGCATCGCGCTGGGTCGAATAGACAATCAGCCCTGCGAGCAGCCCGACCGTGAAGCCGACCAGCATCTGCCACTGCAGCTCAAGCCCCCGCTTCTTCGGACTTTCCGCCATCTTCGCTCCCCTGATTCAGAACCTGCGCTGGCTTCGCGGCCAGCGTCGAAAAGGTCAAGGCGAAGCCCGCCCACCTCAGTCGAAAGGCTGGTCGATGCTTGGCGGCGGGACGGAGAACCATTTCGGCCCGCTTGGTGTCATGTAGAAGCAATCCTCCAGCCGGATCCCGAACTTGCCGGGAAGGTAGATGCCCGGCTCGTTGGAAAAGCACATGCCGGGCGCGAGCAGAGTCGTCTCGTCATGAACCAGGTTGACGGGCTCATGCCCTTCCATGCCGATGCCGTGGCCGGTGCGGTGCGACGTTCCCGGCAGCTTGTAGCCCGGCCCATAGCCCCAGCTTTCGTAGGCCGCACGAACCGCATCGTCGACCGATCCGGCCGGAGCGCCGACCCTGGCGGCGGCCATGGCGATGTCCTGCCCGCGCCGCATCTGTTCCCAAACCTTCCGCTGCTCAGGCGACGGAGCGGCGCCGAACACATAGGTGCGCGAGATATCGGACTGATAGCCATGCACTTCGCAGCCGCAGTCCAGCAGGATAACCTCGCCGCGCTTCACTTCCTGCGGCTTGCCGGTGCCGTGCGGGTAGGCGGCGGCTTCACCGATCAGGATGAGCGCCCAGGGCGACGTCCCGCCCATGCCGACAACGGCGTCCGAGAACAGCTGGCCGATGGTCGACGGCGCGAACCCTTCCTGGATTTGCGGATGAATGGCGCGAAAGGCGGCGATAGTGACGTCGGCCGCCGACTGCATAAGCGCCAGCTCGGCCGGACTCTTGATCATCCGCATTGCCCGGACCACGGGATTGGCGCTGACAATGCCGGCGCCGGGCAGTTGCTGCTTCAGGCGGTCCATCAGGAAGAACCGGTTGGTTTCCTCAAAGCCGATCGGGCTCGATCGCGCGCCCTTTTCGCGAATGAAGTCCGCGACCAGCTTCAGAGGCTCCTCATCCTCCTGCCAGGTCCGGATTTCGGCCGGGATGCCCATCTTCTCCCGGATGGTCGGCCCTTCGAAGAAAGGCGTGACGATGATCGGGTCGCCCTCAGCCGGGATGACCACCCCGGTCAGCCGCTCGCTCCGGCGCCACTGGATGCCGGTGAAATAGTCGAGGCTTGGTCCGGATTCGACCAGGACGGCGCCTATCCCGGCGTTCCGCATCAGCGCTTGGGCGCGGGCGATCCGCGCCACCCGTTCTTCGCGGGTGATGGGCGGCGCGGTTTTGATCCGCGCATAGTCCGTCGCCCGGACAGCCGAGCCAAACGGAAGGAGTGAGCTGAGCGCAAGCGCCCCGCTGCCGGCCATCATCATTCGGCGAGAAAGTCCGATCATCTGCTCCCCCTCGCGGCCAGCGCCGCCAGTTCCTTGACGAATTTCGCCGCGACCACGGCGGTCATGCCACCCAAGTCCCGGTCCGGATTATATTCGACCACGTCGGCTCCGACGATTGGCCGGGGGACGCGGTGAAGCACTGACAGAATGTCGCGGACGGACAGTCCACCCGGCTCATGGTGGGAGACACCCGGCGCGAAGGCCGGGTCCAGCGCGTCCATGTCGATGCTGACGTAAAGCGGCGGCTCGGGCAATGGCACCCGGTCAGGCGCGAAATCCGCCATCGCCACGGTTTCCACGCCAAAGCGCTCGGCCTGATCGCGGCAATGGCGGTTCGCCGATCTTATGCCGACTTGGACCAGCCGCCGGGCGTGGCCGCCTTCCATGACCCTGGCGAAGGGCGAAGCGTGGCTCAGCGGATCGCCGTCGAAATCGTCATAAAGGTCCGGATGGGCATCGAAATGCAGGATATTCAGCGGCCCGTGCACGCTGGCCAGTCCGGCGATGATCGGGAAGCTGACCATATGGTCGCCGCCGAGGAAGATGGGGATGGCGCCATCGCGGGCGGCGTCGGTCGCGGCGTCGCGAATCCGGTCCGCATCGCCGGCGCTTTCGTCGAGCAGCACATCGTTGCGGTCGTCAAAGCCAATGTCCGGACCCAGTTCGAGCCCCGATTCCGTCACCATGTTGGAATGGTCGGACGCCAATGCCGCCCGGATCGCCGCCGGCGCCCTGGCGGGCCCACGCAGGAAGGATGAATGACTGTCGGTGGGCAGGCCGATCAGCCGAACCATCGCCGCTGGCCCCTGGCTTTCCATCGCTCTTCTCTTGCATGGCGGGCGCTGCTGCGCCAGCAGCCAGGGATGCCGTTCGACACGCATATTTCGCCGGACGGTCGCCGCCTTCCCGGAACGCGAGAGATGGTGGCCATGCTTGCCGGGCTGATGGCGCTCAACGCTCTGGCGATCGACGCGATGATCCCGGCATTGCCCGACATCGGCCTGGACCTGAACGTCGTCAACGAGAACGATCGTCAGCTCGTCGTCGTCGCTTATTTCATCGGCTTCGCCTCGACCCAGTTAATCTGGGGGCCGCTCGCCGACCGCTTCGGGCGCAAGCCCGTGCTTGCGGCGGGGATCGCCCTCTACACGGTATTCGCCTTGCTTTGCGGGGTGGCCGGCAGCTTCCCGCTGCTGATCGCCGGCCGGGTTGCGATGGGCGCGTCGGCCGCGGTCACCCGAGTGCTGGTCGTGGCGATGGTCCGGGACCTGTTCGAAAATGAAGCCATGGCCAAGGTCATGAGCCTGGTCTTCATGGTGTTCATGGTGGTGCCTGTGCTCGCGCCCAGCGTCGGGCAGGCGATTTTACTGCTGGCCCCCTGGCGGGCGATCTTCCTGGTCCTAGCGGCCTACGGAATAGCCATGCTCGCCTGGTCGTGGATTCGGCTTCCGGAAACCCTCCACCCGGAATATCGGCGGACACTCAACTGGCGGGATATGGGCCAGGCGATGGGGGCGACGCTCCGTGATCGTCAGTCGCTTGGCTACACGCTGGCGCTCGCCGTGATCTTCGGCGCGCTGACCGCCTATATCGCCTCGATCCAGCAGATCGTGTTCGACGCCTTCGAGCGACCGGAAGCGATCGGGCTGGTGTTCGGGGTCGTCGCTGCCCCGATGGCGCTAGCCTCATGGACCAACAGCCGGATCGTCGAGCGCTTCGGCCTTCGCCGGGTCGGCCATGGCGGCGCGGTGGCCTTCATGGCGGTGACGACGGCACACGCGGCCATCGCCATGTCGGGCATGGAAACACTGGCGATATTCATCCTCTTCCAGGCGCTGGCCATGGCCTCCTTCGCTTTCTCCTCGTCCAACCTGAGTACGCTGGCGATGGAGAATATGGCGCCGATTGCGGGAACGGCGTCGGCCGTTCAGGGCGTCATCGGCACGATCGGCGGCGCGGTGCTGGGATTCGTCATCGGCCGATCGTTCGACGGCACGGCAACGCCGTTCATCATCGGCACCGCCGCCTGCGCGGCCGTCGCCCTCGGGCTGGTGGTCCTGACCGAGCCCAGACGGCTGTTCGCAAGGAAAGGGGCCGGCGCGAGCGAACCCGCGCCGACACCCTGCGTGCCCGAAGATGGGGCAAACTAAGCCCGCCAGAGGGCGAGCCGTTGGCCCCATGGCTGATTATTCGGCGGCGAGCTCGTCGGTGTCGGAGATGTCGCCGACCATCAGCGCTTCGCCAACCTCCGCCGTCTTGCCGCGAATGGCATTTTCCAGCCGCTGCGCGACGTCGGGATTTTCCTTGAGGTAGAGCTTGGCATTCTCGCGGCCCTGACCGATGCGGATCGAATCATAGCTGAACCAGGCGCCGGATTTCTCAACCAGCCCGGCCTTGGTGCCGAGATCGAGGATTTCGCCGACCTTGGAGATTCCCTCGCCATACATGATGTCGAATTCGACCTGCTTGAACGGCGGCGCGACCTTGTTCTTGACCACCTTCACCCGGGTGGTGTTGCCGACGATGTCGTCGCGGTCCTTGATCTGGCCAGTACGGCGGATGTCGAGGCGGACGCTGGCGTAGAATTTCAGCGCATTGCCGCCGGTCGTCGTTTCCGGATTGCCGTACATGACGCCGATCTTCATCCGCACTTGGTTGATGAAGATGACGGTGCAGCGCGACCGGCTGATCGAGCCGGTCAGTTTGCGAAGCGCCTGGCTCATCAGCCGCGCCTGCAAGCCGACGTGGCTGTCGCCCATCTCGCCCTCGATCTCGGCCCTCGGCACCAGCGCGGCGACCGAGTCGACCACGAGCACGTCGATGGCGTTGGAGCGGACCAGAGTGTCGACGATCTCAAGCGCCTGCTCGCCGGTGTCGGGCTGGGAGACGATCAGCTCGTCGATGTTGACGCCGAGCTTCTTGGCATAAATCGGATCGAGCGCATGTTCAGCATCGACGAAGGCAGCGGTGCCGCCGGTCTTCTGCGCTTCGGCGATCGCATGCAGCGCAAGCGTCGTCTTGCCCGAGCTTTCTGGGCCGTAGATTTCGACCACCCGGCCCCGCGGCAGGCCGCCGACGCCAAGCGCGATGTCGAGGCCGAGGCTGCCCGTGGAGACCGTGTCGATCTCCATCTTCTCGCGGCTGCCCAGCTTCATTGCGGAGCCCTTGCCGAAGGCGCGGTCGATCTGTGCGAGCGCCGCCTCGAGCGCCTTCTGCCTGTCTGTGCTCACCGACTCCAACCCTGCTCCGACTACCTTCAGCTGCGCTGCCATGACCCCTGTCTCCTCGTCAATGGCGGTCGCACCCCGCCTGGTGGAAACAAGTGTGTATCTGATTTGTTCTTATAGAACAAGAGGAGAACATGCAGCCGGCCAGCGCTACCCCCCGACCGTCAGCAACGCTTCCCGCATCGCCTCCTGGAACGTGTGGCGCTGATAGATGTCGTTATGGCCGGCATGCTCGATCGTGCGGTCGTAAACGAGCTTGGCAATACTTGGCCGAAGCGCCCTGGTGCGGGCCGGCGGAATGAGCTCGTCCCGTTCCGCGGCCAGGATCGCCACCGGCGTCTTCACTCCTGAAAGCGCGGCGGCGGCGTCGATCTCATGCTGGAAGAAGGGGCCGATCGGCAGCCAGGGGAAGGCCGACTGGGCCACCGCTTTCAGGGAATCGAACGGCGTGACCAGGATCAGCCCGGTCAGCTTGCGCTTGCCGGCCAGGGTGGCGGCAATGCCCGAGCCGATGCTGAAGCCGGCGGCAATGACCTTCTTCGGCTTCACCCGCTTCACGGCGGCGTCGAAGACGAGCGGGGCATCGGTGATCAGGGAATCCGCCGACGGACGGCCGGTCGATGGCCGGTAGCCCCGGTAATGGAAGGCAGCGACGTCCGCCTGAGGATAGAGTTCGTGGAGGTATTCGGCGACATCCTGGCCGTTCCAGGCGTTGCCGCCAAAGCCGAGGACCAGCGTCCGCTCGCTGTCAGCCTGGGCGGCCGGCAGATAGATTCCGACCAGCGTCTCCCCGTCGGGCGTGTCAACGGCCAGCCGCTCGGAGCCCTTGGGCATTGGGCCGGCGGTGGACACGGCGTGCGCGGGAAAGATGATGTCGGTTTGCGACCAGGTCATGAAGGCAAGCGGGGCGGCGAGGAGAGCGGCGACGGCAAGGAACGATGCGGCGCGCGTATCAGCCGGCCAGCGCCGCCTCGATCGCCGGAGTCACCCGGTCGACCGTGTAGGGCTTTTCGATCAGCGGCACGGCCGCGAATTCGACCGGCGGCGGATCGACATGGCCACCCGAGGCAATGACGAAGGGAACGCCCTTGCTGCGCAGCCGGGTCGCCACCGGCCAGACATTCTCGCCTTTCAGATTGACGTCGAGGATGGCGAAGTCGAACCCGCCCCTGTCGACCTGGTGAAGCGCCTCGGACACATTGTCACAGGTGCCGTGGACTCGATGGCCGAGCGATTCGAGGAAATCCTCGAGCATCATGGCAATCAGAGGCTCGTCTTCGACGATCAGGATGGAACGCATATCGGACATACTGACGCAGGCATAAGCGGCGCATCGCTTGAGCGTCCAGCCTTTATTGCGCGGCGTTGGCCAGCAGCACCCGTCTCGCGGCCTCGGCGAGCTCTTGCACGGAGAAGGGCTTGGGCAGGAAAGCGACGTGATCGAGGTCGATCGACTTGCGCAATTGCTCCTCGGCGTAGCCGGACATGAACAGGATCGGCAGGTCAGGGCGGGTCTTGCGCGCTTCGGCGACCATCGTCGGGCCATCCATGCCCGGCATCACGACATCGCTGATCAGAAGCACGAATTCCTCATCCTTGCCCAGGATTTCCAGCGCGTCCTCGCCATTTTCGGCGGTGACGACGGTATAACCGTGCCGCGTCAGCGCCCGCTCGGCGACTGTCCGCACCATCGGCTCGTCCTCGACCAGCAGGACTCGGCCGCTGCCCCACAATTCATCTTCCTTGGGCTTGGCGCCCTTGCGCGTCTTGCCGGCTTCCTCCTCGGCGCGATGGACGGGCAGGTAAATCGTGAACCGAGTTCCTTCGCCGACCTTGGAATCGGCGAAGATGAACCCGCCCGACTGCTTGACGATGCCATAGACCGTCGACAGGCCGAGCCCGGTGCCCTTGCCGACTTCCTTGGTGGTGAAAAAGGGCTCGAACACCTTGCCAAGCACATGCGCCGGGATGCCGCAGCCGGTATCGGTCACCGACAGCGCCGCATAATCGGCGACGGGCAGGATCTCGCTGCCAAGCTCGGCGACCTGGTCCGACTTCACGGGATAGGTCTGAATGGTGAGCGTTCCGCCGCCCTCGCCGGCCATCGCGTCCCGGGCGTTGACAGCCAGGTTGATGATGACCTGCTCCAGCTGCCCAGGGTCAGCCCGAACCGACCCGAGGTTGCGGCCATGCTTGACCACCAGCCGAACCGTCTCGCCCAGCAGGCGCTTCAGCAGATGCGACACTTCGGACACGACGTCCGGCAACTGCACGACCTGCGGGCGCAGGGTCTGCTGACGGGAGAAAGCGAGCAGTTGCCGGGTCAGCCCGGCGGCCCGGTTGGAGTTCGACTTGATCTGCTGGATATCGTCATAGTCGCTGTCGCCGGGCGTATGGCGCATCAGCATCAGGTCGCAATGGCCGATGATCGCGGTCAATATGTTGTTAAAATCGTGCGCCACTCCACCGGCCAGCTGACCGACCGCCTGCATCTTCGTCGCCTGGGCGATCTGCCGCTTGAGCTTGGCTTCCTCGCTATTGTCCTTGAGCAGCAGCAGCACCGCAGCGTCGCCGAGGCCGCGCAGGCCGGCAATGGTCAGCGCCACCGGCTCTGCCGGTGACCGCGCAAGGCGCACCGCCAGGTCGCCCGACATCGCCGGGCCGCGCGCGTTGCGGCGCACCGCGTCCGCCACCGCCGCCTTGTCCTCCTTGACCACCAGGTCGCCGGGATAGACCGGCTTCGATCCTTCCCGGATTCCCGCCGCCCCTCGAAACGCGTCGTTCATGGTCAGGAAGCGGCCGTCGCGGTCGACCAGCGCCAGGCCGATCGGCAGCATGTCGAGCAGGGCCTGCAGGTGGCTGGAGCTGGAAATGGCCAGCGAGTCGGCTCCGTCGAACAACAGGAACGTTCCCGCGCCAGCCGGCGCTGCAGGATTGAGCGGCACGTGGACGGCGCGCAGCGACCGTCCGCTGTCGCCCTCGGCGATCAGGCGGAACTCGCCCTCATCGCTGGCTTCGACAAGGTCGGTGAAGCGCGGCTTGGGCGGCACGTTTTCATCCTGGACGGCGCGCGCCGTGAAAGCGCGGTTGGCGGCGAGTAGCCGGCCTTCACCATCTACCAGCGCTGCCAGCACGCCGGCCGCGCCGAAGCGTTCGCCGACGGGGCCGGCAATCTGGTCGGCGGCAAGCAACAGCGGATCCGGCGCCGAAGGTTTCGGAAAGCGCCACAGCAGCAGGTCGCCGCTGGCGCCGACGCGCTCGACCTCGACGGCGAACTTTTCGCCGCTCGCCTCAATTCCGGCGGCGCACCCGGCCCCGTCGCGCCCGGCCATCGCCCGGGCGATGTCGACCGCTTTCTTTCCCTCTTCGCTAGTCGCCAGGCACAGCGGCCGCTCTTGTCCAAACCGGTCGCGATAAGCGGTATTGGCAAGCAGCAACGCGCCGTCGGCGGCGGTCAGCGCGGCCGCCTCGCGGGTCAGGGCCAGGGTCGAGCCGAGCAGCGCATAGTCGGGGCCGGTGGCCAGGCCGTCCATTACCGGCTGATCGGGGCCATCGATTCGGAACGAGACATAGGCCGCGCCCGCGCAGAGCAGGAAGAACAGCCCGGCGAGCAGCGGCTGTCCGAAAATCAGGAACAGCAGCGTGCCGCTGACGGCGGCGGCGGCGGCAATGCCCGGCGCCAGCCAGCGCGACCGCCCTTCGAGCGGCTCGGGATCTAGCGCCGAAAGGTCCTGGTAGAGCATGCTACCAGATGCGCACCCTTTGCTGCGGGGTCAAATAGAGTTTCTGCCCCGGCTGTACGTTGTAGGCATCGTACCAGTTGTCGAAGTTGCGCACGATCCAGGTTCGCTGGATCGACGGTGCGTGCGGGTCGGTC
This sequence comes from Sphingomicrobium sp., assembly GCA_035699505.1. GTDB lineage: Bacteria > Pseudomonadota > Alphaproteobacteria > Sphingomonadales > Sphingomonadaceae > Sphingomicrobium. Next base: position 14,305 of record DASSPS010000059.1, on the reverse strand, counting down.
AGCAGTCGGGACCGCAGGTTCGCCTCGCGATAGTTGCGCCGCCAGACCTGCGCCCAGCCCAGATAGAATCTTTGGTCGCCGGTAAAGCCGTTGATGACGGGCGCTTCCTGACCGCTCAGCGACGCCTTGTATGCGTCATAGGCGGCAAGGACGCCGGCCAGATCGCCGATATTCTCGCCGAGAGTGAACTCGCCCTTCACATGGGCGCCCGGGAAGATCTCATAGGCGTCATATTGCTTCACCAGGTTCTGGCTGAGCCGCTTGAACGCTTCGACATCGGCCGGAGTCCACCAGTCCCTGAGGTTACCGCTGGCATCGTATTTCGCGCCCTGGTCGTCGAAATGGTGGCTGATCTCATGGCCGATGACGGCCCCGATGGCGCCGTAATTGATCGCCGGGTCGGCGTTGATGTCGAAAAAGGGCGGCTGCAGGATCGCCGCCGGGAAAGTGATGGCGACCAGCTGGAAGTTGGCCTGGGCGTTCACCGTCATCGGGTCGAGGCCCCATTCCCAGCGATAAATCGGCTTGCCCAGCTTCTGGATGTTCCAGTCATGCGCCCATTGATTGGCTCGCAGGGCATTGCCGAACAGATCGTCGCGGCGGACCTCGAAGGTATAGTCGTGCCACTGGTCCGGATAGCCGATCCGGCTCTTGAAGGTCGTCGCCTTGGCCCGGGCCTTGACCTTGGTTTCAGGCGCCATCCAGGGGAGCCTGTCGATACGCCTGGCCATGCCGTCGACGACGTTGGCCACCAGGGTTTCCATCGCCGCCTTGGATTCCGGCGGGAACCACTTTGCCACGTAGATCTTCGACACCTCGTCGGTCAGGGTGTTGGTGGTGAAATCCACCGCCCGCTTCCACCGCGGCTGGTTCTGCGGGGTGCCGTTGAGCTTGGTTCCATAGAAAGCGAAATTCTGCTCGGTGACTCGATTGGGAAGAACGTCCGCAAAAGCCTCGAGCGATCGGACCAGCATTTGATCCTTGAGCACCTGCAACGGCGCTCGGCTTGCAAGGGAGGCGATTCCCTTGAAGGCGCTTGGCTGGGCGACCACCAGCTCGTTGATGCTGGCGCCACGGGTCTTGAGATAGGTCGACCAGTCGAACCCCGGCGCCATCCGCTGCAGCTGGGCTAGCGTCATCTTGTTGTACACTTTGGTCGCGTCGCCGCTGTCTTCCCGAGTCCAGGAAACCCGGGCGATCCGGGTTTCGAAGTCCATGATTGCCCTTGCCCGCGCCGCGGCGTTGCTCTCGCCCAACAGGGTCAGGGCCTGGGCCAGATAATCGACGTAAGCCGCTCGCAACGACACCAGATTGGGCTCGTTGACCAAATACATGTCGCGGTCGGGCAGCCCGAGGCCGTTCTGCCCAAGGCCTGTGATATAGACGTCGCTATTCTTGTCGTCCTGGCCGATGCCGCCGGCGAAGAGGCCGGCGACTCCATTTCGAGCGGCCCGCGCCTGCAGAGCCGAATATCCCGCCTTGCCCCTGAGGCTGCGGATTTCATTCAGCCAAGGCTCGATCGGGCTCAGCCCCTTAGCTTCCACCGCCGCTTCGTCGAGGAAGCTGGCATAGGCCGCTCCTATTTTGCTACTGGGGTCGTTCCTGGCGGCATCGAGCAGGTCCCGGACCCGTTGCTGACTGAGGTCCTGGAGCGCGCCGAACATGCTGTAATTCGATTTGTCGGCGGGAATTTGGGTATTCTTCGCCCAAGTGCCGTTGGCATATTCATAGAAATCGTTGCCCGGCTGGACGGCCCTGTTCATCCCACTTTCGTCGAAGCCGAACGTCCCGAGCGCGGGCTTGGGCGCGGGCGGAGCGAGCGGCGCCGGCTCGGCCGCGGGCGGCGCAGGCTCGGGCGTCGGCGCAACGTCGACAATTCTGGCGGCGCAGGCCGAAAGCGCGGTTCCGGCTGCGAGTAAAGCTATCCATCGGTTCATTTCAGTCAGTTCCCTCGGTTCCTTCGCGCATCGCGCCCGAATTCGGAGCGCGCTGGCGCCACTTGCGTGAAATCCACCAGCGCCATCCGACCAGTGATACCCAAAATCCTGCAAACGCGACCACAGCGGCGATGATCGCCAGCCCGGTCAGGGCAGCGGGCGCCGCATCGGACAACAGCCAGGACAGCCAGCGTCCCACGCTGGCATGGGTCGAAATCAACGTTTCGAAGGTCGTAAGGTCGGCGCGATAACCCAGGCTGTTGCCGACGTTGATCGACGCCAGGAGGATGAAGGGCGTGGTCGCGGGATTGGACAGGAAGGTCATCGCTGCCGCAATTGGCACGTTGCCGCGCAATGGCATGCAGACCAGAGCCGCGCCGACAATCTGAACCCCGGGAATCATCAGGAAAATCCCGACGAACAACCCGATCGCAACGCCCCTGGGCACCGACCGGCGGGTGAGCCGCCACAATTCGGACCGGCGAATACGCTTGCCGAACGGTTTCAGCCAACGGCTTTCCAATACCTCGTCGCGGCTCGGCGCATGGCGATGGAAAAGCCTTCGGAAATGTGCGGCGACGTCAGCCATGGTTTCGCAGCACCCTGCCCTGTTCCCGCTTCCAGTCGCGTTCCTTGATGGTGTCGCGCTTGTCGTGCGCCTTCTTGCCGCGCGCGATCGCCAGTTCAACCTTCGCCCGGCCAGCCGAATTGAAATAAATGGACAGCGGGACAAGCGTCAGCCCCTCGCGGGCGACGGCGCCCTGAAGCTTGGCGATCTCTCGGGCTTTCAACAGCAACTTCCTGGCGCGCCTCGGCTGGTGGTTCTGGCGATTCCCGTGACTATACTCTGGAATCGAGCTGTTGATCAGCCAGGCCTCCTCGCCGTCCACCGTCGCATAACTTTCGGCAATCGACCCTTCGCCGACTCGAAGCGACTTCACTTCCGTGCCCGCCAGCTGGATTCCGGCTTCGAAACGCTCTTCGACGAAATAGTCGTATCGCGCCCGCCGGTTCTCGGCGACGACCTTGACCTTGTCGAACGGGGAAGGCAGCGGCTTGGCCATGGGTCGTAGAGAAACTCCGTCTGGGCTGAGCCTGTCGAAGCCCTGCCTTATTTAAACCCCTTGGGAGAAAGGCAGCCCTTCGACAAGCTCAGGGAAACGGCCGCTATATTACACCCGCCTGCGCCAGTGCGTCATCGACAGCCTGCCGGGCAGATTCCGACGGGCCGACCATGGGCAGCCGCAACTCGACCGGGAACCCCGAGCGCACCTTGGACAGGGCATATTTGGCAGGGCCCGGTGAGGCGTCGGAGAATAGTGCGGTGTGGAGCGGGAACAAACGGTCATTGAGCCGCAAAGCGTCGTCCCGCCGCCCTTCCCGGGTCGCCGCCTGGAAGTCGGCGCACAGCCGCGGCGCGATGTTGGCGCTGACCGAGATGCAGCCGACGCCCCCGGAGGCATTATAGGCGAGCGCGGTCTCGTCATTGCCGCTCAGCTGGATGAAGCCCTCCTCGCAGGCCATCCGATGGGCCGTGACCCGCGCCAAATTGCCTGTCGCGTCCTTGACCCCGACGATGTTCGGCAGGCGCGAAATTTCCGCCATCGTTTCTACCGAAACGTCGACCACGGCCCGGCCGGGAATATTATAAACGATAATCGGCAGGGCCGATGCGTCCGACAGCGCCGTGAAGGCCGCCACCAGTCCAGCCTGGCTCGGCCGGTTGTAATAGCCCATGACCACCAGCGCCGCGTCGGCGCCGACCTCCTTGGCCGCATGCAGATAGTCGATGGCGTGGGCGACATTGTTGCTGCCACAACCGGCGATCACCGGCACCCGGCCCTGGGCGACATCGACGGCAATCTGTATCACGCGCTTCTGCTCGGCGGGGCTCATTGTCGCGCTTTCGCCCGTCGTTCCGCACGGCACGAGGCCATTCGACCCTTCCGAAATCTGCCAGTCGACAAAGTCCGCAAATGTGTCCTCGGCGACACGCCCATCCCGGAAAGGTGTCACAAGTGCCGGAATCGAACCGAAAAACATGAACTTTTCACCTTTCCGGCATGTTGGCCAAAGCAATAAAATCGGTCAGCCGTTCAGAGACTGATAAGGAGCGTCATTACATTATGTCCAGCATGAGGCGTGCTGCTTATCTTCTGCCCTTTTTGCTGGTTTCCGTTGCTGGCTCCAGCACGGCGCAGATTTTTACCCCGGCCCCGGCCCCTGTCCCGGCCCTGGCCTATGCTCCATCGACTGATGTCGGTTATGCCGTCAACGATTGGCGACGGCTGCGCCAGGGCGGCAGCTTCAGCTTCGCCGACTATGCGCGCTTCCTGATCTACAACCCGGGCTGGCCCGGTGAAACAACGCTGCGCCGAGCCGCCGAGAAGGCGATGCGATCGGGCGAAAACCCGGCAACCGTCATCGCGTTCTTCCGCGACAAGAAACCGGTCAGCGGCAACGGCCACGCCCGTCTTGCCGATGCCCTGAGCGCCGCCGGCCGGCAGGTTGAAGCGATGGCGGCGGTACGTGACGCCTGGGCCGCCGATGATCTGTCGACAGAGGACGAAACGGCGATCGCAGCCCGCTACTGGTCGAACCTGACCGCTCAGGATCACGACCGGCGCGCCGACTCCCTGCTTTTTGCCAAGAAGCCCGAAGCGGCGCAGCGCGTGCTGACCGCGACCAGCGCGGCCCGCCGGGCAGCCTTCGCGTCGCGGATCGCAATGCAGACCCGGGCGCCCAACGTCGACGCCCTGTACCAGCCGATGCTGGCCACGGTCGTTCAGGACGCGGGGCTGATGATGGACCGGGCACGCTACTTGCGTGACGCCAACTGGGAAGCGGCCGCCCGGCAACTCGCCGCCCGCCAGCACAATTTCTCCTACAAGCCGGCCGATCCCGAACGCATGCTCGACATGCTCCTGATCCTCGCCGGCGGCGCCGCCGATGCCGGCGACTGGAGCACCGCCTTCAACATCGCCCGGCAGGCGGACGATGTGTTTCCGGCCGGCACCGATATCAGCGACCAGCCGCTTGGAGTCCGCGATGCCTACACATCGCTGGTCTGGCTCGGTGGAACGGCCGCTTGGAGCGGGCTCAACCGGCCGGCGGACGCCGCCGTCTTGTTCCAACGCTATTCGCGCGCCGGCAAGTCGCTCCAGGTGACGACCAAGGGCCTGTACTGGGCTGGCCGGGCATCGCTCGCCGCCGGCCGGGCTGGTGACGCCAGCGGCTATTTCCAACGCGCCGCCGCTTACCCGGAACTGTTCTACGGCCAGCTTGCCCTGGAAAGGCTTGGCCGGAAAGTCCCGGCGCCGAACCAGATCGCGAGCGCCGCCGTGACCCCCCAGGCGCGGGCCGAATTCGCCAGCCGGCGGCTGGTCCGGGCGATGCAGCTGGTCGGGCAGCAAGGCCGCTACGACGAACAAAGCCTGTTCATCCGGACCCTGTCGGAATCGCTGACCAGCGACGCCGAGCGAATCATCGCGACCGAGATGGCGCCCCGGATCGGCCGCCAGGATCTCGCCGTCTGGGTGGCTCGGTCGGCCCGCAACAAGGGTTCGGCCTTCTACGTCCAGAACGCCTACCCGCAGCTTGGCGGGTCCCGAGTGCCGTCGGGCAGGATGTGGTCGCTGGCGCACGGAATCACCCGCCAGGAAAGCTCGTTCGACCGGGCGGCGGTCAGCCACGCCGGCGCGCGCGGCCTGATGCAGCTGATGCCGGGCACGGCGGCTGAGCAGGCCAGCAAGATGGGCGTCGGCTACGAATGGTCGCGACTGACCACCGACCCGTCCTACAATGTCATGCTCGGCTCGGCCTATTTCCAGCGCATGCTCAACACCTGGGACGGCAATGTTCCGCTGGCCGTCGCCAGCTACAACGCCGGCGCCGGCAACGTTCGCAAATGGGTCAACCGTTATGGCGATCCCCGCCGCGGCAAGGATGTGCTGCAATGGATCGAGCAGATTCCCTTCAGCGAAACCAAGGGCTATGTGCAACGGGTGATCGAAAACACCGTCGTCTATGACCAGATGAACGCCTCGACGCCTAGCACCACGGTCCATGTCTCGGCCTTCCTGAACAAGCATCCGCCGGGCTGAGCAATGGCCGCCCCGGCCGACCGCTTCATCACCCCGCAGGGGCTGGCCCGCCTGCGCGCCGAATATGACAGCCTGTTCGCGGAGGAACGGCCGAAGCTGGTCGAGACCATCTCCTGGGCGGCGGCCAACGGCGATCGATCGGAAAATGGCGACTATATCTACGGTCGCAAGCGGCTACGCGAGATCGACCGGCGGCTCGGCTACCTTGCCAAGGTGATGAAGTCGGCCAAGGTCGTCGATCCGGCCGCCCAGCCGTCGCGCGGCGAAGTCCGGTTCGGCGCCACCGTCGAGCTTGCCGACGATGAGGACAACCGCCGCCTCCTGACGATCGTCGGCGACGACGAAAGCGATGCCACCGCCGGCCGGATCGGCTGGAACGCGCCCATCGCCCGCGCCCTTCGCGGCGCCAGGGTCGGCGACGAGCGCACCGTCCGCCTCCCCGCCGGGGAAAAAAGCTATGAAGTGGTGGCGATCAGCTATCCGGAGGGCGCCGCCTAGCCCGTCTTCGGGAAGGCCACGACCGTCTCGCTCGACGGCGGCTGCCTGGGCAGTTTCTTCTCAAGGACCTCCGCGACCTTGCTCAGCGCCGCAATCTGCGCCGCGGTCTCCTCGTTGGCGTCGATCACGGTCCACGGCGCCCAGCGAGTATCGGTCGCCGCGAACATCGCCTGCAGCGCCTTCAGCGCCAGCTCCCGGTCAATCTGCTGAACTCCGCCGAGCGTGCCGCGAAGCCAGGGGTCGGCCGCCCGCTCGCGCAAGCGCCGCTCGCGCACCGTTTCGGAGACGTGAAAGAACAATTTCACCAGCAAGGTGCCACTATCGAGCTGCTGCGCCTCGAACTCATTGATCTCGTCGAACGCCCGCCCCCAGTGCGAATCGTCCATGGCGCCGCGCGCCCGCTCCTCGATCGGCCGGCGATACCAGCTGCCATAGTAAAGCGCCGTCTCGGCCGCCTTCGGCAGCCGAGTCCAGAAAGGCGTCAGCCAGTGCCGCTCTTCCTCCGAGAAAACCGCCGCCGACGCGCAGTGGACCGCCGCCTGGCAAGGGTCGATCGCGCCGAGCAATTGCCTCAGCACCGCCTTCCGGCCCGATCCGTCCCAGCCTTCGAGCAGGATGATCAGCCGCCGGCCATGGGCGACCTGGGCCTGGCTCAGCTGGACCAGCCGGCCCTGGAGCCCCGCCAGCGCCGCCGGCGCGTCGCCCGGAAACGGCTTGCCCTGTTCGAATTGCCCCAGCGTGATCGCCATGAAGGCCGGTTACCGCAGCGCGGTCGAAGCGGCAATCAGGCGGGGTCGACCAGCTTGATGTGCAGCTCCTTGAGCTGGTTGGGATAGACTGCCGACGGCGCGTTCATCATCAGATCCTCCGCCTTCTGGTTCATCGGGAAGAGGACGACCTCGCGGATGTTCGGCTCCCCGGCCAGCAACATGACGATCCGGTCGATTCCCGGCGCCGATCCGCCGTGCGGCGGCGCGCCATACTTGAAGGCGTTGATCATGCCGGCGAAATTGGTGTCGACTTCCTCGCGCGTGTAGCCGGCGATGTCGAACGCCTTGTACATGATGTCCGGCCGATGGTTCCGGATGGCGCCGCTCGACAGCTCCACGCCATTGCAGACGATGTCATATTGCCACGCCAGGATATCGAGCGGATCCTTGGTCTCCAGCGCCTCAAGCTCGCCCTGCGGCATCGAAAAGGGGTTGTGGCTGAAGTCGATCTTCTTCTGGTCCTCGTTATACTCAAACATCGGGAAGTCGACGATCCAGCAGAATTTGAACGTGTCGGGGTCGATCAGGCCGAGCTGCTCGGCGACACGCGCCCGCGCCGCGCCCGCCAGCCTGGCGGCGTCCGCTTCCTTGCCGGCGGCGAAGAAAATGCCGTCGTCCGGGCCCAGTCCCAGCTCGTCGGCCAGCCGGTTCATGCCCTCGTCGCCATGGTTCTTGGCGATCGGCCCGCCCCACTCGCCGCCCTTGCGGGTCGCGTAGCCGAGCCCGGCGAAGCCCTCGCCGCGCGCCCATTCATTCATGTCGTCGAAGAATTTCCGGCTCTTCTCGGCGGTTCCAGGCGCGGGGATGGCGCGGACCACGGCGCCCTTTTCGACAAGGCCGGCGAACAGCCCGAAGCCGGAACCTCGGAAATGCTCGCCGACGTCGGCGATGATCAGCGGGTTGCGCAGGTCCGGCTTGTCAGACCCGTATTTCAACAGCGCTTCCTTGTACGGGATGCGCGGGAATTGTCCGGCCGGGGTCACCGACTTGCCCTCGGCGAATTCCTCGAACACGCCGGCGAGCACCGGCTCGATGGCGTTGAACACGTCATCCTGGGTGACAAAGCTCATTTCGAAGTCGAGTTGGTAGAATTCGCCTGGGGACCGGTCGGCGCGCGCATCCTCGTCGCGAAAGCAGGGCGCGATCTGAAAATAGCGGTCGAAGCCGGCGACCATGATCAATTGCTTGAACATCTGCGGCGCTTGGGGGAGCGCGTAGAACTTGCCCGGATGCACGCGGCTCGGCACGAGATAGTCTCGCGCGCCTTCCGGCGAGCTGGCCGTCAGGATCGGCGTCTGGAACTCGGTGAAACCCTGATCGATCATCCTGCGGCGGATGGAGGCGATCACCGACGAGCGCAGCATGATGTTGCGGTGCATGCTTTCGCGGCGAAGGTCGAGGTAGCGGTATTTGAGGCGGATCTCCTCGGGATAGTCAGCCTCGCCGGCCACCGGCATCGGCAGTTCCGCGGCATTGGACTGGACACTGACCTCGCGCGCTACAACCTCGATCTCGCCGGTCGGCAGCTTCGGGTTCACCGCGTCCGCGCCGCGCGCCACCACCTCGCCAGTGATGGTGACGACCGATTCGGTCCGCAGATGCTCGAGCTGCTTCAACATCTCGCTGCCGGCGGCGGCGACGATCTGGGTCAGCCCGTAATGATCGCGAAGATCGATGAACAAGACGCCGCCATGGTCGCGCTTGCGGTGGATCCAGCCGGACAGCCGGACCGTCTCGCCGACGTTGCTGGCGCGGAGTTCGGCGCAGGTATGGGTTCGGTAGGCGTGCATGTGTCCCGTCTCTCTACGTCTCTCCGGCGCAGGCCGGTATCCCAGGGAAGAAAGGTCGCGGCCTGCTCGCTGAGACCCCCGGCTTGGGTTCCCATCGAAGTACTACTTCGATGGGGCCCTGTCGCCGGGGCGACGCCATGTGGAAAGTCGCCGCGGCGCTTCACTGTCGAATAGTATTTTGTCAACCCGCGAGGGGCTCGCTATGGCCCCCGCACACCCATGAAGATTCACCCGCTCATCACCAAATCCGACGACCTCGCCAGGCTGGTCGACCGCATGGCGAAGCACCCCTTCGTCGCCGTCGACACCGAATTCATGCGCGAGAACACCTATTGGCCCGATCTCTGCCTGATCCAGATCGCAACCGCTGATGAAGCCGCCGCCATCGATCCCAAGGCCGACCTGGACCTTGCGCCCCTCCTGTCGCTCCTCGTCGACAATCACGACGTGCTGAAGGTCTTCCACGCCGGCGGGCAGGATCTGGAAATCGTCCACAACCTGACCGGCAAGACTCCGCAGCCCTTGTTCGACACGCAGGTCGCCGCGATGGCGCTCGGGCACGGCGAGCAGGTCGGCTATTCGAACCTGATCGAATCGATGCTGGGCCACAGCCTGGACAAGGGCGCGCGCTTCACCGACTGGGGCCGCCGGCCGCTCGACAAGCGCCAGATCGACTATGCGATCGCCGATGTCACCCATCTCGCCAACATCTTCCCCAAACTTCTGGAGCGGCTCCGCCGGACCGGCCGCGGCGGCTGGCTCGACGAAGAGATGGAGCGGCTTGCCGACCCGTCGTCCTTCGCCTTTCCGCCGGAAGACGCCTGGAAGCGGCTCAAGCTGCCGAGCCGCAACCCGGCCGTGCTCGGCCGGCTCAAAGCGCTCGCCGCCTGGCGGGAGACCGAGGCGCGGGGCAAGAACATTCCGCGCGGCCGAATCATCAAGGACGACACGCTCAATGAGCTCGCCGCCCATCCGCCCAGGACCCAGGACGATTTGGGCCGGGTTCGAGGCCTGTCGGCCGGCTGGCGAAGCAACGACATCGGCGCCAGGCTGATTGCGGCGATCGCGGCGGCGACCCCGCTCGATCCCCGCGAAATGCCCGACCGTGAGCCGCGGCGCCCAGGCTTGACGAAAGACGGCGCGCTGGTCAGCGACCTGCTCAAGCTGCTGCTCAAGATTCGGGCCAAGGAATCGGGCGTAGCCCCCCGCCTCATCGCTCGCGCCGACGATATCGAGGCGCTGGCGGCGGGAGTCCGCACGGGTCTGAACATCTTGAGCGGCTGGCGGTTTGAAGAGTTCGGCAAGGATGCGCTCGACCTCGTCGAGGGACGGCTGGGTTTCGCGATCGAGAACGGCAAGCTCAAGATGAGCCGAATCGTGAAGGAAGATGTCAGTGAAAAAGTCGATGCGTAAACTCGTGATGGCCGCTGTGGCTGCCGCAACCTCGGCGAGCTCGGCCGCGCAATCGCCCTACCCGCACCGCAGCTTCGCCGAGAAGTTCGACTGCCGGCCGACCGCGCTGCCCCAATTCACCGGCCAGGCGCCGAGCGCCGGCCTCGCCCGCCAGTTGCTGACTTCGACCGGGGCAAAGAAGCTCCGCTGGCTCCAGCCCGGCGAAGCGGCCGGCAAGGCGAAGAAAAGCCGGGTCACCGCCCAGCTCGACCCCCAGGGCCGAATCGCCACCGCTTTCTGCGGCTAGTCGCCGCTACCAATCATTTTCGAGTCCAGCAGCGCCCGCCTGATCGTCGGCAGGCTGAGGCGGGCGCGTTCGGCGATGGCGAAGCGGTCGACGGCTTCGACGGCGCGCTCCGCCGCCCAATAATCCCGTTCCAGCCGCTCGGCCATGAAGCGCAACGCGTCGGGCGGGATATGCAGGCCGCGGTCGGCGAACAGCAAGGCGATCAGCGCCGGGAACAGGGCATCGTCGGGCCGACCGATCCGGGTCACCGGAGTCACGGCGAGACGGGTGCGCAGGTCGGGCAGGTCGGGAGTCCAGGCCGGCGGCACTTCGTCGACGATCATTACCAGCGGCCGGCCGGTGTCCTGGGCGTCGTTCCAGGCATGGAACAGCTCGACCTCGTCTTGGCGTTCGGCATTATCGAACACCCGCCCGCCGACCCGCTCGACGAAGTTGCGGGCCAGCAGGCTGCGCCCCGATCGGCGCGGGCCGGTCAGCATGGTCGCCTTGACCGGCCACATCGTCCATTTTCGGAAATGGTCGAACGCCTCCTGATTGGCGTCCGACGTGATGAATCGCGCTTCGCCCAGGGTCTGCGGCCAGTCGAGCGGCAGCGCGATCTGGTCCGCGGGACGCCTCACGGGACAGCGCCCGGCGGCGCGCCGCCGCTGTTTCCGGTCGGCGTCGGCTGCTGCGGCTGGGCCGGAGCTGGTGCCGGAGCGCTCGGCGATTCGCGGAACGGGCCGTTACTGATCCGGATCGTGCCCCCACTCACCGTCACCGTCCAGCCGCGCGCCGCCATGGCCGATCGGGCGGGCCCGGCATCGCCGCGGATGGTCGCCGACGCCCGGCTGACGCCGCCGATGTTGATGTTGACCGGGTTGACGCTCTGCACGCCCGGCATCACCTTCAGCGTCGCGAAGGCGAAGTTATAGGTGGTCGCGTCGGGCGAGTAGATCAGCACCTGATAGGCGGTCGTCTCGTCCTCTACGTCCTCGATAATCGGCGGCGGCTCCGGAATGTTGAGGGTCGGGTCGCGCTGCATGGCGCCGGCGGCATGGGCCCGGGTGAACAATTGATCCATGCGCGCCACGCCCTCGCGCATCATCCGCGCCATGTCGGCGCTGTCGGTTGCCCGCAGGGTGAAGCCGCCGACGATGTCGCCATCGGGCCCGTGGCGGCCGATGAATTTCGCTTCCGCGGGGCCGCCGGGGAACAGCCGGTGGACCATTACTTCGGCGACCAAAATGTCGGCCGCGCCGTACAGGTCGATGATGTTGCGCCACCAGCCACGGCCGGGCCGGCGGACCTGGGCGGCGTTGACCAGCAACGGATCGACGCTGACGCCGCTAATCCGGACATAGTCGATCGGGCTCTGCGCGGTGCGGAACTCCGCCCAGGCGCGCTGCCAGGCGTTGCGCCACTCGACGCTGGTCGCCGATCCCGCCGTGACGGTGATCGGGATCAGGAGCATCGGCACCGTTCGCCGGACTTCCCCGCCGACTCCCAGCAACTGGGCAGATCGGGCACGGTCGAACAGGATGCCGAGGTCGGCGATGTAGCGATTGGGGCCGATCTGCTCCTTGTTGACGATGATCGAGCTGACCAGCCCGTCCAGCGTCGAATCGGGAAGATTGGGAGCTTGGGCGACGGGGCGCTTGTTGATGCTCGCCCAAAGCGCCCGGAAGCCTTGCCGCTGCGCGATCCGCCAGCCGGCGAAGCGGGCCGATTGCGCGTCCTTGGCGCCGACGTCGACATGAATTCCAGTCACCTCCAGGGTGCCGGCGCTTTCCAGCGGGGCGATTCCGCGCTCGCCCGATTCCATCTGCGCGTAGAGGCTGCCCGAAATGCCGAGCAAAACGAGCAGGAGTGCCAGGGAGAACAAAAGCGGGCAACGAGCCATCGCCCGCGCTTTTGGCGACAACGGCGTGGAATTCCAAGCCGCTTGTGGTTACAGGCCCCCAACCCCGTTTGCCCCGAGCTCGTCGAAGGGCTGCCTTTTTTGCGAAAAAGGGAAATACAGGGCTTCGAGTGGCTCAGCCCGAACGGAATCTGATGGGTCTCACGTATCAAGACGCCGGAGTCTCGATCGCCGCCGGCAACGCGCTGGTGAAGGCGATCGGCCCGCTCGCCCGATCGACTAGCCGGCCCGGCGCCGAGGTCGAGCTGGGCGGCTTTGGCGGCCTGTTCGACCTGAAGGCGGCCGGCTACGACGACCCCTTGCTGGTCGCCGCCAATGACGGGGTCGGCACCAAGCTCAAGCTCGCCATTGAGCTCGGCCGGCATAGCGGCGTCGGCATCGACCTCGTCGCCATGTGCGCCAATGATCTCATCGTCCAGGGCGCTGAGCCCTTGTTTTTCCTAGACTATTTCGCATCGGGCAAGCTTGATCTCGTCATAGCCGAGCACGTCCTCAAATCGATCGCCGAGGGTTGCCGCCAGGCAGGCTGCGCGCTGATTGGTGGCGAAACGGCCGAGATGCCGGGCATGTACGCCGACGGCGATTACGACCTCGCCGGCTTCTGCGTTGGCGCCGTCGACCGCGACAAGCTGCTGACCGGCGACGGTATCGGCCCCGGCGACGTCATCCTTGGCCTGGCCAGCAGCGGCGTCCACAGCAACGGCTTCAGCTTGGTGCGGCGGATCATCGCCGACGGCGGCTGGGACTTGGGCGGCGGCCTTGGCGAGCAGTTGCTGACGCCTACGCGGATCTACGTGAAGTCGCTCCTGCCGCTGGCCAGGGCCGGCAAGCTGAAGGGCTTGGCGCACATCACCGGCGGCGGCATGCTGGAGAATATCCCGCGCGTCCTGCCCGAGGGTTGCCACGCCGTCGTCGATGCCGGCGGCTGGCGGCTGCCCGAAATTTTCGGCCGGTTGCAGGAAGGCGGCGCCGTCGCTCCGCAGGAAATGGCCCGCACCTTCAACTGCGGCATCGGTATGGCGGTCATCGTCGGCAAGGGCGATGCAGAGCAGGTCGCCAACGGCCTTGAAACGGCCGGCGAACGGGTCATCCACATCGGGGAGATAGCGAGTGGCGAGCGCGGCTGCACCGTGCGCGCCGCCGCCGGCGCTTGGGGCTCCAGCGAGGACTGGACCGCGACCCACCATGGCTGATCCGGCCCGGGTCGCCGTGCTGATTTCGGGGCGCGGCAGCAACCTGCGCGCCCTGGTGGAGCAAGCCAACGGCTATGAAGTCGTCCTCGTCGCGTCGAACAAGCCGCAGGCGGCCGGGCTCGACTGGGCGCGGACGGCGTGCATCCCGACCTGGACCTGGGACAGCAAGGGCGTGCCCCGCGAGATTTTCGAGGCCGCCCTCAGCTGGGCGCTCCGCGATCACGGCACCGGCGCGATCGCGCTCGCCGGCTACATGCGCCTGTTGTCGCCAGCCTTCATCAGCGAATGGCGCGGGCGGATCGTCAACATTCATCCGTCCCTTCTTCCCGCCTATCGCGGACTCGACACGCATGCCCGCGTGCTGGCGGCCGGCGAAACCGAGACCGGCTGCACGGTTCACCTGGTGACTGAAGAC
>DASSPS010000058.1:0-11679 GCA_035699505.1 Sphingomicrobium sp. | reverse complement strand
GCGCTCGTCGTCGCCATTGAGCTTTCGTTAACCATGTGCCCGTACACTTCATCTAGTGCGGAGGCTAAGCCTTGTCGATTTGCTCGGTTCAATCGGTCCGCGAGCGCTGTGACGCTCGCACCAACCTCTTCGTTCTCGCCGTCTTGCGATCAGCTTGCGGGGGTGGGCCAGTGCGAGTCCGCAATTTGTCAAAAACTGGTATGCTGATCGAGGGTGGTGCACTACCCCCAACGGGAACTGTGGTTGAGATCGAGCGCGGCTCGGCAATCGTCGGCGGCCAGATTGTCTGGGTCGCGGAAGGTCGAGCAGGCATCAAGCTTACGTCGAAAATTGACGTTGAGAGCTGGCTACCACGCAGTTCCCGCGGTCAGTCTCGGATCGACGAGATCGTTTATGGCCTGAAACGCGGGCAGGAGGCAACCCCGAACTCGGCCACTGAAGATGTCCCCTTCGCTGGCTCTAGCGCATCCGATCTTTGCGAAGTCGCAGCTGAACTGGAGTCTGTTGCCCGGTCGCTAGCGTTGGACGAGCAATGCCTGGCAAATTTCGCCGAAGACCTGCAGAGAATAGACATTGCAGCCCAACGTCTTCGGCGGCTCGCCGAGAAATCTCCACTTCGGACTTAAAATCAACAACTTAGCAATAGATTGTCAGTCACTCTCGACTGATGATCTCCATCCTGATCATACTCGCGGCTGTCGAAGACCGCGCACGGCCTGACCGAGCCGACGAAGTGCGGGAAAAAGCCAAAGCGTCAGTTGTTATTGAACGTGCGGCAAGTGTTGGCGAAGCGGAGTGGAAGCGCACACCACCGGCCCAGCGCCGCGAGATTGTGCTAACGGAACCCACCGGGCACCGCTACACAATCAGGCTCATCGAATTTGAGTAAGCGATCAGTCCAGTTATGCAGTGCCGCTTAGCTGCGTGGTTGGCTCCGCTAGTGTTTCGGAAAACTCTACTGTCACCAATTCGAGCTGCGCGATTGCTAGGTCGAGATGAGCGCCAATGTGAACTGGTGCTTGGTTCTGATCCAGAATCCGCAGTGCCGATCTCATATAGGAAATGGCCTCGGCTAACGAATCCCTTCGACGCGCTGACTCCATTCAAATCCTCCCCGAGCATTTTTGGCCGCGCTGCTAGAGGTTCGTTGCGGGTTGGTAAAGACCAATCGAAAATTCGCGATCCCGCGCGCATCCAGCGCAACTGGGACGCGCTACCATGAGTCATAAATCGTCGGGCAACATTCGTCGTTAACCTTCTTCAGGTACGATCACCATAGATGAGTTACTCGAAGAATTTGCTCAGCCTGATGGTTTCGGCGGCGGTCGCTTTGATCGTGGTTACGAACTTCTGCATGCTGTATCTGCTGCATCAGCCGGGTGAAACTGCGACAGAATTGGTCGGCGCGATCTGGCCGATGACAATTCCAACTACTATCGCCATCGTCCTTGTCATGTCCGCTTTGTATCAGAGCCTGCAGGAAGTCCTTTCGCAGCTCGAGCACAAAGAACGTGAAGCTGCCGAGCTTGCGCGCCATGATCCGCTTACCGGATTAGCCAATAAGCGTCTCCTAGAAGAGCGGATCAACACAGCGATCAGCAAACGGCTGCGAAGCCAGGAAGATTTTGCGGTTCTGATGATCGACTTGGATAATTTCAAGCGGGTGAACGACGTTTTGGGGCATCAGGCGGGTGATGAGGTTCTGAGACTTGCGGCCGAAAGACTGAAAACGCTTGTGCGGGCTGGAGATACTGTCGCTCGGTTTGGGGGGGACGAGTTCCTCATACTCGCGAGCGCAACGCGGCGGGTTGAAGTCGAACAACTTTGTCGGCGGATTGTCGCGCAGATGGAGAAGCCCTACGACCTCGCCGGTCGGGAAGCTCGGCTGCCGGTGAGTGTTGGGGTGGCCCACTCAACAAATTGCTTCGATAGCGCCGAAGAATATATCCGCGCCGCGGACATTGCGCTTTATGCCGCCAAGTCCAACGGCAAAAATTGCTTCTGTTTCTTCACCGATGATCTCGACGCGAGCCTGCAGCGGCGTGACCTTTTAGAATCCGATCTTCGCAAATCCCTGAGTACTGGAGATGATATCCTTGTTCATTACCAACCACAGATTGGATCCTCTGGTTTAGTAGTTGGTGTTGAGTGTCTCTTCAGGTGGGATCATCCAAGACTGGGCCCGATATCCGCATCAGAGTCTATTTCCGTTGCGGAGGAAAGCCGGCAGATAGACGCGCTTGGGGACTTCGTCCTAAAACAGGCTGCTGCTTTCGCTCGGAGGTATCCCAGTCTCTCCGTGGCCGTGAACATTTCTCCCGCCCAATTCCACCAGGATGGCGGACTAGCAAAGCGTCTGCGTCGACTGGTGTATAATGCTGGTATTGAACCGAGCCAGATTGAGCTCGAAATCACAGAACAGCTTTTCATGGGGCACAACGAAGGTTGCGGAACGGAGGTTGAAGAGCTGCGAAAGGCTGGTTTTAGGTTGGCGCTGGATGATTTCGGAACCGGGTACTCGTCCCTCAGTTACCTGCGCCGGTTCAAGGTCGACAGATTGAAGCTGGACCGGTCGTTTTCATGCGACACCGAGGCGGAGGGCAATATTGCGCTGATCCGTGCGGCGGTGACTCTTGCGCATGCCATTGGCCTAGAGGTTGTGGCAGAAGGCATCGAAACGGAAGGACAGGAGGCAATGGCGCTCGAAGCGGGTTGCGACGTTCTCCAAGGGAACCGTTTTGCCCCAGCGATGAGTTTCGAGAAAATGGAGATTTACCTCGGCACCCAAGGACGTGCGGCCGCCTAAAATCAGCCTTTTCGACCCCCTTCGCAGACGATTTAAGTTGCCATTAACCCTTTTCAGTCACCTTTCTCTTGCTCGGGTTCTTGTGGGAGAGTGAGCATGTCAAATGCTGGAATGGCAACGTTTCGCAGCGGTCCCGAGAGAGTACGCAACGTAGCAAACCCTGATTCTCCGCCGTTTCAAGGCATATCCGCTTCGGAATTGCGCCGTATTATCAACGCGCGGTCGGTGCGGCGGCGACATTTCAGTGCGGAGATGTTTGCGGACCCGGCATGGGAGATTCTATTGGAACTTTACGCGGCGTGTCTCGAGCAGCACCGACACACTGTTGGCGGTCTCTGCGCTAAAGTGGATGTACCGATGACGACAGTGCTGCGCTGGCTCTCATGCCTGCAGGAGCAGGACCTCATTGAACGCAGAAATGATCCCTTGGACTCCAGGCGGGTATTCGTCGAGCTTTCCCAGACAGGTGAGGTTACAATGTACGCCTATTTCCAGGGCATCAGCCTTGTTCCGGCGTCCAACCTGATCACTATCTAGCGAATTTGCCTGACCTAGAGCTTGGCCGGGAGATAACGGCCGCTCAAGATTCTTGCTTGAGTAATTGGAAACAAGCTGCGATGCAGTCTTTGCAGCGTGTCGAAGGGGGCGGAGCTCGGCCGCCCTCACTCAGCCCAGGTACTTGCCGCTCTTTTGTTCCGGCGATGAACTTCTGGGATCTCAAAACCGTTTAGCCTCCGACAGAGCCAGCAGGTTCTCTGAGAATGGGCAACTCAAGGAAACTCAGGCGGCTTCCATCGTTCAGTCGCAGACCCCTACCTTGATGGAGAGTTGCGTGTCCAAGAAATCTGTTTCCCTGGTGTTTGGCTTGATCCTTGCCGCAACACCCGCCGTGTGGGCCCAAACGAAACAGCCCGGCAACCCATCAAAGCCGTCAGACCAGGCAACCTGGGTCGCGCCGGGGACCCCGGGGTCGGAGATCGACGGCGAACTGTTCCATGCGCAGGTTCTGATGTCGGCCCATGGCTTCTCCCCAGGTGTGATCGACGGCAAGGCCGGAGAATCGTTCAAGCTGGCGCTGTCCAGCTTCCAGGAGTCGCGCGGGCTCGAGAGGACCGGCAGGCTCGATGCCGCGACCCGGCGGGCGCTGCTCGCCGCGGATCGCCCATCGACCGTCATCGTCAGGCTTGGCTCCGACGACGTGCTCAGCCAATTTGTCTATCCCTTCCCGTCGGCACCGGAAAAGCAGGCTGAACTCGACTTCCTGGGCTATCGCAACATGCTTGAGAAGCTGGCCGAGCGCTATCATACGACGCCGAGGACGATTGTCGCCCTTAACGGTCCGGACAAGCTGATCGGCCCGGGCCAGACGCTTCGCCTTCCCAATGTCATTCCTTCGTCCCATGATTATGACGGTGTCCAGGGGAAGGGGGCCGCGGTGATGAACGTGCTCAATGTCGATGCCAGGCAGCCGCAGGGCGACTATGTGGTCGTCGACAAGAGCGAGGGAGTCCTCAAAGTCTATCGCGGGTCGAACGCCGATGGCTCTGACCGGAGTGGCGACCAGCTGGTTGCCGCTTTTCCGGTGACGATGGGGTCGAAGGAATACCCTTTGCCGATCGGCCGGTGGAAGGCGACCACTTATGCTTTCTTGCCGCCCTTCAAGTATCAGCCGGCTATTCTCAACAATCCGAAGTCCGACAAAGAGCTTGACCTGCCGCCCGGACCCAATGGACCTGTCGGCGTCGCCTGGCTGGACCTGACCAAGGAGCATTACGGAATCCATGGTACGAATGAGCCGCAGACTATTGGTCGGGCCGAATCGAGCGGCTGCATCCGGATGACGAACTGGGACGTCATGCGCCTGGCCCGGATGATGAAGCCCGGCTTCACCGCCATCTTCCAGGCCTAGGCGCGGCGGCGGATGTTCAGGGTCGTTTCCACCGCCATCGTGACTGCGATCCTGGTCAGCGCCTTCTGGATTTTTTACACGGGCGTCACTTCCGAGCCCAAAGGAATTGTGACGGCCGCCGGCGATGTTAAGACCGTAGATCGGGCCAGCGGGCCTCCGGTTGCCGTGGCTGATGCCGTGGTCGTCGGACCCGCGGGCCTTGCCATTCCGGTCGTCGGCGTAACGAAGGAGCAACTGGTCGACACCTACACCCAGGCGCGGGCCGGGGGCGCCCGCCGCCATGACGCGATCGACATTATGGCGCCGGTCGGGCGGCCGGTCGTCGCCGCAGCGCCGGGGACGGTGGAGAAATTGTTCAATTCGCCAGGGGGAGGCGGAATCACCGCCTACGTCCGGTCGGACGATGGACTCTGGATCTATTATTACGCCCACCTCAGCGCTTATGCTCCGGGCCTGCGCGAAGGGCAGCGCGTCCGGCGCGGCACGCCGATCGGCTTTGTCGGCCATAGCGGGAACGCCAATCCTGAAGGGCCTCACCTCCACTTCGCCATCAGCCGCATGCAGGCCGGCGAGAAATGGCATCAGGGCGCGGCGATCAATCCCTATCCGCTGCTTGCGGGGGACAAGGCCAGGGGCTAGACGCGCCGCGGCTCTTTCCAATTCAGTCAAGCAGGCAGGCACCGCCATGAAAATCAGCGGCGTGGACATCCGTCCCGGCAATATCATCGAATATGAAGGCGGCATCTGGCGCGCCGTGAAGATCCAGCACACCCAGCCGGGCAAGGGCGGCGCCTACATGCAGGTCGAGATGAAGAACCTCATCGACGGCCGCAAGACCAACGTCCGCTTCCGCTCCGCCGAGACCGTCGAGCGAGTCCGCCTAGACACCAAGGACTTCCAGTTCCTCTACCATGACGGCGACATGCTCGTGTTCATGGACAAGGACACGTACGAGCAGGTGTCGCTGCCCGAAGACCTGATCGGCGATGCCGCCGAATTCCTGCAGGACGGCATGGACGTGATCATGGAGCTCTACAACGAGCGGCCGATCAGCGTGCAGCTTCCCGACACGATCGAAGCGACGATCGTCGAGGCCGACGCGGTGGTGAAGGGCCAGACGGCAAGCTCCAGCTACAAGCCGGCCAAGCTCGACAATGGCGTCCGGGTCATGGTCCCGCCGCACATCGCCGCCGGTACGAAGATCGTCGTCGACGTCTATGAGCGCACCTACGTGAGACGGGCGGACTGACGTTGACCTTTGATGCACAGGTAAAAGAGGTCATCAACCGCAACCTGCTCGTAAGCGAATTGCTGGCCCATGATTTCAACGCTTATCTGCCAGTCTACGACCGCGGCGTTGATCTCATCGCCTTCCATGAGAAACGTGGCGTCACTCTCCCAATCCAGCTCAAGGGTCGCTGGAATATAATGGAAAAATACCGAGGACGAGGGATTTGGATAGCGTTCCCTGAACGGCGCTCATGGTATCTTGCCCCGCACGATACGATGATCTCGATGGGTGAGCAGTTAGGATATTGCGAATCCCTTTCTTGGTCGAAAGGCCGTGCGTACAGCTGTCCTTCAATGGGTAAAAAGCTCACTGAGTTAATGGAGCCTTGGATTCTGGCGAGCGCTCTATCCACGCCTTTTGAAAGTTAGAAATTGGTATCCCACTCCGGCCTGATCACCGTTATGGACCGCGCGGTCCGCAAGGCGGCGCCGCGGCTTCGGCGCGACTTCAATGAAGTGTCGCAGCTTCAGGTCAGCCGCAAGGGTCCGGCCGATTTCGTATCGATGGCCGACAAGCGCGCCGAGGCGACCATCGTCGAGGAGCTGCGCAACGCGCGGCCGGACTGGGGCCTGCTGCTCGAGGAGGGCGGCGAAATCGCCGGCAATCCCGACAAGCCGCGCTGGATCGTCGACCCGCTCGACGGCACCAGCAACTTCCTGCACGGAATCCCGCATTTCGCCATCTCGATCGCGGTCGAGGATCCGTTCGGCGCCGGCAGCAGGGCCGACATCACCCACGGCATGGTCTATCAGCCGCTGACCGACGAAAGCTTCTGGGCGGAAAAGGGCCGCGGCGCCTGGCTGACCGACCGCCGCCTGCGCGTGTCGGCCCGGCGCGACCTGTTCGAAGCGGTGATCGGCACCGGCGTCCCTCACCTCGGCCGGAGCGATTCGGCGCGCTGGTCGAAAATCTACGCCGCCATCGGCCCGGAAGTCGCGGGAATCCGGCGCTTCGGATCGGCCGCCCTCGATCTCGCCTGGGTCGCCGCCGGCCGGCTGGACGGTTTTTGGGAAGACGATCTTGACTCCTGGGACACGGCCGCCGGCCTGCTGCTGGTCAAGGAAGCGGGTGGCTTCGTCACCGACTATCGCGGGCAGGACCAGATGCTGCAGCGCCGCCAGTATCTTGCCGCCAACGGCGACCTGCATTCAAAGCTGCACAAACTGGTCGCCGGAGTGCTTCGATGATTTTTGCTGTGCTCGCCGCGGCCGCCTTGCAGCCGCGGACCATCGTCACCGTCGACCCCAAGCACCGCCTGATCGAAGGCGTCGCCAGCGACGGCAAGACCATCTGGCTGTCGAGCCTGATCGACCGGCAGATCCTGGCCTGCGCCGGGACGTGCAAAACGCTGGCGACCCTGCCCGAAGGGATTCACCCCTTCGCCATCGCCTGGGACGGCAGCCGCAAGCGCCTGTGGGTGGCGGCGGACTGCCCGCCCGGGGTCAAGTTTATCACGGCCTGCGAGCTTGGGGCCTTGATGGCCTTCGACGCGAAGGGCCGGCTCCGGACCCGGATCAGTCCGCCGGTCGGCGCCTTCCATCCCGGCGACGTGTCGGCGAGGGACGGCGATGTCTTCGTCAGCGACAGCCAGAACGGGATGGTCTTTCGCCTGACACCGAAGGGCAGGGGGCTGATGGCCGTCGTCCTGCCGGGCACCGGCAAAAGCGCGCAGGGCAGCGCCTATGACAAGGCCAATGGCCGGCTGATCGTCGCCGATTACAGCCAGGGCATCACGGCGATCGATCTCACGACGCTTAAGCGGGCGCTGCTTCTGCGCGACAACGGCCGGCCGCTGCGGGGAATCGATGGCCTCATACGCTGCGGCAGCGGCTTCCTCGGCGTCTACAACGGCCAACCGCCGGGCCAGTTGATCGCCTTCACCATCGACGGCGACAAGCTCAAGCTGCGCGAAGCGGTAAAAGGCTATGCCACTATCGATCCGACGCAAGTGGCCAGCGATGGCAAGCGCTTGCTGGTGGTTCCGAACGCCGGGTGGGAAGGCGCCATGAAGGGCGAGACCAGGCGGATCGACGGCGCCCCCATCCATGCTTTCCCGCTTGGCGCGGTTTGTCCCTCTTAAAGAGGTCCGTTTTGCCGCCGTCGCGTGTTGCGGGCGAAAGCGCCCTGTCCTAGAGAGCCGCCAAATTTAAGCGTCCCTGAGGTGTTCCTTGGCAAGCGTTGCCGCCGGTTATCTGCCGATCCTGCTTTTCCTCGCAGTCGCCCTGGCGCTGTCGGCGGGATTCGTCGTTCTGCCGATGTTGGTGTCGCGGCTGACGGGGACGCACCGGCCGGACTCGGCCAAGCTTAGCGAATATGAGTGCGGCTTCCCGGCGTTCGACGACGCCCGCGCCCAGTTCGACGTCCGATTCTACCTGGTCGCCATATTGTTCATCGTCTTCGACCTGGAAGCGGCCTTTCTCTTTCCCTGGGCGGTGACGCTCGACTTCACCGGCTGGACGGGGTGGATCGCGATGATGATCTTCATCGCCGAGCTCGGCCTTGGCCTCGCCTACGCCTGGAAGAAGGGAGCGCTGGAATGGGAGTGATGCTTCGGCCTGGCGAGAATCCCGAGCCCAGTGAAGACGAGATCGCGCGCCTCGCCGGCCTGGTCCCCGGCGATATCGACATGAAGCATTTCGCGGCGATGCGGGAGGAGCTCGACAAGAAGGGCTTCCTGGTCGCCAAGAGCGAGGATCTGTTCACCTGGGCGCGGACCGGTTCCCTGTGGTGGATGACCTTCGGCCTCGCCTGCTGCGCGGTCGAGATGATCCACGTCAACATGCCGCGTTATGACCTTGAACGGTTCGGGGCTGCCCCGCGCGCGTCCCCGCGCCAATCCGACGTGATGATCGTCGCCGGCACGCTGTGCAACAAGATGGCTCCCGCGCTGCGCCGGGTCTATGACCAGATGAGCGAGCCGCGCTACGTCATCTCGATGGGCAGCTGCGCCAACGGCGGCGGCTATTATCACTACAGCTATTCGGTGGTGCGTGGCTGCGACCGGATCGTGCCGGTCGACATCTATGTGCCTGGCTGCCCGCCAACCGCCGAGGCCTTGCTCTACGGGATCATGCAGCTGCAGCGGAAGATCCGTCGCGAAGGGACGATTGAGCGATGAAGGGCTCGCGCTGATGGCCGTCTCGTTCGCCACCCATGTACCGACCTATGCCGACGAGCCCGCGTCGCTCGCCCGCCTGAGGGGCGCGCGCCGTCGCGAGGGGCTTGAGACGGCGTTCGATGTCGACAGCGGCGACTTGGTCGAGGTGCTGCGGACTTTGCGCGACGAGCATGAATATCAGCAGCTAATGGAGATCGCCGGAGTCGACTGGCCTGACCGGTCGGCGCGGTTCGAGGTGATCTATTGCCTGCTGTCGCTGACCAGGAACCACCGCATCCGAGTGCATGTCGCCACCAATGCCGACACGCCTGTGCCGAGCATCACCTCGCTGTGGCCGGTCGCCGGCTGGCTCGAGCGCGAGGTCTACGACATGTACGGCGTCCTGTTCGCCGGCAATCCGGACCTTCGTCGAATCCTCACCGATTATGGCTTCGAAGGCTTCCCGCAGCGCAAGGACTTCCCGCTGACCGGCTATCATGAGCTGCGCTACTCGGAGGCCGAGAAGCGCGTCATCTACGAGCCGGTGTCGCTGCCGCAGGATTTCCGCAACTTCGATTTCCTGATGCCGTGGGAAGGGCCCGAATATCGCCTTCCCGGCGATGAAAAGGCAAGGCCGCAGGAACCCGGCGCGCCGTCGCCGGCGCCGGCGCCTTCGGGGCAGGCGACGATCAATCCCGCCACGCCGGCCAAGACGCCGAAGACGACTGACAAGCCGTCCGATACCGGCGGCGGCGCGCCGGCCGACAAGGTTGCGCTGAAGGAAGCCCGCAAGCCAGCCAAAGCGAAGGCGGCGAGCGAGGTCAGCAAGAAGCCTGCGCTCAAGCGGAAGCCGAAGGCATGAGCGGTATGCGTCGGCAAATCCTCCCCGGAAAGGGGAGGGGGACCAGCGAAGCTGGTGGAGGGGGCCCGTTGCAGGGCGGAGCGGGTTTCAGGGCCCCCTCCGTCAGCACTGCGTGCTGCTACCTCCCCGTCCCGGGGAGGATTCTATGACCGAGGTCCGCACTGTCGAAGTGGGCGTGGGCATGCCGCGCGAGGCGGGCGACGTCACGCCCGGCGACCAGAGCGTCAGCAATTACACGATCAATTTCGGCCCGCAGCATCCGGCCGCGCACGGCGTGCTGCGGCTGATCATGGAGCTGGACGGCGAGATCGTCGAGCGGGTCGATCCGCATATCGGTCTTCTGCATCGCGGCACCGAGAAGCTGATCGAGTATAAGACCTACGCCCAGGCGCTGCCTTATTTCGACCGGCTCGATTATTGCTCGCCGATGTGCATGGAGCATAGCTTCGTGCTGGCGATCGAGAAGCTCATGGGCCTCGAGGTGCCGCTTCGCGCCCAGTATATCCGGGTGCTGATGGCGGAGCTTACCCGCATCTCCAACCACATGCTCAACTTGGGCGCCCACGTCATGGACGTCGGCGCCATGACCCCGAACCTGTGGCTGTTCGAGGTGCGCGAGGACACGCTGCAATTCTACGAGCGGGCGTCCGGCGCGCGCATGCACGCCAATTATTTCCGCGCCGGCGGGGTTCGCTGGGACCTCACCGAAAAGATGCTCGCCGACCTCGGCGACTGGCTCGACAACCGGCTGTACCTGTTCGAGGATGCGATCAGCCTGGTCGCCGATAACCGCATCTTCAAGCAGCGCAACGTCGACATCGGCAAGGTCAGCAAGGAAGACGCCATCGCCTGGGGCTTCTCCGGCCCGATGATCCGCGCCGCCGGCGTGCCCTGGGACATCCGCCGTTCGCAGCCCTACGAAGTCTATGACCGGATGGACTTCGACATTCCGGTCGGCACCAACAGCGATTGCTACGACCGCTTCATAGTCCGGGTCGAAGAAGTGCGGCAGTCGATGCGCATCATGCGCCAGTGTTTGAAGGAAATGCCCAAGGGTCCGGTCGGCAGCCTCGACCGCAAGGTGTTTCCGCCCAGCCGGGCCGAGATGAAGACCTCGATGGAGGCGCTGATCCACCACTTCAAGCTCTACACCGAAGGCTATCACGTGCCGGCGGGCGAGGTTTACGTCGCCACCGAAAGCCCCAAGGGCGAGTTCGGGGTCTATCTGGTCGCCGACGGCACCAACCGGCCCTACCGCTGCAAGATCCGCCCCACGGCGTTCAGCCACCTGCAGGCGATGGACTTCATGATGAAGGGCCACATGCTGGCCGACGTCACCGCGGTCTTGAGCGCCATCGACGTCGTCTTCGGGGAGTGCGACCGGTGATTCACACTCCCAATCGTCATGCTGAACTAGTTTCAGCATCCATCGCTGGGAAGCCAGAGCGGGTGGAGAATTGGACCCTGAAACAAGTTCAGTGTGACGCACCGAACGAGGAGTGCGACCGCTAATGGCCGGGCAAGCCTCCATCATCGACGATCCTGAGGTCCGCGCCCGCTGGGAGGGGTTTGCCTGGACCGAGGCGAATGCCAGGCGCGCCAGGGAGATCGTCGCGCGCTATCCCGAAGGCCGGCAGATGTCGGCGTCGATCCCCTTCCTCGACCTCGCCCAGCGGCAGGTCGGGGCCGAAACGGGGACGCAGGGCTGGCTGCC
>DASSPS010000057.1:0-108760 GCA_035699505.1 Sphingomicrobium sp. | reverse complement strand
AGTCGGCCGACTCCGGGCTGATCCCACGGCGCCATCATCACGCCGCCGCCATCGGCCTTGATCGCCTCGACCCTGGCGTCGACATCCGCCGCGTGGAGATAGCCAAGCCATAGCGGCCGCGCGCCGCCCGCGCGCATCTCGGCGGTCAGGGTCAACACGCCGCCGGCGTTGCCGCCGTCCGAGCGCCCGATGATGCGATAGTCGATGCCGGGCGCGACGGAGTCGGTGGCGATGCTCCACCCGACGACGGCGTCGTAGAAACGCTTCGACGCCGCCGGGTCGGGGCTCATCAGTTCGTACCAAATGAAGCCGTCGTCAGGCATCGGCCGGTTCCCTGGCCTTGGCGGTGTCGAAGATCGGTTCGAATCCGCCCCAGAACATACGCTGGCCATTGAAGGGCATGTCGCCGTCGGGCTTCAGGCTCTCGTCGGCCATGATCTTCTGCCAGGCCTGGTCGCGGGTTTCCTTGTCGGGCCATTCGACGAAGGAGAAGACCACCTTCTCGCCGTCCTCGGCCTTCACGGCGCGATAGAAATCGGTGACCTTGCCCTTCGGCACGTCGTCCGACACCGCCTCGACGACGCGGGTGGCACCATGCTGGCGGAAGACCTTGGCCATCTTTGCAGCCAGCGCCTGGTAGGCGTCGACCTTGTCCTCCGGCACCGGGACGACGAAGCCGTCGGCATAGTCGCCGCGGCCGCTGCCTTCCTCGACGATGGCGTCGAAGCCGCCGACAATCATGCGCTTGCCGTCGAACGGCATGCTGGCGCCCATTTCCTCCATGCGCGGGTCGCTCATCATCTTTTCGTTGAAGGCGTCGCGGCTGGCGCGGTCGGCATGTTCGAACCAGGCGAACACCACTTTCTCGTCGGGTTTCGCGTCGACCGCCTTGCGGAAATCGGTGACCTTGCCGTCGGGAACGTCGCTGTCCCAGGCCTCGAAGTGGCGCTTGACCCCAAGCTCTAGGAAGGTCGGGGCAGCATCGGCGGCGTGCTTGCGATAGGCTTCCTTGTTGGCCTCTGGAACGGCGGCCACAAATCCTTCGAAATAGGTCATGCTGCTTCTCCTTCGGGTTCGGGTTGATGCTGCTTGAACACGGCCAGCTGGTCGCCGATGGCGCGCTGGAAGGCGGGCCTCGCCTCGCCCCGCTCGACATAAGCGGCCAGGGCCGGCTGGCCCGCGACCAGGTCGGTATGGCGCAGGTTGCGAAGCACGCTGACCACCATCAGGTCGCCAATGGTAAAGCGGCCCTCCAGCCAATCCTTGTCGCCAAGCGCGTCGGCCAGAAGCTTCAGCCGCGCCTGGATCTTCTCGGTCACCTGCGGCCGGCGCTGGGCGGTCCAATCTTCGCCTCGGTGGAAGATATCGATGTTGGCCAGCTCGAGGATCATCGGCTCGACGCTGTTGAGGGCGGCGATCAGCCAGGCGATGGCGCGCATCCGCTGGTTCCGCTCGACCGGCAGCAGCCGCTCTTCCTCGATCGCCAGATGGATCAGGATCGCGCCGCTTTCGAACAGCTGGACTTGGTCGTCGCGAAAGGATGGCACCTGGCCGAACGGCTGTTCCAGGAAATATTCGGCCGGGCGCGGATTGAGCGCGTCGAGCAATCGCACCCGATAGGGCCGTTCGATCTCCTCGAGCGCCCAGCGGATCCGCAAGTCACGCACCAGCCCTTCGGCGAAGGGTGGCACCCAGCGGAAGGCGGTGATTTCGGCAGCTGCCTTGTGGTCAACGGGCATCGTCCTGTCTCCTATGCCTGGTCGGCGTCGGCCATGGCCGACTCGACGGCGCCGGCGCCCTGCTCGGCAGCGGCGGGGTCCATCCACATGATCTCCCAGATATGACCATCCGGGTCGGCGACGCTGCGCCCGTACATCACCCCATAATCCTGTTTCGCCGCCGGGTCAGCCGTGCCGCCGGCCGTTACAGCCCGCTCGACAGTCGAATCGACGCTTTCGCGACTGTCGGCCGACAGGCACAGCAGGACTTCCGATCCCGCCCGCGCATCGGCGATCGGCCGCGGCGTGAACCGCTTAAACTTGTCATGCGTCAGCAGCATGACGAAGATCGTGTCGCTGATCCGCATGCAGGCGGCCGTGTCGTCGGTGAACCTGGGCTCGTTGGTCGCGCCGAGTGCTTCCAGGAAGTCGCGGGATTTGCCGAGGTCGGCGACGGGCAGATTGACGAAGATCATCCGGGACATGTGCTTTTCCCCTGTGCTGGCGACTCGATTCGCTTGCTTTTTGACGTCGTCCGTTATAAATTGCAACTATGCAGTTAGAAAATATAACTAACCCTTCGAAATTCGAGACGAAGCGAACCTATGACGACGCTTGTGGGACGGCTCATGGCCTGGAGTTGATCGGCGAGCGCTGGGCGCTGCTCGTGTTGCGCGAACTGATGCTCGGGCCGCGCCGTTTTTCCGATTTGCGGGCCGACCTGCCGGGGATCAGCGCCAACACGCTGACACAGCGTCTGACGGAACTGGAAGAGCGCGGCCTGGTGGTTAAACGGCGGCTGCCGCCGCCAGCCAGCGTCCAGGTTTATGAAGCGACCGAATGGGGCCTGGAGGCTGAGCCGATCGTCCAGGCACTGGGGCGCTGGGCGGCGCGCAGCCCGCGCCACGACCCGACCCTGGCGATCAGCGGCGTGTCGATCCTGCTTTCGATGCGCACGATGATGGACAGTGAGCGGGCGCGGGGCCTCAACGCCCATCTCAATTTCCGTTTCGGCGAAGATCGCTACACCGGCCATTTGCACGACGGCACAATCGACATCGTGCGCGGCCAGCATGACGCGCCCGACCTGACGATTGCCGCCGAGCCGCAGGCGCTTGCGGCGGTGATGTATGGCAAGGCTCCCTACGATCTGATCATCTGGAGCGGCGACCGGGCCCTCCTCGACCGGTTCGTCGATCTGTTCCACCTTCCCCCAAAGGCGCCGGCGGCGGCATTGAGGCCGGACCTCGCCTCGCTTAAGGGCAAGCCATGACCGATATTTCCAACGTGATGCCCGAAAGCCGGGCCGAGACCGCGATGTCGTCGCCCGACAAGGTGGTGAAAGTCCGCGAGGCCTTCGGCGTCGACAGCGACATGGAGGTTCCCGCCTTCAGCGAGGCCGACGAGCGGGTTCCCGACCTCGATCCCGCCTACGTCTTCGACCCGGACACGACGCTGGCCATTTGCGCCGGCTTCGCGCGCAACCGCCGGGTCATGGTCCAGGGCTATCACGGCACCGGCAAGTCGACCCATATCGAGCAGGTGGCGGCGCGGCTGAACTGGCCGATGATCCGGATCAACCTTGACGCCCATATCAGCCGAATCGACCTCGTCGGCCGCGACGCCATCGTCCTTCGCGACGGCCAGCAGGTGACCGAATTCCGGGAAGGCCTGCTGCCTTGGGCGCTGCAGCATCCGGTCGCCCTGGTGTTCGACGAATATGACGCCGGCCGGCCCGACGTGATGTTCGTCATCCAGCGCGTGCTGGAAACCGAGGGCAAGCTGACCCTGCTCGACCAGAACCGGGTGATCCGGCCCAATCCCTGGTTCCGGCTGTTCGCCACCACCAATACGATCGGCCTTGGCGACACCACCGGCCTCTATCATGGCACGCAGGCCATCAATCAGGGCCAGATGGACCGCTGGAACATCGTCTCCACGCTCAATTATCTGCCGGCGGCCGTCGAGGCTCAGATCGTTCTCGCCAAGTCGGGCGAATATGACAGCCCAGACGGCAAGGGCGAGGTCGAAAAGATGATCAAGGTCGCTGACCTGTCGCGCCAGGGCTTCATCAACGGCGACATCTCGACGGTGATGAGCCCGCGCACGGTCATCAGCTGGGCCCAGAACGCGCTCATTTTTGGGGACGTCGGCTACGCCTTCCGGGTGTCGTTCCTCAACAAGTGCGACGAGAGCGAGCGTCCGTTGATCGCCGAATATTACCAGCGGGTGTTCGGCGCCGACCTTCCGGAAAGCATCGCCAGCAAGGCGAAGTAGGTGGCGGATCGGATCGACCTGTTCCGGCGAGTCCTGGCCGGGGCCGCGCGGGCGATCGCCAGGGATGCCGAGGTCGAAGTGGTGTTCGCCGCCGAAACGGCGCCGACAACCGGCAAGACGGCGCGCGTGCCATCGCCCGGGCCTGGCCTGGAAAGCCGCCTGGTCGCCGAAGCGCGGGGGGCGGCGGATGCGGTCGCGCTTCGACTGCGCCATCACGACGGGTTGCTGCATTCCGCGCAGGCGCCTGCCGATCCCGACGCCCGCGCCGTTTTCGACGCGCTGGAGACGGCGCGAGTCGAGGCGTTGGGGGCCCGCTCGATGGGCGGAGTGCGCGACAACCTCGCCAAGCTGACCGAGGCAAGGGTGCGCGGCGATGCCATTGTCCGGGCGCGCGAGGCAGAGGAAGTTCCGCTGGCGACCGCGGTCGGCCTGCTGGCCCGCGAAAGGCTGACTGGCGATACCCCGCCCAAGGCCGCCGCATCCGGCCTCAGGCTCGTCGCCGACTGGATCGAGGAGAAGGCCGGGGCCGACCTCGACGCGCTTGCACTGACGATCGACGATCAGTCGGCCTTCGCCCGGCTGTCGCGGCAATTGCTCGAAGATCTCGACCTGGCGTCGGCGAGCGATTCGGAACCCGAATCGCCAGACCAGGGCGGCGACGACGAGCAAGGGGACGTTTCATCGGGCGATGATGCCGTCGAGGAAGGCGATGAGGGCGCGCCGGTGGGCGGCGACATGGATATGCGCGGCGAGGAGAATGAAGGCGATTCCGACCAGCAGCAGGGCTCGGACGAAATGGACCTGGGCGAGGACCAGCTCGCCGATGGCGACGACGCCAATGAAAGCGCCATCGCCGGCTCCGGTCGCCGCAACTGGGAAACTGCGCCGGAGACCGACTACAAGCCTTTCACCAACCGGTTCGACGAAATTGTCGAGGCGCTCGACCTGTGTGACGAAGAGGAGCTCGGGCGGCTGCGCGCCTATCTCGACCAGCAAATGGCCGGCCTGCACAATGTCGTCACGCGGCTCGCCAACCGGCTGCAGCGGCGGCTGATGGCTCAGCAGGCGCGAAGTTGGGAATTCGACCAGGAGGAAGGGCTGCTCGACGCCGCGCGCCTGGCCCGGGTGATCGTCAACCCGGCCCATTCCCTGTCCTACAAGGTTGAGCGCGAGACCGAGTTTCGCGACACCGTGGTCAGCATCCTGATCGACAACTCAGGATCGATGCGCGGCAGGCCGATCGCCATCGCCGCGATTTGCGCCGACATCCTGACGCGAACCCTCGAACGGTGCGGGGTGGCCACTGAAGTGCTCGGCTTCACCACCCGGGCCTGGAAGGGCGGCCAGAGCCGCGAGGCGTGGCTGTCGGAAGGCCGGCCGCCGCATCCCGGTCGGCTGAATGACCTTCGGCACGTCATCTACAAGCGCGCCGACGAGCCGTACCGCCATGCCAAGCGCCACCTCGGGCTGATGATGCGGGAAGGGCTGCTGAAAGAGAATATCGATGGGGAGGCCTTGCTGTGGGCTCACAACCGGCTGATCGCCCGGGCTGAGGAGCGGCGAATCCTGATGGTGATCTCGGACGGCGCGCCGGTCGACGATTCGACCGCCTCGGCCAATGGCGGGGTCTATCTGGAGCGGCACCTGCGGCAGGTCATCGACTGGATCGAGCGGAAGTCGCCGGTCGAGTTGCTGGCCATCGGCATCGGGCACGACGTCACCCGCTATTACGGGCGGGCGGTCACATTGATGGACGCCGACCAGCTGGGCGGGGCGATGATCGAGCAGCTTGCCCAATTGTTCGACATTCAATGATGGCAGCGGGCCTGGCCCCGCAAAGAATTGGGCCCGGCGCAAATACTCGCACCGGGCCCCCCTCGTTACGCGACGCGAGGGAACTGCTTGGCCGTTATCGGCCTGTCGGGAACCCATCGAAGCCATGCTTCGACGGGAACCCTTTCACGGTGAAAAGGGGGAAAAACACCGTGCGTACAAAGGGTTATGCCAGATTCGAACAAAACCGAAGCTGAACGGATCGTGCAACGGGAATTCAGGAAAAGCTGGCTGATTCCAGGTACTTTGCTTGCCTTCATGGTGCTTTTCTGCCGCTCGCTGCTGGACAGGCTTCCCAACCGTCTTGAACTCGGGCCGCGGTCGATTTCGCTGCACTATCAACCGGTGGGCTTGAACCCCGGTTCCGACCCGGGCTTTCGGGTTATCGGGGCGTGGCGCCTGCTCGCCGAGGATCCGCGATTCGGCGGCCTGTCGGCGCTGGCCCTGACCAGGGATGGATTTGTGGCCGTGACTGACTCGGGCGTCGTTGTCCGCTTTCCAAGGCCGACGAGGCCTTCAGCCAAAGCCAGGCTGGCCGAATTGCCCGGCGGACCGGGCGCGGCGGGCTTCAAGGTCAATCGCGACAGCGAAGCGCTGGCTGGCGACCCACTCGGCCGCGGCTGGTGGGTGGCGTTCGAGAATCGCGATGAGCTCTGGCTCTACGACCCTTCATTCGGTCGAGCGTTGGGACGAGCCGCGATCCGGGGGACTGGCCTTCGTCGCAACCGCGGAATCGAGGGGATGGTTGCCGACAGGGATGGCTTGCTCCTGTTCCCCGAATCGGGCGGTAAGGCGTTGGCTCCGGGACGTAATGAAGCATTGACCATTGAGGGGGTTAGCGGCTGGGTCAGCGATGCCACGGTGCTTCCGGACGGCAGCCTGGCCGTGGTCAACCGGCGCCCGACGCCGATCGGACTGAGCAACAGGCTGGTCATGCTGGAAAGACTGGGCCCGGCTTACCG
The DNA here is from genome assembly GCA_035699505.1 of Sphingomicrobium sp. Taxonomy (GTDB): domain Bacteria; phylum Pseudomonadota; class Alphaproteobacteria; order Sphingomonadales; family Sphingomonadaceae; genus Sphingomicrobium. The sequence continues at coordinate 101,970 of DASSPS010000057.1, read as the reverse complement.
GCCAAGCCAATCGTGGCGAATCCCGGTCGGCCGGCTCGATAATGTCGAAGGAGTCGCCGCCGAGCCGGGGCCGGGCGGCGCAATGCGCCTGTGGATGGTGACGGACAACAATCTGCAGAAGCGCCGTCCGACGCTTTTGATCGGGGTCGAGCTTAGGCCGCGGCCTGCTCGCCCGCCTTCTTCGCAATCTCGCGCTTCAGCTTGCGCACCTTGGTGCTGAGCTTGTCGTCGCTGGTTTTGAGCAGCCAGTTGTCGAGGCCGCCGACGTGCTCGACGGAGCGCAGGCCGTGGGTCGACACGCGCAGCTTGACGCTGCGTTCCAGCGAGTCGGAGATCAAGGTGACATTCTGCAGGTTGGGCAGAAAGGTCCGCTTGGTCTTGTTGTTGGCGTGGGAAACATTGTTGCCCACCTGCCGGCCCTTGCCGGTCAGCTCGCAAACGCGCGACATGGTTTCGATCCTGATTTCTAAGCGAGCCTAAAGTGGCCCGGAAAGCGCCGCCCCCTACCGGCTGGAGTGCAGAACGTCAACCGCGCCAGCCCTATTGGCGAAGCGCGACGCTGGCCCTACGGGAAACAAAGCGAACGGCAGTTGCGTTCTTCCCATATCGTTGCGCGACACATCATCGGAGGGAAAACGGATGCGGGCCGCCCTGCTCATACTCATTCTGGCCGTAGTGGCCCTCATCCTTGCGGTCGCGTCGGGATTTATCGACATCAGCCAGACTCGCGAGGCGCGGGCTCCGCAGGTCAGCGCCACGACGAAGGGTGTTTCGGCCAGCGGTGGACAAAGCCCGGCGTTTCAGGTGGAGACCGGCTCGGTTCAGCTCGGGACCGGGACCGCCAACGTCACCACGCCGACGGTGAAAATCGAGGGTAAGGAAACCAAGGTCGCGGTGCCGAAGGTCACCGTAAACCGACCCGGCGACCGCAATCAGCCAACGACCAACGATGCACAATAGCTGACAGGCGGGACATGGTCGTCTAGTCGGCGGCATGGCCTTCCCGCTGCCTTCGCCGATGCGCCGAGCGCTCGAGCTTGCCGCCGACGGCGCGGCGGACGGGGAAGTGCCGGTGGGCGCCGTCATCACCAAAGACGGCGAGGTGATCGCCGAAGCTCGAAACGCGATGCGCGGAACGACCGATCCCACGGCGCATGCGGAGATGGTGGCCATTCGCCTGGCCGCGGAAAGGCTCGGGCAGCCCCGCCTCGACGGCTGCTGCCTGTGGGTGACCTTGGAGCCATGTGCGATGTGCGCGGCTGCCATCGCGGTGGCGCGGATCGCCGAGCTGCGCTTTGCGGCGGAAGATCCCAAGGGCGGCGGCGTAGTCCACGGGCCGCGGATCTACACCCAGCCGACCTGTCACCATCGCCCAGACGTGCTCGGCGGAATCGGGGAACGCGAAGCCGCGACGCTGCTCAAGGCGTTTTTTGCGGGGCGCCGGGGGCCCGGCCAGACTAACGATGCCTAGGCGAACCAAACCCGGGCCGAGCGCTGCCGCTTGTGCGCGGCGTTATCCCGACTAAAACGCAACCACGCCATGAGCGAACCGCTCCTCCCCATCCCCTGGCTCGACGTCCTGATCATCATCGGGCTGATCATGCTCAACGGGGTTTTCGCCATGAGCGAGTTGGCGATCGTCTCGTCGCGCGAGGCGCGGCTGCGCGCCATCGCCAAGTCGGGCAGCGCCGGCGCGCGATGCGCCCTGGCCCTGGCAGCCGACCCCAGTCGGTTCCTGTCGACCGTCCAGATCGGAATCACGCTGATCAGCGTGGTGGCCGGGGCCTATTCCGGCGCCAGCCTTGGCGCCCCGGCGGCTGAGCGCCTCATCCTGCTTGGCCTTGAGCCTGAAACTGCGGAGACCGTCGGCTTCGGTCTCGTCATCGTCTTCGTCACGTTTCTGTCGCTGATCATCGGCGAGTTGGTCCCGAAGCAGTTTGCGCTCCGGTCGCCGGAGCCGATCGCGGTGATCGTTTCCCGCCCGATGCGCTGGCTGTCGGTCTTGACGGCGCCGTTCGTCTGGCTGCTGGACCGGGCGAGCGCGCTGATCTTCCGGATCATCGGACTCAACCGCGAGTCGCGCAACGCGGTTACCGCCGAGGAACTGCACCTGGTCGTGGCCGAGGCGCAGACCGCCGGAGTTCTCGAAGAAGAGGAAAGGGCGATAATCTCCAGCATTGTCCGCCTGGCCGATCGCCCGGTCCGGGAAGTGATGACTCCGCGCACCGAGGTGGACTGGATCGATATTTCGGCATCGGCGGACGACATTCGGTTGGCGCTGCTCGACAGCCCGCACAGCCGGCTGCCGGTCGCCGACCGGTCGATCGACAACATTGTCGGCGTGGTGCAGGTCCGCGACCTGTTCGTAGAATTGCTCGAAGGCCGGGAGCTGGACCTCAAGTCGCTGGTCAAGAAAGGCCCGGTGATCCCCGATTTGATGGACGCCATGGATGTGCTTGGCGTGCTTCGGGACGCCGATGTGCCGCTGGCCTTCGTCCATGACGAATATGGCCATCTGGACGGCATCGTGACACCCGGGAGCATCATCGCCGCGCTTGCGGGTGCCTTCGTTCACGACCTCGACGAGGACAGTGATCCGCCGCTGCTTGAGCGGGAGGATGGAAGCTGGCTGATCTCAGGAGCGGGCAATGCCGACCTGCTGGCAGACCGGCTCGGAATTCAATTGCCGGCCGACCGCGACTTCTCGACGGTCGCCGGCTTTGCTTTGTCGGTGCTCAAGCGGATTCCGCAAACCGGGGAGACGTTCCGCTACGATCACTGGACGTTCGAGATCGTCGACATGGACGGCCGCAAGATCGACAAGCTGATCGGCAGCCGGCCAAAGCGCCGGGCGCGCGACGGGCAAATGGGAACGCAAGCGGTCTAGAGCTTGCCGAACCTTTGTTCGAACCCGTCGCGGTCGCCGCGCGCCAGATAGTCCGCCTGCTCCACGATCCGGTCCCGAGTCAGGCGGCCGCGGAACGGGCCAAGCATTGTGTCCAAGCGGTCGATCTCGTCCGGCGTAAGCCGGGCGATCTGATCGAAGCGGATGATTCCGCGTTCATTGAGCAATTGCGCGAATTTCGGGCCGACGCCCTTCAGTTGCGCCAGATCGTCGGGCGGGCCGGACGCGCCCGGCAAGTGGCGATGGGCGGAGGCGTTCAGGATTTCCCCGGCGACGTCGGTGGCCGCGGCGGCGGCTTCCGACGCCAGCCCCTTCCCTTCGCCACCGCGGTGGGGCCTGGCGGCCATGTGCGGGCGCTTTGGGGCGCTGCTGTCGTCCAGCCGGACGCGCTGCTGCGGCCGAAAGACCAGGATGGCGACGACCAGCGCAATGACGACCGCAACGGCGATCAGCGCCAGATTCTGTTCGACGAAATCCATTCCTACCATCTCCAGTTCGCATTGGCCCGCCGTCGCAATTCCAGCAGGTAGGCCAGCAGGAGGACGACGCCGAAGGCGGTCATGGCAAGCAGGATTACTTCAACCGCCAATGGCATTCAAAGCCCCTTGGATCGCGCTGCCGGGTGATCCCAGCGAGCCTGGCTCACGCCTGGAATTTGAAGGATGATCCGCACCAGCTCGCGCTGCTGAAAATCGTCCGCCGGCCCGGACAGGATGACCGTCCGGGTCGCCGGCCCGCTTTCCAGCCGGGCGGAAACCTGAGTCATCTCGTAATCGTTGAGGACCACCCTTACGGAACGTTCGACCGACAGGGTGAAACGTCGCCCCGCCCCGCCTGGCCCATGCCAGGCGAGAACCATGGCGATCACCGCTGCCGAGCCTGCGGCGATGACCGTCACGGGTTTTCGGCCGGCACGTCGGCGGAAAGCGACGGTTCCCGTTACTAATCCAATGACCGCCGCAATGACCAGCACCGGCCAATAGAAGTGCCAGATCGCGGTCATGCGTCGGCCCTCGGGCGATCCAACTCCCGCCAGCCGATGTCGCTGCGGTGGAAGCCGTCAGCGAACTCGATCTGGTCGATGGCACGATAGACGCGAGCGCGGGCCTGCGCCAATGTTTCGCCAGTCGCCGTGACGGCAAGCACTCGGCCGCCCGCTGCCACCAGGCCAAGCTCGCCGACCGCAGTGCCGGCATGGAAAACCGTGACTCCCTCAACCTGCTCGGCTGCGTCGATTGCTCGGATTGCGCCGCCTGACGCCGGCGTGCCGGGATAGCCGCGGGCGGCGAGGATGACGGTCATCGAATGTTTCGGCGACAAGACCGGGACGTCGTCCTCGGCCAGGTTGCCGGTGGCGACCCGATGGAGCAGCCGGGCCAGATCCTCGTCGATCCGCGGCATGATCGCCTCGCACTCCGGATCGCCGAAGCGGGCGTTATATTCGATCAGCCTGGGACCGTCGGCGGTCAGCATCAGGCCGGCATAAAGGACCCCGGAGAATGGCGTTCCCGCTTCGGCTAGCGCGCGCGCCGTCGGCCGAACGATTTCATCCATCGCCCGCTGTTCCAGTTCGGGAGTTAGGACGGGGGCCGGGCTGTAGGCGCCCATTCCGCCCGTGTTGGGCCCGGTGTCGCCCTCGCCGACGCGCTTGTGGTCCTGCGCCGAGGCGAGCGGCACAGCGATCGCGCCGTCGACCAGCGCGAACAAGCTCGCTTCCTCGCCTTCCAGAAACTCTTCGATCACCAGCGGTCCGTCGCCGGCGGCGCGAACGGCGTCTTCAGCCTCGGCCCTGCTCATGGCGACGGTCACCCCCTTGCCAGCGGCCAGGCCGTCCGCCTTGATGACGACCGGGATGGTGAAATCCCCCAGGGCCGCAATCGCATCGGCCGTGCTTTCGGTTCGCACATAATCGGCCGTCGGAATGCCTTCCGCCCGGCAGAGGTCCTTGGTGAATCCTTTCGATCCTTCCAGCCGCGCCGCGGCGGCATTGGGCCCGAAAACGGGAATGCCGGTAGCCCGCACGGCATCGGCGACGCCGGCGACGAGGGGCGCCTCCGGGCCGATGACGACCAGATCGATGGTGTTGTCGCGGGCGAGTTGAATCACGGCGGCGGGATCGGAGGGATCGGCGGCGACACACTCCGCCCAGCGCGCAATGCCGGGATTGCCGGGCGCGGCGATCAGGCGGTCGCAGCTTGGCGATTGCCTCAAGCGCCAGGCAAGCGCATCTTCGCGTCCACCCGAACCCAGCAGCAGGATATTCATGGATCTCCCCGGCGACAGCGGCCCAAGCCTGTTAGCGAACACGCCGCCCGGCGACAATTCGCAGCCGCTGACCGTCAGCGAGCTGTCCGGCGCGCTCAAGCGGGCGATCGAAACCACTTTTGACCGGGTCCGGGTGCGCGGCGAGATTTCCGGCTACAAGCGGCACGGGTCGGGCCATTGCTACTTCACGCTCAAGGACGATTCGGCGTGCATCGACGCGGTCATCTGGCGGGGCCAGGCAGCGCAGCTGGCGTTCCGGCCGGAGGATGGCGCGGAAATCATCGCCACCGGCAAGCTCACGACCTATCCGGGGCGATCCAAATACCAGATTGTCATCGATCGCCTGGAGATCGCCGGCGAAGGCGCACTGATGGCGCTGCTCGAACGCCGCCGGAAGCAACTGGCGGGCGAGGGGCTGTTCGATGCCGACCGTAAACGGCCCCTGCCCTATCTGCCGCGGGTGATCGGGGTCGTGACGTCGCCGACCGGAGCGGTCATCCGCGACATTCTGCACCGGCTCGAGGCTCGCTGCCCGACCCACGTCATCGTCTGGCCAGTCGCGGTCCAGGGGGAAGGGGCGGCGGCCGGGATCGCAGCGGCGATCCGCGCCTTTCCGGACATTGTGCCCAGGCCCGATCTACTGATCGTGGCGCGCGGTGGCGGGTCGATCGAGGACCTGTGGCCGTTCAACGAGGAGGAAGTGGTCCGGGCAGCGGCGGAATCGTCGATCCCGCTCATCTCGGCCGTCGGCCACGAGACCGACACGACCCTGATCGACCATGCCGCCGACCTTCGCGCGCCGACCCCGACCGCCGCCGCCGAACTTGCCGTGCCGGTCCGGTCGGAACTGTTCACGCAGCTCGATCAACTGTCGGGCCGCGCGGGGGCGTGCCTCACCCGGCAGTCGGAGCGGTTGCGCGAGCGGCTTGAGCTTACCGCGAGCCGCTGGCCGGAGGCGCTCGCCCTGTTTGCGCCGCTGGCCCAGCGGGTCGACGACATTGCGGATCGTTTGCCGCGCGCGCTCGCCTCACGCGCAAGTCACGCGCGCGGGGATTTAAATGCCGTTGCGCCAAGGCTTCGGCCCGAACTGCTTCGCGACCGGATCGATCGGGCCGGCGAACGGCTCCATGCCCTGTGGCGACTGGCCGAGCTGGCGCATCCGGACCGGCCCTTGCAACGCGGCTTCGCGCGGGTCACCTCGCGTTCGGGCAAAACCATCGTCCGCGCCGCCGATGCCGCCGCCGAACGGCGGCTCACCCTTCACTTCGGCGACGGAGGATTGCCGGTTGTCGCCGACCAGGGCAGGCCGCCGGCCTCGGTCGAGGCGGCGCCGGTTGAGCGAAGGTCGCGGCTGCCCTATGTCGCGCCCCAACCGGGATTGTTCGATGAGGACTGAGTCATGCTGATGACCGGCGCCGGGCGACCCGCCCGAATCCATTATCTGGACAGCACCTTCCGGCTATTATCAACCGGCGACCACGTCGTCTGCGCGGTGACTGGCGAGAGAATCCCGCTGGAGGAGCTGCGCTACTGGAGCGTCGCGAGGCAGGAACCCTATGTCGATGCCGCCGCAAGCCTTGAGGCCGAGCGGCGGGCGGGCCGAATAGGCCGCTAGCGAATCAGCCGACCCGGCGGCCTTTCACGCCCCGCTGCTTGCCAAAACGAAGGAAAAAGCTGCCGAGCGGGCCACGGTTGATCTCGACAGTCTCGCCGACTCTTGGCGCGTGAAATGCGCCGAAGCTTTCCAGCGTTTCCCACAAGGCATTGCCGTCTGCCAGCCGGACCACGTAACGATTGTGCGGCAACTCCTTCACCGCGGTGATCTTGGACACGAGCTTGTCGGAAACCTCGTCTCCGCTCTTGTCGCCGGAGAAGAATGGCAGCTTGGGCATGTTGAAGCCGAAAAGGGATCGGCGGGCCTGCCGCAGGTCGGCGCGATCGACGACGCTGACATCACCTTTCTGGGTCGCGGCGACAAGGTCGCCACTGGCCTTGTCGAAGCAAGCCAGTCGCTGGGTGGAATCGGCGATTTGGCGGCAGGCTGCAATAGCGTCGACCAAAGGGGACTTGCGAGGCGGATCACGGTCCTTTGCGGCTGCACCGCTGGCAACAAACACTGCGACAGTGACCGCCAGGCTCATGACCAGAGTTCGTTTTCGCATCGTCATCCCCGCTCCGGAAACCTGCTCTACCCTCGCAGAGACGGGGGACATTTCAAGCTGTGGTCAAACTGCAACACAGGCGTCACGATTTGCTGGACCCGCCTCGCGATTGATTGCTTCGGAAGCGGCCTTCTGCCTAACAGGGGCAGCTTGGTGGCGGTGTGCGCACGGCCACATAGGATTTTCGGCGCGATGAAGCGCCCGGAAAAGGGGACTAGAATGTCAAAGAGGATCTACAAGGGCTCCCTGCTCGCGACGACGATCATCGCCGGCCTGGCCGTCGCGATGCCCGCCTATGCGCAGGACACCGACACGACCGATGAGGGCACGACGGCCGAAACCGGCCCGGGTGCACAGCCGCAGGAAGCGGTTCCGCCGGCCGAGGACGATGGCGGCGAAATCGTCATCACCGGTACGCTCATCCGCAACCCGAACCTGACCGCTTCATCCCCGGTTGCAGTCGTCGGCCAGGAGGAAATCAGCCTCCAGCAAGCGACCAGCGCGGAAGAAATCATCCGCGACATCCCGGGCGTCGTTCCGAACCTCGGTTCGAACGTCAACAACGGCACTGTCGGTTCGTCGCGCGTCGACCTTCGCGGGCTGAGCGCCAAGCGCAACCTGGTAATGCTCGATTCGACCCGTCTGACGCCGTCCAACTTCTTCGGCGCGGTCGATCTCAACAATGTGCCGGTGGCCCTCATCGATCGCATCGACGTGCTGACCGGCGGCGCCTCGACTACCTACGGCGCTGACGCCGTAACCGGCGTCATCAACTTCATCACAAAGAAGGATTTCGCAGGCCTCGATCTCCAGCTGACCGAAGGCATCACGGAGCGTGGCGACACGAACAATTTCCGCGCCGACCTCGTTCTCGGCGCCAACTTCGACGATGGCCGCGGCAACGCCGTCATCGCGCTAAGTTACATGGAGCAGGACGAACTGTACTTCGCCGGCCGAGACATCGGTCAGTGCACGATCAGTTCGTTCAGCGGATTCTGCGGAGGCGACTCCCCGACGGCGACGCCGGCTTCCTTCGCATTGGGCCTGGCTCCGAGTGGCGTTACCCGCAATTCCCTGATCGGCCAGCCCGCCGGCAACTTGCAGATCGGCCCCGTCAATAACACGCTGGTTCCGCAGTATTCGCTGTTCAACTTCAATCCATACAATATCTATTCGCTGCCTTTTAAGCGGAACAACGTCTACGCTTCAGCGCATTACGATGTGTCGGACGCGATAAGCGTTTATGGCCGCGGCCTCTTCTCGAAGAACGTGACGAGCGGGATTATCGCGCCGTCCGGCGTGTTCGGTGAGAGGCTTACGGTTCCGGGCTACAATCCGTTCCTGACCCCGCAGCTGCGTGATCAGCTCTGCACGTCGGCCGGCATTGCGCTGGGCACTGCGTGCCAGACGGCTCCTGCCATTCCGCTAGGCTCCGTCTTCCGTCGCACGACGGAAGTTGGCCCGCGTATTTCCGAATATACAACCAACTATTTCGACATGAAGGCAGGCGTGTCCTGGGATATCACCCAGAACATCAATTTCGACCTCTATGGCGCCTATGGCGAGTCGGACAATCGAGAGGTTCGGCAGAACTATGTCGCCAAGTCGCGCCTTCAGCAGGCTTTGAACGTCAATCCGGCCAATTTGACGCAGTGCCTGGTCAATACCAACGGCTGCGTCCCGCTGAACCTCTTCGGTCAGCCGGGGAGCATCACGCCGACAATGGCAGCCTTCATCGGCGGCGTCACCAGCTCGATTGTCCAGAAGTCGACACTCGCCCAAGTCCATGGCGTCGTTTCCGGCGACTTCGGCTTCGCCATGCCCTGGTCCGCCGAACCTGTTGCCTTCGCTGTCGGCGCGGAGCACCGTGATTACACCGCCACCCGCGAGCCAGATAACCTCGCCCAGGTGCCTGGTGAGCTTGGCGGCGCCGGCGGCGCAAGTCTACCGCTCCGTGGCGGCTACACGGCCGAAGATTTCTTCGGCGAGTTGATCGTCCCGGTCGCGTCGGATCGGCCCTTCATGCAGGAACTGACGCTGGAAGCCGGCATTCGATATTCCAAGTATAGCGTTGATGCTGCCGGCAATCCGAAGTTCAACGCGACCACCTACAAGGTGGGCGGCACCTGGCAGCCGATCGATGCGCTGAAGTTCCGCGCCAACTGGCAAAAGGCGGTCCGCGCTCCGAACATCGGCGAGCTGTTCGCTCCGATCGTCACCGGCTTGACGAACCTGGCCGACGATCCGTGCGCTGGCACGACCAACCCCGCCGCCGTCACCGCGACACTGCCGCTCAATCCGGCGCTGGCGACGAACCCCAACCTGGTCGCGGTCTGCATTGCACAGGGCGCTGCGGCGGGCCTGATCGGCTCGATCGAGCGGCCAGCTGCGGGCCAGGCCAACGGCACCGGCGGTGGCAATCCGCTGCTGCAGCCGGAAACGGCCAAGACTTTGACTCTGGGTGTCGTGATCTCGCCTAGGAGCCTGATCCCGGGCTTCAATGCGACTCTCGATTATTATCGGATCCGGGTTACGGATGCGATCAACGCACCGCTGCCCGGCGACGTCATCGGGGCCTGCTTTGGTCCAGGCGCGACGACAGGTCCGACCGCGGTCGTTACGGCGGCGTCCGCGACCAGCCCGGCTTGCACGGCCATCCGGCGTGACCCTGACTCGGGTCGGCTCAGCGGTTCGCCGGCGACGACTCCGGGCTTGCCGTTGCCGCTGACCAACGCTGGCGAATTGTTCACCGACGGTTTCGACCTGACGATGAACTACCGTCGGGATGTCGGCTTTGCGGATCTTATCCTCAACTTTGCCGGAAACTGGACGCGTCACGCCGAATTTGACGCCAATCCGCTGGACACGAGCGGCCCGCCGAATTGCCCGGGTATCTACAGCGCCAACTGCGGTATCGCGGTTGGTCAGCTGCAGCCGGAGTTCAGCTGGAACCAGCGAACGACATTGTCATTCAAGCATGTCGATCTGTCCCTGCTGTGGCGGCACATTTCGAAGTTCAAATATGAGTTTGCCGGCAATCCGGAAGGCTCGCTGTACGAGGGTACAATCACTGGCGGCGGGCCGTTGGTCGGAACGTCGGTCAACTTCAACCGGATCCCGGCGTTCGATTATTTCGACCTGTCGGCACGGTTCAACGTGACCGATCATTTCGAGCTGACCTTGTCTGCATTCAACCTATTCGACAAGCAGCCGCCGATCCTTGGCGCGAACGCCGGTTCGACCACCGCCAACAGCGGCAACACCTTCCCGTCGACCTACGACGTATTGGGTCGCCGTTACGCTGCAACGGCCCGGATCAAGTTCTAAGTACGATCCGTTATCAAGATTTGGGGCGGGTCCTTCGGGCCCGCCCTTTATCTTTGTCCAATGCTGAAGATTACGGGGTCAGGGGATCCAGCGCTTCTCGCGGATCCAGCGGGTCGCCAGATATTTCACTCCGCTCGTCACCGGCAGGCCGGCATGCTCGGACAAAGGCTCCAGTTCTCCCTGCTCAGTCGCACTTCGGAACAGCAACACGTCTCCGCGTGATCCGCGCACTTTGAGTCCGGTTCGAACGAACTCGGTCTCCCCGCCCTCATAATCGTCGTTTAGATAGATCAGGGCCGTCCACAGCCGCTGGTTATCGCCTGGCACGAAGTCGAAGTGCGGCCGATATTCCTGACCGGGGAAGTAGCGTAGCGACTGCAGCGTTTCGCCGGCCTCATAGGCCGTTCCGCTTGCCGCGGCGATCCGCCGGTTGACGGCCTGGACGGCGGGATCCTCGATCAGCCAGTGGACCGTCGAGCCGTCCGACGTGCGGATCGGGTCACGCACCAGTTGGCGCTGGTCATCGTAGACCATCGACGGCTGGTATGTCGGCTCCGCCAAGGCGATCAGGTACCGGCACTCGGCGGCGCTCACCAGCTTCGGGAACAGGATCGCAAATGGGGTTTCCGATAGCGCCTGCGCCTCCGGGACGGACCGCGGATCGCCCTTCGCATCCAAATCCATTGCCTTGATCAGGTCTAACGTGCGCCGCCGCACCGGGTCGCGGGCTGCTTCGGATTTCAATCGCCGGAGAGCCGCCTGCCAATCCCTGGGGCCAGCGATTCCGCTGGCGAGCAAGTTCGTCGCATAGGCTTCCGCCCGGCGGTGACCGCGTGCGGTCTCGTAAAGCCTGCGCGCGGCGTAACTGTCCTGGTCGACCAGGCCACCACGCCAGGTCATTTCCGCCAGCATGAACAAAGCATCGCGGTCGCCGGCCGCAGCCAACTCCCGAATGATCCGGACGGCCTCCTGATCGCGGCCCGCCATGGCCATTGATCGCGCATCGTGCAGCGTTGGCGCCATTAGGGGCGAACCTGGCGAATCATGACCTATCCATCACTGTCGCGATAGGCGCGGATGGCGCCGTATACCGCCGACAGCGCAAGCCGTTCCTGCTCGTCCAGTTCCGGTCGCCAGATCTCAAAGAGGAGCACCGCCCGGTCAGACTCACTGTCATTCCATGCCTCATGCTCGATGCTGTCGTCGAAGATCATCGCCTTGCCGAAAGTGACGGCACGGGTTTCTGCACCAACCCGCAGCCGGCACCCGTCCGGAACGATTAGCGGGATATGGCAGATCAGCCGACTGTTCAGCATCCCCGTATGAGGCGGGATATGGGTGCCCGGCCGGAGGATCGAGACCATGGCCATCGGCGACCGCCCGGGAATACGCGGGATCGGGGGACTCTCCAGGAGCCGCATCGCCGTCGGGCATCGTTCGGCGTTTTCCTCCACCCGCATGCCGTCCTGCCAAAGGTAAAATGCGCTCCAGCGAGGATCGTCGAGCAGAGCGTGGCCCTTGGACGGCCTGTCTTTCGGTGCCTGGACGTAAGGGTGTATTCCGGCCCCCTCGTCCAGGATCTGCCGAACTTCCGCAGCCATCTGCCCGGCGGCATCCTCGAAGGCTTTGACCCAGGGGAATTGCGCTGGGTGGTACCAGGCGATGTTGGGCAGACCCGGATAGTAAAAACTGGTCGGTTGCTGAAGATAGACGGCCTGCCGGCCGGCCGCGATCGCGAGCGCTTCACGCATCCGCGGCGGGATTTCCACGATCCCCGCCTCGCTCAGCCGACCGCTGAGGTGCGCTTCGAACTGCATTTCGATGTCCGCAATGGCCTGCCGCGCCGCCTCGACCCGTTGCGGCAAGTCGCCGGGCAGACTGGTTTGGCCACCGACCGCGCCCACGGCCCAGCGATAGTAGGGAATAGCAGCCTGGTCATCGCCAGCCCGGCGAAAAAGGTCGCCTTTCATGATCAATGCGAAGGGGTTGCGCGGCTCCACCTTCAAGACTTCGTCGAGCGCCTCCTGCGCGCGCCGGTCATCAGGCATGCGGAAACAAGCTTCGGCCAGCAGGAGCCACAATTGCGACGTTTTCGCACCGTTCGCCAGAACCTCCTCGAACGACTGGCGGGCTTCGGAATATGCGCCGCGCTGCATCGCTTCGACGCCCCGTCGCGCGGTGGCCTGCAGTTCCTGCGCGGATGGCGGCATAACTTTCTTAGGCTCCGCACAGCAAAGAGTTGGGAAGGTTCAGCGGCAACGAAGCCGCCTTCGCGACTTCCGCTGCCCAGATCGCGACCTTGGTGATCTCATCACCATAGGTCTGGCGGGCGCGCTCATATTCCTGGTCCCTGTCCGCGTCCCTGAATTGCCTCATGTCCTTCGAATTACGCTGCATCGGGCCGCTCCGCGCCGCTTCGAGCTGCGCCTTTCCGACAGTCAATCCGAACAAGGCTCCGGCAGCGCGAAGCGTCTCTTCAGGGTCGGCCAGAAACTGGACGCTGCTGATGGTTCTGGCGCGTTCCGGGAAGGCGTCAGCCAGGTCGGCAAACAGCGCCTGCTGTCCGAGCCAGGCCAAGGCGGCGATTTGCAGGTCGGTCTGTCCGAATGTGGCTGAATCATCAAAGCCCAGCCTGTGCGTAAGTCCCTGGCGCCGCATCGCGAGAAACAGCTCGCGGGCCCACAGTCGCCCGTCCAGCCCCTTCTTGGCGATCGAGGTGACGAAATCCTCGAGCGGAGCATGGATGCAGATTGCCTGTGCGTCGCGGCGCAGCTGCAGAACGGCCGAAGCCAGGCCGTTGACGATTGTCGAAGGCTTGATGATTGCTGCCCCGTCCCCCGGGAATGGTCGCGCCAGCAAGGCGAGCGCATCGTCAAGTAGCCGTCCGACGGCCGCAGGCACTGCGCCGCGGGTACGCCAGCCAACGATGTCATTGAGGATCATTGGTTCACTAAAGCTGGTCGCCAGCCCCGGCTGATCCAAACAGGCGGCCAGCAGGGTCGAGCAGCAGAACCCGGAATGAAAAATAAAATGGATCGGCGCGGTGGCCGGCGCCGCGGCGCGCGCTTCGTTCCGGCCAAGGGGCCGGAAGGGTCGCGGCGGCAGATATTGATCGGTCAGGAACGGCACCGATGCGCGGGTCGCCCGATCATAGTCGACGAACCGCAACTGGTCGCTGGTCTCATCGTAGCGATGTGCCAGCCACTCCGGTCCCAAAGCGGAATCTGCAGTCAATGGCGTCGAGTCCTGCACCTTGCTGGCGTCCAATTGGGCATATGCCTAATCGGCGGCATGGCTAGTGCCGCCTCGGAAGTCCAGTCACGACTGGCCGCAGCCGCGGCGGCGCGTCAGCGCGGCCCTCGGAAGTGGCAATAGACTTGGCACGGAATATATAACGGCCCGATTGACGTGGACTTTCTCGGCACCGCGAGCGCCAAGCTCGATCGCCTTTTCGTTAGCCGCCAGCGCGCCAGCATAATCCGAGCGCCCGCCAATCCTCGCCCATCCCCTAAGCCGCCTCGACCTCCTTGCCGGTGGTCAATACTAGGCCGCCGTCGCCCTCCTCCACCCTGACCGTGTCGCCGTCATGGACACGCCCCGCAAGCAGGGCGTCGGCCAGCGGGTCCTGCAGATATTTCTGGACCGCCCGCTTCAGGGGCCGGGCGCCATAGACCGGGTCGTAGCCGACCCGCCCAAGCCAGGCGCGGGCGCCGTCGGTCAGCTCGACCCTGATCTTGCGGTCCTCGAGCAGCTTGCCCAGCCGCTGGATCTGGATGTCGACAATCGGCCCCATGTGGCTTGCGGACAGCCGGTGGAACAGGATGATCTCGTCCAGCCGGTTGAGGAATTCGGGCCGGAAATGGCCTCGCACCACTTCCATCACCTGCGCCTCGACATTGGTCGGATTCTCGTCCTCGCCGAGGCTGGCGAGATACTGACTGCCGAGGTTAGAGGTGAGGATAATGAGCGTGTTTGTGAAGTCGACGGTGCGGCCCTGGCCGTCGGTCAGGCGGCCGTCGTCGAGGACCTGGAGGAGGATGTTGAACACGTCGCCGTGAGCCTTCTCGACCTCGTCAAACAGCACGACCTGGTAGGGGCGGCGGCGGACGGCTTCGGTGAGGACCCCGCCTTCCTCATAGCCGACATAGCCCGGCGGCGCGCCGATCAGCCGAGCAACTGAATGTTTCTCCATGAACTCGCTCATGTCGATTCGGACCATGGCGTGGGCGTCGTCGAACAGGAATTCGGCGAGCGCCTTGGTGAGCTCGGTCTTGCCGACGCCGGTCGGGCCGAGGAACAGGAAGGAGCCCAGCGGACGATTGGGATCCTGCAAGCCGGCGCGGGCGCGGCGAACGGCGGTGGAGACGGCCTTGACCGCCTCGTCCTGGCCGATGACCCTTGCACCAATCGCGGCTTCCATGTTGAGCAATTTCTCGCGCTCGCCCTCCATCATCCGTTCGACGGGAATGCCGGTCCAGCGGCTGACGACGGCGGCGATATCCTGGTCGGTGACTTCCTCGCGGAGCATGGCATGGGCGCTCGCCGCCTGGGCCTCGCCGAGCTGCTTCTCAAGCTCAGGAATGCGCCCGTATTGAAGCTCGCCGGCCTTGGCGAGGTCACCGCCCCGCTGCGCCTGCTCAAGCTCGAGCCGGGCATGGTCGATCGCTTCCTTGAGCTTTGCCTCGGCCGCGATCTTCTCCTTCTCCGCTTGCCAGCGCGACGTCAGCTCCGAGGATTGCTGTTCCAGGTTGGCAAGTTCCGATTCCAGCTTGACCAGCCGGTCCCTGGATGCCGGATCCTGTTCCTTCTTCAACGCTTCGCGCTCGATCTTGAGCTGCATGATCCGCCGGTCGAGATTTTCGATCTCCTCGGGCTTGCTCTCGACTTCCATCCGGATCCGGCTCGCGGCCTCGTCCATCAGGTCGATCGCCTTGTCCGGCAGGAAGCGGTCGGAAATGTAGCGGTGGGAAAGCGTCGCAGCGGCGACGATCGCCGCGTCGGTGATCCGAACGCCATGGTGCAGCTCATATTTCTCCTTGAGCCCGCGCAGGATGGAAATGGTGTCGGGCACAGTTGGCTCGCCGATGAATACCGGCTGGAACCGGCGCTCCAGCGCCGCGTCCTTTTCGACATGCTTGCGATATTCGTCGAGCGTGGTGGCGCCGATGCAGTGGAGCTCGCCGCGCGCCAGCGACGGCTTGATCAGGTTGGAGGCGTCCATCGCGCCCTCGCTCTTCCCGGCGCCGACGAGCGTGTGCATCTCGTCGATGAACAGGATGATTTCGCCCGCCGCCTGCTTGACCTCGTCGAGCACGCCTTTCAGGCGCTCCTCGAACTCGCCGCGGTATTTCGCGCCGGCGATCAGGCTGCCCATGTCTAGGCTGAGTAGCCGCCGGTCCTTCAGTGTGTCCGGCACGTCGCCGTTGGCGATGCGCAGCGCCAGCCCTTCGGCGATGGCGGTCTTGCCGACGCCCGGCTCGCCGATCAGCACCGGATTGTTCTTGGTCCGCCGCGCCAGCACCTGGATGGTGCGGCGGATCTCCTCGTCGCGGCCGATGACCGGGTCCAGCTTGCCGTCGCGCGCCGCCTCGGTCAGGTCGCGGGTATATTTCTTGAGCGCATCATAGCGGTCCTCGGCGCCCTGTGTGTCGGCCGTCCGGCCGCCGCGCACTTTCTCGATGGCGGCGTTCAGGTTCTGTGGGGTCAGCCCGGCCTTGGCCAGGGCCGCAGCGACATCCATGCCCTTCGCAAGCGCCATCGCCAGCAGAATCCGCTCCACCGTGACGTAGCTATCGCCCGCCTTCTTCGCGACCTCTGCGGCCTGGTCGAGAATCCGGATCGTGTCCCCGTCGAGGCCTGGAGCGCTGGTCGCACCGCTGCCGGTGACGGCAGGAATCTTCTCGAGGAGCGCATTGGCCTCGCGCTGTGCGGCCTTGCCGTCGCCGCCGGCGGCGTTGATCAGCCCGGCCGCCATGCCCTGCTCGTCGTCGAGCAGCGCCTTGAGCAGATGCGCCGGTGCGATACGCTGATGATTCTCGCGCGCCGCGATGGTTTGTGCCGCCTGCAGGAAACCGCGGGCGCGGACGGTTAGCTTCTCCAGATCCATAACCTACCCCTCGTGTGGGGGTGATATGGCGGCGTAAAACGCTAACTCAAGTCCGTGAGCCCAGGTCACCGATTTGCCTTGGGTGCTGCCTTGGCGAACTGTTCGCCGAAATAGTCGCCATTGTACCAGCGCGGCGCGTCCGAGCCGTCGGTCAGCTCACGCGCGATCAGATAATTGATCTTCGCAAATCTGGCCGCGCCGGCCCAGTGAAACGGCAGCTTCATGTCGTCGCTGACGCGGTGATAATGGTTGGCTATGAAGTCCTCGGTAGCTTTGGCGCCGGGGCCTGCCGGGCCGAGATCGAGAGAGACAGCCGGAACCCCCGCCTTGACGAACGGATAATGGTCGGTGCGGACGAAACTGACCTGCTCTGGCGCCGGATCGGGCGTCAGCCTGATTCCCACCGCCCGGGCAGCACGCGCCACCGCCTGGCTGATGGTCGAATGCTCGGCTCCGTACGCGACCAGATCCTGGAAGTCGTAGGTGACGATCGGCATGTCGAGGTTTACCAGGCCGACCACCTTGCCGGCGCCGATCACCGGATGCGACGCCAGATATTCCGCGCCCAGCAGGCCTTGCTCCTCGCCGGTCAGGGCCGCGAACAGGATTGATCTTTTGGGCCGCTTGCCATCCTTCGCGAAGGCGCGGGCGACCTCCAGCATGGTGGCTACACCCATGGCATTGTCCATGGCGCCGTTGACGATATCGTCGCCATTTTCCGGCTTGACCCGACCCAGGGCGTCGAGGTGCGCGCTGAGCACGATATATTCGTGTCTGAGCGCCGGGTCGCTGCCCTCCAGAACGCCGATGACGTTGGGACTCTGCATGCGGCGTACATTGCTGTGCCGCTCGATATGCAACATCTTCTTGAGCGCGAAACCTTTCGGTTTGCCGCCGTCCTTGTCCATCTCGGCATAGATTTGCGCCAGCGGGGTCGCTTCGCCTTCGAACAACGCCTGAGCGGCTTTCGGTCCAAGCGTCGCCGAGAGCGGCAGGTTTGGGCCCGGATAGCGCGGCTTGCCGTCCTCGCCGATCCACTTGACGTCCGGCTGGTTCGCCCGGTCGCCCATCAGTTCCCACTTGATCACCTTCTCGCGGACCGGCGTGTGGATTGACAGCAGGCCGACTGCGCCATGCCTTTTGGCCATCGCCGCTTTCTCGTTGAGCATGTGGGCCGCGGTCTCGCTCGGCGCGCCCTTGGGGAAGGGGAAGAGCACGACCGCGACCTTTCCGCGCACATCCATGCCGGCATAATCGTTAGAACCGATCTCGGGCCCGTCGATGCCATAACCGACGAACACGGCCTCGACGTCCATGCTCTGGTCGGGAAAGGCGCCGTTGGGTGTCATGACAACGTCGACCCCGTTGGGGAATTCACGGTCGCCGATGCGGATGTAGGACGGTTCACCCGGTTTGCGTCTGGCTTCGGCGAAGGGCACCTGCTGGTACCAGCTGCCATTGTTGCCCGGGTTCAACCCGATCTCGGCGAACTGGTCGGACACATATTTGGCCGCCGCCATATAGCCGGAACTGCCAGTGAAGCGGCCTTCCAGCTTGTCGTCGGCGAGGAAGGCGACGTCGGCCTTCATCCGGTCGCTCGAAAATTCCGGCGCGGCGGACTGCTCGCCGCCTTGCCTCGAACAGCCGGCGATGGCCAAGGCGGCCGCGATCAGCGCTCGCTTCACGATACTTCCCCTCTTCTATTCCCGAAGGCGATGCAGAGCTTAAATGACGCAAGCTCCAGCGGAATTCTGCGAACGGCGGACCTCAACGACGCAGGCCCCGTTCGGTGGGTGAGACCGGCTGGGGAGCTTGGGGAATCGGCAGGCAAGTCGCCTCGATCGACGGTTCGACGCCCCAGCGTCGGAAGCGCCGCGTGTCCACATGGAAGCGCAGGCCGACATAAAAGCCGAGTCCCGCCGCATAAGGCTCGCCGCGCTGCCGGTGAGCGGCGCACAGGCGCGCCATCAGCTCTTCGCGGGTGGTCGGGGTCAACGGAACAAGGTCCATGGCCTGGCCGTAGCGGTGGGCACTTTCCTGAGCTCCCCCAGCGCAGGTGTTGAGGGCTGGATTGCGATAGACGGACACCGCCTCGACCGGTCCAACCGCCGGCTGCACCACGTCGCGGACGAAGCGCAGCGAATTGGCGAGGTTGGGCCATTCACTCATCGGCGGCAATTCGAACGCCTGGTCGCCGCATTTGTACCAGTCTGACGCGGTGCGCAGCAGCTGCCATGTCGGCACCACGCCGGCGACGCCCTGCGCGGCCAGATAGTCGTTGAAGCTCCGGACCCACGGCCCGCGCCAGGACGCGGCCAGATACCAGCTGCGATAGCCCGGCTCATCCTGGCCGACGATGACGTACGGCGCGGTCGGATTATAGGGTTGCTCAGGGGTGGCTCCCGGTTGGGACAGAGCGGCGGCAAGCATCAGCAGGGGCATTCGCCCAGCCTAGCCGATTGTCACCGCTTGAAAAGCGGGGTCGGGACGCTCATTTGAGCTGTATGAGCCAACCAATACAGGTCGACCTGCCGCACAAGCTCGGCAAGGAAGAAGCGCGGCGGCGGATCGCCGGCAACGTCCACAAGCTGAAGGATCATGTCCCGGGTGGTGCCGCCGAAGTCGAGTCGCACTGGTCGGGTGATCAGCTCAAGCTCGACGTGACGGCGATGGGCCAGCGGGTCGAGACGCTGATTGGAGTCGAGGACAGCGTGGTCCGCGTGCGCGTCCTTTTGCCCGGTTTGCTCGGCATGTTCGCCAAGCCGATCGAAACGATGCTCCAAAAGAAGGGCGACTTGCTGCTGGAAGACAAGCGCGACTAGCTCGTCATTGCGGCAATCCAGTTGCGCCGCTGGATTGGTTGGCCTGTGGCCGCTTCGCCGCTACGCTTGCAATGACGGGAGGATAGATGCGGCATTTCGCGATTGTCGGCTCGGGGCCGGCGGGTTTCTACACCGCCGAAGCGCTGGCCAAGGCCTATGGCGACAAGGCGCGGATCGACGTCATCGACCGTTATCCCGTGCCCTATGGCCTGATCCGGTTCGGCGTCGCCCCCGACCACCAGTCGTTGAAGGCCGTGTCGAAGCGCTACGACAAGGTTGCCGAGACCGCGGGCGTCGGTTTCGTAGGCAATGTCACGCTTGGCCGTGACGTGTCGGTAGCCGAACTGCTTGACCTGTATGACGCGGTCGTGCTCGCCACCGGAGCGCCGGTCGACCGAAGGCTCGGCATTCCGGGGGAGGATCTGCCGGGCGTTGTCGGCTCGGCCGAATTCGTCGGCTGGTACAACGGCCATCCCGACTTCGCCGATCTTGATCCGCCGTTGGACGGAGAGAATGCCGTCGTGGTCGGCAATGGCAATGTCGCCCTCGACTGCGCCCGGATCCTGTCCAAGACCCGCGCCGAGTTCGAGGGGTCGGACATCGTCAACCATGCGCTCGACGCGCTTGATCAGTCGGCGATCCGGACGGTCACCATCCTCGGCCGCCGCGGGCCCCACCAGATCGCCATGACTCCCAAGGAGCTGGGCGAGCTTGGCCATCTCGAGCAATCCTCGCCGGTCGTCGACCCCGCCGACTTTCCGCCGCCCGTGGCCGACGAGACGCTCGAGCCCGGCCACCGCAAGTCAATTACGATCCTGCGCGATTTCGCGGCGACGCCCCCCGACCCGGCCAAGCCGAAGCGAATGGTGTTCGACTTCTTTGCCCGCCCGGTCGCCATCGAAGGCGATGGCGGCGCCGAGCGGGTGATCGTCGAGCGGACCGAGCTTGACGAGCATGGCGCGGCGCGTGGCACCGGCGAGACCTATGCCGTGCCGGCGACGTTGGTCGTGTCGTCGATCGGTTATTCGACCCCGCCGATCGAGGGCGTTCCGTATGACGAGCGCGGCGGCAAGTTCCTCAACGACGGCGGCAGAATCGCCGAAGGTCTTTACGCGGTCGGCTGGGCGCGGCGCGGGCCGACCGGCACCATCGGCACCAACCGGCCCGACGGCTATGAGGTCGCCGGGCTGATCGCAACCGCCATGCCCTCCGGCAGCGACGGCGGGAAAGGCGGAGCAGGCGGGCTGAAGGCCTTGCTCGACGCGCGCGGCGTCAGGCCCACCGATTTCGATGACTGGCGCCGGATCGAGGAGACGGAAACCGGCCGCGCCCGCCCTGGCTCCCCTCGCGAGAAGTTCGTGCGCTTCGAGGAGTGGCTCGCGGCGCTGGGCCGTTGAGCAAAAGCTATGGTCGGGGAGAGAGGATTCGAACCTCCGGCCCCTGCCTCCCGAAGACAGTGCTCTACCAGGCTGAGCTACTCCCCGACCGGAACCCGCGGATGCGACAAGTCGGTCGCGGCGGGAGCCAAGGCCGCGGCTAGATAGATGGGGGTTGCCGAAAGGGCAAGCGCCCATCGGCGATGATCTCGGCGTCGATCGCGTCGATGCGTGTCACCCCGGTCAGCGCCATGGCGACGCGCATCTCGGCCTCGAACAACTTGAGGGCGTGGGCGACGCCGGCGCCGCCACCCCCAGCCAGGGCATAAACCCAGGACCGGCCGAGCAGGACGAAGTCGGCGCCCAGCGCGAGCATCCGGACCACGTCGAGACCGGAACGAACCCCGCCGTCGGCCAGGACCGGTAGCCTGCCGTCGACCGCGTCGGCGATGGCGGGGAGGGCGCGGGCGGTCGACATGGCGCCGTCAAGTTGCCTGCCGCCATGGTTGGAGACGAGGATTGCATCGACTCCGCGGACGATCGCCTCGCGGGCGTCTTCGGGATCGAGGATGCCCTTGAGAACCAGCGGGCCCGGCCAGCGCTGTCGGACCCAGTCGAGATCGTCCCAGGTAAGCGATGCGTCGAAATTGTCGCCGATCCAGCCGAAATAATCCTCAAGGCCGCTTTTCGCGCCAAGCACCGGCTTGAGGTTGCCGAGCCCGTGGGGCCGGCCGTGGATGCCGACGTTCCAGGTCCATAGCGGACGCGGAATCGCCTGACAGAAGCGGCGAAAGCGGCTGGCGAACCCCGCCGGCGCTGACAGGCCGGAGCGGACATCGCGGTAGCGGCTGCCGGACACCGGCAGGTCGACCGTCAGCAACAGCGCGCCGCAATCCGCTTCGCGCGCCTGGCTCAGCAGGGCGTCGAGGAAGCCGCGGTCCTTGATCATGTAAAGCTGCTGCCAGACCGGCCGGCCGGCGCCGGCGACCACTTCCTGCAGCCCGCAGACTGACAGGGTCGAAAGGGCGAAGGGGACATTGGCCGAGGCGGCGGCGCGGGCGGCCTGCAATTCGCCGCGCCGCGCATACATGCCGGCCATGCCGACCGGGCCGAGACCGACCGGCAGCGACCAGCGCTGGCCGAACAATTCGGCCGTCAGGTCGATCGCCGAGACGTCGCGAAGCACCCGCTGCTTGAGGGTCACGGCCGCCAGATCCTCGACATTCCGCCGCAGCGTCACCTCGGCGTAGGAGCCGCCGTCGAGATATTCGAACAGGAAATGCGGCAGCCGCGCTTTCGCCAGCGCGCGATAGTCGAGGATGTTGGCGGCTTTCGTCATCATTCCTCCCCGAGCTTTCTCGGGGAGGGGAACCAGCGTAGCTGGTGGAGGGGTTTTTTCGACCTTAACAGACCCCTCCACCATCCTCCGGATGGTTCCCCTCCCCACGAAATCGTGGGGAGGAAAGTCAAGTCGCGAAGCTCGGATCGAGGCGAAAGGCTTTGCGCTTGAGCGCCGGCCAGGCGAGGAGGTTGGCGGCGAGCTTGAGTCCGACCGAGCCCTGCTCGGCGGCAAGCTCGGGCGTGCCTTGCGGCGGGTTGCTGACCCTGTCCCCGGCCGACAGCGCCATGATCTGCGCCTGGCAGGCGCGCTCGATGAAATAGAGCTTCACGAAACATTCGCCGACTGTTGCCCCGACGGCGAGGGTGCCGTGATTGCGCAGGATCATGCCGCCTTTGTCGCCGAGGTCAGCGACCAGCCGCTCGCGCTCGTCGAGATCAGTGGCGACGCCTTCATAGTCGTGGAAGGCGAGGTCGGAGCGGACCAGCATCGCCGTCTGGGTCAGCGGCAGAAGACCTTCCTCATGGGCGCTGACCGCCTGGCCGGCTGGCGTGTGCAGGTGCATGACCGCCTGGGCGTCCTCACGCGCCATGTGGATCGCCGAATGGATGGTGAAGCCGGCCGGATTGGTGATGAAGGGCGTCGGATCCACCGGATTGCCGCAGGTGTCGACCTTGACCAGCGACGAAGCGGTCACCTCCTCGAACATCAGATTGTACGGGTTGAGGAGGAAATGGTGCTCCGGCCCCGGGATTCGGGCGGACAGGTGGGTAAAAATCAGGTCGTCCCAGCCGTAATGGGCGACCATCCGGTAGGCGCAGGCCAGATCGACCCGGATCGCCCATTCCTCGTCGCTGACCTTGCCCTGCAGGCTTGGAATGTCGACGGCCTCCAAGGCCTTGAGACCTTCCATTCCCCGATTGATGTTGTCGACCCGATTCATTGCTCGGCCTCCTGCCTGTCCGGATGCGCCCTGGCAAAGGCCTCTATCCTAGCGGCATTTGCGTCGGCGCGCAGCAGGGTCGGATAATCGTCGAGCGGGACGTTGAACCGGCGGGCATTGTACAGTTGCGGCACCAGGCAGACGTCGGCGCCGGTCGGGGCGTTGCCGAACAGGAAGTCGCCGGCTCGCGGCTTCGCCATCGCCTCGAGCGCGGCCAGGCCCTCGGTCACCCAGTGCGCGTACCAGCGGTCGACCTCGTCCTGCGAATGGCCGAGTTCGGCCTTCAAATAGTTCAGTACCCGCAGATTGTTCAGCGGGTGGATGTCGCAGGCGATCGTCATCGCCATCGCCACGACATGGGCGCGCTCCGCAGCCAGGGCCGGAATCAGCGGCTGGTTGGGATAGCGCAAGTCGAGATAATTGATGATCGCCAGGCTTTGCGTGAGCCGGTGGCCGTCAATCTCCAGCATCGGCACCAGGCCCTGGGGGTTCAGCGCGCGATAATCGGCGCTTTTCTGGTCGCCGGCGCGCAGGTCGACCTGGCGCTGATCATAGTCCACGCCCTTGAGGTTGAGCGCGATCCGCACTCGGTAGGCGGCGGACGACCGGAAATAATCGTAGAGGACGGGCTTGGTCATAGGGCGTCGCCGTGGCGCTGATTCGGCCGGTTCGTCAACCGCAACCGACCGGGCGGAAAGACACGAAAGACGCGCCACGTACCCGTGTCCTTCCGGGTTCGTTTAACATAATCCATGAAAGTGCAGGAGCCGACGATCTGGGAATCGAACCAGGTCATGGCGCCGGTCTGGCGCGGGATCGCCAAATAGGACAGCGAATTCAGTCGAGGAACGGCGCTATCACTTCGGGCGGCACGCGGATCGGCCGGCCGCTCGCCTTGTCGATGATCGCCCAGTGGGTCCGAGCCCGGACGCAGGGACGCCCGTCATTGCCGGTCATCTCCACGAAACGGTCGAAGCGCGCGCCCTTGGGCGACTCGCCGACCCAGGTCTTCGCGGTCACCCGATCGCCTTCGACGGCGGCGCGGAGATAATCGATCTCGTGCCGGACGACGACCCAGAAATAGGCGTCGTCATGCTCGGGCGAGGCGATGCTCCGCCAGTGGGCAACGGCGATCTCCTGGATCCACTGCACCCAGACGGCATTGTTGACATGGCCAAGCTCGTCGATGTGCTCGGGCCCGGCGACGAAGTCCATGGTGAACGTGGGGCGGGTCACCTCACTTCACCTGGGACAGCGCGAAGGCGTAGGCCTCGGCGATTTCGCGGATATGCTCCCATCGGCCGGACTTGCCGCCGTGGCCGGCGCCCATGTTGATCTTCAGAAGCAGCAGATTGTCGTCGGTCTTGGTGGCGCGAAGCTTTGCCGCCCACTTGGCCGGCTCCCAATAGGTAACCCGCGGGTCATTGATGCCGCCGGTGATCAGCATCGGCGGGTAGGGCTTCGCCTCGACATTGTCGTAGGGGCTGTAGCTCCGGATCAGGTCGAAGGCGGCCTTGTCGGTGATCGGGTTGCCCCATTCCGGCCATTCGCCCGGGGTCAGCGGCAGCGTGTCGTCGAGCATGGTGTTGAGCACGTCGACGAAGGGCACGTCGGCGATGATCGCGCCCCACAGGTCGGGCCGCCAGTTGGCCACCACGCCCATCAGTTCGCCGCCCGCCGAGCCGCCCTGGATGGCGATCTTGCCAGGCCGCGTGAAGCCGGCGGAGATCAGGCCCTCGGCGGCATCGATGAAGTCGTTGAACGTGTTGGTGCGCTTGTCGAGCTTGCCGTCGAGATACCAGCTGTAGCCAAGGTCGTCGCCACCGCGGATATGGGCGATGGCGAAGGCCCAGCCGCGATCGAGCAGGCTGGTGCGGGTCACCGAGTAGCCGGGCGGGATGGCGATGCCGTAGGCGCCGTAGGCGTAGAGGAAGAGCTTGCCCGAACCGTTCCTTGGGAAATCGGCCGGATAGACGATCGAAACCGGCACGGACTTGCCGTCGCGAGCCGCGATCATCAGCCGCTCCGTCCGGTATTGCGAAGGGTCGTAGCCCGACGGAATTTCCTGGACCTTCAGGACCTCAAGCTCGCCGGTGGCCGGATGGTAATCATAGATGGTGGTCGGCGTGACCATCGACGCATAGTGCAGCCGATAGGCCGCCGGAGCGTATTCCGGATTGCCGGAAAAGCCGGCGGTGTAGCTGGCTTCGGCGAACGGGATCCGGGTTTCAGCGCCGGCATAGGTGCGCAGGATGAGCTGATCGAGGCCGTCGACCCGCGTGCCCAGCGCCAGATGGTCGCGATAGGCGCGGTGGCTGCGCAGATAGGCCCGGTCCGAGCCGGGAATGACCGTCGTCCAATTCCCGGGGGCGGCGGGATCGGCCTCCGCCAGCCGGAAATTGGGATGCTCGTCGTTGGTCAGGATCCACAGCCGGCCATGCGAGGCGTCGGCGGAATATTGCCGGCCGGGCCGGCGGGGCGAAATCATGGTCAGCGGTCCGCCCGGATCGTCCGCCGGCGCGAAGCGGACCTCGCTGGTGACGTTGTCGCCGGTCGAGATGAAGATCAGCGACCTGTCCTGCGAGCGGCCGAGGTCGACCGAGAAGCCCAGTTCCTCGGTTTCCTCATAGAGAGTGACGGTCTCGGACAGGGGCGCGCCGATGCGATGATAGCGGGCGCGGTAGCTGCGCCACTGATCGTTGACCTCGGTAAAGACGACGCCCTCGCTGTCGGCCGACCAGACGGGCGAGCCGATGGCGATGTCGGTGACGGTCTCCAGATCCTGGCCGGTGGCCAGGTCGCGGATGCGGAGCCTGAACCGTTCCGAGCCATTATCGTCGACAGTGTAAGCGATCAGCCGGCCGTCCGGACTGACCTCGATCGCGTCGAGCTTGAAATAGTCCTTGCCCTCGGCCTCGGCCGGCTCGTCGAAGATGACCTGGTCATCGCCGCCGCCGACTGCCTTTCGGTACCAGGTGCGATATTGCGCCCCGGGCTTGAACGCCCACCAGTAGAGCCAGTCGCCGTCGCCGATCGGGACCGAGCTTTCGTCTTCCTTGATCCGCCCCTTCATCTCCTCGAACAGGTCGGTGACGAGGCCCTGGTGCGGCTGCATCCGGGCCTGGAAATAATCGTTCTCGGCGGTGAGATAGGCGAGGATGTCCGGGTCGCCGACCTGCGGATAATTCGGGTCGCGCAGCCAGTGGTACGGGTCGTCGAGGGTGACGCCGTGCCGCTCCTGGGTGAAAGGCCGTTGCTCTGCGTGAGGGGTTTCTGGATCAGCCAAGCCCATTCTCCGTTCGGGCTGAGCCTGTCGAAGCTCTGCCTTTTCTTGTAAGCGCCCTGAAGGCAAAGACAGTCCCTCGACAAGCTCGGGACGAACGGGAGTTGCAATGTCCTCTTATGCAGATCGCCTCAAGGCCCTTCGCGAGCAACTCAAAGCCGACCGCCTTGACGGCTTCGTCGTGCCGCTGACCGACGAGCATATGAGCGAATATGTCGGCAGCTACGCCCAGCGGCTGGCCTGGCTGACGGGCTTCGAAGGCTCGGCCGGGTCGGCTGTGGTGCTGCCCGAGGAAGCCGCGATCTTCGTCGACGGCCGCTACACGCTGCAGGTGCGCACGCAGGTCAGCGCCGACGACTGGAGCTATCAGTCGGTGCCGGAGACCAGCGTCACCGAATGGCTCGAGCAGCATGCGCCGAGCGGGGCGCGGATCGGCTACGACCCCTGGTTGCACAGCCGCGACTGGGTGAAGCGGGCCGCGGCGGGCCTTAAGTCCCGGGGCGCCGAACTGGTCGCCGTCGACCGTAACCCGATCGACAAGGTCTGGCAGGATCGCCCGGAAGCGTCCAAGGCGCAGCTGATCGTCCAGCCGGAGCGCTACGCCGGCCGCAATTCGGCGGAGAAGCGCCACGACATCGCCGACTGGCTGGCGAAGCAGGGGGCCGATGCCGCCGTCCTGTCGGCGCTCGATTCAATCGCCTGGACGTTCAACGTCCGCGGCCAGGACGTGTCCCGGACGCCCGTCGCCCTGGCCTACGCGATCGTCCATGCCGATGGCACCGCCGACCTGTTCGTCGCCGGCGAAAAGGTCGGGCCGGAAGTCCGCCAGCATCTGGGCAACGGAGTCCGGCTGCACGAGCGCGATGCGTTCCAGGGGGCGCTGACCGAATTCAGGGACAAGGCCGTGGCCGTCGATCCGGAGCGGGCCGTCGCGGCCATCTTCGACGGCCTCGAAAAGGCCGGGGCGCGGGTCGTCGCCGTCCGCGACCCGACCGTGCTACCGCGCGCGATCAAGAATCCGGTGGAGATTGCCGGACAGAAAGCGGCGCAGCAGCGCGACGGGGCGGCAATCGCCAAGTTCCTGCGCTGGATCGAAAATGAGGCGCCGAAGGGCGAAGTCGACGAGCTGACCGCTTCGGATCGGCTGGAATCGCTCCGCCGCGAAAACCCCGAGCTCCGCGACCTGTCGTTCGACACGATTTCCGGGGCGGGGCCGAACGGCGCCATCGTCCATTACCGGTCGAGCGAAAAGACCAACCGCAAGCTGGAGCCGGGCAGCCTCTATTTGGTCGATTCGGGCGGGCAATATGTCGACGGCACCACCGACATCACCCGCACCGTCCCCGTCGGCGAGCCGACCGACGAGATGCGCGACCGCTTCACCCGGGTGCTGAAGGGCCACATCGCGGTGGCCACCGCGCTATTCCCGAAGGGCACGCGCGGCGGCCAGCTCGACAGCTTCGCCCGGCGGCCGCTGTGGGAGGCCGGGCTGGACTACGCCCATGGCACCGGCCACGGCGTCGGCAGCTTCCTGTCGGTGCATGAAGGGCCGCAGCGGATCGCCGCGGCGTGGAGCAACCAGCCGGGAGGCGACGAGCCGCTTCAGGCCGGCATGATCCTGTCGAACGAGCCCGGTTATTACAAGACCGGCGAGTACGGCATCCGAATCGAGAATCTCGTCCTTGTCGTCGACCGCGAGGTCGAGGGCGCGGAGAAGGAGATGCTCGGCTTCGACACGCTGACCCACGCGCCAATCGAGCGGCGGCTGGTCGTCAAGGAGATGCTGACCCCCGAGGAGGTCGCCTGGCTCAACGCCTATCACGCCGATGTGGTGAAGAAGATCGGCCCGTCGCTTTCCGGCGGCGACCTCGCCTGGCTCGAAGCGGCCTGCGCACCGCTCTAATCCTCCCCGGTCCGGGGAGGGGGACCATCCGAAGGATGGTGGAGTGGGCCCCTCGTCCCGCCCGACGCCCCCTCCACCACGCCGCTGCGCGTCGCGGTCCCCCTCCCCGTCCCGGGGAGGAGTTCGCGCGCCTGCGCCTTGCGCTTGCGCAGATTCTCTCGGAGCGCGGCCGCGAGCCGTTCGGCCTTGTCCTTTTCCATTGGCTTATCTTGACACCTTGGAGGCTGCGCGGCCATAGGCCCCGCTCCTCCGTCAGTGCTGCCGTAGCTCAGTGGTAGAGCGCATCCTTGGTAAGGCTGAGGTCGTGAGTTCAATCCTCACCGGCAGCACCATTTCCTGAGATTGACCTAACGCGCGTGCCTCGTCATGCGGGCTGCCATGCGCTTCTTCTCCGACAATGCCGCGGCCGCGCACCCGAGGGTGATCGAGGCCATTGCGGAATCGAACCGCATCGACACCGCCTATGACGGCGATGCCTGGAGCAGGCGGCTGGATTCGGTTCTGTCCGGGCTGTTCGAAACCGACGTCCGAGCGCTATGGGTGACGACCGGCACGGCGGCCAACTGCCTGGCGCTGGCGGCGCTTTGCCCGCCCTATCGATCGATCCTGTGCCACCGCGAGGCGCACATCGAAGTGGACGAGGCGGGCGGGCCGGGCTTCTTCACGCAGGGAGCCAAGCTGACCCTGATCGAGGGGCCGGGCGCGAAGATCACGGCCGAGACCGTGGCCGACGCCCTCGGCCAAATCCGGAAGGACGTGCATCAGGTCCAGCCGGCGGCCATCTCCATCACCAACGCCACCGAATATGGCCAGACGTACCGGGCGGCGGAGGTCGCCGCGCTCGGCACTGTCGCGCGCCAGCACGGGCTTGGCTTCCATATGGACGGCGCGAGGTTCGCCAATGCAGTTGCGTCCACCGGCGACAGCCCGGCGGACCTGACCTGGCGAGCGGGGGTCGACGCCCTGTCGTTCGGCTTCGTCAAGAATGGCGGCCTCAACGCCGAATGCCTGGTGCTCTTCAAGCCCGAGCTTGCCGATGAGATCGCAGTGCGGCGCAAGCGCGCCGGCCATTTGCTGTCGAAAGGCAGAATGCTGGCGGCGCAAATCCTGGCCTTGCTCAAGGAGGATTTGTGGCTCGCCAATGCGCGTTCGGCCAACCGGGCGGCGCAGGTGCTGGCCGGGGCGGCGCTCGAGCGCCTGGCCTATCCGGTCGAGGCGAACGAGGTTTTTCTCCGAATTACGGCGGAGGAGGCGGCACGGCTTCGCTCGCAGGGCTACGACTTCTACGATTGGGGCGCCGGCCAAATCAGGCTGGTCACCAGCTGGGACCAGGACGGCGAGGCGGTGGACCGGCTCGCCCAGGCGATCGCCGCCTTGTGACCGCGGAGCAGCGCGCCGCCCTCACGACGGTCGTCATACCCTTCGTCATTTTTACCGGCATTTGGGGGTCGACCTGGATTGTCATCCGGGACCAGCTCGGCCCCGTCCCGCCGCAATGGTCGGTCGCCTATCGGTTCTTCATCGCCGCCGCGGCCATGGCGCTGGCGGCGAAGATCAAGGGTCACAGCCTACGGATGGGCCGCGACGCGGTCGTTCCCATCCTGGCCATCGGAGTCACGCAATTCTGCATCAACTTCAACTCGGTCTATCTCGCCGAGCGGCACATCACGTCCGGGATCGTCGCCACCGTATTCGCGCTGTTGCTGATTCCCAACAGCCTGCTCGGCTGGGCCTTTCTGGGCCAGAAGCCGACAATGCGTTTCGTATGGAGTTCGCTGTTCGCCATCGGCGGAATCAGCCTCCTGTTCGTGCATGAGCTTCGGCAGAACCCCGCCCGGTCCGATGCGATCATTGTCGGGATCGGGCTTACCCTTGTCGGCATGGTGGCGGCGTCGAGCGCCAACATTTTGCAGGCGCGGGAGCGGGTGCGAAGCCATCCGCTGACGCCCTTGCTCGCCTGGTCGATGCTCGTCGGGGCGGTCATCGACGCGGCGCTCGCCTTCGCCCTGACCGGGCCGCCAGTGTTCGAGCAGCGCGTCGGCTACTGGCTGGGCCTGCTTTACCTGGCGCTGTTCGCATCGGCGCTGGCGTTCAGCCTCTATTTCCCCGTCGTGCGCCGGATCGGCCCGGCCAAGGCGGCTTACTCCAGCGCCATCGTGCCGATCATCGCCATGGGCTTTTCGA
Organism: Sphingomicrobium sp.; assembly: GCA_035699505.1. Classification (GTDB taxonomy): domain Bacteria; phylum Pseudomonadota; class Alphaproteobacteria; order Sphingomonadales; family Sphingomonadaceae; genus Sphingomicrobium. The sequence goes on along the minus strand of DASSPS010000057.1, from coordinate 71,355 downwards.
CCTGGATCGAAGGCTTCCGCTGGACGCCGCTGACCATTGCCGGGGCGATGCTGGCGATCGGCGGCATGATTGCCGCGCTCAGCGGCACCCGGACGGTTGTCGCCTCGCCCGACGCCGCCTAAGCCCGCCGTCATGGCCGATATCCAGCAAACCGAGACCAGCGTCCCGACAACCATCCGCCGGGAGGATTACCGTCCCCCTGACTGGCTGGTCCCGACCATTGCCCTCGATTTCTCGCTCGATCCGCAAGCGACCCGGGTTCGAGCGACGCTGAATGTCGAGCGCAATGGCGCCCACGGCCGGCCGCTGCGGCTGGATGGCGACGGGCTGACCCCGCTGTCGGTCAAGGTGGACGGAGCAGAGACGCCCTGGACCATGGACGGCCCGTCGCTGGTCCTCGACCTGGCCGGCGACAGCGGACTGGTCGAGACCGAGGTTGAGATCGCGCCGGCGGCCAACACCCGGCTGATGGGCCTTTATGCTTCGGGCGGCATATTGTGCACCCAATGCGAGGCGGAGGGGTTTCGCCGAATCACCTTCTTCCCCGACCGGCCCGACGTGCTGTCGCGCCACTCAGTGCGGATGGAGGCTGACGAGGCACGCTTCCCGGTGCTTCTGACCAACGGCAATCCGGTCGCAGCCGGGAAAAGTGAGGATGGCCGCCACTGGGCCAAATGGGAGGATCCGTTCCCCAAGCCCTGTTACCTGTTCGCGCTGGTCGCCGGCCGGCTCGAGGCCAATCGCGACCGCTTCACCACCATGTCGGGCCGCGAGGTCAATCTTGCCATCTGGGTCCGGGCCGCGGATCTGCCCAGGACCAGCCATGCCATGGCCAGCCTCAAGCAGTCGATGGCCTGGGACGAACGCGTCTATGGCCGCGAGTATGACCTCGACCAGTTCAACATCGTCGCCGTCAGCGATTTCAACATGGGGGCAATGGAGAACAAGGGCCTCAACATCTTCAACACCGCCTACATCCTCGCCGATCCGGACACGGCGACCGACATGGATTTCGACAATATCGCTCGGGTCGTGGCCCACGAATATTTCCACAACTGGTCGGGCAACCGAGTCACCTGCCGAGACTGGTTCCAGCTGAGCCTCAAGGAAGGCTTCACGGTTTTCCGCGACCAGGCGTTCGGCGCCGACATCGGCAGCGCCGCGGTCAAAAGGATCGAGGACGTGCGGGTGCTTCGCGCCGCGCAATTCCCGGAAGATGCCGGCCCGCTGGCGCACCCGGTGCGGCCCGATTCCTATATGGAGATTTCGAACTTCTACACGGCGACCGTCTACAACAAGGGCGCCGAGCTGATCCGGATGCTGCACACCATGCTGGGCGCTGACAAGTTCCGCGCCGGCACCGATTTGTATTTCGAGCGGCACGACGGAGAAGCGGCCACCTGCGACGATTTCGTAAAAGCGCTGGAGGATGGCAGCAGCGTCGACCTGTCGGCGTTCAAAATCTGGTATTCGCAGGCCGGAACGCCGCGAGTGACGGCACGGATTGATCTTGATCCTGCGGCGAAGGTCGCGACCCTGCACCTGTCGCAGCGAATCGCGCCGACTCCGGGCCAGCCAAACAAGCAGCCGATGCCGATCCCGCTCAAGACCGCGCTGATCGGCGAGGACAGCGGCGGAGAGATCGCGCCGGAGCGGCTGATCCTGCTGGACCAGGCCGAACAATCGGTCCGCTTCGACAATGTCGGCGAACCGCCCATGCTGTCGATCAACCGCGACTTTTCCGCACCGGTAATCGTCGAGGCGGCGCGACGGCCGGGCGAGCTCGAGCGGCTTGCGGCGAGCGATACCGACCCGTTCGCGCGCTACGAGGCGCTGCAGGAACTGATGCTGACGGCGCTGATCGCCGGTTCGAACGGCGAGGCGGTTGACCACGAGCCGATCGTCCGCGCGATCGGCAACACGCTCCGCTCGAACGCGCTCGACCCCGCCTTCAAGGGCGAGGCGATCATGATCCCGTCGGAAGGGATGATCGCCGACCGGATGGACCTCGTCGATCCCGATGCGGTGCATGAGGCACGCGATGCCCTCCGCCGTTTGGTCGGAAGCGCGCTCGGCGACGACCTCAGCCGTGCCCATCAGCAGCGCGCGCCGGGCGAGGACCTAAGTCCGTCCGCCAAGGGCATCCGGCGTTTCCGCAGCGTCGCGCTCGGCCTGCTGGCCGCGGCCGATCCGGAGTCAACTGGTGCGCTTGCCAAGGCTCAGTTCGACGAGGCCGACAATATGACCGACCGGATGGGCGCGCTCGCCATCCTCGTCTCGCTCGACGGGCCGGAACGGCCGGCGGCGCTGGACGGCTTCTACCACCGCTTCAAGGGTGATGCGCTGGTGCTCGACAAATGGTTCGCCGTGCAGGCGGCGGCGCAGCGGACCGATACGGTCGATGCCGTGATCGCGCTTTCGAAGCACGCCGATTTTACCTTGTCCAACCCCAACCGGGTACGCGCGCTCGCCGGTCAATTCGGCGTCAATCAATGGGCTTTCCATGGCGCCGACGGCCGCGGCTACCGCTTCCTCGCCGACATGATCCTGAAGGTCGACCCGCTCAACCCGCAGGTGGCGGCGAGCATGGTGCCGAAGCTGGCGCGCTGGCGGCGGTATGAGCCAGGACGGGCGGGGCTGATGCGGGCCGAGCTGGAGCGGATCGGAGCAGCTCCGAAATTGTCGAAAGACGTGTTCGAGCAGGTCAGCAAAAGCTTGGGCTGAGCATTCTCCCGCTCGTGGCAAGCCTATGAGCGTGGGATCATCCCTTGGCCCGCGCGTTTTTCCGCCAGATGGCCGATAGGATCAGGATGAAGGCCGCCAGGCGCAGAAGGTAGAAGGGGCTGCGTTCTTCCACCGGCACGTCGGCAAAATAAAGGAGCCCCTGGCTCAAACCCAATAGCCAGAAGGCGAAGGTGAACGCCAGGAAAAGGCCGTCGCGCGTCCTTTTCCAGAAGCGAAGAAAAAAAAGCCCCGCCAGCCAGAACCCCATAACCGTGGCGCCGGCGAGAAATGGAACCAGCATGTTAATTCTCCAGGTCCCAAATAAAGCCGGACAGAAGCACGAGGACTGCCGCCAGCGACAGTGCCAGGCGCGGCGCCTGTAGATCCACCGCCGGCAGCACCAGCAGGTCGACGATAACGGTCAGATTGTTGGCTGCAAGAAGGACGAAACAAAGCCCGCTCCACAACAACAGCCGGGCGCCTGTTCGCCGATAATTGCGCGTCAGCAGAAACCCGCAGGCCGCGCTGGTGAGGAAGCATAGGGTGTAGACGGCCGCCGGAAACATTTGAGCCACTAGTCCCTCCTGAGGCGAAATGAATCCGAAAAGGCGGACAAGCCGGATGTCGATGCGGAAGCGATCAGTCGCCGAACTGCATCGGGCTTGAGGGCATAAAGCCGCTGCGTTTCTTCGACCAAGTCGCCAAGGTGCTTCGACGCGGGGGCATATCGAGCTCCCTTGCGGTCGGTGAGAATCAAGCCGCCGGCGAGCAGGCTCTCCACGCTGTTCGAGACGATCGCGTCGCTCGCCCTGAGAGTCTGAACCAGCACGTCATTCTGCCAGGCAGTGGCGGCATGGTCCTTAAGGAAGAGCAGCAGCTCCAGCGTCCAGACCGAACGAAAATTACTACTGATGAAAACGGCGAGTTCCGGGCTTTCGGGCATGCCAGTCGGTTCTAGCCAGTCAGTGGTGGGTGGCAAGGCGCCCGCCCGTAGAAACCCGGGGCTGGGCGAACATCGAATTCCAGCTACCCACCGATCCAGGCGGCGGCCTCCAGCGCCACCTGGTTGGCGGCCCGGTTGAGCGCATTGCCGACGCTCGCCGCATCGCCGGTTGCCGGCACCTGCGCTTCAAAACGGCGGGTTTCCACTTGGGCGCCGCCTCCGGCCGAGCGGGTGGCGTCATATTGGACGATCACCGCCTGGGCGGCTTCATCGAAGCCGAAGCGGTTGAGCTGGCCGGTGACCAGCATGCCGGGATCGAGCGCGGTCTGCTTGCCGTCGAGCACGACCCGGTTGGTGGTGCGGCGCACCGTTTCGGACAGCAGGGCCTGGAACAGCCGGTCGGGCGTGTCGACCCAGGTCAGATCCTCGACATACTGGACCGCGGTAGGGCTGATCTGCACCGGGACCCGGGTCGTCCGAAGCTCCTTGGCGATCACTGGCACGTTGATGGTGACGGTATTGCCGGCCGCGCCGACGCGGGCGAGACTGGCGGGCGGCGGCGCTTCGGGAGTCAGGGTCAGCAGCCAGGGCGGGGCCTTGCCGCCGCCGAGCAGCCCGCCCAGCGAGCAGCCGCTCAAGCCAAGCAAGAGCGCCGCAAAGACCGCCACACGCAAATTGGTCCTCATTGCCTTTTCCTCGGCTTGTAATCGGGAAGCTTCTCGGGCCCGAGCGCGCCGCCGATGCCTTCCTGCTCGAGCCGCTCGGAGAAGCCCTGGAGCGACGTCGTCAACTCGCGCAGGTCCCGAACCAGGCGGTTGGCTTCCGGAAGCGTCGACTTGGTCAGGTTCTGGATGCCCGGGCGAGCGTCGGCGATCATCGCGTCGAGATTGCCGGTGGCGCGTTCAACGCCAGCAATCGCGCGGCGCAGATCCTCGGCTGCCGGCTTGCCTTGTTCATTGACCAGCCGGTTGGTGCTGCTTGCAAGCTCCGCGACACGCTGGGCGGCGATGCCGGCGTTGCGGGCGGCGATGCGCGCGTCCTGCATGGCATCGGCCAGGTCGGGCGCGCGCTCGGCCAGCACCTTGGTGGTGCGGTCGACATTCTCAAGAATGTCGGCGATCGCATTCTGGTTCTTGTCGCTGAGCAGCTCGGTCAGCCGTTCGGTCAGCCGCTGGATCCGGTCGATCAGTTCCGGCGCGCTGTTGAGCAGGGCGCCGAGGCCGCCGGAGCTGGCGGGGATGACCGGGCAGCCCTGCGGCCCAACCTGGCTGATCGGTCGGCTGCCCTTGACCGCTCCGTCGAGCTGGATTTCGCTGACCCCGGTGAAGCCGACGCCCTTGATCTGCGCCGTCGTGCCCTGAAGGACCGGCGTTTCCTCATCCACCTCGATCCGGACCCAGACGAATTCGGGGCGCTCGGGAAGGAGCGAGATCTGCTTGATCTGGCCGACGGGAACGCCGGAGAAGCTGACCGTCGAGCCCTTGTTGAGGCCGCCGACGCCTTGCGCGAAATAGACGTCGAAACATTTGGTCGACTTGTTCGACAGGCCGGCGAGCCAGACGATGAAGATCAACAGCCCGGCGAGCATCGCCAGGACCACGGCGCCGACCAGGATATGATTGGACCGTGTTTCCATCAGCTGTTCGCCTTCGCCTCCGCCGTTACTGTCGCCGCTCGACCGCGCGGCCCGTTAAAATATTCTTGAATCCAAGGATGGTCCAAAGCGAGTAATTCCGGAATCGTTCCGACTGCAATCACTTTCCGGTCGGCGATCACCGCCACTCGGTCGCAGATCGCGTACAATGTGTCGAGGTCGTGGGTGATCAGGAAGACCGTGAGGTCGAGCCGCTGCTGCAGCGATTCGATCAATTCGTCGAAGCCGGCGGCGCCGATCGGGTCGAGACCGGCGGTCGGCTCGTCGAGGAACAATAGCTCCGGATCGAGGGCCAGCGCCCGGGCAAGGCCCGCGCGCTTGCGCATGCCGCCTGACAGTTCGGACGGGAATTTCGGCCCGGCTTCCTCGGGAAGGCCGCTCATCGCGATCTTGTAGGAAGCAATCTCGTCGAGCAGCGGCGGGACCACGAACGGGAAATATTCGCGGATCGGCACCTCGACATTCTCGGCCACCGTCAGGGTCGAGAATAGCGCGCCATTCTGGAACAGAATCCCCCAGCGCCGGCGGATGTTCTTGGCCTCATCCTCGTCGCGGTCGATCATATTCTCGCCGAGCACGTGGATCTCGCCGGCTTCCGGCTTCTGCAGGCCGATGATGGAGCGCATCAGCACCGACTTGCCGGTGCCCGAGCCGCCGACCACGCCGAGGATTTCGCCACGCCGAACGTCGAGGTCGAGCTCCTCGTGGACAACCTGGTCGCCGAAGCTGTTGCGCAGCCCCTTGATGGTGATGATGGTTTCGTCGCTCATCGCCAGCCGATCGAGCTGAAGAAGACGGCGAATACGGCGTCGAGGACGATGACAAGGAAGATGGACTGGACCACGGCGGTGGTCGTCCTTGTGCCGACTTCCTCGCTGTTGCCCTGGACGAGCATGCCCTGGAAGCAGCCCGCAAGCGCAATGATGAAGCCGAACACCGGCGCCTTGATGAGGCCGATCCACAAATCGGTAATGGGGGTTACTTCCTGGAGCCGCTGGACATAGGTCAGCGGCGGGATGCCGAGCGCAAACCAGACGAACATGCCGCCGCCGATCAGCGACAGCAGCATCGCCCAGAAAGAGAGCAGCGGCATCATGATCACCGCCGCCAACATTCGCGGAATAACCAGCGCCTCGATCGGCGACACGCCGATCGTCCGCATCGCGTCGATCTCCTCGGTGATCTTCATCGTGCCGATCTGCGCGGCGAAGGCCGATCCGGACCGGCCGGCGACCATGATTGCCGTCATCAGCGTGCCCAATTCCCGCACCGTGATCCGGCCGATCAGGTTGATCGTGTAGATTTCAGCGCCGAACTGCTCGAGCTGGACCGATCCCTGCTGGGCGATGACGATGCCGATCAGGAAACTCATCAGGCCGATGATGCCAAGGGCGCGAACGCCGACCACGTCGAAGCGCTGGACGATGGCGTTGATCCGGAATCGCTTCGGCCGTTTGATGATATTCTTGAAACCGATCAGCACCGCTCCGAAGAATCCGAGCAGCCCGAGCAGGGTAACCCCCGCTTCGCTAACCCATTCGCCCAGCTCATCGAGGATCCGCACGAAGCCGGGCTTGGCGTCCGGCACGACCTTCACGGGCTTGTCGAATTCGGCGACCTGGTCGATCAGATTCTGCGCGTCCGGGCTGGCGCCGGTCACCTTGGCGCCCCGGTCGCGGATGGTGCGGTAGAGGATCCAGGCGCCGACCGTGTCCATCCGCTCGACGCCCGAAACGTCGATGACAAGCGGGTCGGGAGTGGCTTCGATCTCGCGTTCGGTCGTACCGGCACGGGTGATCGTCAGCGTGCCGCGGATGTGCAGCACGTTATGATCGCCTTCGTGGTCGGTGTGATGCGCCGTCATTCTTGCCCCGAACCTGCTTGAAACGCCCAACGCGGGCAAGTGGCGCTGGGTCCCGCCACTTTCCCGCCCTGATAGTGTCCCTTAAGGACGGGCGCCATGGCCGAACCGTCCGACCCCGTATTATTCCTGACCGTTGGGTCCAATCCCGCTTGCCTGTTCGGCATGAATGCGGCGACGCGAGCCCGCCGGATCGCGGCCAACGTCGGGCTCGAGGTGGCCGACGGCTTCGTCGAGGGACGTAGCGCCGTGCTCGCCAACATGGCCTATGCCTGGGACCCGTCCTGGCTGCGCGAGATCGCCGGCCGAGCCGACACCGTGCTGACGCTGGCCGGGAAGCCGGTCCTCGCCCATGTCCGCGAGCGAGGGGCGGCGGAGGCCGTCGCCGCGGCGATGGTGGGCGGCGGCGCGTTAGCCGGCGGCCTGGCCCAGGTTTCGGCCGAAACGGGCGAACTCAGCAACTCGGCGTTGCGCAAGCGGGAGCGCCCCTTTGTGCTGCCGCTGGACCCCGAAAATCCCGGCATCGTCGAGCGCGCCGCCTATGACGGCGCCTACAAGGGCGTAACCGATGCCCTGACGCTCTATCTGTGGCGCAAGCCGGCCTTCCATTTGACCCGCTGGGCGGCCGAGATGGGCATGACTCCAAACATGGTGACCCTGACCGGGGCGGCGTTCTGCGTGCTCGCTTTCCTCCTGTTCTGGGAAGGCCGATACTGGCTGGGCACGGTGTCCGGCTTCGTCTTCATGGTGCTCGACACGGTTGACGGCAAGCTTGCCCGCTGCACCGGGACATCCTCCAAATGGGGCAATGTTTTCGACCATGGCATAGACCTCATCCACCCGCCATTCTGGTGGTGGGCCTGGGCCCACGGGCTGGATTCCTACGGGACGCCGCTGGAGCCCGTCTATGTCGTCATGCTGATGTGGGCGATCATCGGCGGCTATGTGCTGCAGCGGCTGATCGAAGGCATCTTCATGCGCCGCTTCGGCGGCATGCACATCCATGTCTGGCGGCCAATCGACAGCCAGTTCCGGCTGATCACGGCGAGGCGCAATCCGAACATGGTGTTGCTTGCTGCGGCCCTCCTGTTCGGGCGTCCCGACGTTGGCCTAGAACTGGTCGCGCTGTGGACCATCCTAAGCCTCATCTTCCACGCCGTCCGGCTGGCGCAGGCCAATGCGCTCCATGATCGCGGCGGCAAGGTCGTGTCCTGGCTCGCGTGACCGGCTGGACCGCCATTCTTCTCGCCGGCTCCCGACCGGGCATGGACCCCTTCGCGGCGGCGCACGGCACCGATCTGAAGGCGCTGATCCCGGTCGGCGGCGTGCCGATGGTGCGGCGGCCGGTCGACGCGCTGCTCGCCAGCGAGCATGTCGCCGCGGTCAGGGTGCTGACCCAGCAACCCGAACGGATCGGCGCCGTTCTGCCTGCCCACCCGAAGCTGTCGGTCGACCAGTCGCATGGGACCATCGCCGCGACCCTCGCCGCCTTGTGCACCGATCCGGCGACGCCCTGGCCCTTGCTTGTGACGACGGCCGACCACGCCTTGCTCGACGAATCGATGATCGCCGACTTTTGCGAACTGGCGGCGGGCACGATGATTGCCGTGGCGGTGGTCGACCGGGCGTCGCTGGAGGCGCTACTGCCTGAGGCCCGGCGCACCTGGATCCCGTTCAAGGACGGCGCCTATAGCGGCGCCAACCTGTTCGCGCTGGGCGGCAAGGAGGCGCTTCCGGCAATCGCCATGTGGCGGGCGGTCGAGCAGGACCGGAAGAAAGGTTGGCGGCTGCTGTGGCAGCTCGGCCCGTCGCTGTTCCTCGGGGCCCTGTTCCGGGTGCTGACGCTGAAGCAAGTGCTGGCGCGGGTCGGACGCAGGCTCGGACTCGATGTCCGGCCTGTCGTCATGTCGGACCCGCTAGCCTGCGTCGACGTTGACAAGCAGGACGACCTCGACCTGGCCGAACGCCTGCTGGCGGTGCGCCGCTGATGGATCTTGCCGTCTACGACCTCGACCGGACGATTACCCGCCGCGCGACGTACACGCCGTTCCTGGTCCATTGCGCGCTTCGTCGAGCGCCGTGGCGGCTGGCGCTGCTGCCGTTCGTCATCCTGTCGATGCTGGCCTACGTCACCCGGCTGATCGACCGGGCGAAGCTCAAGGAGATCAACCACGCGCTCCTGCTCGGCCGCCGGATCCATCCGCGCGACCTCAATCCCCTGGTCGACAGCTTCGCCGCCGCGACGGTTGCGCGGAACATCCGCCCCGGAGCGCGCCGCGCCATTGCCCGGGACAAGGCCCAGGGCATGCGGCTGGTGCTCGCGACAGCGTCCTACCGGCTGTATGCCGAGGCCATCGCCGACCGGCTCGGCTTTGACGACACGATCGGCACCGGCTCGATCATCGGCCTCGACGAGCGTGTTCATGCCCGGATTCTCGGCGAGAATTGCTACGGGCCGGCCAAGCTGCGGATGATCGCCGACTGGGTCGAGAAATCGGGCCTTGTCGGCAAGCATGGCCATGTCCGCTTCTATTCCGACCATGTATCCGACCAGCCGGCGTTCGAATGGGCCGACGAGCCGGTTGCGGTGAACCCCCATGCCCGGCTGGCGAGGCTGGCCGCTGAGCGCGGCTGGCAAGTCGAGGATTGGGGGTAGGATGGCATGAGCGGCGAGGGCGTGTTCGAATTCGATCGATTCCGAATCGACGCGGCCGAAAGGCGCCTGTTGCGTGACGGCGCGCCGATCGACGTCAGCGCGCGCTACTTCGACGCGTTGCTGCTGATGGTTCGAAACCCGGGACAATTGATCAGCCGGGAGCGCTTCCTCGACGAGGCGTGGCGCGGCATTCCGGTCACCGACGAGGCGCTCAGCCAGTGCATCACGCAATTGCGCAAGACGCTCGGCGATTCGCCAGGCGAGCCGCGCTTCATCGAAACGGTGCCGAAGCATGGCTACCGGTTCATCGCCACGGTTCGCGGTGCGGCACCGGTTCAGCCTGTCGAATCTGGAACCGGTCCCTGGATCGATGCCTTGTTGCTGGGCCTTGCCGCGGCGATCGGCGGCGGGATGGCCGGGATATTCGGCGGATTTGTCTATGGCCTTGGCGTCAACGCCGCACCGGGTGCCGGTGCTGCATCCATATTGATGGTGATGGCGGCGATCGGCGCAATGGCCGGTTCGGCAGGTGGATTTGGCGTCGGCTTCGGAATCGGCGGGTTGCGGGCACTTGTCGGCGCCCGCATTCTCACCGATCTGGCCGGCGGCGCGCTCGGCGGCGCGATTATTGGCGCAGCCGTGATGTTGCTGGGGCTCGATGCCTTCACCGTGCTGCTTGGCCGAGCCCCGGCCGACGTCGGCGGCGCGCTCGAAGGGCTGGTGCTTGGCGGAGCGGTGGGAGCCGGTTCCCATGCCTTGGCCCGGAAGGGCTGGCCGTCACCGCTCGGGGCGGCAATCGGTGGCGGCCTTGCCGGCGCGTTCCTCCCGGCGATCGGCGGCCGGCTGATGGGCGGCAGCCTGGCCGAGGTGGCCGCCACCTTCCCCCATTCCCAGATCGCGGTCGACGGGCTCGGCCGGTTGTTCGGCGAAACCGGCTTCGGACCGCTCAGCCAGTCCGCCTTCGGGCTGGTGGAAGGCGCGGTCTTCGGCGGCGCAGTGGCCCTGGCGATGCGTTACCAGCAGGCGCTGCGGATCGATCGTCCCGTCGCCTAGACGGCGTTCAGCGCGTTGGCGAAGTCGGCGATCAAATCGTCTGCCTTTTCGACGCCAATCGAGATCCGGACCAGATTGTCGCTGATGCCTAGCGCCGACCGGCGTTCCGCGGGCACCGACAAATGGGTCATCGCCGCCGGCGCACTGGCCAATGTCTCGGTGCCGCCCAGGCTGACGGCCAGCTTGGCGATCTTCAGGGCGTCGAGGAAGCGGAAGGCCTCGGCCTCGCCGCCCTTCAGATAGAGCGAGAAGGTCGACCCCGCGCCAAGGCAATGACGGTCGTAAATGTCCTTCTGGCGGGAGCCGGGCTCAAGGAAGCCGAGATAGCCGACCGTCTCGACCTTGGGATGGTCTCGAAGGAAGGCGCAGACCTTTTCGGCATTCTCGCCGGCGCGGCTCATTCTGAGCTCGAGTGTCTCGAGGCTGCGCATCAGCATCCAGGCGGTGTTTGGGTCGCAGATGCCGCCCATCGGGTTGCGGATGAGCCGGACCTTGTCGAGCACCGCCTTGCTGCCGACCAGCGCGCCGGCGACGAGGTCGCTGTGGCCGCCGACATATTTGGTCAGGCTGTAGACCGAGATGTCGGCGCCCTGGCCCAGCGGCTTGGCCCACAGCGGGCCCAGGAAGGTGTTGTCGATGGCGATCGGCGGCAGCTCGCCGTCAAAGGCGGCGGCGCGGGCAGCGTGGACGGCCTCGACGTCGACCAGCGCATTGGTCGGGTTGGCCGGGCTTTCGAGGTAGATCAGCGCGACCTTCCCGCCGCTTGCCGCCGCTTGCGCCCTGGCCTTGGCCATGACCGCGTCCAAATCCTCGCGCGAGGCCCCGGCCGGGAAGTCGACATAGCTGACGCCAAAGCGCGCCATGATCTTGTCGATCACCGATTCCGACGCGGCATAAAGCGGGCCGGAATGGACGATCACGTCATTCTGGTTGGCGAGCGCCAGGACGAGGGTGGAAATGGCGGTCATGCCGCTGGAAAAGGACAGCGCGGCCTCGGCATCCTCCCAGATCGCCAGTCGGTCCTCGAGGATTTCCTGGTTGGGCCCGTTGAAGCGCGAATAGACCAGGCCCTCGGCCTTGCCGCCGCTGCCCTCGCGCTTGCCGGTGATGCCTTCGAAGAAGCGTTTTCCCTCCTCGGCGCTCTCGAACACGAAGGTCGAGGTGAGGAAGATCGGCGGCTTGAGGCTGCCCTCGGAGAGCGACGGATCGAAGCCGTGGCCCATCATCAGGGTGGCGGGGTCGAGCTGGTGGTTGCCAATGAACCGCTCGGGGTTTTTGGGCTTGCGGGATTGCGACGGGGCGTCGGTCATGGGTCTGGTCCTCGAACCGGTCGCTCCCAGGGAGGCGGGAGCTGATGGGCGAGGAAGCCGGGGCGCTAGCATCCTAACCTCCGCAGGATGCATCTCCGCCGGCTCGCCGTGCACCGGCGCGAATAAACGCCGCTTGGCCTGAATTCAACTTCAGCCGGGCAGTGCCGCGGCGATCAGCCATACCGTCCCGACCATCAGCGGGATGCCGGCGAGGTCGAGCATCAGGCCGGCCTTCAGCATCCGCGGCAGGGCAATATGGTTGGTCGCCCAGGCGATGGCGTTGGGGCCCGTCCCCGAAGGCAGCATGAAGCCCCAGCTGGCCGCCCAGGCGGCGGGCAAGGCGAGCAGGATCGGGTCTATCCCGGTGGCGGCGATAATGCCGGCGACAACCGGGATGATGCCGCTCGCGGCGGCGACGTTGGAGGCGAATTCGGTAATCAGGATCACCAATCCGACGAGAATAATTGCGACAATCAGCGGGTGAACCGACCGCAAAGGCTGAAGCGCGACGCCAAGCCAGTCGCCAAGGCCCGAGGCGCCCATGCCGGCAGCCAGCGCGAGGCCGCCGCCGAACATCATGATCACGCCCCAGGGCGCGCGGTTGGCCTCGTCCCAGTTGATCAAGGCCCGGCCGCTGCCGTCGGGGATGACGAACAGCAGCAGCGCCGCGGCGACGGCGATCGTCCCGTCCGTCAGCGAATCCTTCGGCAGATAAGGCGTGACGAAGGGTATCGTGACCCAGGCGGCGACGACCAGCGCGATCAGCGGCACCAGGCGCTTTTCGGCAATGCTCCAGGCGCCGGCTGTGCCAAGGCCGCTCAGCGCCTCGGCCGGGTCGAAATCGGTCGGCCGCACCTTCTGCACACGCATCAGGATCAACCAGCACAGCGGAATGGCAATGAGGACGAGCGGCAGGCCGTAGATCGCCCAGGTCAGGAAATCGATCCTGAGCCCGGTCGTTCGCTCGATAATCCCGGCGGCGATGGCGTTGGTCGGCGAGCCGACGAGCGTACCGAGCCCGCCGATCGAGGCGGCGAAGGCGATGCCCATGGCAAGGGCGCCGGCGAAGCCGTTGGTGTTGCCGGGCTCGACCCTGGCCGCTTTCAGCACCGCGACGGCGATCGGCATCATGATCAGCGTCGTCGCGGTGTTGGAGACGATCAGGCTGATCGTCGCCGTCGCCGCCATGAAGGCGAACAGCATCGCTCCGGGCCCGCCGCCGCCCTTGCCGATGATGGCCAGCGCAAGCCGCCGGTGGAGCCCGGTCCGCTCGATGGCCAGGGCGATGATCGCCCCGCCCAGCACCAGGAAGAGGATCGGCGAATAATAGGATGCCGCCGAATCCGTGGCATTCATGATCCCGAGCAAAGGGAAGGCGAGGAACGGCACCAGAGCGGTGGCGGTCAGCGGCAGCGCCTGGGTCATCCACCAGATGGCCATCAGGATGACGATCGCGCTCGTCCGCCAGGCGCTGAGCGGCATGCCTTCGGGCGCGGGCAGCATCAGCAGGATGATGAAGACGATCAGCCCGCCCCACAGGCCCCAGCGTTGCGCCATTCAGTCCCTCCCCTTGCGGCAGGTCATGCCAGAGGGTGGCGAAGACGGCCAGAGCCGCGTTATGATGGCGCCATGAGCACGACAGCAACCTTGCCCGGCGGCGTCGTCCACGAGCTGCCCGAGGACCTCGAAGTGGCGCTGAGGCGGGACACGCAGGCGCTAGCGACCTGGCACGACATAACGCCGCTCGCCCGCAACGAATGGATCTGCTGGGTCACGTCGCCCAAGAAAGAAGAGACCCGCGCCAAGCGCATCACCTGGGGCGGCGAGAGCCTAAGCAAAGGCCAGCGCCGCCCCTGTTGCTGGCCGGGCTGCCCGCATCGGTAGGCGCCTGCCGGCAGCGCATGCCCACTTTCGACCCTTTTTGCGAGATTCAGATGTGCCGATCAGCCGGGCGCATTGATCGGCTCGCTCATAGACGTTTCAGGAACTCAAGGGTGGTCCAAAATCGATCACCATTCGATTTCATAACCCAATATTGAGTGAACCGATTAGCCGGTGAGCAAAGTGCTCCGACGACAATGCCGTCACCCTTGTCACCCTGCACCTGCGCGCCGACCTTCAACTTAAAGCAGTCTGGCGGGCTGGATGATGTTGGAACACCCGGCTTGAGCAATGACGGTTTTGACAGAACACCCTTGGCCGTCAGTTCAAATACTGGATTGATGGGCAGGTTGATGAACGGCCCGACACCGTGAACCTGAAGCGTTGTTTCGACCCTTGCATAGCCGAAGTGCGCCATTTTCTTTGGCACAAATCCCAATGCTCCCTGCTCCATCGGTGTCAATTCTGACAGGTTGATGCGCGGCCCCATGCCGAGAGCCCAACTGCCGGTTAAAACGGTGATATATTCGTCTTCGGGATGAGAATGCGGCAAAACGACATAGCCAGGATCGTGGTGAATGCGGATTACGAAGGGCTGGCCGGGCTTGTCCATGTCGCCCACCACCTTCTCGATCCACTGGCCGGGCGGAATCTTGTGCAGAGGCGTGACCCCGCGATGGTCAACCTTTGACTTCGCATCCGACAGAGGCACGAAAAACCCGACGAGGAGCGAGACTAAAATGGCTTTGTACAAATTCAAGGTTGCCTCCCAATGTCGGTGTCCGGCCTTCATACACGACCGGACCGCAATGTCCGCTTGGCACCCAGAGCAAATCTTCGTTTGCGTCAGGCGATACCGATCAGCGACACCTGCCGTCCGTAGTCCGGCGCGCCGGCATGCGTGGCCCGGCGGTAGCTGTAGAAGCGGTCGGGGTCGGCGTAGGTGTCGAGGGCCAGCCGCTCGATAGTGCCGACGCCGGCGAGCAATAGCCGGTGGGCGACATAGGCGGGCAGGTCGAAATGCGGACGCCCGCGCGGCCCGTCGATGAAGAAGCGGGCATTGTGCGGGTCCTCGTCGACAAAGCGCTGCCGAAGGCTGTCGTCGACTTCGTAGGAGGCCTGAGCGATGGCAGGGCCGATCGCGCCGGCGATCCGGTCGCGCAGCGCGCCATGCTTTTCCATCAAATCGATGGTCGAATCCGTCACGCCGGCGATGGCGCCTCGCCAGCCGGCATGCGCCGCGCCGACGATGCCCGCTTCCTCGTCCGCCAACAGCACCGGCACGCAATCGGCGGTGAGGATTCCGAGCAAAATTCCGGGCCGGTCGGTGACCAGGGCGTCGGCTCGCGGCCGCTCGTCCTGCGGCCAGGCGGCCTCAACGAATACCGCCTCGGCGGAATGCACCTGATGGACTGTCGCCAGCGCCGCGCCGTCGAGCACGGCCGCCACCGCCCGCCGCCGGTTCTCGGCAATCGCTTCCCGGTCATCATTGCTTCCGGTGCCGGTGTTGAGGCCTTCGAGGATGCCGGTCGAAACGCCGCCGCGCCGGCCGAGGAAGCCGTGCGGCACCTGCCCAAGCGATGTCGCGCGGATGACCTCGACGCTCACAGCGCCAGCCGCATGACTATATCCTCGTCGGCGTGGTCGCCGACCATGAAGGCGTAGGGGCCGACCTCCTCGAAGCCGTAGCGGGCATAGAAGCGCCGCGCGCGGTGGTTGTCGGTGAAGACCGACAGATAGAGCTCGTCGGCGCCGCGCCGCCGGGCTTCGGCCACCACCCAGTCCATCATCTCGGCCGCCGCGCCGCTGCCCTGCCACGGCTTCAGCACGTAGATCTGCCTCAGCTCGATGGGCGCGCCGCGCGGCTCGAACGGCAGGCTCGGCGGCCCGAGCTTGACGTAGGCGACCGCCTGGCCGCCGGCTTCGCCGATCCGGACGGCGAAAGCCGGGTCGGTCAGTTCCTTGCGCCACTTTTCAGGGCTGTGATTGACCAGGAAGGCGGCGAGATTGTCCGGGCTGTAGAGATGGCCGAAGGTCTCGGTGAATGTCGCCCTGCCAAGCTCGGCAAGGATGGCGGAATCGTCGGCCGTTGCGTCGCGGAAGCGGATCATGCGCCGAACCCCGCCGGCGCCGGCCATGCCTTCGAATGGATCCCGATCACCTTGAACAAACTGCCCATCTCCTGCGCGTCGCACAAGCGGCGCCGGGCGGCGGCGACGTCGGCTGATCGGCCGGGATGGCTGGCGGCAAGCGCCTCCGCCCGGCGGGCGACGCCCAGCCGTTCCAGCCATTCGCCCTGAGTCGCCAGCCCGGTGACCATCGCGCCGCCGTCTCGCGCCGCCCTCGCCACCGCCTCGAAGTCGACATGGGCGGTCAGGTCCTGCTCGCCCGGCCTTTCCAGGACGGGCGCGAATCGATGGCCGTGGACCGCCTGAAGCGTGTCGCCGGGCGCGGAGGCCGGATGACCATAGTCAATGATCAGAGCCGCTCCGCCGTGACTGGCAAGTCGCCCGGCGACGGCGGCAACCGCCTCATGGCGGGCCGGGGAATCCTCGACGATCTCGCCATCGCGGTCGAAGGCCAGGTGGCCGCCGATCACCTCGACATGGCGTTCGATGCCGCCGACGTGCTGCCTGACCGGCAGGGCATCGAGAAATTCGTTCGCGGCCAGCAGCGTGGGCGCTGGCGGCAAGTCCTCGATCGAATCATGCCAATGGGCGTTGGGGTGACGAAGCGCCTGCTCGGCGCGCAATCTTGGGCTGGTCTCGACGAAATGCACCGAGCCCTGGAAGCCGGCGCGGGCCATGACCCGCAGGGCATCGGCGGCCAGCGTCCCGCGGCCTGGGCCGAGCTCGGCATAGATGGCGTCCGCCGGCTTGCCCGCGCGGGTCCAGCAATCGACCAGCGCGGCGCCGACGATCTCGCCGAACATCTGGCTGATCTCGGGCGCGGTGGTGAAGTCGCCGTCCGCGCCCAGGGGGTCGCGGGTCGCGTAATAATAAGCGTTGCAGGCCTCCATATAGGCCTCGACGGTGATCGGGCCCTCCGCCCGGATCCGTTCGTGAATCGCCCGTTCGAGCGGGGTCAGGCCCAACCTCCCGCTTGCGGGAGGGGTTTCAAGCAACACTCTCCGCGCCGGCGATCGGCTCGACCCGGACCCGGCGCTTCTTGGCGGTGAGCATGAGATAAGCCCCGCCGAGGATCATCGGCAGCGACAGCCATTGGCCCATGTGCAGCCCGGTCACTTGCGCGAACTCGATCAGCTGGGCGTCGGGCTCGCGGACGAATTCGACCAAAAAGCGGAACAGGCCGTAGAAGAAGATGAAGGCGCCGACGAGCTTGCCCGGCTGGTATCGCGAGTCCGTCCGCCAGAACATCGCCCACAGGATGCCGAACAGGACGAGTCCTTCCAGGCCGGCTTCATAAAGCTGGGTCGGGTGCCGCGCCGGGCCGAGCACAAGCTGGCCGAAGGGGTTCATTTCCTCGAAGCGGACCGCCCAGGGGACAGTCGCCGGCGCCCCCCACAATTCCTGGTTCACGAAATTTGCGAGCCGGCCGAAGAACAGGCCAAAGGGCACGCTGCAGGCGACATAGTCGTGCACCCGAAGCCAGCTGAGGCCGTTCTTGCGGGCGAGATAGAGGATGCCGAGCGACGTACCGATGACCCCGCCGTGGAACGACATGCCGCCGTCCCAGGCCTTCAGGATGCTGACCGGGTTCGCCAGGTAATAATCGAGGTTGTAGAAAAGGACGTAGCCGAGCCGGCCGCCGATGATGATGCCGAGCGCGGCATAGAAGACCAAATCCTCGGCGTGGCGCTGGGCCATCGGCGCGCCGGGCTGTTTGATCAGCTTCAGCAGGTAATAATAGCCGGCGATGATCCCGGCCAGATAAGCGATGCTGTACCAGCGCAGCTTGAACCCGCCGATTTCGAGAATCACGGGTGACAGGCCGAGGTCCGGAAAAGCAATGGCTTGGGACGCGGCGACAATGATGGACAAGCTCTTCCCCTTTTCCTTCGTGCGCCTCAATAAGGTGGCGAGAGATAAAGGCAAAGCATTGGAGGGCCCGACAGCGCATGGCCAGTGAGCTCGACCGGCGATTCGACGAGATGCTGTCCCTGGTCACCGGACCGGGCGGGCGAATCCTCATCGGCCATGACGACTCCGGCCGGGCGATCGTCACCAATTTCCCGGCGACCCTGCCGGCGCTGTTCCGCACCTTCAGCGCGCTCTATCCGGACCAGGAAGCGGTCATCGCCGGTGACGAGCGCCTGACCTTCGCCGATCTCGACCGCCGGTCGGAGGAATTGGCCCGGGCGCTTGCCGCGCGCGGGATTGGCAAGGGCGACCGAATCGGCCTTGCCATGCGCAACTGCTCGGCGTGGATTGTCAGCTACATGGCGATCCTCAAAGCCGGCGGGATTGCCTGCCTGGTCAACGGCTGGTGGCAAAGCCATGAGATGAAGCATGCGCTGGACCTGGTCAGCCCGAAACTGACAATCGCCGACGCGCCACGGGCCAATCGCCTGGCCGAAGTGTGCGGCGGCTGCGAAGTCGTGACGCTGGCGGTCGAGCAGCCGCTTGCCGACGCGCTGGCGCCGCTGCTTGGTTCGGACGGCGCCGGTCAGGAATTGCCTGACGTCACCCCCGGCGACCATGCGACCATCCTCTTCACCTCCGGATCGACCGGCGAGGCCAAGGGCGCGCTGTCGACCCACCGGGCGGTGACGACGGCTACCTATACGTTCGCAACCGGCCTGTTGGTGCTGCTCGGCCTGCTGACGGAGGAAGGCCGGGCGCCCGCGTCGGCGGCCCGCACCCTGATCAACGTGCCCCTGTTCCACGTCACCGGCGAAGTGCCGGTGATGCTCAACAGCTTCGTCATCGGCCGTTGCATGGTGATCATGTCCAAGTGGGACGCGGTCGAGGCGATGCGGCTGATCGAGCGGGAGAAGATCAGCTATTTCGTCGGCGTTCCGACGATGAGCCTGGAATTGATGACCCATCCCGACCGGCACAAGTTCGACCTGTCGTCGCTGACCGACATTGCCGCCGGCGGCGCGCCGCGCCCGGTCAGTCATGTCGAGCGGATGAGGCAGGAATTCCCCAATTCGCAGCCGGCGCTGGGCTATGGCCTGACCGAGACGAACGCGGTCGGGTGCAGCAATTTCTGGGGCAATTACGCGGCCAAGCCGGCCTCGACCGGACGGCCGCACAAGCCCTTTGTCGAATTGGCCATCCTCGGCGCCGGCGACGCGCCGTTGCCGCCCGGGACGCGCGGCGAAATCGCTATTCGGACGGCCGCCAACATCGAAGGCTATTGGGGCAATCCCAAAGCGACCGCCGCCGCCTTCACCGCCGAAGGATTTCTGAAGACCGGCGACATCGGTTACCTCGATGAGGACAATTACCTGTTCATCGTCGACCGCAAGAAGGACATCATCCTGCGCGGCGGCGAGAATATTTCGTCGGCCGAGGTGGAAGCGGCGATCTACGCCTGTCCCGATGTCGCCGAGGCATGCGTGTTCGGCGTTCCCGATGAGCGGCTAGGCGAAGTGCCGCTTGCCGTGGTCCTGGCTCGGCCGGACTCGGGCTTGGATGCCGATCGCCTCCGCACCTTCCTCGAAAGCCGGATTTCCGCCTTCAAGATACCGGCCTCGATCCATTTCTCGGACGAACCGCTGCCCAAGCTTGGCACCGGCAAGATCGACCGGGTCGCGATCAAGTCCCGATACGGATCTTGACCCTGAAGCTGCCAGCCGTCGACCGCCGAACGCTGTTGATCGGCGGCGGGGCGGGCGTCGGCTTGGTCGTCGCCTACCTCGCCTGGCCGCGCAGTGCGCCGCGCGCGCTGGCGGCCGGTGAAGGCGAAGGCGCGTTCGGCCACTACATCCGCATTGGGCGAGACGGCCGGGTGACGGTCGCCGTCCCGCAGGCCGAGGTCGGCCAGGGAATATGGACCGCCTTGCCGCAAATCGTCGCCGATGAGCTTGGCGCGGCGTGGGAGACGGTCGGGGTCGAGCCGGCGCCGTTGGCGCCCGTTTATGCCAACGCGCTCGCCGGTGACGAAGGCTGGCTGGACGGGTTCGGCACCTTGCGCCGGTGGGAAATACAGCAGGAGGGCGCCGCCCGAATCACGGCCCGATCGTCATCGGTCCGGGCCTTCGAATTGCCGCTTCGGCAGGCGGGCGCGTTGGCCCGGGCCATGCTGATCCGCGCGGCCGCCCGGCGCTGGGCGGTCTCGCCGGGTGAATGCGACACGGTCGCCGGGGCAGTGACGTGGCGAAACCGGCGCGTGGAGTTCGGGGAGGTCGCGGAGGAGGCGGCGGAACTGACCCCGCCGGACGATGCCCCGCTGCGGCCACCCGGTCGAGGCGCGCTGGTCGGCCAGTCCTTGCCGCGGCTTGACCTGCCGGCGAAGAGCGACGGCAGCTTTCGCTTCGCCGGCGATGTCCGGCTTCCCGACATGCTGTACGCCGCCGCGCGGCTGGCTCCGCCAGGCGGAAGGATTCTTGGTTTCTCACGAGACTCGGCGGCGAGGGCAGGGGCGAAGCAAATCGTCGTGACCGACGGCTGGCTGGCGGCCGTGGCCGAAACCAGCTGGGCGGCGGAGCGCTCACTCAAGGCGGCCGCCGTCCAATACCAGGGCGAGTCGGGCGACGCCGATCTTCGCCAGCGCTGCCAGGACTTGCTCGACAGCGGCGAGCTCGAGCGGCGGATCGGCCGCGGCGATTATGATGAGGCGGTCGAGGGATCGCGCGCCCTCACCGCCACCTATTGGATCGCGCCGGCGCTGCACGGCGGGCTGGAGCCGCTGACGGCGACCGCCCGGCCGCGTGGGGACCGGGTCGAAGTCTGGGCCGGCACGCAGGCACCCGAGTTCGCCAGGCGCTCGCTCGGCACATCCCCGGCGCCAATCCTTTACGCGATGCCGGCGGGCGATTCCGGCGGGCGGGCGCTGGAAGCCGAGGCCGCTCCGATCGCCGCCGCCCTTGCGAGTCGGATCGGCCGGCCGGTGCAGGTGACCCTGTCCGCGACCGCGAGCCGCAACCAGGATCGGCCGGCGCCGCCGTTTCTGATCCGGCTGAAGGCGCTTCCAGCCGGAAGCAGCGCGCCTTTGGCGTGGAAAGCAGAAATCGCGACGGCCGACGGGTTCGGCGCCGCCATCGCCCGGCTTGGGCGAGGCGCAGCCCCCCTCGGGACCGGCAATCTCGCCGCTGCCCTGCCGCCCTATGCCATGGGCAATGTGGCACTGGAGTCGGTCAACGTCCCACTGACCTTCGCGGCCGGCTACGTGCGCGGTTACCCGGAATCGGCCCTCACCTTCGCGATCGAAAGCTTCGTCGATGAGCTGGCGCGAACCATGGGCAGCGAACCGCTCGCCTATCGCATGGGCATGCTGTCGGGCAGCCCGCGGCTGGCTCGTTGCCTGACGACCGCGGCGGCGCTTGGCGGATGGGACGCCGGCGGGCCTGGCAGCACGCTCGGCCTCGCCTGCGCCTCGGCCTACGGTTCCCACATCGCGCTCCTTGCCGAGGCGTCGGTCGGCACCGACCAAAGGCTGGCTGTTCATCGCCTCGTCGCCGCGGTCGATTGCGGCCGGATGACCAACGTCGGACTGGTGCGCCAGCAGGTGGAAAGCGGGCTTCTGTGGGCGCTCGGCCAAGCCACTGCCGCCACGCCCGAATTCGCCGGTGGAATGGCGATCTCACGGCCGCTGGGATTGCCGACGATCCGGGGTACGCCGGACATACGCGTCGAACTGATCGCCAGCGGCGCCGATCCGGGCGGATTGAGCGGCCTTCCAGCCGCCGTGCTGGCGCCAGCACTTGCCAATGCCGTTGCAGCCGGTAGCGGCCTTCGCATGCGTAGCCTGCCCTTTGACCCGGCCTCGGCATGACTCGCCCCGACGGCCATCCGGATGTCAGGCACGGCCGCATCGGTGTCCTTATCGTCAATCTCGGCACTCCCGACGCACCCGAACCGGCCGCCGTGCGCCGGTACCTCAGCGAATTCCTTGGCGACCCGCGCGTGGTCGAAATTCCGTGGTTCGTCTGGAAGCCGATCCTGCACGGAATCATCCTGCGCACTCGGCCGAAGAGAAGCGCCCACGCCTACCGTCAGGTCTGGACCGAAGATGGCTCCCCGCTCGCCGCAATCACGCGGCTGCAGGCGGCGGCGTTGCAGGAGCGGCTGGGGCAGGACGTGGTTGTCGATCATGCGATGCGATACGGGAAGCCCGGGATCCCGGACTCCGTCGGCAATCTCAAGGCGCTCGGCTGCGATCGGATCCTGATCGCGCCGCTCTATCCTCAATATTGCGCGGCGACGACGGCGACCGCGAACGATGCGGCGTTCGCGGCGCTGGCGGCGATGCGCTGGCAGCCGGCGATCCGTACGCTGCCGCCTTATTATGACGACCCACTGTATATCGGCGCGCTGAAGGCCAGCATCGAGACTCAATTGGCAGCGCTGGACTTCACGCCCGACCGTCTGCTGTTGAGCTTTCACGGCATGCCGCAGCGAACGCTGGAACTCGGCGACCCCTATCACTGCCATTGCCGGAAGACCGCGCGGCTGCTTGGCGAGCAACTGGCGATCCCGACCGACATCGCCTTCCAGTCGCGTTTCGGCCGCGCCAGGTGGCTGGAGCCGGCGACCGACACGATGCTCGAAGATTATCCGTCGCAGGGCGTGACCAGGCTTGCCATAGCGGCGCCCGGATTCTCCGCCGACTGCCTGGAGACGCTAGAGGAACTCGGCATTCGCGGACGCGCCCAATTCCTGGGCGCAGGCGGAACGCATTTCGCGCGGCTCGACTGCCTCAATTCGGACGAGCCGGGGATGGACATGCTGCTTTCGTTGATAAGCCGCGAACTTGCAGGCTGGGCCGCGCGCGCATAAGCGCTTGCCCACACAACAAACAGGAGAAGCGACCGATGGCACGAGTGGCGATTGTCACCGGCGGGACCCGCGGCATTGGCGAAGCGATCAGCGTCGCACTGCAGGACATGGGCATTCAGGTTGCGGCCAACTATGCCGGCAATGAGGAGCGCGCTCGCGCGTTTACCGAGCGCACCGGCATTCCCGCCTACAAGTGGGACGTCGCCGATTTCGATGCCTGCCAGGAGGGCGTGAAGAAAGTTGAAGCCGACCTCGGAGCGGTTGATGTGCTGGTCAACAACGCCGGCATCACTCGTGATTCGACCATGAAGCGCATGGACCACCAGAAATGGCAGGAGGTCATCGACACCAACCTCGGCGGCTGCTTCAACATGGCCAAGGCGGTGTTCGAAGGTATGGTCGGCCGCGGCTACGGCCGGATCGTCAATATCGGCTCGATCAACGGCCAGGCCGGCCAATATGGCCAGGTCAATTATGCCGCCGCCAAGTCGGGTATCCACGGCTTCACCAAGGCCCTCGCGCAGGAAGGCGCGCGCAGCGGGGTCACCGTCAACGCCATCGCGCCGGGCTATATCGACACGGACATGGTGGCCGCAGTGCCGGAAGACGTACTGGGCAAGATCATCGCCAGGATTCCCGTCAACAGGCTCGGCAAGGCGGACGAGATCGCCCGGGGCGTGGCCTTCCTGGTCGACGAGAATGCCGGCTTCATTACCGGCTCGACTCTGTCGATCAACGGCGGCCAGCACATGTATTGATGGAGGTCGGTGTCCCGACAAAAAGATCGGTGACGATCGCGGGCCATGAGACCTCGGTCAGCCTCGAACCGATGTTCTGGCAATTGCTGGAGCGGGCTGCGGCCGACCGGGCCATGCCACTCAGCGCCCTGATTGCCAAAGTAGATGCCGAGCGGCTCGGTTGGCGGCCGACGCCGAACCTGACCTCGGCGCTTCGGCAGTGGCTATTGCGACAGGCGCTCAGCCGCGAGGCGGACTGACCGGGCGAAGGCGGCTCCAGCGTCGGGCGCATGGTCGATCCATAGCGACGGCTCGATCAGTTCCAGCTCCATGATCCGGAGATCGCCCTGCTCGTCGGCAATCAGATCGACCCGAGCGTAGGTAGCGGGCGCCGGCGCAGCGGCCAGCGCCGCTTGCGCCAACTCGATTGCGCCGGCCGGCGGCGGGCATGGCTCTTCGCTTCCGCCAAGATGCGGCTGGACCCGAAAGTCGCCAGCCTTGGGACGCTTGACGATGGCGTGGCTGTAGACGTCGTCGAACAGCATGATCGAATATTCACCGACCTCGGCGACACTCGCCATGTAGGGCTGGATCAGCATGCGTCGGCCGGCTGCTTCCGCGGGAATGGGGTCGTTCAAACCGGTCTTGAAGGTCCCCGTGGCCGACGCGGAAACGGGCGGCTTCACCACCAGCTGGGAACAGCCGAAGCGCGACCGGGCTTCGGCGAGGGCATGCGCGTCCAGCGCGTCGACCGCGATCGTGTGAACCGTCGGCAGGCCCATGGCGTCGAACTCGGCCAGATAGGCTTTATCGCTGTTCCAGCGCAGCAGGGCCGGCGGGTTGACCACCGGCAGGCAGTCACGCTCGCACCTATCGAGGAATGCCAGCCATTCGGCGTAGCGCAGGTGATACCCCCAGACGACCAGCGGCAGGATGAGATCGTAACACGTCAGGTCACCGGCTTGGGTCCAGGGAATCGGGTCGACCCTTGCACCGTCGGCTCGAAGCGCCTCGGCCTCGACGTTGAACGCCCAGTTCCAGGCTTCCGGATAATCCGGATCCGGGATCAGGACGGCGAGCTGCACCTGGACTAGCGCGCCAGGAGGATTCGCGCCTGGCCGGCGATTTGCGCTAGCATCGAGGCCGACACATTCCCTTCGGTGCGGGCACGGGCGATCAGGTTGCGGAACTGGTCGATTCTCGGTCCCTGACGAGCGATCCAGTCGTCGACCGCCGCATTCGGATCCTTGTTGCGCGTGCGCGACAGGAAATCGATGCGCAGTTGTTCGAAGTCGCGCGCCAGCCCGGCGGTGAGGAGCCGTTCCCACTGGTCCTTCGGCACGAACCGGGCGACCTGCTGAAGCGCCCAGTCGAGGCCGAGCGCTTCCCCGAGGCGGGTATAGGCCTGGGTCAGCGACAGTTCGTCAATCTTGCGGCGCGCGGCCAGGGCGGCGATGCCGAAAATGCCGTCGAGCTCGAACAGCCGAACCAGCCCGCGCACGACCTGCTCGCTGGCGCCCATCGAGATCAGCCGATCGCGGCGGGCCACCGCCTCATTGCGGACCTCGGCCCGGATCAGCTTGGCGGTGGCTGACGAAATCTTGCGAACGCCGGGTTCGAACAATTTGCATAACGCGCCGACGCTGCTTTCCCCGCCAGCCGAGCGCAGGACGTCGGACAAGTGGGCGCGGATGCTGCTGGCGGCGATGGAGAAAAGTTCGATTCGCGCCGATTCGGGAAGCGCCGCCTGCTCGATTTCCAGCCACAATTCGTTGAGGTCGAGAAGTCGCTCCGTCACCAGGAAGGCGGCGATGACCTGACCGAGCGACGCGCCCTCCTCCTCGGTCAAATCGAGGGCGACATTCGGTCCAAGGCGATTGACAAGCCGGTTGGCGACGCGTGTCGCCAATATCTCATGCCGCAGCCGGTGCGCGCGGATGGAGTGATGGTGGGCTTTCCGCATCGGCTTGGGGAAGGCTTCGAACAATTCGGGTTCGATCACCCGTTCGTCCGCCAATTTCAGCTCCTCGGCCGCGGCCTGGAGCGCCAGCTTGGACATGGAAAGGACCACCGCCAGCTCCGGCCGGGTCAGGCCGCGATGTTCCTGCGCGCGCCGCAACAGGTCGTCGCTGGAGACCAGGCCTTCGACCCGCCGGTCAAGGCGGCCGGATGCTTCCAGCAGCTCGATTGTTCGGACATGCGCCGGCAAGGCGCTGGCGCCGCCGCTTTCGGCGATCGACAGGGCCAGGCTCTGCAGGCGATTATCCTCAAGCACCATCTCGGCGACTTCGTCGGTCATCCGCGCCAGGAGCAGGTTGCGCTTCGGCTCGGTCAGCGTCCCGTCCCGCATTTCGCGGTTCAGCGGGATCTTGATGTTCACTTCCTTGTCGGAACAATCGACACCAGCGCTATTGTCGATGAAGTCGGTGTTGATCCGGCCGCCATTTTCCGAGAACTCGATCCGGCCGGCCTGGGTGATACCGAGATTTGCGCCTTCGCCGATGACCTTGGCCAGCACCTGATTGCCGTCGACCCGGATGGCGTCGTTGGCCGGGTCGCCGACGTCGGCGTGGGTTTGCGCGGACGATTTCACATAGGTGCCAATGCCGCCGAACCAGAGGAGATCGACCGGGCTCTTGAGGATGGCGTTGATGAGCGACTGCGGGTCGATGGCCTTGGCCTCGATCCCGAGCGCTTCCTGAGCCGCCTTGCTGAGCTCGATCGACTTTTGGGTTCGCGGGTAGATACCGCCGCCCCTGGACAATTTGGTTCGGTCATAATCGTCCCAGCTCGATCGCGGCAGGTCGAACAGCCGCTTGCGCTCGGTCCAGCTGGTGGCTTCATCCGGGTCGGGGTCGATGAAGATGTGCCGATGATCGAAGGCGGCGACCAGCCGAATCGCCTTGGACAGCAGCATGCCGTTGCCGAACACGTCGCCGGACATGTCGCCGCAGCCGGCGACCAGCACCGGGTCGGTCTGGACGTCGATGCCCATTTCCAGGAAATGCCTCTGCACGGAAATCCACGCGCCCTTGGCGGTGATTCCCATCGCCTTGTGATCGTAGCCGTTCGACCCGCCGCTGGCGAAGGCGTCGCCAAGCCAGAAGCCGCGCTCCAGGGCGATGGCGTTGGCTGTGTCGGAGAAGGTCGCCGTGCCCTTGTCGGCGGCAACGACGAAATAGGGATCCTCGCCATCGCGGATGACGACGCCGTCGGGATGCACCACCTTGTCGTCGACGATATTGTCGGTCACCGACAGCAGGGTGCGGATAAAAATGCGATAGGCCTCGGTCCCTTCCGCCAGCCAGGCGTCGCGGTTCGAGGGCGCCGGCAAATGCTTGGGATAGAAGCCGCCCTTGGCGCCGGTCGGAACAATTACGGCGTTCTTGACCAGCTGGGCCTTCATCAGGCCGAGGATTTCGGTCCGGAAATCGTCGCGACGATCCGACCAGCGCAACCCGCCGCGGGCGATCGGCCCGCCGCGAAGGTGAATGCCCTCGACTCTCGGGCTGTACACCCAGATCTCCCGCCACGGCACAGGGCGCGGCAGACCGGGGACCATGCTCGAATTGATCTTGAAGGCGACCGCTTCGGCCGCCGCCGGAGCAAAGGCGTTGGTGCGCAGCACGGCTTCGACCAGCGCCCGAAGTCGGCGCAGGATGCGGTCGTCGTCGATCGACCGGACGCTGGACAGCGCATCGTCGAAGGCTTCGCGCATGCCAGCGACCTCGGCGTCCCGCTTGCGCGTGATCGCCGGATCGTGAAGCGCCGAGAACAGGCCGATCAGCGCCGCCGTCGCCCGCGGCGCGCGCCGCAACGCGTCTACGATCGTCACCAGGCCGAACGCGCTACCGGTTTGCCGCAGGTAGCGGAACCAGGCGCGAAGCCAGACGACCGGCCGGGTGCCAAGGCCGGCGAACAGCACCAGCTGGTTGAATTCGTCATTCTCGGCCGCGCCATTCAGCACCCCGGCGATCGCGCATTCGATCTGGTCGGCCCGGGCCATGATCGCGCCAAGGTCGCCGGCGGGCAATTCGACCCGGAAGTCGTGGATATAACCAAGCGCGCCGCCGGCCAGGGCAGTCGGAAATTCCTCAAGCACCCGAAAGCCGAAATTCTCAAGAACGGGGACCGCTTCGGACAAAGCGACCACCCCGCGCGCGTAGGTCTTGAGGCGTAGATATCCGGGCGGGTCGCCCGCGACCTTGCTGATCCGGACGCCACGCGAATTCTCTTCGTCGAGCGCGCTCAGGCGAAGGATGTCGAGCGCCGCTTCCTCCGGGCTGGTCCGGGCCCGGTAGCCTTCGCTAAAGCTGCCGATATAGCCCAGCGACAGGCGGGTGGCGCGAAGCGCCCCGGCAGCCGCGATCAGCTCCGCCTCGACCGCCGGTGCCCAGCCCTTGACCATCTCGACCAGGGCCGCGTCCAGTTCCTCGAGGTTGGGCAGCTTCTGGGTCGGCTCGACATATTGCGTGTAGCGAATGAGCGCGAGGTCGCCATCGCCAAGTTCCACCGACCAGCTCGTCACGTCGGCTCCAAGCTCGATTTCCAGGAGCCTGGCGATGGCGATGCGCCGCGACGTGGTCAGCTCCTCGCGCGGCAGCCAGACAAAACTGAACAGGTGGCCCTTTAGCAGGCTTCGGACCTGGAGCAGCGCCGGGCGCGGCCGGTCGGCCAGCGACATGGCCATCAGGACCAGCTCGCGGACCGATTCCTCGCTGAGATTGATCAGCAGGTCGCGCGGCAGGGAGGAAATGGCGTGGCGCAGCGCCTTGCCGCTATGACCCTTCGGGTCGAAGCCGAAATGCTTGTCCAGCCGCTCGAGCCGGCGGCGGAGGACCGGGACTTCCTCGACCGGCATCGTCAGCGCCTGGCTGGTCCACAGGCCGGCGTGAACTCCGATTCCGGCGACCTTGCCCTTTTCGTGGATGGGCACCACGACCAGGTCGAGCGGCACGCGGCGGTGAACGGTCGATTTGCGCTCCGCCTTGGCCATTAGCGGAACCCGGCCACCGCTTTCGAAATAGCGCATCGCGCCGAGGCAGCCGGCATCGTCGGTCGGCGGGCCGGGGATACGGAAAATGCCGAGCGCGTCGCTCGGCTGCCGGTTGGGCATTTCGACATGATAGCCAAGCAGGGTCATCGCCCCGTCGGCGAACCAGTTCAGCAGCGCCGCGCCTTCATGGTCGCCGACTTCCTTGGCATCGTCGATCATCCGCGCCTGGAGCTTGTGCCAGTCCTGCACCGCGGCGCGGACGTCGGCGAGTACCGCCCGAAGCTCCCTCGCCAGTTCCTGCCGGCCGCGGGCGTCGGCCCGGTCAAGCTCGATATACATCATCGATTCACGACGGCTGCGGTCGTCGCAAAGCGTTTCGACGGACTTCAGTACCCCATCCTTGTCGCGCTTCACGCACACCACCGGGTGGAGCAGGCGGTGGATAGTCAGCTGATGTCCGGCGATCGCATTGGCGATCGAATCGACCAGGAAGGGCATGTCGTCATTGGCGATGCCGATCCGCATCCTCCGGTGGCCGGCCTCGCCGCCCGTCGATTCAATCGCGAGCGCGACTTCGCCATGCTGTCGCTGGCCGGCGACCTGGGCGAGGAACTCGGCGGCATTCTTGGCGGCGGCGGCGGACAGCCCCCGGGTTTCCCCGGGCAGCGCGTGGTCGGTAAGCGCTTTGCGCAGCGAATCGACCAGCGGCTTGGCCAGGCGCGAATGGGCCGTCATGGCGAGTGTTTCAGCTCCGCGGAAGAAGGCGCGATTGGCCGCGCCCTATAGACGCCAGTCGCAACCCGCGACAACCCGCTTGCTCGGATTAGTTCAGCGCGCGGCTTTGCGAATGGCGCGCTCGACCATGGCCGGATCGTCGACCACGGCCACCGCCTCGTAATGGCCGTCGGCGGTGCGGCGGGTCAGGACCAGGCTGAATTCCTCGTCGCTCTGGATGGCGTCGAACGGGACCGGCGCAACTTGACGAAGCCTGTTGCGGGCATCTTCGGCGCGGGTGTCCGGCTTGCTGTCCGGACGGCGCGCCTGCCGCTCGGCGGCGACCAGCGCCTTGAGGCCGCCAACCTGCGCGTCGATGAACGCTTCCAGGCCGCCCGGGCCAATATTCAGCCGGAAGGCGTAGGACAGGGCGGCGGCGAACTCGGTCAGCCGGGTCTTGTCATAATCGATGCCGAAGACGAGCTTGACGATTGGAGTCATCGGCGCGCGGGCCTGGGCCTTCATCCCCGATTCCTCAAGGAGCTCGGCATAATCTTCCGGATGCTCGCGGGCCGCGATCGCGAAGTCATAGGCCATGGACAAGGCTCGATAGAGCGCGGCGCGGCTTCGGACGTCCGCCGATTTGACCGCCTCCGCTGTCTCGCGCGCCGCCCACAGGCGGTCCGCCAGGCCGGCGTCGGCATCGAGGATGATTCCGGAGGCCGTTTCCTCCTCCTCGGGATCCGCAGCGAATCGCTGACCTTCCCAGGAGAAGTCGGACGATAGCGGGGGCTGATCCGCGAACGGCACGATCTGATCAAGCTCGAGGGCGTCTTCTCCGGGCTCGACCGTCGCTGTCACCGCTGGCACGACCGGGATGGCAACGCCGGCGCCCGCTTTCCAGTTGATGACGCCGTAGATGAAATCGATCGTGTCGCCGTCCGACGAGAAGGGCATGAGGATGCCGCGGTAGGAGATGGCCTCGCCCCGCTGGTTGTCGAACTCAGCCTCGAAGCCGACCGGCGCGCGGTTGGCGATGATCTGCATATAATGGTCCGTCAGCCGCGACAGCAGCGACCGGCTGGGAATATCGTCGATGGTCTTGCAGCCTTCGTCGAGGCCGCATTCCTCGCGAATGGCGGCGCCGACATAGGGCAGGGCCGGGTTGTCGCCGCCGGCGGTGAAGTCGAGAAGCACGCTGTGCGTTGCGAAGTCCTCGACGTCGTCGGGCTCGAGATCCTCGATCGATGGATAGTCGCGGCCACCCAGCAGCGACACCCAGTAATTATAGGCCCGGACATGCATGCGCCGCTCGTCGGTGCCGATGGCGCTGCTGACGTCGGCGCTGGCCGCCGGCTCGGCCGGCGACGCAGGCAGGTCGAAGTCCCGCGGATGTTCGCTGTAACTATCCATCCCTGGCCCCACTCCAGTCCATTCCATGCAGGGTGATCGCAGGGCGGCGTTACCAAAGCGTTAACCCTGTCTGTTTATTGGGCTTGTCGCCGGCGGCCCTTGAAGCAAGGCGGACCCACTGATAGGGGCGCACCTCTCCGCATGGATTGCCGCTTTAGCTCAGCTGGTAGAGCACATCATTCGTAATGATGGGGTCAGGTGTTCGAGTCACCTAAGCGGCACCACCGTCTTCCTTGCCTTGGCGTGGCCTTGCGCATTGCCGGCAACAAGTTAGCGTCCATCCGGGGTTTTACGGCCGGTGGGTGCTGATCCTTGATGAACTTACGCCATATCGAGATTTTCCACGCCGTTTATGTGAACGGCTCGGTCAGCGCCGCCGCGCGCGCGCTCAACGTGTCGCAGCCGTCGGTGTCGAAGATGCTGCGCCACGCCGAATCCCTGCTCGGCTTCAACCTGTTCCAGCGCACCAACGGCGGCCTCGTGCCGACCGAGGACGCGCACATGTTGTTCGCCGATGTCAGCGAAATCCAGGACCGCGTCGGCGCGCTTCGCGAGGCGGGGCGGAACCTGAAGCGCGGCAGCGGCGGCGTGCTCCGGATCTCGGCGCTGCCGTCGCTCGCGCTTGACGCGCTGCCGACCGCGGTGGCGAGCTTCATGAGCAACCATGAACATGTGAAGTTCGACCTGCAGACGGTCCATCACAACGACCTGCTTCGCAAGCTCTATGAGCGCGAGACCGACGTGGCGATCGCCTACCAGGTCCCACCAGCCTCGCCGATCGGCAATCGCTGGCTCGGCGAGGGCGAACTGGTGCTGTTGTACCGCGAGGAAGACATGCCTGACGCGCCGCCCTCGGTGGAGTTGGACGTGCTGCGCGGCAGGCGCTTCATCAGCCTGGCCGCGAGCGGGCCGATCGGCGGCATGTTCAGCCAGGAGCTGCAGCGGCTCGGGCTGGAAGCCGCCCTGGACGAGGTCGTCTCGGCGCGCACCTTCTATATCGCCTGCGCGCTGGTCCGGCAGGGCGTCGGCGTGACCGTGGTCGACAATTTCACGGCCCGGGCATCTTTGACTCCAGGCCTGTCGATTCGCCCGTTGAAGCCGCGCCTGACCTTCGACGTGCAGGCGATGTTCCTCATCAACCGCCCGCCCGGCGCGCTCGCCACCGATTTCCTGAAAGCCCTCGCCCAGGTCATCGACACTCTATAACGGCAAGCTATGCCGGGAGGCGCACTCGCTATGCGCGGTCCTCCGTTCTTCCGCGATACGCCTCCGTTGGATGATCCCGGGGCCCTTCCTCCTCTATCTCGGCCACAGCGACGACCCCGTCGGCGTCAAGACTTCGCGCGGCATGGCCGAGTTCCGCCCCGAGGATTGTGTCGGGGAGTTTCGGCACGACGACTGTCCGCTTTCTCTCGGGCTGCCGAGGATGACCATGGCCGAGGCGGCCGCGGCAGGAGCGCGGACGCTGGTGCTCGGCATCGCCAGCGCCGGTGGGCGGTTTGGCCTCGATGTCGTCGATGACGCGGCCGCGGCCCTAAAAGCTGGGATGAACGTCGCCGCCGGAATGCACCAGCGGCTTGGCCACGAACCGCGCCTGGTGGCGTTGGCGGCCGAACGGGGGCTGCAATTGTTCGACGTGCGCGAGCCGCCGGCCGACCTTGCCGTCGGCAAGGGCTATCGTCGCGCGGGCCGGCGAATGCTGACGGTCGGCACCGACTGCTCGGTGGGCAAGATGTACACGGCCCTGGCGATCAGCAGGGCGCTGCGGGCGCGCGGCGTGGCGGTGGATTTTCGGGCGACCGGGCAGACGGGAATCCTGATTGCCGCCGCCGGCATTGCCGTGGACGCGGTGGTCGCCGATTTCATTTCGGGCGCGGTCGAACGGCTGGCACCTGAGCGGACCGACGACGGGTGGGACCTCATCGAAGGGCAAGGGTCGCTGTTCCACCCCTCCTTCGCCGGCGTGTCGCTTGGCCTGCTGCATGGCGCTCAGCCTGAAGCGCTGGTCATCTGCGACGAGCCGGGCCGCGACCATATGCGTGGCATTCCGGGCCGGCCGATGCCCGGCCTCGCCGAGACGCTTGAACGTAATCTCGAGGCGGCCCGATTGACCAGCCCGACGGTGCGCGCGGTTGGGATCTGCCTGAATACCTCGAAACTCCCCACCAGCGAGGCGCGGGCCTTGTGCGCGCGAACCGAAAGTCAGTTCGGGCTTCCCTGCACTGATCCTCTTGCTTTCGGGGTCGATTCCATTGTCGATCGGCTGTTATGCAACGAACCCTCAGCGTCCGCCACGATCGCTTCGCGCTGAAGCAACCGTTTCGGATCGCCCGCGGCGTCAAGGCCGCTGCGGACGTGGTGACGGTGACGATCGGCGATTGCGATGCCATCGGTCGCGGAGAGGGAGTTCCCTACCCCCGCTACGGCGAGAGCGTCGAAAGCGTGCTCGCGCAGATCGAGGCGGCGCGCGCCCTGGTCGAACAGTCCGTCGACCGGCGCTCGCTCATGGCGGAGATGCCCGCCGGCGCGGCGCGAAACGCGATCGATTGCGCGCTTTGGGATCTGGACGCGCGGCTTTCCGGGACCAGCGTCGCGAGCGCCATGGGCGCGCCCGAGCCCGCGCCGCTGGTCAGTGCGCTCACGATCGTCATCGACACGCCAGAAGCGATGGCGCGGGCCGCCGCCGCTGTCGCCAACGCGCCATTGCTCAAGGTCAAGGTCGACACCGGCGACCCGGAAGCGCAGATTCGGGCGGTCCGGCAGGCAGCCCCCGACGCGGCGCTGATCGTCGATCCCAATGAAAGCTGGGACGAGCCGCTGGTCCGGGCGATGCAACCGATCCTGGCCGAATGGCGAGTTGCGCTGCTCGAACAGCCGATACAGGCCGGCGCCGACGATTGGCTCGAACAGTTCACGCCTGCCGTGCCGATTTGCGCCGATGAGGCGGTCCATGTCACCGCCGACCTGCGCCGGATCGCGCGCCGCTATCAGGCGGTGAACGTCAAACTCGACAAGGCCGGGGGTTTGACCGCGGCGCTGGATCTGGCGGTGGCGGCGCGCGCCGCTGGCCTGGGCCTGATGGCCGGGTGCATGGTCAGTTCGTCGCTGTCGATCGCGCCGGCCCTGCATGTCGCGCGAATGTCGGATTTCGTCGACCTGGATGGGCCCCTCTGGCTGACCGAGGATCGGCCTGGCGGAGTGACCGACCGTAACGGGGTGCTGACGCCGCCGGTCAGTGGCTTTTGGGGAAAGGGGTGATGGGAATGCTGCAACGGCTGCGTCGCGCCGCCCTGTGCGCCGCCGCTCTCGCCGTCGCCGGGCCGGGTTTCGCGCGCGAGCCCTTGCAGCCGCGCGTCGAAGCGATACTGGCGAAAGCTGGGCCAGGACCGCGCTTCGGCCTGGTCGTCGCCGCACCAGACGGCCG
Organism: Sphingomicrobium sp.; assembly: GCA_035699505.1. Lineage (GTDB taxonomy): Bacteria > Pseudomonadota > Alphaproteobacteria > Sphingomonadales > Sphingomonadaceae > Sphingomicrobium. The sequence goes on along the minus strand of DASSPS010000057.1, from coordinate 37,083 downwards.
CGAGCTGGTCGCCATCGCGCCCGACGACCGCTTCATTCCAGCCTCGAACACCAAGATGTTCACCACGGCCGGAGCCTTCGCGTCGCTTCCTGGGATCGACCTGCCCGACGCCGCCGGTGGCGCGACCGTTCGGCTGGAGAAGGACGGCAGGGGGCCGCCCGACGTCATCTTGACGGGCAATGGCGACGCGCGCCTGTCGAGCGCCGCCGATTGCATCAGCAATTGCCTTTCGGCCCTCGCCGACGCGGTCGCGGCGAGGACTCGCCGGGTTGACGACATCATCGGCGACGACAGCCTGTTTCCGGACCAGCGCTGGAGCCCGGGGATGAGCTGGAACAACATCCCGTCCGCCTATGGCACCGGAGTTTCTGCCCTGTCCCTCGATGACAATGAAATTGCCTTGCGGGTCATCCCCACGGCGCTCGGCGCCCCGCCGCGGCTTGAGCTGCCCTTGCCCTATTACCAGGTCGACAATCGCGCGGTCACCGTCGCCGAGGGCGAGACGGACCTCACCGCCGATCGGCTCCCGGCCGAACGCATCGTCCGCCTCACCGGCACGATCCTTGCGACCGCTGAGCCGGAAGTGGTCCGTCTCGGCATTGACGACCCGGCCGATTATGCCGCCTGGCGGCTGAAGACGCTGCTTGAGGCGCGCGGCGTGAAGGTGGGAGGCGTTATCCAGACCCGCCACCGCCCGTTTCTCCCCGCCGACGACCCGGAAAAGCGCGGCGGCGCCCGCCCGGTGCAGCGCTCGCCCGCTGCCGAAGTCCTCTCTCGCCTGACGCCGCCGCCGCTCGGCGAGGATCTGAAAACCATCAACAAGGCCAGCCAGAACCTCCATTCCGAGCTGATTCTGCGCCGTCTGGGCTTGATCGCCGGCACCGGATCGATCGAGGACGGGCAGGCGGTCATTGAAGCGATGCTCGCCCGCGCCGGCGTGCCGCGGACCGGGTTCGATTTCTCCGACGGCTCGGGGATGTCCACCTACAACCGGCTCGCGCCCCGCCCGGTCGTGACCTTCCTGCGCTGGGTTTCGGAGCAATACTGGGGCGCGGCCTGGCGAGCAACGCTGCCCATTGCCGGATTCGACGGGACATTGCGCAACCGCTTCAAGGGCACTTCGCTTCAGGGCCGCCTGTTCGCCAAGACCGGCACGCTCAACGCCACCCATGCTTTGTCCGGCTACATGATCGCCAGGAGCGGGCGGACGCTGACCTTTTCGGCGTTCGCCAACGACGTGCCCGAAGACGTCAAGGTCCGTGCGGTCATGGACGAGGCGCTGCAGCTGGTCGCGGATGAAAACTGACGTGCTTTCGTCGCTAAGATGCCCGCAGGTTATATGTGGGCCAACTGAAACTATGGCGGGTAAGACCGGTCTTGTTCCTTAATGCTTTCGCTGGGGAATGGGGCCGTAGGGGGGAAATTGCGATGCTGAAGTCCAGGTCATCGATCAGGCTGCTTCTTGCGGGCAGCGCTTTCGCCGCGTTGACGATCAGTGCCGGCGCGCAAGCACAGACCGCGCCCGCGGCAAGCGAACCCGCGCCTGGCGCGGTGGCCGCACCGGCTGGCGAGCCTCCGGCCGACGGGGATGACGCCATCGTCGTCACTGGCACGCGCGTCATCCGCGACGGGTTCCAGGCGCCTACGCCGCTGCAGGTCCTGACCGAGGAAGACATCGAGAATTCCTCGCCGACCAACAACCTCGCCGACTTCGTCAACCAGCTTCCCGCGCTTTCCGCGTCGATTCGGCCCTCCAACTCCCGGCTCGAACTCAGCAACGGCATCGCCGGGATCAACGCCCTCAACCTGCGCAGCCTGGGCACTGTCCGCACGCTGGTGCTGGTCAATGGCCGGCGGTCGGTAGGCTCGACCGCCAGTGGCTCCGTTGACATCAACACGATACCGCAGTCGCTCGTGCAGCGGGTCGAGGTTGTCACCGGCGGCGCCTCGGCAGCCTATGGATCCGACGCCGTCGCCGGCGTGGCGAACTTCGTCCTCGACACTCGGTACGAAGGGCTGAAACTGGAGGCCGATTCCGGCATCACCGAGCGGGGCGACGGTTTCAACTATTCGACTGCCATTACCGGCGGGCTGTCATTTGCGGACGATCGCGGCCGCTTGATAGCGGCGGCGGAACTTGCCCATACAGACGGCATCTTTGAGGTCGACCGCGACTGGAACCACACGGGCTTCGTGCGCATCCAGAATCCCGCCTGGCCGGCCAATCCCTCGGCGCCGCGTTACCTGTTCAGGACGCAGGTCGGCCAAGCCAATTCGACGCCCGGCGGGCTTATCACCTCCTCGACCGGCACCACCAACAACACATTGTGCGGAATCTATTTCGGGCCCGGCGGCTCGGTGAACCAGTACCAATATGGCGCTCTCACCCAGCCGACAAATGTGTGCGCCCCAACCGCGCAGGCGTCGAGTGCCAGCCCCTCGCTCAATCAGGGCGGCGACTGGAGGGTCAACGATACCGGCCGGCGCATTGGCCTCAACCCTGAAGAAGATCGCTACGGCATCTTTGGCAGGTTGAGCTTCGACGTCACCGACGGCATCACGCTGTTCGCCGAGGCGTCGTACAATCGGCAGGAAACCCTGTTCAACGCCGGCCCCAACCTGATGACGGGCTTGTCGATCGCGGCGTCGAACTGCGGCTCGGGCGCGACTGCCCCGACGACTTGCAACGCGTTCCTTTACAACACGCTCGGGTCGGCCCGGCTAGCCAACATCATAACCAGGCCCAATACGACCGGCAGCGGGAACCAGGCGAATGTGGTTCTGGCGACCAGCGCCGCCGACCTGCCGAACCGCGGTTCGAACAATGAACGCAAAGTGCAGCGCTATCTGATCGGCGCCGAGGGCGAATTCGAGGCATTCGGGAAGCCTGCGCGCTGGGACATCTACGGCCAGTACGGCAAAGCGAAACTGCACGAGCAGTTGATCAACATCCAGCAGACCGTGCGCCGGAATAATGCGCTCGCCGCGGTGTTCGCGCCGGCGGGCAACCCCGGTGGACTCCCGGTTGGCTCGATCCAGTGCCTGATCAACGTCGATGCCAGCACGACAAACGACGATCCCGCCTGCCGGCCGCTTAACCTGTTCGGAATCGGCGTCGCCGATCCGGCGGCGATCGATTACATCCTTGGCGACCCCTATCGCGACCAGGTGCTCGAACAGACCGTGTTCGGCGCCAACTTCTCGTTCGAGCCTTTCGCCACCTGGGCCGGTGATGTCAGCGTCGCGGTCGGCGCCGAATACCGCAAGGAGAAGATCGACGGGTTCGTACCGGCCGAGTTCCAGCCGGTGTTCAACCCGACGACGGGCGCATCGACCAGCCTTTGGTCGGTCGGCAATTACCGCCCGAGCAAGGGCAGCTACGACGTCAAGGAAGCCTATCTCGAAACGGTCGTCCCGCTCGGTTTCGGCCTCGAATTCAACGGCGCGATCCGCGGCACCGATTATTCGACCTCGGGTTACGTCACGACGTGGAAGCTGGGCGCGACCTGGCAACCGATTGACGACATCCTCATCCGGGCGAATCGTTCGCGCGACATCCGCGCGCCCAACCTCAACGAACTGTATCAGGCCGGCACCGCCAACACCTCGACGGTCACCAACCCCTTCTTCCCCGGACCGGGACCGGGCAGCGCCACCTACGGCTCGAGCCTCGCTTATCTCGGAACCATCACCGGCAACCTGAACCTTAAGCCCGAAAAGGCGGATTCGTGGAACGTCGGAGGCGTTGTGACGCCGCGATTCCTTCCCGGCCTCTCGGCTTCAGTCGACTATTGGCGGGTCAAGGTAAAGGGCGCCATCGACAGCTTGAGCGCCGACGACATCGTCAATCGCTGCTTCGAAGGGCTGGCTGATTTCTGCGCCGCGATCACGCCCGATCCCGCCAACTCGGCGCGCGTCCTCATTGCGCGGCAGCCGGTCAACTTTTCAAGCATCCTGATGCGCGGGCTGGACTTCGAAGCGGCCTACCGGATGCCCCTCTGGAACGGCAATTTTTCACTGCGCGGCCTGGCGACCCGGTACATCGAGAACACCGTGGCCACAGGCGTGCCGGGTTTCATGCCGCTCAACTCCGTCGGAACGCTTGGTGTCGGAACTGGCACTCAGTCGATCACCCCGAAGTGGATCTACCGGGCCAGCGCCGTCTATGACACCGACGACTATTCAATGACGGCGGTGGCGCGCGGGGTGAGCAGCGGCCGCTACGACTCAACCGGTGTCGAGTGCGGAAGCAGCAACTGCCCGATTTCGACCAGCCAGTTCCCGACCTACGAGGACAATAGCATCGACGGCGCGACCTACATCGACTTCAACGCGACCTATAAGTTCAATGCCTTCGGCGGCAAGAATGGCGAGTTCTTCGTCAACGTGACCAATGTGTTCGATCGGCGGCCGATCCTGCTGCCTGAAACCGGGCTCGCGGCCAACACCACTTATTCGGACCTGCTTGGCCGCGCGTACCGTGTCGGCATGCGCCTGAAGGTGCGCTGACGGTTGTTCCCCGCGAAGCCGCGGCTTTCATGGGCCGCGGTCAACGGCCGGGAGCTTGCCACCGTCACGAGGAGTGTCCGATGACCGCTTTCGCCCTTCGTGACGGGGTGATCCATTGCGAGGACGTGCCCCTGCCGCTGATCGCGCGCGAGGTCGGCACGCCGGTCTATGTCTATTCGGTGGCGGCTATGCGCGGCCAGGCCCGTCGATTCCAGGCCGCGCTGGCGCCGCTCGGCGACCCGCTGGTCGCCTACGCGGTCAAGGCCAACCCGAATGCCGCCGTGCTGGCGACCCTGGCGGGGGCGGGGCTTGGCGCCGATGTCGTCTCGGGCGGCGAATATGCCCGCGCCCGGGCCGCCGGCATGCCGCCCGAAAGGATGGTCTTTTCGGGAGTCGGCAAGACAGAAACGGAAATGCGCCTGGCGCTGGACGGCGGGCTGCGTCAATTCAACCTGGAGTCGGTCGAAGAGGCAGAGATGCTGTCCCAGGTCGCCTCGGCCATGGGTCGCGCCGCTCCGGTCGCGATCCGGGTCAATCCGAACGTGGCGGCCGGCGGCCATGCGAAAATCTCGACCGGAGCCGCGCACAGCAAATTCGGCATCCCGATCGTCGATGCGGTCGCCGCCGCATCTCGGGTGGGTGACTTGCCGGGGCTCGATCTGGCGGGTGTTGCGGTGCATATCGGCAGCCAGATCACCACCCTCGCACCGCTCGAACAGGCTTTCGTCAAGCTTGGCGCGCTGGTCGCCGATCTTCGCGCGGCCGGGCACGCTATCCGCACCGCCGACCTCGGCGGCGGGCTCGGCCTTCGCTACGATCCGAGCGCGCCCGCGCCGCCCGGCCCCGAAGAGTATGGCGCTTTGGTCGGCCGAATCACTCGCGGCTGGAACGTCGGACTGATCTTCGAGCCGGGCCGCCTGATCGTCGGCGAGGCAGGTGTGCTGCTGACCGAGGTCATTCGCGTGAAAGCCGGCTTGGCGAATCCGTTCGTGGTCCTTGATGCGGCGATGACCGATTTGATGCGGCCCAGCCTGTACGATGCCTGGCATGAGATCGATTCCGTGGCGCCAATCGGCGAGCGGATGACGGCCGACATCGTTGGTCCGGTTTGCGAAACGGGCGATACGTTCGCCATTGCGCGGCGGATCGACCGTGTCCGTGCCGGCGACCTGATGATCATCCGCACTGCCGGCGCCTATGGCGCGACCATGGCCAGCACCTATAATTCGCGTGCGCTTGCCGCCGAGGTGTTGGTCAATGGCGCGGACTGGGCGGTGGTGCGCGAGAGGCGCGACACGCAAGCCTTCCTGGACGGCGAGCATGTTCCGGCCTGGGCAGGTCTTCAGTCAGGCAGCTGAAGCATTGCCGCTTGTCCGGCGACAAAGAGGTCCCGATGGTCATTAGTCGAAAATTCTGCAGTTCGGGCGTTGCCGCGCTACAGGCCGCGCAACGCTGTCAGAGGATCAGGAATGAGTGACGAAGAAGAGATCGGCGCGGTGCTCGACGAAATGTACGACATGATTTCCGGTCCCGCCGGACCGCGCGACTGGTCGCGGCAGAAAAATTGCTTCCTGCCCGAAGCGCGGCAAGTCAGGACGTGGGTCGACGAGCAGGGCAGGCCGCAATGCCTGATGATGGGCCTCGACGACTATGCCAGAAATGTGACCCCTTTCTTCAACGACAATGATTTCTACGAGGTCGAGACGGCGCGGCGCATCGACCTGTTCGGCAACATGGCCCATGCGTGGAGTCATTATGAGGCGCGCCGCACCGCCGACGACGCCGATGTCGAGCGGCGCGGAATCAATTCGATCCAGCTGTTCAGGCATCCTGACCTGGGCTGGCGGATCATCCACATGATCTGGGACAATGAGCGGAAATGATCGGCTGACCATCGCCGTTGTCGGCGCCGGCGCCATTGGCGGCTGGGTGGCCGTCCGGCTGGCGTCGGCGGGCCACCGCGTCATGGCCCTGACCGCGCGCGGGCCGATCGATGCCCTTCACTTGACCGACGGCGACCGCAGCGAGACTGCCAGCTTCGAAAAGTTCGAAGGTCCGGCCGATTTGCTGATCGTCGCGGTCAAGGCGACGGCGCTGGCCTCGGCAGTTCCATCGGCGGCGCGGCTGCTGGGTTCGGGGACGGTCGTCCTGCCGATGCTCAACGGGGTGCCTTGGTGGTTTACCGACCAGCCCCTGAAGTCGGTCGACCCGGATGGCGCTGTCGGCCGCGCTATTCCCAAAAGCCGGATCGTCGGCGCCGTCGTCCATGCTTCGTGCAGCCGGCCGGCCCAAGGACAAATCGTCGTCAAGCATGCCGACCGGCTGATCGTCGGCGAGCCCGAAGGCGGCGACAGTGACCGAGTCGAGCGGCTCGCAAGCCTCTTTGAGCAGGCCGGCGTCCGCTGCGAGCAAAGCGGCAACGTCCGCCGCGCCATCTGGTACAAATTATGGGGCAACGCGACGATCAACCCGCTGTCGGCGCTCACCCGTGCGAGTTGCGACCTCATCCTGGTCGATCCGGAATGCAGGGCATGGATGCTCGCCGGCATGAGCGAACTCTCTGCGATCGGCGCGGCAATCGGCTGCGCCATCGAGGAAAGCGGCGAAGACCGGATGGCCGTGACGGCTCGCCTCGGCGCGTTCAAGACGTCCATGCTGCAGGATGTCGAGGCCGGCCGGAGAATCGAGCTTGAGGCCCTGCTCGGCGCGCCGCGCGAAATCGCCCTGCGTCATGGCATCGCCACCCCGGCGCTGGACAGGCTCTACCATGTCACGAAATTGCTGGCGGACAGCCTGGCCGGCTAGGCCGGAACCACCCTTTGTTCGATCGTCCCGAAGATCGGGTGGTGCTTGTCGTCGCGCATCGTGATCGACACCCTATCGCCGTGGCGGAGGAACGGCGTTTCCGCCTGGCCGCGCAGGATCGTCTCCACCATCCGCACTTCGGCGATGCAGCTGTAGCCGAGCCCGCCGTCGGCCACCGGCCGGCCGGGGCCGCCGCCCTCGTCGCGGTTGGAGACGGTGCCCGAGCCGATGATCGTTCCGGCGCCCAGCCGCCGGGTCTTCGCCGCATGGGCGATCAACGTGCCGAAATCGAAGGTCATGTCCACGCCGGCGTCGGCTCGGCCGAAGGGCTGGCCGTTCAAGCCGACTTCGAGGCAGCCGTGCAATTTGCCCTCCCGCCAGCGGTCGGCAAGCGCATCGGGAGTAACGAAGACCGGCGAAAAACTCGAGGCGGGCTTCGACTGGAAGAAGCCGAAGCCCTTGGCCAATTCGCCGGGGATGAGGTTGCGCAGGCTGACGTCGTTGGTCAGTCCGACCAGCCGGACGTGCGCCAGCGCGTCCTCGGCGGCCACGCCCTGCGGAACGTCTCCGGTAACGACGACGATCTCCGCCTCCAGGTCGCAGCCCCAGCTTTCGTCGGCCAGCGGGATGTCGTCGCGGGGGCCGAGGAAGCCGTCCGATCCGCCCTGGTACATGAGCGGATCGTGCCAGAAGCTGTCCGGCATCTCGGCGCCGCGCGCCTGCCGGACCAGCGCGACATGGTTCACATAGGCCGAGCCGTCGGCCCACTGATAGGCGCGGGGCAGGGGCGAGGCGGCGTCCCGCTCGTGGAACCGGTCGCGTGGAATGGCGCCATGGTTGAGGTCGGTGGCGAGGTTTCGGAGCAACGGCTCGAACCTCTCCCAGTCGTCCAGCGCCGCCTGCAGCGTCGGAACGATATGGCCGGCCTCCGCGCAGTAAGCGAGATCGTCGGAGACGACGACAAGGCGGCCGTCGCGGCCGGATTTCAGCGAGGCGAGCTTCATTTCAATGTGGCTTTCGGAAATCCCGCCCAGGCGAGGTCATAGTCGGGTTGGGCATGTTCGAGCGCGAAGGGCGTGGGCCGGTAGGGCCAGCAGGTCTCGACCATGAACGCCATGGCGTTCTCGATTTTGTGGGGTTTCAGCTCGGCCGCGCTGGCTGCTTTCCAGCTGTCGACATCGGGGCCGTGACCGCTCATCAAATTGTGCAGGGACAGGCCGCCGGGCGCGAAGCCGTCGGCCTTGGCGTCATAGGCGCCGTGGATCAGTCCCATCGCCTCGCTCATCACGTTGCGGTGGAACCAGGGCGGGCGGAACGTGTCCTCGGCCACCATCCAGCGCGGCGGGAAGATGACGAAGTCGGCATTGGCCCGGCCGGGCACGTTGCTGGGGCTGGTCAGCACGGTGAAGATCGACGGGTCGGGATGGTCGAAGCTGACCGTGCCGATCGTGTTGAACCGGGCCAGGTCATAGCGGCACGGCGCATAATTGCCGTGCCAGGCGACGACATCCAGCGGGCTGTGGTCGAGCGTCGTCACCCACAGGTGGCCAAGATATTTCTGGACGACCTCGGTCTGCTCGTCGCGATCCTCATAGGCGGCGACCGGCGTTTCGAAATCGCGCGGGTTGGCAAGGCCATTGGCGCCGATCGGGCCCAGATCCGGCAAGCGGAACGCAAGCCCGTAATTTTCGGCGACATAGCCGCGCGATCCCCCGACCCCGACCGCAACCTTGAACTTCACGCCGCGCGGGACGAGGGCGATCGATCCCGGCGCCACCTGCAGCCGGCCAAGCTCGGTGTGAAGCTCGACCGCGCCTTCCTGCGGGATGACGAGCAGCTCGCCGTCGGCGTCCACCAACACGCGCCGCTCCATCGACCGGTCGGCGCGATAGAGATGGACCGCGCAGCCCTCCAGATCTTCCGGCGCGCGGGCGTGGAGCATGGTGACGAGACCGTCGACGAAATCACTGTCCGCGGGCAATTCCGGCGGGTCCCAGCGCAGGCGATTGGGCGCCAGCGGCGACTTGTCTGAGGGGGCGGCGAACAGCCTCGCGCCGTCATAGGGGCGGAACGGTCGGTGGTCGGCGGTCGGCCGCATCCGATACAGCCAGCTGCGCCGGTTTTCGGAGCGCGGCGCGGTGAAGGCCGTGCCCGACAATTGCTCGACATAGAGGCCATGCGCGGGACGTTGCGGGCTGTTGCGCCCCTTTGGCAAAGCGCCGGCAACCGCTTCGCTTTCGAAATGGCCGCCGAAGCCGGTCAGATAGTTGAGGTCGGACGAGTCCATCGATTGCCCCGTGGAAGTGCGCAGGAGCGTCTAGGGCGGGACGGCCGGATATTCAAACGGGCGCAGCCTTTCAGCTGCGCCCGTCCGCACGCGGGACTCGCCTTCCGCGCGCTGAAGCAGGATTAGTTGACGTTGACCTCGATCTGGTCGGGGATGTTCACTTCGGTCTTGCTGCTCCCGAAGCCAAGCTGGTCGCGGAACAGGAACAGCAACACCAGGACGACGATGATCAGCAGGACGACGGCAACGACGCCGCCCCCGCCACCGCCGCCGGTCTCGACGATCGTGGTCCGTTCGGTCTCATGGTCGTCGGCCATATCTCTTCTCCCTCAAAGCCTGTTCTATTGGCGAAACGAACGAAGCTGGTGCGGGCCGGTTCCGTGCCGGTCGGTTAGGCCTCCGGCTCAAGCCTTCGGCAGGCGTAGCGGTGCCGGATGTTGCGGTTGAAATAAACGCCTTTGGCGAAAGCCTGGCGCATCGCCTCGACCTCTTCCTTGCCGACGCCCGAATAGACGTACCGCCGGCCGGTCGTGAACTCAATGAACAGCTCCTGCCGATCGGCACTGTAATCGAACCGGCGGATGACGGTCGACGGCATGGGCCCTTGGCCTAGTCGATTCCGCCGGCCGCACCGTCCCGGCCGGTGCCGAAATAGCGGGCGAGAACCGCGGCGTCGCGATCATATCGATCGGTCCGGAAGGTCACGCCCGTGGCCGTCGCTTCGGCGGTGAGGTAGGTAACATAGACCGGGATCGGCTCGGGCAGGTCGATGCGTTCCTCGGGCTGGCTGCTCCGCGGTTCGGGAACGCTGCCGAAAATCCATGCCGACAGGCGGGCCGAATCTTCGACCCGTATGCAGCCGTTGCTGATCCACCGGTCGTCCCTGGCGAACAGCGCCTTTTCCGGCGTGTCGTGCAGGTAAATGCCGTAATCGTTCGGCATCATATATTTGATCGCGCCCATTGAATTCCATGGGCCGGGGCCACGGCGCAGGCGAACTTCCGCCTTGCCGTCCGCCACGGCCCGCCAGTCCACCGTGGCGGGATCGAGTTTTGCGGCCTCTTCGGTGAAATCGGCGAAGACTTCATAATTGCGCTCGGTAAGATAGGTGAGGCCTTCGCTGACCACCTTCGGCGCGATTAGCGTCTGGGTCAGGTCCGCCGGCACGTTCCAATAGGGGTTGAGGCTGGCGTAGCGCATCACCGCCGCCATCATCGGCGTCTTGGTCTCCTTGGATCCGACGATCACTTTCATCGAATCGACCGGCACGCCATTTTCGTACATCCACAGCCGGGCGGCCCCGGCGTCGACCAGGATGTAGCGGCGGGCGTCGCCGGGCGCCGGCAGGCGGCGGGCGCGCTCCAGGTTGACGATCAGCAACTGGAGATAATGGTCGGGCCCGAGGTTCAGCGAATTGATCGTTGCGTTGGCGACGATCCCGTCGGCCTTCAGGCCGTGCACCTGCTGATATTCCTTGACGACCGCGCCTAGCTCGGCATCGAAAGAGTCGCCGCCGCCCAGCCCGAGCCGTTCCCGAAGCAGGGCGACGCGCTCCCCAGTCTCGCCCGCCCTGATCGGCGGTCCGGCCGGAATTTCGACCGGCGGAAGGTCGCCCCAGCGCTGGCGATATCGCATCAGTCCTCGGCGCAGGTCCGTGTAGAGCGGATGGACAGGCATGAACATGTCAACCGGGGCGCCGGTCCAGGGATCGAAATCGAAGCTGCCGCCATCAATATTGCGGCGCTGGAGGACCGGGGCGATCTCCGGGTCGACATAGACCATGTCGACGCCCTGCTCGACGCTCGGCGGCACATCGACCGGCTCGATCGGCACCGGCGCAGCGGCGGCGGTCAGGCCAAGCCCGGCGAGGGCGGTCAGAAGGGAATGTGGCAGCATGGCAATGGCCTTGTGACCCGGGTTTGATGAATGTTCTCGGAATCCAACGCCTTACCGCGTTGTTTGTTCGCCACACCTGTCACCCAAATAGTCTAAGACCCCGTGATTGCGCAGCTGGTGGGGCCTTTGCGGCGGCGCCGACAATATTTTAACCGGTTGCGGGTTATGGCTGCGGCCTGATGCTGCACCAGTCGATCTTCGAGCCCGGATCAGCCACCGCCATCAGCCTGCCCGAAGTGGTGGGTGCGTTCAGCTATACGCTGGATGTCGGGGCCGGCCGAGCGGCGGGCCATTCGGTCCGGACTTGCTGGATCGGAATGAACGTCGGTCGGCAATATTGCGTGCCGGACGAGGATTTGCGCGACCTCTATTATGTCCTGCTGCTGGCCAATTCCGGCTTCGGGCAGCTGCATGTCTCGGCCGATGTCGCCCGGGGCATTGCCCATGTCCGCGAACATTGGGACGGATCGGGCAAGCCAAGCCAGCTCAGGGGCCAGGCGATTCCGCTGGCGTCGCGGATCACCCTCCTCGCCCAGCTGGTCGACCTTACCCATGCCAAGTTCCGGCGGGCCGGGGCGATGCGGGAAGTCCGCCGCCTGTCCGGAACCTGGCTCCAGCCAGACCTGGTCGACGTGTTCGAGCGGGTGGCCGCCCGCGACTTTTTGTGGACGCAGCTCACCGGCCCCTTCCTCGACGCCCGGGTGGCGATGATGGCGCCGCAGGAATCGATTGACCCCGGCGCCGCCGACCTGCTCGGCGACATCACCATCGACCTGGCGCGCATCCTTCGATCCAAGAATGTCGACGGCGATTGCGTCGCCGCCTTTCGCCGGGCCGGAATCACCGGCGGCTAGACATACATGCCGTCGCGCAGGTTGAAGCCATGCTCCAGCCACACCTTGAGCGCGCACAGCATCTGTGACCAGCCCTGACAATTGCCATAGCTCGCGTCCAGCGCCTTCTGGTTCTCCCGCCAGCCCTCTTCCTTGATCTCGACCAGGGTCCTGCTGTCGTCGTCGATCGGCTTGAAGGTCATGGTCACGCGCGTCTGGTAGCCGGCATCGGTCATCTCGCCGCCCTCGACGTTCGGCGCTTCCCCCTCGCCCGCCCCCCATTCGAGGACGATTCGCTCGTCGGGAACAACCTCGATTACCTCGACCGGGAACGCGCCGGGGAAATCGTGGAAGTCCCAGGTGACGGTCGCTCCGGTTTCCAGCCGGCCTGTGGCGCCGCCGGTGGCGAAATATTGCGATAGTTGCGTAGGGTCGGCAACGGCTTCGAACACCTCGTGAACGGGCTTGGCGATGCGCGCCGCGACGCGGAATTTCAGCTCCATCGGGAATTCCTTCCACTTGAGTCGCATAAAAATATGTTATAATACTATAACATGTCAAATCCTGATGTGTTCGACCGTATCTTCAAAGCCTTGGGCCATCATGTCAGGCGGCAGATCATGGACGATCTGCGCGATCAGCCGCTGACCACCGGAAGCCTGTGCGCGCATTTTCCGGACCTCGACCGCTGCACCGTCATGCAGCATCTCAAAGTGCTGGAGGATGCCGATCTGCTGATCGTCGAGCGACGCGGGCGGGAGCGCTGGAATTATCTCAACCCGCTGCCGATCCACGACCTGCACGAACGGTGGATCGGCCCTCACGCCGCCAGCGCGACGGCGCGTCTGGCCAGGCTGAAGCGGGAATTGGAGCGAAGCTAGGTCGCCCACCGCAAGCGCTTCAAGTTACGCAAAAAATCCGGATCCGACTGTTGCAGGGGTGCAGCAGAAAGCCGGCATCGACACCCGAATGACAGTGAGATGCTTGTCAGATCATTGATCCTGCTTGCATAGCTGTCAGCAATCGCCGCGCCGTCGCGGCGCCGGGGAGAGAAAAATGCGTAATCGTCGTCACGTCACGCGCGCGCTGCTGGGCGCATCCGCCATCGCTTTCGCCATGTTGCCGTCGCCGGCGGCGGCGCAGCGGGTCGACCGGATCGTCGCCTTTGGCGACAGCTACGCCGATGACGGCAATGCCCTTCAGCTGGGCCAGATTCCGGCGCCCTTCCAACCTCTCTATCCGACTGGCCGCTTCACTGGCGGCACCAACTATGTCGACACGCTTTCGCAATTGCTCGGCGTACCCGTCGAGAATTTCGCGATCGGCTTTCCTGGCGCGCGGGCGACGACGACCTTCCTGTTTGAGATCAACAGCTTTTTGGCCGGCGGCGGTGGAGTCGCCTTCCCGACGGTGATTCCGACGTTCAATGACAATGACCTTGTGACCGTGTCAATTGGCGGTAACGATGCGCGCGATTACGGCACTGCAGCCGGCGCAACTGTGGCCGGTGCTCCGGCCGCCGCCGCACCGGCGATTGCGGCGGCAACGTCGGGCCTCAATGCGCTCGTCGCTGCCGGCGCGCCCACCATCAGCTTTCTCGCCGGAGACGCGGGCCAGCTACCGGAAGTCGCGCCTTTTCCGTCACAGGCGCAACTTCGCAGCGCCTATTCAGCGGCCTTCAACTCCGGCATGCGGACCGCCCTCGCCGGCTATGCGGCGAACGGGGTTACGGTGCACTACCTCGACCTGACGCTGGTCGTGAACCAGGTCATCGCTAATCCGGCGCTTTATGGCCTTACAGCGATCAATTGTCCGCCCTTCACGGTCAGCACCGCCTGCGTCAGCAACGCCGGCGCCGGCTTCCTCTTCTACGGCGATTTGCTGCATCCGACGTCGCAGGGCTCGGCGATCATCGCCCGCTACATCGTCGCGCAACTCCAGGCGCCGCTAACGCTGCAGGCGACCAGCGACCTCGGCCTCGACACCGCGCGCCAGTTCGGCCGCACGCTGAACGGTCGTCTCGACCTTGCCGCACCGCGCGACGGTGACTCGGCCGATGGCCCCCAGATCTTCCTCATCGGCGACACCTTCAGCCGCGATGTCGAGGAAGATTCGGCGACCGATGCCTTCGACATCGACGGCTACGGAGTGAGCGGCGGAGTCAGCTTCGGCTTCGGCAATGGCGTCGTTGGCCTGGTCGGCAATTACAGCCGCCCGAAGGCCAAGTTCGCCGCCGATGTCTCCAGCACCCGATCGAAGAGCTGGCAGGTCGGCGGTTTTGCCGGCTTCGGCCTCGCGGGTGGCTTCGTCCAGGGCTATGCCGGCTATGGCCAGGACGATCACAGGATTTCGCGAGCGGGGGTCGTCAGCACGATGACCGGCTCGGCCGACGGCAGCCATTATCTCGCCGGCGTCAAGGCCGGCTATCTGCTGCCGATGGGCGCCGTCCGTATCGGCCCGGTCGCAGCGCTCGATTACGCCAAGGCCAAGGTCGACGGCTATACGGAAGCCGGCGATCCGGCGCTGACTCTCAATGTCGGCTCGCTGTCGGCCAAGGCGCTGACCGGAAGCCTGGCCGCGGAACTTCGCGGGGATTTCAATACCGACGGCATTCAGCTTCGTCCCTTCGCCTCGGCGGGGGTCGAGATGGACTTCGTCGGCGACGGCCGCACCATCCGCTACGCCCAGACCGCCTCGCCGACCATCGTCAACAGCTGGCGATTCGAAGACCGGTCGAAAAAGGCCTATGCCCGCTTCACCGGCGGCGCTTCGGCCGGCATCCTCAGCCGGGTGACGCTGGATGCGATGCTGTCCGGAACGGTCGGCCAGGAACAGGGCGACGAACTGTCCGCCCATGTCGGCCTCAAGATGGGCTTCTAGCGCCGCGATCCGCTGTCCGGCGTGGCCCGCCTGGAGGCACGCTTGACACGGCTCATCGGGAAGAGCCTTTTCTCTCTCTCTCTCGGGGGAGAAAAGCCATGCAACAAGCCATCGAGTCGCGTGCGGTGCCGATCCACCTGTGGATCGTCGGCATCCTGTCTCTGCTGTGGAATGCCTTTGGCGCCTACGACTATGTGATGAGCCGGCTGCGGGACACCGATTATCTCGCCACTATGATGCCGGATGTCGATCCCAATGCGACGCTGGCCTGGATCGACGCCTTTCCGATCTGGGCGCAGTTCGGCTGGGGGCTGGGAGTCTGGCTCGGACTGATCGGGTCGGCCCTGCTGCTGGCCCGCCATCGCCTTGCGGCGGCTGCCTTCGCCCTGTCGCTGATCGGCACCATCCTTGGCCTCGGTTACCAGATCGCGATAGCGCCGCCCCTGCCCGGCGCCGAAGGGCCGCTGGTTTCGATCATGCCCTGGGTGATTATCGCTGTCGCGCTGGGCCTGTTCCTTTACGCGCGGGCGCAGAAAGCGAGCGGGGTGCTGCGCTAGCGCAAGGGGAAGGGCCGCCGGCCATCGGCGGCCCTTCTCGCTTCAGCGTCGCCGGATGAAATTGCGAATGTCGCGGCTGAGCTTCACGCGGTCCTCGTCGCGGACGTACATCATGTGTCCGGCCTGATAATATTGAAATTCGACCCGGTCCTGCGGGATGCCGGTCCGCGACAGAGCATATTCCGCCGCGAAGAAGGGCGTCGCGAAATCGTAATAGCCCTGGGCAACGAACACCCGAAGCCCCGAATTCTCGCGCATCGCCCGGCCGATGTAGGGTGTGACGTTGAGGTAGGCGTTGGTGTCGCGGCCGCCGGCGAGGTTCCAGTCCCAGCTGGGGATCAGGCTGGAAATCGACTGATATTCGCGGTCGGTCTTGAAGCCGAGCCCTTCGCGAGTCCACTGGTTGACCGCCGCCGTATAGCCGGCGTCAATGCCGTAGAAGCTCGGGTCCTGGTCGAAATTCTCGCCGGCGCTGTCATAATCCCTGCCGGTGTAGCGCGCGTCGAGCCGGCCGACGGTCAGGCCGCGGTCGCGCAGCAATTCCTTCCAGAAGCGATCCGGCGATACCCGCAGGTCCGCATTCTCAAGGAAGGTCTCGTTGATGCCGGTGAAACGCGATAGCTGTCGGCGGATCGAGGCGCGCTCCTCAGCCGAGATCTTTTGTCCCTTCAGCAGCGCGGCCGCATAAGGGCCGATCGCGAACTGGCGGGCTTCCTCCACGAATTGCTCGGTCGAAGGCGCCTGCGCCTTGCCATGATAGAGCGCGGTCGCGGCCATGGACGGCAGGTTGGTGATGTAGCTCAGCTCATTGCCCGGCGTGTCGGCGCCGGCGGCGAAATCGAGCACGGTCGAGATGAGCAGCAGGCCATTGAGCCCGACATCGTTGAAGGTGGACGCCTCCAGCTGATTGACCACCGCCGCCGTGCGCGTCGTCCCATAGCTTTCGCCGCCCAGGTATTTGGGGCTGTTCCACCGGCCGTTGTCGTTGATCCACAGCCGGATGACCTGCGCCACCGCCTTGGCGTCGGCGGTGACTCCGTAGAATTCCTTGGGCTCGGTCTTGCCAAGCAAGCGGCTGAAGCCGGTGGCGGGCGGATCGATGAACACAAGGTCGGTGACGTCCAGCAGCGAGTCCGGATTGTCGAGAATCGGGTAGGGGGGGCCGCTGTCGTCGCGCGCGTCGGACGGGATGGCGACGCGCTTGGGGCCGAAGGCGCCCATCATCAGCCAGACGGTGCCCGAACCCGGGCCGCCGTTGAACAGGAAGGTCACCGGCCGGTTCGGGTCGCGCGGCTCCTTGACGTAGGATGTGGTGACGATCGCCGCCTTTTGCGTGCCGTCGTCGCCCTTGAGGATGGTCTCGCCGATCGTCGCGGCATAGCTGATGCGCTGCCCACCGAAGACCCCGCTGTGCTTCGTGACCCGGATCTGTGGATCGATCTTCTCGACCGGCGCTTCGGCCTTGTCCTGTGCCGCCGCCGGTCCGCCGGCCATCGCGCTTGCCAGCGCGAGCGCCGCAATTCCCCAAAACCTCATCCCGTCCCTCCCGATTCGCTCGGGCGGACAATGGCGGGGCGAGTCACCGCCGCAAAGCCGATTCTACCGGCGGCGGTTCGACGCTGACCGGCTAGGCCTGCGTTGTCCTGCCGAACATCTGCGGCACGGCGAGGCTGTCAAAGCCGTACGGGTCCGGCCGGAAGTAGACGCCGTTGCCTCGAGCCTCGACCGTCAGGTAGGTCATATAGACTGGTACCGGGCGGGGCAGCGGGATAACCTGTTCCCGCTCCGAGGTCGGCTGCGGCGGAACGGGGAGGAAGACCCAGGAGGCGAAGCGGCGATAATCCTCGAGCCGGACGCAGCCGTTGCTGATCCACCGGTCCTTAAGCGCGAACTTTTCCTTCAGGGGCGTGTCATGCAGGTAGATGCCGTAATCGTTCGGCATTTCGAACTTCATCTCGCCCATCGAATTCCACGGTCCCGGCAGCTGGCGCACCATGATCGTCGGTTCCCGCCGGCCGGACGCGATTGCCTTCCAGTTGACCGTCTTCGGATCGACTGGCCGGGCGTTCGCGCTCCAGTCGGACAGGACTTCGTAATGGAAGTTCTGGAAGTAGGAGAGGCCCTGCTCGCTGACCTTCTTGGCGGTCAGGCTTCGGATCAGCTCGGGCGGGACGTGCCAATAGGGATTGGCCTTGGCGTTGCGCATCAGCACCGCCATCATCGGCGTCTTGGTTTCGGGGGCTCCGACGATGACGCGCATCTTATCCGCCATCCGGTCGCGGTCGAACAGCATGGCTTCCGCAGCGCCGGAATCGACGACGACATAACGGTCGAAAGCACGTGTCGCGGGCAGGCGATAGGCCCGCTCCATGTTGATCGCGATCCGCCGCATGTAATGATTGGCGCCGCGGTTGAGCGACGCGATCGTCATCCGCCCGGCGATCCCGTCGGGAGTGCCGAGCCCGTGCACCGCCTGGTAGGCCGAGACGGCACTGGCGAGCTGCTCGTCATAGCCACCGCCGGCCGGTAGGCCGAGCCGGGCGCGCAGCTGGGCGACCCGTTTTCCCGTCGACCCGCGCTTCAGTGCCGCCCCGGCCGTGATCTTGGTCTGGGGCAGGCGGCCCCAGCTTGTTTGATACTGCTGCAGCCCGCGGCCGAGGTCGAAGAAGATCGGGTTGGGCGTGCTCCGCTGGTTCGCTCTGGCGGGGTTGAACATCCGCTGCAGCCAGTTTTGCGGCCGCTGGCGGCGCCGGGCGACGCTCGTCATCTGGGGATCAACGTAAACAAAATCGATTCCCTGGCGGATCGAGGTCGGCACCGCGATCGGCTCGTCGCCGCGCGGCACGCGCTGCGCATCCGCGCTGGTAGCGGTCATGACGGTGGCTACGGAAAGGGCCAGAAAAAGGGATTTTTGCATAAATTATCGGTGCTTGCGCGCCGCTTCCAAATGGATCTCTACTGTCTAACTCCTTGCAAGCTGTAGGGTTGCTCTAGCCTGAACTTAAGGGGTCGCCAGGCTTACCTCCGGCCGCCGGTCCAGCGCGTCCTTTGCGTCTTTCCGAACCGCCCTTTCCTCGTTCCCGGCTTGCCTTCGCTCGACTTGCCCGCCGGCCGCGGGGCGGCGCGGTCGATCTGCGGGATGCCGAGATCGTCCTCCTCCAGCCGGCGGATCTCGTCGCGCAGCCGCGCCGCTTCCTCGAACTCCAGGTCGGCGGCGGCTTTGCGCATGCGTTGCTCAAGGTCGGCGATATAGGCCTTGAGGTTGTGGCCGACGAGGTGCGGCCGCTCGTCGTCGCCGGTATCGACGATGACCCCGTCGCGGTTGGCGAGATGGGCCATGACGTCGCTGATCTGGCGCTTGATCGTCTCCGGCGTGATGCCATGCGCAAGGTTGTAGGCGACCTGCTTTTCGCGCCGCCGGTCGGTCTCGGCCAGCGCCCGCTCGATCGAGCCGGTGAGGGTGTCGGCGTAGAGGATCACTCGGCCGTCGACGTTGCGGGCGGCGCGGCCGATGGTCTGGATCAGCGACGTCTCGGAGCGGAGGAAGCCTTCCTTGTCGGCGTCGAGGATGGCCACCAGACCGCATTCCGGAATGTCGAGCCCTTCGCGCAGCAGATTAATGCCGACCAGCACGTCATAGACGCCAAGCCTTAGCTCCCGGATCAGCTCGATCCGCTCCAGGGTCTCCACGTCGCTGTGCATGTAGCGGACTTTGAGGCCAGCCTCGTGCAGATATTCGGTGAGGTCCTCGGCCATGCGCTTGGTCAGCGTCGTGACCAAGGTGCGATAGCCCTTGCGCGCCGTCTCTTTCGCCTCATGGACAAGGTCGTCGACCTGGTCCTCGACCGGCTTGATCTCGACCGGCGGGTCGATCAGCCCGGTCGGCCGGATGACCTGCTCCGAAAAGACGCCGCCGGTCTCGTTCATCTCCCAGGGACCAGGAGTCGCCGACACGAACACCGACTGCGGCCGCATCGCGTCCCATTCGTTGAAGCGCAGCGGGCGGTTGTCGATGCAGCTCGGCAGGCGGAAGCCATATTCGGCGAGCGTGATCTTGCGCCTGTGGTCGCCCTTGGCCATCGCCCCGATCTGCGGCACCGTCTGGTGGCTCTCGTCGACGAACAGAAGCGCATTGTCCGGCAGGTATTCGAAAAGGGTCGGTGGCGGCTCGCCTGGCAGCCGGCCGGTCAGGAAGCGGCTGTAATTCTCGATGCCGGCGCAGCTGCCCGTGGCGGCGATCATCTCCAGGTCGAAATTGGTCCGCTGCTCGATCCGCTGCGCTTCCAGAAGCCGTCCTTCGGCTTCCAGTTCCTTCAGCCGTTCGGCGAGCTCGTGGCGGATCGCTTCCATCGCCTGCTTCAGCGTCGGCCCGGGCGTCACATAGTGGGAATTGGCATAGACCTTGATGCTGTCCAGGCTGGCGACTTTCTTGCCGGTCAGGGGATCGAATTCGACGATCTCCTCGATCTCGTCGCCAAAGAAGCTGATCCGCCAGGCCGTGTCCTCATAGTGGGACGGGAAGATTTCCAGATTGTCCCCCTTCACCCGGAAATTGCCGCGGGCGAAGGCCTGGTCGTTGCGCTTGTACTGGAGCGCGACCAGCTTGCGGATGACCTCGCGTTGGTCTTCGGCGCCGCCCTTCTTCAGGCTGAACACCATCGCTGAATAGGTCTCGACCGAGCCGATTCCGTACAGGCAGCTGACCGAGGCGACGATGATCACGTCGTCCCGCTCCAACAGCGACCGGGTGGCCGAATGGCGCATCCGGTCGATCGCCTCATTCACCGAGCTTTCCTTCTCGATATAGGTGTCGGTGCGCGGCACATAGGCTTCGGGCTGGTAATAGTCGTAGTAGCTGACGAAAAATTCGACCGCATTGTCCGGGAAGAAGCTCTTGAACTCGCCGTACAGCTGCGCCGCCAGGATCTTGTTCGGCGCCAGCACCAGGGCAGGTCGCTGCAGCGTCTCGATCACCTTGGCCATGGTGAAGGTCTTGCCCGAGCCGGTGACCCCGAGCAGCACCTGGCTGACCTCGCCGCCGTCGCGGATGCCCTCGACCAATTCCCTGATCGCGGTCGGCTGGTCGCCTGCCGGCTCGTAATCCGAGCGGAGCACGAACGGCTTGCCGCCTTCGCCCTTGTCCGGCCGCGCCGGCTTGTGCGGGACGAAGGTCAGACCGGTATCCGGCTCGGCCAGCGAAGTACGGATCTGAATTGGCATGGGCGGCTATATGGCCGCCGGAGGGGGATGGAACAACCGACGCTTCTCTGCCGGCCAATGCAATTTGTATCGCGCCTGCAATCCGCTAAGCTGTCAGAGACGAGCGGGGGAGGGGCGAATGCGGAATGGGGTGATAATGGCTTCAGGGGCGGCGCTGCTGGCGCTGGCCGGTTGTTCGAAGGAACCCGCGCCGGCCCCGCCGGAGGAAAAGGCGGCGGACTCGCTGACGGCCGGCGAATATGAAGTGACGACCGTTGTTGAGGACCTGCGATCGACCGACAATACGACGCCGCTGACCAAGGCCAGGCTGGCCGCGGCGGGCGACCCGCCGCTCGTGCACCGGGCCTGCATCGCCGGCGACGGCGCGATGGCGCCGGAGATGTTCGGCGAGCCCGGCGACAGCTGCAAGGTCGAGAACAGCTATGCGCGCAGTGGAACGATCAACCTGCAGCTCAGCTGCACCCGGCCCGGCGCGCCCGGTTCGGTCCTGCAATCGGTCGCCGGCAAGTTCAAGGCCGACGGCTTCACGACCACGGTCAACACCGCCACCTATCTTAACGGCCCCGGCGACTACGCCATGCGGCGCGCCATGACCGGCAGGCGCATCGGCGACTGCCCCGCGGCGGCCGCGGACCAGAAAGCATCGTAACATCGGGGGAATTGCAATGAGGATGAAAATGCTGCTCGCCGCGGTCGCGGCGCTGGCCGTTGCTGCGCCCGCGCCGGCGGCGACGCTAAGGCAGGCCGTAAAGGCGGATTATGACGCGCATCTCGGCGCGCTCTTCACCCATTTTCACCGCAACCCGGAACTGTCTTTCCTTGAAACCAGGACCGCCGCGCGAATGGCGGCAGAGCTCAAGGCGGCCGGCGCCGAAGTCACCACCGGGGTGGGCGGCACCGGTGTCGTCGGGGTCATCCGCAACGGCCCCGGTCCCACCCTTCTCCTGCGGTCCGACATGGACGGCCTGCCGCTTCCCGAGAAGACCGGCCTCGCTTACGCCTCGGCCGTCACCCAGAAGGGCCAGGACGGTGTGGTCTACCCCGTCATGCACGCCTGCGGTCATGACACCCATATCACGGCGATGGTCGGCACCGCCCGCCGGCTGGTGGCGATGAAGGATCTGTGGCGGGGCACCGTTTTGCTGGTCGTCCAGCCCGCCGAGGAACGGGTCGGCGGCGCCAAGGCGATGCTTGCCGACGGGCTCTACACCCGCTTCCCCAAGCCGGATTTCGCGGTGGCCTTCCATGTCGATGCCGAAACCCCGACGGGCCGGATCGGCGCCTCCGACTCGCTGCAATATTCCTCGGCCGACAGCATCGACATCATGGTTCCAGGCATCGGCACCCACGGCGCTTCCCCGCATCAGGGCAAGGACCCGGTCTATATCGCCTCCCAGATCGTGGTTGCGCTCCAGGGCATCGCCAGCCGCGAGCTCGGCCCGCTGGAACCCGGGGTGGTCACCGTCGGCAGCTTCCATGCCGGGACCAAGCACAACATCATTTCGGACCGCGCCGATCTGCAGCTGACGGTCCGCGCCAACAATGAGAAGACAAGGGCCCAGATCATCGCCGCCGTCGAGCGCGTCGCCAAGGGCGTCGCCCGCGCCAACGGCATGCCCGAGGACAAGTTGCCGGTCGTGAAGGTCAGCGAAGGAACGCCGACCACCATCAACACACCGGCGCTGGCGCAGCGAATCAAGGCCGCCTTCGCCCGCGATCTCGGCGCCGGCGTGCTGATACCCTACGAGCAGACCGGGATGGGCGCTGAGGATTTCTCCTATTTCGTCCAGCCTGAATTGGGCGTTCCCGGCTTCTATTTCGATGTCGGCGGAACTCCGCAGGCCGCGCTCGACGCGGCCAGGGCGGGTGGCCCGGCGGTGGCCGGCCACCATTCGCCTTTGTTCAAGATCGATCCCGAGCCGGCGATTACCCTTGGCACTGAGGCGATGGTCACGGCCGCGCTCGAGTTGCTGAAGCGATGAGGAGAACAGGCGATGATCGGATATGTCACGCTCGGCAGCAACGACCTCGACAAGGCGCGGAGCTTCTATGACCAGCTGATGCCGGTCCTTGGCGCCGGGCGGATGCTGGAATTCGGCGACAATTTCACCATGTATGGGACCGGCATGGGCAAGCCCGGCATCGCCGTCTGCAAGCCGTTCGACGGCGGCGAGGCGACGGCGGGCAACGGCAATATGGCGGCGATCGCCTGCGGCACGCGGGCCCGGGTCGACGCGCTTTACGCCAAGGCCATCGAGCTTGGCGGCACGGACGATGGCCCTCCAGGCGTCCGCGGCGACGAAGGGCCGGATGCGTTCTACGGCGCCTATTTCCGCGATCTCGACGGCAATAAACTTTGCGCCTTTCGCATCGGTCCGGCCGATTGAATGTTCATGGCCGCGTGAGACGCGCGGTCACCATCATCAACGCGGGCGGCGGGAGCGTCGGCGATGACGCCGGCGAACGTGTTCGCTCGGCGCTGGCCGCGGCCGGCGTCGACGCCGATATCGTCGTACTGGACGCCGGCGGGATCGCGGAGCGGGTCGGCGAGGCAGTCAAATCGGGAGTGCAGATCGTCATCGCCGCCGGCGGCGACGGCACGATCGGCACGGTCGCCGGCGTCCTCGCCGGCACCTCCACCCGGCTCGGCATCCTGCCGCTCGGCACCCTCAACCATTTCGCCCGCGACCTCGGCATTCCCGCCGACCTTGGCGAAGCGGCGGCGCTGGTCGCTTCGGGCCGGGAGCGCAGCGTCGACGTCGCCGAAGTCAACGGCCGCGTGTTCATCAACAACAGCGCCATCGGCCTCTATCCGACGATGGTGCTTGACCGGGATGCGCAGCAGCGCCGCCTGGGGCGAAGCAAGTGGCTGGCCTTGCTGGTCGCTTCGGTCCGAACCCTCGCCCGCTTCGGCCATCAGCGGCTTCGGCTGACGGTCAACGGGCGCCCGGCGCCCGCCGACACGCCTTTGCTGTTCGTCGGCAACAACGACTATCGCCTGGAATTTCCCGCGGCGGGCCGGCGGGAATGCCTCGACGACGGCAAGCTGTGCGTGCTGGTGATGCGCAGCAAGGGCCGCGCCGGCTTCCTTGCCGCGACCGCCCGGGCCCTGCTCGGACAGACCCGCGGCGATGACATGGTGCGGCTCGACGGGGTCACCACCCTGCGTGTCGAAACCCGCCGCTCGGTCCTGCCGGTCGCGCTGGACGGGGAGACCAACTACATGACCCCACCCCTCGACTATCGAATCCGGCCCCGCGCGCTTAAGGTCATCGCCCCATGAACAAGGCCATGCTGGCGCTGGTGATTTCACTGTCCGGATGCACGACCGTCGCCCTGCCGCCCGCGCCCGTGTCGCGGGCCGGCGTCGCGTTCGATCTGGCCGGCGAACGGGGCAGCTTCGCCGACGGTGCCGCCGATCCCGCGACGGGCCGGGCGCTGACCGTCGACGATCCGGTCCGGGTCGCCTCGGTCAGCAAGCTCGTCGTCGCCATCGGCGTGATGAAGCTGGTCGAGCGCCGCCGGCTGGATCTCGATGCCGATGTTTCGGACATGCTCGGCTACTCCGTCGAACCGCCGGGTCGCCCGTCGTCACCGGTCACGCTGCGGATGCTGCTCAGCCACACCAGCGGGATTCGCGACCATGACGACCAATACGCGATCCCGCTGGGCGGCCGGCTCGAAGACGTGCTTCGTGACCCGAACAGCTGGGATCCCGCCCATCCGCCGGGCAGCGGCTATTTCACCTATTCGAACCTGAACTTCGGGGTCGTCGGTTCGGTGATCGAGCGGGCGACCGGCGAACGGTTCGACGTCTGGATGCGCCGGGAAGTGCTTGACCCGATGCGGATCGACGGCTGCTTCAACTGGCCGACCTGCAGCGACGACGCCGTCGCCCGCGCCGTCGTCCTGATGCAAGGCGGCAAGTCGGTTCGCGACGACCTTGGCGGCAAACAGCCCGACTGCCCGGTCTTCGTCCGCGACGGCGAGACCTGCGACCTCGGCCGTTGGCGGCTCGGCGAGAATGGCGCGCTGTTTTCGCCGCAGGGCGGCCTGAGGATTTCGGCGCGGGGGCTGGCCCGGGTGGGCCGGATGCTGCTTGGTGGCGGCACCCTCGACGGCGTCCGGATCCTGTCGCCGGCGTCGGTCGAAGCCCTGCTTACACCGGCCTGGCGCTACGACGGGTCCAATGGCGATACCGACCACGGCTTCTACTGCACCTATGGGCTTGCCACCCAGTCCATCCCGACCCGCGCGGCTGGCTGCCGCGACGATCCGGTCGGCGACGGCCGCGTCCGGGTCGGCCATGCCGGCGATGCCTATGGCGTTCGCTCCGGCCTGTGGATCGACCGGATGCGCGGCACCGGAGTGGCTTTCTTCGTCACCGGCCTAGACGCCGACCCGCCGCGCGGGAAAAGCGCTTTCAGGGCCGCCGAGGAAGCCGCCTTCCGCCGGGCGGAAGCGCTCCTCGCGCGCTAGGGTTCACCGCCAATTCCCGCCGGCCGCGGCACCGGTCCGACATGCGATCGATTCGCCAGGACGGCAGAGGCCATCCGCTGGACCTATCGCGACGAAATTGTCGATTGCCCTGGGGCCGCCTTGCCCTGAAGGGAAACCGAGCGAACGCGCGTCACCCTCGCTCGTCGCGTTTGCGGTGACGGGCCCACCGGGGAAGCCGCCTCGCCGGGCCGAAGGCATTGCTGGCAATGCCCGCCCGGCAAAGGGACTCAGAACGGCAGATCGAGTTTGGCGCCGCGGTCGACGATGCATTGCGAGATGTTGTCATACTCGCTGTAGAACAGGTCGGGCGCGAACATCTCGATCACATCGCATTTGAATCGGATGAACCCCGGCGTGTCGTTGCTAAGATTGTTGATCAGCCCGATGCAGTCGCCAAGCACGGCCGGCGGGTTGTTCGGCACGTCTTCCTTACAGAATTGGACGGTTTCGGGGGCGCTTGCGGTCGCCGGGGCTGCAAAAACAATCGGAGCCGGGATGGCGACGGCCAGCGCGGCGAAGGCCAGTGAAATGCGATGCATGCAAAATTCTCCTATCCTGTTAGCCCGTCACCGATGTGGATTGGCGGACATGGGCGGGGCCGGGCTATGTGGCCCGCCACGCCAAGAGGATGGGCAAAAGCTGATTTTTTG
The DNA here is from genome assembly GCA_035699505.1 of Sphingomicrobium sp. Classification (GTDB taxonomy): domain Bacteria; phylum Pseudomonadota; class Alphaproteobacteria; order Sphingomonadales; family Sphingomonadaceae; genus Sphingomicrobium. Next base: position 10,946 of record DASSPS010000057.1, on the reverse strand, counting down.
CTGATTTCTGTTATGCCGGTGGCGGGGAGCAAGCGATGGACCGCCCGGTTTCGTTTAGGGGATCTCGCGTCGATCTGGCCCAGGTCGGGCCCTTCGATCTCGGGCAGGCAAGGATTGATCCCGCAGCGCATGATGCGGTCGTCGCGGGGCGCCGGGAACATCTTCAGCCGCAGACAATGAAGGTGCTCGTCGCGCTCCACCAGCGCCTTGGCGAGGTCGTCGGCCGTGACGAACTGGTCGATCGCTGCTGGGACGGCCGGATCATCGGTGACGACGTGATCAACCGCTGCATCTCACTGCTGCGGCGGTTTGCGGATCGGGTCGGCGGCTTTGCCATCCAGACCGTTCACAAGTCCGGTTATCGACTGGTCGAAGCACGGGGTGCATCTTTGGGCCGGCGCAGGAAGGCTACGACCGTCGGCATGATTGCCATCGCCGGGATCGCGGCCGCTGCCTTTGGGCTGTGGCCCGGTCCAGTTCCGGAGAAACCGCCGGTCCCGACCATAGCGATCCTGCCGATTGCGGCGGATCCGGTGAACCCGGGTGCGACTGCGCTGGCCAATGAAACCACCGCTTCGCTCGTCCATTTGCTTGCCGAAAGTGGGTTTGCGCCGACGCGGATCGCGGCGTTGCCGGCCAGCGGCCCGGCCCGTCCCGACCTTCTGGTCAGCGGCAGCGCGCGTCGGTCCGGCGATGGCGCAGAAGTCACCGTCCGCCTTGAAGACACGCGTAGCGGCGTCACCATCCTCTCCAGGCGCCTGAGCGCTTCAGGCAAGGAAACCGCAGCGCTTCCCGATCGGATCGCCGTGCGCGTTGCCGCCACCCTCAACTGGACCGGTTCGCTGATGATCCTCGACCGCCGCAGCCCGGCGCCACCACGCGTCAGGGCCGAGCTGCTCAGGCTCGTGGGAATCAGCGTCGAGGGCGGCGGGCCCCTGCGGGCGTTCGACATTTCCCGCCGCATTGCGTCACAGGAACCCGATTCGGCGATGGCGCAACTTAGTCTCGCCTACAACGCGGCCTTCGCGCTCGATTCGATGCCACGCGCGAAGCGGGATGAAGCGCTCGCTCTGGGCCGCGCCGCCGACGAGCGCGCGCGCCGGCTCGCGCCGGCCTTCGGCGACGTGTCGGTGCCCTGGTGCCTGCTCCACAGCACGGTGCGCCTTGCGGAATGTGAAACTCGGATGCGCCGCGGTCTGCGGGCGGACCCCGACGCTTCGTTCGTCGCTTTTTATCTGTCCAACCTGCTGCACGGGGTCGGGCGGACTGACGAAGCGCTGAAGATGGCGCGTGCGGCGATTGCCGACGACCCGTACAAGCCGGCCAAGCTTGCCGCGCTGGTTCGCCTGCTAGAATCGATCGGCGACACTGACGAGGCCGAAACCGTCTATGCGAGGGCGGTCTATTACTGGCCCGATTATCAGGAGCTCGTCTGGAGCCGGATCACCGGAATTCTGCAGCGGGGCGATTTTCGGGCGCTGGCCCGGTTTCACCGTGCCCGACCGGGACCGATGACCAGGCAACGCCGTTTCGCGATTGCCGTGGCCGACGCCGTCGTTGGGGGCGATGCGGCGAAGGTTCGGGGCTTGTGCGGCGATTCCGAACGGCCGGACAATGCGCGTATCATCTGCATGGTGGCGCTGCCCCAGATCGGAGATGTCGATGCGGGCTTTGCAGAGGCTGAACGGCAGTACGTCAACCGCCGCGGTGCAACTCGATCGGAAGAGGACCACTTGTTCCTCGACGATCCCACGGTGCCGCCAAACCTGTTGTTGACCGCGCCCTCTGCGGCCCCGCTACGCCGCCATCCAGGATTCTTGCCGCTTGCCGGTCGACTCGGCCTGACCGATTACTGGCGCTCGGTCGCGCTCCCTGATTTCTGCTCCGAGCGGCCGGAACCCATGTGCAGGAGGCTTCGCTAGCCTCGCTCCCCGCTGCGGCGGGGGGCGGCGGACTCGTCCCGGATCTTCTTGAACTCGCTGCCCGCATTCCACCCTGGCCAGTCGCGCCCGTTCGCCAGGCGCGCGCCGATGGCGTAGAACAGCTCGGTTTCCTGGACCGCGCCGCCCAGGTTCCAGCTCGGCGACCAGGCGTCGCAGGCCTGGTGATAGCAAGTCGACGTAAAGTCGTTCAGCCACTTGTCCCCTGCTGGCCGGCCTCCGTCGACCAGGTCGTACGACCCGGCCAGCGCCATGCTGAGCAGCACCGGCACGCCGCGCTTGGCCAAGCTGAAATGGTCGGCGCGATAGAATAGCCCTCGCTCGGGGTGATTTTCCGGCGTCACATACCGGCCTTGCCTGGCCGCTTCCTCGGCGAGCAGGTCGTCAAGCTCGCTCTGGCCCTTGCCGATCAGGACCACATCCTTCGCCGGACCGGCCCATTGTAGCGTGTCGAAGGTCAGGTTCGCGACCATCCGCTCGTGCGGGTAGAGCGGGTGGGTCGCATAAAACTCGGAACCCAGCAGCCCCCGTTCCTCGGCCGTCCAGGCAAAGAACAGCAATGTCCGCTCGGGCCTCGGGCCGTTGGCGAACTTTCGAGCCACCTCGATCATGGCGGCGATGCCCACCGCATCGTCGGCCGCGCCCGGCCGGATCGTCCGGCCCTGGGCATCCGCCGGGCCGATCCCAAAGGCGTCCCAATGGCCGCCGTAGGAGACAGTTTCGGCCGGGTACCGGGCACCGGTCAGCTTGCCGATGACGTTTCGGCTGGTGAGCCGGGTGAGGTCGACCGCGGCATCGGCCGACAGGCTGGCCTTCAGATCGATCGGCCGGAACTCCTTGGTCCGCGCCAGCCGCTTTACAGCCTCGAAATCGTGCCCGGCCCTCTTCAACAGGCCGGCGAAGACCGGCCCCTGAATCCAGCCCTGCAGCAGGACCGGCTGAAGGGCGCCGGGATTCAGCACGACGTTAAAATTCTCGGACGCCGCGCTCTGAACGACGTTCCAGCCGTAACCCGCGCCTCCGGTCTCGTGGACGACCAGCGCGGCGATCGCGCCGCGCCGCGCTGCTTCCTCGAACTTGTAGGTCCAGCGGCCGTAATAGGTCATGGTCTTGCCGCCGAACGTGCCCGCGACCGGTTCGCCGGCCGCCGCTTCGAAGTCGGGATCGTTGACCAGGAAGACCGCGACCTTGCCCTTCAAGTCGACTGTCTTGAAATCGTCCCAGCTGCGTTCCGGCGCGGTCACTCCAAAGCCGACGAAGACCATCGGCGCGTCGGCGATGGTGACGCGCGTCGTGTCGCGAACGGTGCTCAGGTAGATATCGTCGGGAACGCGCATCGGCCGGGTTGCGCCCGCCTGCCGAACCGCGACGGATATCGGCGCTTTCAACTGGGTCCGGATCATCGGCACCGACTGGGTCCAGCCGCCATTCTCGCCGCCCGGCTCCAGGCCGGCCGCCCGGAACTGCTGGATCAAGTAGGCGACCGTCCTTTCCTCGCCGACTCCGCCCATCGACCGGCCCTGGAAATCGTCCGACGCCAGGGCGCGCGTGATCTCGCTCATCCGCTCGGCGCTAATGCCGGAAGAATTCGCGATGGGAGCCGGTCGTTCCGGCGGACCGTTGTGATCGGCAGGCACCGTCGGCGGGGGCGGACCATTCGTCGTCGAACATCCGGCGAGTGATGTCAGGGCAAGGCAAGCCGCGGCCAACGTCCAGCGCATCATTTCCTCCGACCAGCCGGATAACTTCGAACTCTGCCGGCTTAGGATCGACTTGGCCAACGAACAAGCATGCATCGGCCGCTAAGCAGCCACTCAGATGGGTTCGCGAAGTGCGCGATCAGGTTGGGGCCGGGCAGCCGGCGAGCGACACGGGCAGTGGCCCACCAAGAGTTTGAAAATGCTGCCCGGCGAGGTCGGCGGCAAAGGTATTGTCGTCAGTTGCCGCGAATGCATTGGGAGTAGGTCACGCCGGCTTCTTCCAGTTGGCCGGTTTCCCGCAAATAGTCGCAGAACAGCGCTTTGAAGCCGGGGTCGGGCGTGAGATTGAACGCCATGCATTCCCCCAAGTTCAAGTCGGGAAAATTGCCGCTTTCGATGAGCCCGTAACAAAAATCGAGCAACGGACCGTTGGTGTCTTGGGCGTTCGTGCCATTCGCCAATGCCGGGGCCGCAAGCGGCGACGCCAGTGCGCCGAGAATGAGGGCGCCGGCAGCAAACAATTTTATGGTCTTCATACGTACCTCCCATTGGATGGCGGCCAACCCGAACGAGGTCCCGCGCCGAAAAGAAAGAGCGCGCACCATGCTCGGATTCCATGGGGAAGAAGCTGATCGATTCCTGATTTTTATGTCGCACCCTCGGCACTATTGACGGCTGCAATCATCTGTTAAACTCGGCGCCGGGGGGTGCGATTGGCGTGAACCGTGCGGTTGTCTTGCCGCTGCATGGCATCGATCTGAATTCCGAACCGCCCTTCCGGGTTGGCGGGGCAAGCGTCGATCCGCATTCGCGCGATGCAACCTTCGTCGGCGGCCAGGAACGGCTGCAACCGCAGGTTCTCAAGGTGCTGATTGCGCTCGCCCGGCGGCGCGGCGAGGTCGTTACCCGCGACGAGCTGGTCGCCTTTTGCTGGGACGGCCGCGTCATCGGTGACGATGTCATCAACCGAGCAGTCCTCGTGCTTCGCCAGTTCGCCAAAAAAGCAGGCGGCTTCCGGATCGAGACCGTGCCAAAGGCCGGGTACCGGCTGCGGGAGAGCGATGAAGAGCAGCAAGTTGGTACGCGACCGCTGGCATCCTTGCTGGTGGTCCTTCCAATCATCGCCGCGGTGCTTGCAATCGGTGCTGCGATTTACTGGTTCATTAACCGCAGCCCGTCGCCGGACCCTCCGGTTCCGACAATCAGCATCGTGCCGCTCGACTTGGGCCAGGCCGACCCGGCGGCGCGTGAATTCGCATCGCAGGTGCGCGGCCAACTGGCGCACAAATTGTCGGAAGGAGGTTTCCCGATCCGGCTTGTGGACAGCGCATCCGACAAGGACATTCGCGCCTCCGGACTAATCATCTCCGGCGAGGTCCGGCGGCAGGTCGATGCCTACCGCGCAACGGTTCGAATCGAGCAGCCGGCGCGGCGGGTCATCGTCTATTCTCAGCAATTCGAGTCCTCCGGTACGGATGCCCGCATCCTGCCCGAGCGGATCGGGGCCCAGATCGCGGCGGCCCTGTCCTGGACCGGCGCCTTGCTGATCCTCGACCCGCGCTACCAGACCAATCCGGCGATCCTCGCCGACCTGTTCAAGAACACGATCCTGATCGTGCAGGGCGGCGATGTCCTGCAAAGCTATGAGATCGCGCGCCGGCTCGCTCCTCGCGCGCCCGGTTCGCCAATGGCGCAGCTCAGCCTCGCCTTCAACACCAGCTTCGCGCTCGAACGCTTGCCACTCGCCCAGCGGCCGGCGGCGATCAACGACGCCCGCCAAGCTGCCAACCGGGCGGTCCAACTCGCGCCCTATTTCGGCGACGTCTACGCGACTTGGTGCTTTCTCCACAGCCCGGTTCGGCTTGGTGAATGCGAAGACCGGCTCCGCACCGCCATGCGCCTGGATCCCGATGCGTCCTTCGTCGGCTCCTTCTTGAGCGGCCAACTGAATTCGACGGGAAATTTCAGCGAATCCCTGGAGCTGGCCCGCCAGTCTTTGTCCAACGACCGGTTCAAGCTGTGGAAGATCGGGCGTGTACTGCGCGCACTCGAAACCAAGGGTGATGTCGCCGAAGCGGAGGTGCTGCATCGCCAGGCCGAGCGCTGGTGGCCCGGACATCCGGCACTGTTCTGGAACCGCTGGGCCGGAAAGCTGGTCGCGGGGGATTATGCTGGGATGGAGCGGCTCGAAGGCGAACTTCCCGCGCGGCAACGCACGCCGGCCGAGCTGTTCGCCGGGATCCGGCGCGGCGATCCGGCGCTCGTTGGCCAATCCTGTGCAAAGGTCCAGGCCCAAAGGCCGCACCTTTGCATGGTTGGACTGGCCGCCGCCGGCGATTTCGACGGTGCCTATGCCATCGCCGACACCATCTTCCCGCGGTTGCGCGGGCGGACCGCCGCCGAGGAAGAGGCCATGTGGATACGCAATGCGGGCGGCGCGCCCCTGGCGTTCCTCAGTGGCTCCTCGGGTGCCAGCCTGCGCACCGATCCCCGCTTCCTGTTGGTTGCCGAGCGTGTCGGCCTGCTCGGTTATTGGCGGAGCGGCCGCTTGCCCGATTTCTGCAAGGTCACGGCCGAGCCGGTTTGTGCCCGCCTGCGCACCGGCCCTAAGCTCGGCCGCTTCGCCGATCCGAAGGTTGAAAGCTTCGCTGGCGGGGCCGGGAACGATCCCTTCACCAGGTTCAGTCTCGCCGGCGATGAAGCGCCTCGGGAATAGCGCCGGCATGCCTTTCGCCGATTGTCTCCTGCAATGTTCGTTACGCAAGCGACAGATTCACATTATTTTGCGTTCACCCGTCATTTACCGGCTTGCATCCGGCCGCCGTTAAGGCACAATAGGTTGTAGCGACGAGGGGGTTGCGCCCAAAACCTAGTGTTTCGGCGCCGGAATCATTATATTCCGGTCGAGCCCCTGTGCGCCCGGTTTCCGCGGCTGTGGATATCGGGGACACGGGTGAAAAAAGACCCTGCTCGCCGCCAAAAAGGGCTAGGATGCCGGGCATGGCGCCGAGTCGAACAATTGGGGAACAAACGGTTCTCGACAGAACCGGCGAAGGACGGGGAAGCGCGATGGATTTTTCGACTGGCAATGACATTCCCGTTGACGATGCCGCGGTCGCGACCGGAGGCTCGAAATCGGTCCATGCGCCGCGTTTCGCCGTGCGGACGGATTCGTCGCGCGACGCGCTTCTGACCGAATTCGGCAAGGATACGCTCAGGGACCGCTACCTGCTTCCCGGCGAATCCTATCAGGATCTGTTCGCCCGCGTCGCCGCGGCCTATGCCGACGATGCCGACCACGCGCAACGCGTCTATGACTATATCTCCAGGCTGTGGTTCATGCCGGCGACGCCGGTGCTCAGCAACGGCGGCACCGGCCGCGGCCTGCCGATCAGCTGCTATCTCAACAGCGTCTCCGACAGCCTCGACGGCATCGTCGGAACCTGGAACGAGAATGTCTGGCTGGCTTCCAAGGGCGGCGGCATCGGCACTTACTGGGGCAGCGTCCGCGGCATAGGCGAGCCGGTTGGCCTCAACGGCAAGACCAGCGGCATCATCCCCTTCGTCCGGGTGATGGACAGCCTGACCCTGGCGATTTCGCAGGGTTCGCTGCGGCGTGGCTCGGCCGCCGTCTATCTCGACGTCAGCCACCCGGAGATCGAGGAGTTCCTCGAAATCCGCAAGCCGAGCGGCGACTTCAACCGCAAGGCGCTCAACCTGCACCATGGCGTACTGGTCACGGATGAATTCATGGAGGCCGTGCGCGACGGCAGCGAGTTCGACCTGAAGTCGCCCAAGGACGGCTCGGTGCGCGGCACCGTCGACGCCCGCGCCCTGTTCCAGAAGCTGGTCGAAACCCGGCTGGCGACCGGCGAGCCCTACATCATCTTCATCGACCAGGTGAACCGGTCGATGCCCAAGCATCACCGCGACCTCGGCCTCAAGGTCACCACTTCAAACCTGTGCAGCGAGATCACCTTGCCGACCGGCAAGGACCATCTCGGCGCCGACCGGACGGCGGTCTGCTGCCTGTCCTCGCTCAACCTTGAAACCTGGGACGAATGGAACGGCGACAAGCGCTTCATCGAAGATGTCATGCGCTTCCTCGACAATGTGCTGAGCGATTACATCGCCCGGGCGCCGGACGAGATGGCCCGCGCCAAATATAGCGCCGAGCGCGAGCGCAGCGTCGGCCTCGGCGTCATGGGCTTCCACTCCTTCCTCCAGGCCCGCGGCATCCCGTTCGAGGGGGCCATGGCGAAATCGTGGAACCTGCGCATCTTCAAGCATGTCCGCGCCCAGGTCGACGAAGCGTCGATGATGCTCGCCAACGAACGCGGACCGTGCCCGGACGCCGCCGACATGGGCGTGATGGAGCGCTTTTCCTGCAAGATGGCGATCGCTCCGACCGCGTCGATCAGCATCATCTGCGGCGGCACCTCGGCCTGCATCGAGCCGATCCCCGCCAACGTCTACACCCACAAGACGCTGTCGGGCTCCTTCTCGATCAAGAACCCGCACCTCGAAAAGCTGCTGCAGGACAAGTCCAAGGACAGCGACAAGGTGTGGAATTCGATCCTCGAGATGGGCGGCTCGGTCCAGCACCTCGACTTCCTCACCCAGGAAGAGAAAGACGTGTTCCGGACCAGCTTCGAGATCGACCAGCGCTGGCTGATCGAGCTTGCCGCCGACCGCACGCCGTTCATCGACCAGGCGACCAGCCTCAACCTGTTCATCCCGGCCGACGTCGACAAGTGGGACCTGCTGATGCTCCACTTCCGCGCCTGGGAGCTGGGCATCAAGTCGCTCTATTATTTGCGGAGCAAATCCGTGCAGCGCGCCGGTTTCGCCGGCGGGGTCGAGGCCGACAATACGTCTGAGCCGGCCAAGTACGAGCTGCCGACCACGGATTATGACGAGTGTCTCGCATGTCAGTAGAAAATCCCTCTCCCGTGGGAGAGGGAAAGAGCGGCGAAGCCGCGGAAGGGTGAGGCAGGACTGTGAAGGCTTACGACGAAGCAAAGACTGGAGCCGTCCAGCGGGCACGGTCGCTTCGTCGCGATTCCACGGAAGCCGAAAAGTCGCTGTGGCGTGCACTGCGGTCGGAACTGCCGCAGTACAAATGGCGACGCCAGATGCCCTCCCTCTCCCAGGGGAGAGGGCAACTGGAGTCCGCCCAGTGATCGCCCGACTCCGCGCCACCCGCTTCGGCCGCGTCGGGCTGACGCTCGGCGGGATTGCCGGCGGGCTGCTCGCGCTCGAGCTGATCGGCTTTATCGCCACCGTCTATTTCCATGACGAACTGCTCGCCCAGGCCGAGGCGGCGGGCCTCAGCGACCTGGTCCGGAAGGCCGGCCGGTGAACCTTGCCAGCCTCGCCCTCGGCTTCGCCTTCATCGCCATCGGCCTGCCCTTCGTGGCGAAGGCGCGGAAGGAATCCGACCCGGCGCAGCGCCGCAACAAGAGCCTGGCCGGCTATCTGTTCGTCGCCGCCGGCGCGATCTTCCTTTTGTCCTTCGCGATCAGCGCGGTGAACCGCTGATGCGCCGCTTCGCCATCCTGCCTCAAATGGCCCTCCCCCTCGTGGGGAGGGTTGGGTGGGGGCGGATCAAAGAGTCTTTCGGCCGCGGACGCGGCCGGCCCCCCACCTTGATCCTCCCCCACAAGGGGGGAGGTGAAGCGAGCCGCCGCGCCTTTATCCTTCTCGCTCCGCTCCTTCTCGCCGCCTGCGCCGCGCAGCAGTCCGGCGACGCCGTCGCCCCAACCGCCCCCGGCTTCCTGCTCGGCGTGTGGCACGGCTTCATCTTCCCGATCGCCTGGGTGATCTCGCTCTTCGTCGACAAGGTCGCGGTCTACGCCGTGCCGAACAACGGCGGCTGGTACGATTTCGGCTATTTCGTCGGCATCGTTTTCCTCGGCGTCGGCGCCCGCAAGTCGAAGATTGTCAGGGTCCGCCGATGAACTCCGCGAACATCCTCTTTATCGCCCTTGGCGCGATCGCCCTGGTCGGCGGCCTGGCCGTGCTGGGCACGGCGATGCGCGGCCGTCCCGGCGAGCGACCTCGCCACGCGGCGATGCTGATCGGCGGCATGATGGTCACCGCCTTCGGGATGCTCATGATCGCTTTCGCAATCAGTGGGGCGTCGGCCCAACCGCTCAATTACGGGGCCGCGCAATGAGCCCCGCATCCAAATCCCAAGGAGCCTGAAAATGTCCCTCCTCACCGCCCGCAAGCAGTACAAGCCGTTCGAATATCCCTGGGCGTTCGAATATTGGAAGCGCCAGCAGCAGATCCACTGGATGCCGGAGGAAGTGCCGCTCGGCGAGGATTGCCGCGACTGGGCGCAGAAGCTCACCGACCATGAGCGCAACCTGCTGACCCAGATCTTCCGCTTCTTCACCCAGGCCGATGTCGAGGTGCAGGACTGCTACCACGACAAATATGGCCGGGTGTTCAAGCCGACCGAGATCAAGATGATGCTGACCGCCTTCTCCAACATGGAGACGGTGCACATCGCCGCCTACAGCCACCTGCTCGACACGATCGGCATGCCGGAAAGCGAGTATAGCGCCTTCCTCCAGTATAAGGAGATGAAGGACAAGCACGACTATCTGTCGACCTTCGGCGTCGACAATGACGAGGATATCGCCAAGACGCTGGCCATGTTCGGCGGCTTCACCGAAGGGCTGCAGCTCTTCGCCAGCTTCGCCATGCTGATGAACTTCCCGCGCTTCAACAAGATGAAGGGCATGGGCCAGATCGTCAGCTGGTCGGTGCGCGACGAAAGCCTCCATTGCGAAGGCATCATCCGCCTGTTCCACACCTTCGTGAAGGAACGCGACTGCCTGACCAAGTCGGTCAAGGAAGACATCCTCGATGTCTGCCAGAAGACCGTCCGGCTGGAAGACGCCTTCATCGACCTCGCCTTCGAACAGGGCCCGGTCGAAGGCATGACGCCCAAGGCGATCAAGAAATATATCCGCTACATCGCCGACTGGCGCCTGGGGCAACTCGGCTTCGCGCCCATCTACATGGTCGACGAGCATCCCTTGCCCTGGCTCGCGCCCCTCCTCAACGGCGTCGAGCACGCCAACTTCTTCGAAACGCGGGCGACGGAATACAGCAAGGCTGCAACCCGCGGGAGCTGGAACGAGGTCTGGGACAATTTCGACCGGCGGCAGAAAGCGCGGTCGGACGCGGCGAATGATGTGGTGACGGCCGAGGGCGACGGCGAGGATATGTTCTCTAGGGCGGGCGTGGCGGCAGAGTAGTCCATCCAATCTGGAGTAATTTGCTTTTGATCTTG
>DASSPS010000056.1:0-20771 GCA_035699505.1 Sphingomicrobium sp. | reverse complement strand
AGGCTCAAACGGGAAGCCGAGAATGAAAATGTCCATTCCCACGCGAGTTTGGAGCGCAGTCTCAGGAAGTCCATTGATTGGTTGAAAAACAACTGACTTTTCAGGCCAGTCAATCGGGATCGCCACCATGTCGACATTGCGACCAAACTCAGGATGAACGAACCATCGCGGTTCACCGTCGCGATAGAGCGGCACGGCGGTCTCAACCGGTTGCCCGTTGTAGGTGAAAAGGCGGTACGTCAGTGAGTCGGGCCGACCCGCGGTTTTCGTATCCAAGGTCTCCAACGTAATTGCGTCTTGCCCAGTAACAACATGCCAGTTCGTTATAAGGTAAAGCGGCCCAGTCCTTTCTTTCCCCCCTTCGCCTTGAATGAAAAAACAAGTGGCATGACCAAGCTTCGTTTCGCCGAAAAAGGTCCAAAGCGGACGGGCCGTAAGACTGTAATTGTCCGCCGTAGCCATGGCAGCACCGGTATTGCCGAGCGGTCTTTCGTGCAACCCGGTCGGGAATCGGGCTCATTGAATTGGCGGAGAGGGTGGGATTCGAACCCACGGTGGGCTTGCACCCACGGCGGTTTTCAAGACCGCTGCCTTAAACCACTCGGCCACCTCTCCAACGTTGCGCCCAGTGCTCAAACCACTCGGCCACCGTTCCGCTAATTCGCCTGTCGCCTGCCAGCGAGCGGTTTTCAAGACCGCCAGCCACCTCTCCTTAATCTGCCTATCCTATCCTTCGTCGCGACGGGCCGTGCAACGCGCACGGCGGAGCCGACTGGCGGGGCGGGGCGTTAACGCCCTAGCCTCGGCTTTATTCGAGGGAGCGCGTAGTGCAGTTGTGGCGGGCGGCAATCCTGGCGGGAATGGGCGCACTGGCGCTCGGGCCCGCGGCCGCCCAGGTCGACCCGCTGGCGCCGCTTCCGGTTCAGCCGCAGAGGACGCCGCAGGTCGCGCCGGTACGTTCGGCGCCGGTGTACCGGCCGCTGACCGCGGCCGAACCCCAGTCCAGCCCCTTCGACCAATATAAGGCCTATCTCACGGGCCGGGCGCGCAGCGCCGGCGTCCGTGAAGCCACGATCCAGTCGGTGATCCCGTACCTGCGCCTCAACAGCCGCGTCATTGAACTCGACCGCGCCCAACGGCCGACATCGACGAGCAGCAGCGCTCCGCCCTCCTTCGGACCCTATCTCGGCCGGCATATCACCAGCTCGCTGATCAACCGTGGATATGCGCGTTATGCCGGGCACTGGACCAACCTGTCGCGCATCCGGCAGCGCTACGGAGTCGATCCGGCCGTGGTCATCGCCATCTATGGCAAGGAGACGAGCTACGGCTCCGTTACCGGCACGTTCGACCTGATCGAAGCGCTCGCTACCCTTGCCTATGAGGGGCGGCGCCGGGCGCTGTTCGAGGGCGAGTTCATCGCCGCGCTACAGCTGCTCGACCGAGGCGTCAGCCGAAGCACGCTTAAGGGCAGCTATGCCGGGGCGACCGGCTATCCGCAATTCATGCCCACTGTAGCCCTGCGGCTTCGGGCGGACGGCGATGGCGACGGCTATGCCGACATCTGGCGCAGCGAAGACGATACGTTCGCCTCGATCGCCAATTACCTGCGCGAGGCCGGGTGGAAGGCGAACCTGCCATGGGGCGTGCCAGTGCGCGTGCCAGCCAACCTCAACCGGGCCGCCATCCGTTCCGCGCTCAACCCGCCGAGCTGCCCGGCGGTTTACCGGCGGCACAGCCGATGGCTGACGGTGCGCGAGTGGCGCGCGCTTGGAGTCATGCCCGCCGACGGCAGAATTCCTGACAATGAGATGGCGACTCTGATGGAAACTCCGGGCGCTTATGCCCCGGGCTATCTGCTGACCACCAATTACCGGGCCATCCTCAGCTATAACTGCTCAAATTTCTATGGGCTTTCCATCGGGCTGCTGGCGGACGCGATCAGCCGCCGAGGATAGCACTCGCGCCCGTTCGAACAGGGCGTTAGACAAGGACCAGTCCCGCCCATCCAAGGATTCGAAGCCCGCCCAATGACCCGAGCATTCCTGTTCGTCAGTGCCGCCACCCTTGTCTTCGCCGCCGCCGCGCCCGCCAAGGCGCCGCCCTATGAAAGCCCTGCCAAGAGCGCCTTCCTGATCGATCTGTCGTCCGGGGCCGTCCTCTATGCAAAGGACCCGGACCTGAGGATGCCGCCCGCATCAATGGCCAAGATGATGACGGCCGAAGTCGCCTTCGAGCTGATCGACAGGGGCGAGTTGAAGCTGGACAGGATGTGCACCGTCCGCCCGGAGACATGGCGGCAGTGGCACGGGCCGCAGGCGGGATCGACCATGTTCCTGAGCGCCAACGAGCAGGTCAGCGTCGAGAATCTGCTGCACGGCATCGTCACCTTGTCCGGCAACGACGCGTCGGTCGTGCTGGCCGAGTGCATCGCCGGCAGCGAGCAGGCCTTCGCCGCGCAAATGAACGCGCTCGGCAAGAAACTGGGCCTGACCAACAGCAATTTCGGCAACAGCAACGGCTGGCCCGACGAAGGCGTCACCTATGTCACCGCCCGCGACCTGGCGACGCTGGCCAGGGCGACGATCGAGCGGCACCCGCAGCTGTACCGGAAATTCTACGGCCAGCGCGAATTCACCTGGGGCAAGACGCTGCGATCGGGCGAGAATATCACGCAAGGCAACCGCAACCCGATCCTCGGCAAGGTCGCCGGCGCCGACGGGCTGAAGACCGGGCATACCGAGGAGGCGGGTTATGGCTTCACCGGATCCGCCGAGCAGAACGGCCGGCGGTTGGTCATGGTGGTCGCCGGCCTGCCGAGCTGGAACGCGCGGATCGAAGAATCGACGCGGCTGATCAGCTGGGGCTTCAACGCCTGGCAGGCCAAGCCCCTGTTCAAGGCGGGGGCCAGGGTCGGCTCGGCGCAGGTTCAGCTTGGCGGCGACAGCGAAGTCGGCCTGGTCGCGCCGCGCGACCTGGCGGTGACCGTGCCGGCAGGGCTCGGCAGCGGGACGGTCAAGACGAAGATCCGCTATCAGGGACCGGTCAAGGCGCCGATCGCCAAGGGCCAGCATATCGCCGACCTGGTCATCACCACCGCCGATACCGGCGAGCAGGTGGTGCCCCTGGTCGCGGCCGACGCCGTCGCCGAGGCCGGCTTTTTCGGGCGGATCTGGATCGGCCTGAAACAATTGTTCGGAATGGCGTGAGCGCCACGGGGCCTGGACGCGGGGGATTCATCGCCCTGGAAGGCGGGGAAGGGGTCGGCAAGTCCACGCAGCTGAGGCGGCTCGCGGAGGCCCTGCGCGGCCGCGGGCTGGACGTCGTCGAGACTCGCGAGCCCGGCGGAAGCCCCGGGGCGGAGAAGATCCGCGCGCTCTTGCTCGGCAAGGAAGAGCAATGGGGGCCGCGGGCCGAAGCGCTATTGTTCGCCGCCGCTCGCAGCGACCATGTCGACACGATCATCCGCCCGGCGCTGGAATCGGGGCGCTGGGTCGTGTCCGACCGCTTCGTCGACAGTTCGCTTGCCTATCAGGGCGGCGCCTGGGGGCTTGGGCTGGACGCCGTTCGCCGGATCAACGCCTTTGGCATCCAGGATTGCTTTCCCGACCGGGCGCTCGTGCTGGTGATGAACAGCGAGGGCGCGGCCGACCGGGCCCGAGCACGCGACGGCGACGCGCCGGACCGGATCGGCGGCCGCTCGGCCGAGTATCACCACCGGGTCGAAATGGCCTTTCGCCAGCTTGCCGCCAATGAACCGGGACGGGTCCAGCTGATCGATGCGTCGGGCAGCGAGGACGAAGTCGCCCGGCGCTTGCTCCATGCCATCGCGGATCTCCTGCCATGAATGCCGGTCGATGATCCGGGGGCAGGAAAAGGCGGTGGCGCAGTTCCGGACCGCCTGGGACGCCGGCACGCTTCATCACGCCTGGCTGCTGGCCGGGCCTCGGGGCGTGGGCAAGGGGACGTTCGCTTATGACGCGGCCGTTCGGGTCCTGGCCGACGCCGCCGGTCCGCGCGAGGGATTGCCGGGGCTCGAGGTCCCCGACTCGCATCCCGTCGCCAGGCTGATCGCCGCCGGCAGCCACCCCGACCTCAGAGTCCTCCAGCGGCTGGAGAATGAGAAGACCGGCAATCTCGCCCGCAACATCAGCGTCGACCAGGTGCGGAGCCTGGGCGACCTGTTCGACCTGACCCCGGCCTTGTCGCCGTGGCGGGCAGTCATCATCGACGCCGCCGACGACCTCGAAGGATCGGCGGCCAACGCACTTCTGAAAATGCTCGAGGAACCGCCGTCCAATTGCCTGTTCCTGCTTGTCGCCCACGCGCCGGGCCGGTTGCTCCCGACTATCCGATCGCGCTGCAGAAGGCTGGAATTTCAACGGCTTGACGATGACGCCATGGCGGCAATCCTGAGCCGGAACGTGGCCGACATGACGGCGGCGCAGACGCACAAGATCATTGCCATGGCGTCTGGATCGGCGAGCCGGGCGATGGCCTTCGCCGAGCTCGACCTGGCGCCGCTTGAGGAGAAAGCGCTCGGCATCCTGCGCGATGGCGACCCGACCAACGCCCGCCGGTCGGAGCTTGCGCAGGAACTTGGCAGGAAAGGCGCCGGCGACCGCTACGCCGCCTTCCTGGAGCTGGTGCCAACGATCATCGCCCGGGAAGCCCGGGCTGCGTCCGGGGGAAAGCGGGCCCGCGCGCTCGACGCCTATGACAAGGCCCGGGAACTGGCGGCGATCGCGCCGCGAGTCTCGCTCGACCCGGCGGCGACCATCTTCCAGCTGGGCGGCATTCTCGCGTCGGTTCCTTGAAGCCCCACGCGGCCCAAGCTATCGCCGCCCGCATGGGCGACCCGTACCTCATCACCACCGCGATCAGTTATCCCAATGGGCGGCCCCACATCGGCCATGCCTATGAAGCGATTGCGGGCGATGTCATCGCCCGTTTCCGGCGGGCGCAGGGCAGGGACGTGCGCTTCGTCGGCGGCACCGACGAGCATGGCCTGAAGATGGTCCAGACAGCCCGTGCCGATGGCCGCGAAACGTTGGAATTCGCCGACGAAATGTCTGGTTATTTCAGGGCTATGTGCGAAAAATTGAATATCGTTTATGATGATTTCGTGCGCACGTCTGAGCAGCGCCATCACGATGCCAGCATCGCCATCTGGAAGGCGATGGAGGAGGCCGGCGACCTCTACCTCGACCGCTACGAGGGCTGGTATTCCGTCCGCGACGAAGCCTTTTACGACGAAGATGAACTGGTCGCAGGCGATGGCGGCGAGAATTTGTCGCCGCAGGGGACGCCGGTCGAATGGACGGCGGAGGAAACCTGGTTCTTCCGGCTGAGCAGATATCAGGAACCCCTGCTGGCGCTTTACCGCGACCAGCCCGACTTCATCCGCCCGGAGACCCGCCGCAATGAGGTGATGCGCTTCGTCGAGGGCGGGCTCAAGGATCTGAGCGTGTCGCGGACCAGCTTCAACTGGGGCGTGCCGGTGCCGGGATCGCCCGGCCATGTCATGTACGTCTGGGTCGATGCGCTGACCACCTACATGACCGGCGTCGGCTTTCCGGACCGGGAGGGCGACTGGGCGCGCTACTGGCCGGCGGACGTTCACCTGATCGGCAAGGATATCGTCCGCTTCCACGCGGTCTATTGGCCGGCTTTCCTGATGTCAGCGAAATTGCCCCTGCCAAAGCAGGTCTATGGCCACGGCTTCCTGCTCAGCCGCGGCGAGAAAATGTCGAAGAGCATCGGCAATGTCATCGACCCGATGGCGCTGGCCGATCGGTTCGGGGTCGATGCGCTGCGTTACTTCCTGCTTCGTGAGGTGCCGTTCGGGCAGGACGGCAGCTATAGCGCCGAGGCCATCGTCAACCGGGTCAATGCCGAACTGGCGAACAGTTTCGGCAATCTGGCGCAGCGAACTTTGTCGATGATCTACAAGAATTTGGACGGCATTCTTCCCGCATCAGGCGAAGCAAGTGAAGATCGTGAATTGATCGCAGCGGTCGAAGAAGCCTGCACCAGGACGGCCGACCGTTTCGATAGGTTCGACTTCAGCCAGGGCCTGGAAGCGTGGATGGCGGCGGTGTTCGCCTGCAATCAATATGTCGACGCACAGGCGCCCTGGGCGCTGCGCAAGACTGATCCGGAGCGGATGGCGGCGGTGCTCGGCACGTTGGTCGACGCGGTCCGCAGCCTGACCGTGGCGGTGGCGCCGGTGATCCCGGAGTCCGCCGGCAAATTGCTGGCGCTGATCGGCAGCGGGGAAGGGGGCGCCGCCATCGCCCAGCCTCAGCCCCTCTTCCCCCGGCTCGAGCTCGCCGAGGACGAGGCTGACGCGGCGTGAAGCTGATCGACAGCCATTGCCACCTCAATTACGAAGGCCTCGTCGAACGCCAGAGCGAAGTGCTTGAAAATGCTCGGGAACGCGGTGTCACGGGATTCCTCAACATTTCCACCCGCCAGAGCGAGTGGGGCGACGTGATCGCCGTCGCCGAGCAGAATGAGGATGTCTGGGCGACCGTCGGCGTCCACCCGCACGAAGCCGATGCTCATCCGGATCTGGGTGCGTCGGCACTGATCGAGGGCGCCCAGCATCCGCGCGTGATCGCCATCGGCGAATGCGGGCTCGATTATTATTACGACAAGTCCGCCCGCCAGGCGCAGCGCGAGCGCTTCCAGGCGCATATCGACGCGGCCCGGGCGACGGCGCTGCCCCTGGTCGTGCATACCCGTGAAGCGGAGGACGACACCGCCGACATGCTGACTCGGGCGGTGTCGGACGGTGGCGTAACCGGCGTGCTGCACTGCTTCACCGGATCAGCGGACCTGGCACGCAAGGCGCTGGACCTGGGTTTTTACATCTCTCTGTCCGGCATCGTGACCTTCAGGAATGCCGCCGACCTGCAGGACACGGCGAAATCCGTGCCCGCCGACCGGCTGCTGGTCGAAACCGACGCGCCCTTCCTGGCGCCGGTGCCGAACCGGGGGAAGACGTGCGAGCCGGCCTTCGTCGCCGATACCGCGGCCTTCGTCGCCGCCCTTCGCGGCGAGGAGACGGCCGCGCTGGCGGAATCGACCACGGCGAATTTCTTCCGCTTGTTCGGCAAGGCGGCGGCGTGAGCGAGTTCGACACGCCGCGGGCCTTCTATCTCGCCATCCTGATCATCTTCGTCGCCAGCTCGCTGATCGGCATGCGGTTGCCGATCGCCAAGGTAGCCAAGATGCTGCTCGGATGGGCCGCCATCTTCGGCCTGTTCTTCATCATCTTCGCTTTTCGGGGGGAATTCGTCAGCCTCGGCCAGCGCCTCCGCGCCGAAGCGACGGGGACGCCGGTGCAGAGAGGAGCGGAGGTGCGCATTCCGATGGCCGAGGACGGCCATTTCTGGGTGGAGGGGACGGTCAACGGGCGCGCGACGCGCTTCCTGGTCGACAGCGGTGCCTCGGTGACGACGATTGGCGCCGGCGCCGCCCGTGAAGCGGGAGTCGAAGGACGCGATCGGGGTTATATTTCAACCGCCAACGGCCGGGCCGAGGTCAGCCGGGGCTATGCCGGGCGATTGCAGGTCGCATCGATCGAGCGGACCGACTTCCCGGTGCTGATCAACGCCAATGACGATACCAACGTGCTGGGCATGAATTTCCTGTCGTCGCTGGCCGGCTGGCGGGTCGACGGCACCTATCTGGTGCTTCGCCCGTGACCAACAGCCTGCAGCTCGGCGGGCTCTACATCCTGATGGCGATCATGCTGGTGCTGGGCACGTTGATGTCGCGGCGGGAACGGTTCGCGAGCCGGCTGGGCGTGGCGCTGATGTGGACGACGACGTTCGCCGCGGGCTTCGTCCTGTTCACCTTCCGCGACGATATGGGACTGGTCGCCCAGCGGCTTCGTGCCGAAGCGACAGGCGCACCGGTGCAGGAAGGCGCGGAGATCCGCATTCCGATGGCCCTGGACGGCCATTTCTGGGTCGATGCTCGGCTCAATGGCGAAAGGGTGAAATTCCTGGTCGACAGCGGCGCGACGATGACGACCGTCGGCCGCGAGGTTGCCGGGCGCGCTGGCCTGACGGCGGTGGCGCCGGGATATCAGCTTGTCCGGACCGGCAACGGCATGGTGCGCGTGGCGACGGCGCAGGCAGAGACGCTCAGCATCGGCTCGATCGAGCGACGCCATGTCCGCGTCCACATCGCCAATGACGATTTTAACGTGCTGGGCATGAGCTTCCTGTCGTCGCTGCGGCGCTGGAGCGTGGAAGGGCGATGGCTGGTCCTTGTTCCCTGATCGATCTATGACTTTACATAATACATATTATCATACTTTGAGGTAAGGCCGTTGAAAGAAGCAAAAGGACCCCCCTCGAACCAGCAGCGAGGCCAAAGCATCGCCCGGCTGATCGAGATCATGGAACGGCTGCGCGATCCGGTCTCGGGCTGCGAATGGGACAGTGTGCAGACCTTCGCAACGATCGCGCCCTACACCATCGAGGAAGCCTATGAGGTCGCCGACGCCATCGCCCGCACGGATATGGACGGCCTGGCCGACGAACTTGGCGATTTGCAGCTGCAAGTCGTCTTCCACGCCCGGATGGCGGAGGAAGTCGGCCATTTCCGCTTCGAGGATGTCATCGAGCGCATCTGCGACAAGATGGAACGCCGCCACCCGCACATCTTCCGCGGCGCCCACGGCGGCGGCCACCACCTGTGGGAACAGGTCAAGGCCGAGGAACGCGCCTGCAATGATGACCAGAGCGCACTCGCCGGGGTCGCGTTGGCGCTGCCGGCGCTCGAGCGGGCCGTCAAATTGCAGCGCCGAGCGGCCCGGACCGGCTTCGACTGGCCGGATTCGCAAGGGGCGCGGGCCAAGATCCACGAGGAATTGGCAGAGCTCGATGCCGAAACCGAGCCAGCCAGGCGTGAGGAGGAGCTCGGCGACCTGTTATTCGCGGTCGTTAACCTCGCACGGTTTCTTAACATCGACCCGGAAGAGGCTTTACGCAAAGCCAATCGAAAATTCGAAAAAAGATTCAGGCAGATCGAGCAGGAGCCGGGGTTCCGCGAGATGGATCTGCAAGGCAAGGAACGTTTGTGGACCGCCGCAAAGCTTGCTCAGGCTGACTGAAGCGCCTGGAATTTCTCCCAATTATCGGGCGACAGCCGGACGGCAAGCTCAATCTCGTCGTCATCGACGCGCTGGTCGAGAACATCGCCCCGCGCATGCAGCCAGGCGATCCGGCTGCCGTCTCCCGCCGGCAGGCGGACAAGATGCAGCAGCGCGCCGGACCGAAGGCATTCCGCCGCTTGCTCGCGAAGGTCGTCCACGCCCCAGCCCGTCAAGGCCGAGATCGGCACGACATTGTCGCGCCGGGCCGCCTCGCCCAGCAGGCCTTGGCGGTCTTCGTCGTCAAGGAGGTCGAGCTTGTTCCAGGCCTCGATCCGGGGCGGCCCTCCCTCCTCCGTAATGCCGAGCGACGCCAGCACATCGTCGACGTCGGCCCTTTGGGCGTCATGGTCGGGATGCGCCATGTCCCGGACATGGATCAGCACGTCGGCCGACGCCACTTCCTCCAGCGTCGCCCGGAATGCGGCAACCAGCTGGGTCGGAAGATCGGACACGAAACCGACCGTGTCGGACAGGATCGCCTTGTCGAAGCCGGGCAGGCGCACCTCCCGCATGGTCGGGTCGAGGGTCGCGAACAGCAGATTCTCAGCGAACACGTCGTCGCCGGTCAACCGATTGAAAAGTGTTGATTTTCCAGCGTTCGTATAGCCGACAAGGGCGATCACCGGCCAGGGAGCGCGCTGGCGGCGGCCGCGATGCAGGGCACGAGTGCGCTTGACCTGGTCGAGTTCCTTGCGGATGCGCGCCATTCGGTCGCGGATCAAGCGGCGGTCGGCCTCGATCTGCGTCTCGCCTGGACCCCCAAGGAAGCCGAAGCCGCCGCGCTGGCGCTCAAGGTGGGTCCAGCTGCGCACCAGCCGGCCGGCCTGATAGTCGAGGTGGGCGAGCTCGACCTGCATCCTGCCCTCCGCGGTTGCCGCGCGCTCCCCGAAAATCTCAAGGATCAGGCCGGTCCGGTCGATCGCCTTGGTTTTGGTCTCGTCTTCCAGATTCTTCTGCTGAATCGGGCTCAGGGCCGAATCGACGATCAGTAGGCCGGCGCCATGCTCCCGGACCGCTTGTGCGATTTCCTCCACCTGCCCCTTGCCGAGCAGGGTCGCCGGGCGCGGCGAGCGGACCCGGAAGGGTTTCCGGTCAACGACCTCGATGCCGATCGCCTCGGCCAGCCCGGCGGCTTCCTCCACCCGCGCTTCCAGCGACCGGCGGGCACCGCTGCCTGATATTTCGGGCACCACCAGCACGGCGCGTTCGCCGCGCGCGACCTCGATCGCGCCATTGCCGTCGAAGTTACTCAGCAGCATCCTCCGGATCGTCAACACCCTCTTCGCCGTCGAGTTTCAGGGTGGACTGCGGCTGCACGGTCGACATCGCATGCTTGTAGACCAGCTGCGCCTGGCCGCCGCGCTCGAGGAGCAGGGAGAATTGGTCGAAGCCGGTGACGCTGCCCTGCAGCATGACGCCGTTGACCAGGAAGATGGTAACCGGCTGCCCATCCCGCGCCGCGGCGGCGAGGAACAGGTCCTGCAAGGTCCCCTTCCCCGCCCCGCTCCCCTCCGGCGGAACGACCCCTTCCGGCGAACGCTGCGGCATGATGGTCGAGATCGAATGCTTGTAGACGAGCTGCTGCGCGCCGTCGCGGCGCAGCAGCAGCGAGAATTGGTCGAACCAGGTGATGACGCCCTGCAGCTTGACGCCCTTGACAAGGAAAATGGTCACCGGCGACTTGGACCGGCGCACGGCGTTGAGGAATTGATCCTGCAAGTTGAATGGTTTGGCCGGCATTGCCGTCATTCTTCCTCTTCGTCGCGCTTGTCGCCGATGCCCAGCGCCTTCAGTTTCCGGTGGAGCGCCGACCGCTCCATGCCGATGAAGGACGCGGTCCGGGAAATGTTGCCGGAAAAGCGCCTGATCTGGATCTTCAGATATTCGCGCTCGAAGCTTTCCCGGGCTTCGCGAAGCGGGCTGCCCATGATCGACATGGTGGCGGCCGACAGGCCGACGGCCCCCTGGTTGTCCATGATTTCGCTCGGCAGCAGATCGACCTCTATGCACGATACCCGGTCGCCAGGCGCGAGGATGATGGTCCGCTCGATGATGTTGCGCAGCTGACGGACATTGCCGGGCCAGTCGTGCGCCTGAAGCGCGGCCATCGCCTCGTCGGACAGGGTCGGGGTCGGGATCCGCCGCTCGGCCGCAAAGCGGGCGATGAAATGGTTGGCCAGCTCGGGAATATCCTCGCGCCGGTCACGCAGCGGCGGCATCCGCACCGGAACCACGTTCAGCCGGTAATAGAGGTCCTCGCGGAAACGGCCGGCGGCGATTTCCTCGCTGAGCGTGCGCGACGTGGCCGACAGGACGCGCACATCGACCTTGACCGGCCGGTTGCCGCCGACCCGGTGATAGCTCTGGTCGGTGAGGACCCGAAGCATCTTGGCCTGCGTGGTCAGCGGCATGTCGGCGATCTCGTCGAGGAACAAGGTCCCGCCATGCGCTTGCTCGAGGAGGCCGGGCCGGCCGATGCCGTCGCTCTCGGTGCCGAACAATTCCTCCTCGACCCGGTCAGGACTCATCATCGCCGCCGACACGACGATGAAGGGCGCCGTGGCGCGCGGGCTCCAGGCGTGGATCATCCGAGCGGCGATTTCCTTGCCGACTCCGGCCGGACCGGTGATCAGCACGCGGCTGCCGGTCGGCGCGACGCGCTTCAGAGTCGCCCGAACCGTGTTGATGGCGACCGAATTGCCGTTAAGCGCATCGTCGACCCCGACCGCCAGTCGGAGCGCGACATTCTCGCGCCGCAGCCGGTCGGTCTCTGTCGCCCGATTGACGAGGTGCAAGAGCCGCTCCGCCTCGAACGGCTTTTCGATGAAGTCGACCGCGCCTTCGCGGATCGCCGCCACCGCCGTATCGAGATTGCCGTGGCCGGAAATCATCAGCACCGGCAGGGTCGAATCGCGCTGCTTGATTTCCTGCAGGAGCTGCAAACCGTCGAGCTTCGATCCCTGCAGCCAGACGTCGAGCAGAACCAGGCTCGGCCGACGGTTCTCGACCGCGTCGAGCGCCGTCGAACTGTCGGCAGCGGTGCGCACGGCAAAACCTTCGTCTTCGAGCACGCCGCTGACCAGCTCGCGGATGTCCGCCTCATCGTCGACGACCAGGACTTCAAGCGCCATGCGCAACGCTCCCCTTGTACTCAGGCCTCATCTTCACTCGCTTCATCTTCTTCATCCTTGGCCGGCGCCTGATCGGCGAGATCGGCAAGCCGGTCGGCGTCGAAGGCCATGCGGACGTGCGTGCCACCCCCCGGCCTATCGAGAAAGGCGATCTCGCCGAGATGTTCCTCGACGATCTTCTTGACGATGGCGAGGCCAAGGCCCGTCCCACGGACTCGCGTGGTCATATAGGGCTCGGTCAGTCGCTCGCGCTCTTCGGGCAAACCGACGCCGGTATCCATGACGTCGATCACCAATTGGCCGCCGTCGCGGCGGATCTTCAGTTCGACCCGGTCGCCGGCGAGGCTGTGCTCGCCCCTGCCCTTGCGGGCCTCGATCGCCTCGACGGCATTCTTGACGACATTGTTGAGCGCCTGGCTGAGCTGGCGGCGATCGGCGACCATGTCGAACCGGCCCTGCGGCGGGTCAAGCTGGAAGGTGACCCCGGGGTGCGCGACCTCGTGCAGGAAGAGAGCCTGGCGGGCGATGTCATGCACATTCTCCTCGCGGAACACCGGCTTGGGCATGCGCGCGAAGCTGGAAAATTCATCGACCATCCGGCGCAGGTCGCCGACCTGGCGGATGATCGTGCTGGTCAGCCGCTCGAACGTCTCCGCATCATTGGCGATATCCTTGCCGAACCGGCGCTGCAGCCGTTCGGCAGCCAGCTGGATCGGAGTCAGCGGGTTCTTGATTTCGTGGGCGACGCGCCGGGCGATATCAGACCAGGCGGCGCGCCGCTGGTCGGCGAGCTGGTCCGTGATGTCGTCGAAGGTCAGCACGGCGCCGTCAGGATAGCGGACCCGGTTGACGGCCAACATGCGCTGACCGGATTGGACATTGACCAGCACATCGGCCTGCCGCTGGTCGCCGGCCAGGAACTCGGACAGATCGGCGGACAGATGATGAAGAGGCGTTCCCTCAAGCTCGCCCTCCCCTTCCGTTAGCAGGGTTTTCGCGGAACGGTTGATCAGGCGTATCTGGCCCGCGTTGTCGATTGCGATCACGCCTGCAGTGACGCTGGACAGAACCGCCTCCATGAAGGCGCGGCGTGTGTCGAGCTGTGTGTTGGCGCTGCGCAAGTCGTTGGTTTGCTCTTCCAGCCGACCAGTCATGCGGTTGAACGCCGTCGCCAGCGTCCTGATTTCGTCTTCCGTTTCGGTGACCGCGACCCGGGTCGAAAAGTCCCCCTCCTCGATCCGCCCCGCGGCGGCGACCAATTGGCCGACAGGCCGGACCAGGCGGTCGGCAAGCGCCAGGGCCGTGAAGATCGCCAGGCCGACGATGATCAAGGCGCCGAGCAGCAGGGCGGCATTGAACCGCAGCTGGTTGGTGCGGGAGCGAACAAGCAGCTGCTGATAATCATTCAGGACATCGTTCGCCCGGTCGATCTGCTGCTGAAACTGGGGCTCGAACACGCGGGCGGCGTAAAGGTAGCTGTTCGGTCCGTAATCGAGCCTGGTCAGAGCGCCGATGCGATCCGACGAACTGATCGGTACGCTCTTCTGCCCGGCGATCGCGCGCAGTTTTTCGGCGGTAATGACTTTGTCCAGCGGCCGGTCATAGGGATTGACCAGTGCCAGGGTCCGGATCTGCCGGTCCGGGCCATAGGTGAAGATGATCGCTTCCGACAGGTTGCGGTACAGCACCTGGCTTGGGAACAGGTCGACGAAGCGGGGATCGTCAATCGGCATCTGCCGAAGGTAGCCCGCTACGTCGCCGCTCATCGTCTCCGTTTCAGCGGCCACGCGCTCGACCTCGGAGTCATAAGTTGACCGGGCGATAGCGACCGTATTCTCCAGCATCCCGCGCGCCTTGTCGGAAAACCAGAATTCAAGGCCGCTCTGGAACAACAGGGAAGCGAAGATCGCGACAATCACCGTCGGCACCGCCGCCAGAACCGAAAACAGAGCGACCAGACGGGTATGCAGCCTGGCGCTGGCGAGCCCCTCCCGCTCCGCACGGGCCATGGCCACCCGGCGCGACAGAAGGACCATCAGCGCGATCGCGGGCAGCAGATTGGCAAGCATCAGCAACGCGATGAGGGCGGGCGTGACGAAGGTCCCGGGCTCCGCGCCGCGGCTCAGCAGCGAAATGCTGAAGATCGCCGTCGCGACCAGGACCGCAGCAATGACCCAGACGGCATAGCGATGAAAATCGGGTGATGAACGGAGCCGGTCGAGCCAGCCGCCCTGCTTCTCGTTGAGCCGTGATTCGGAAGCGGACGCGTCCATTCGGTCGCGCCCTAGCACGGCCGTTGCACAAATAACACAGTGTGTGCGCCTATTCGGCGTTAACTTTCGTCAGGCCGCTGAGCGCTGGAGCCATGGCGCGTAGAATTCGCGCAGCATCGCCATCACGACCCTGGGATCGTCCTGGCTGTTGACCCGGTTACGAAATTCCGCGGAACCGGGCAGGCCCTTGGTGTACCAGCCGAGATGCTTGCGGGCGAGGTTGACGCCGGTATGGCTGCCGTAGAGCGCCAGCATGTCCTCATATTGTTCGAGGATGACGCCGAGTTGCTCGTCGAGACCCGGATCGGGACGGGGGCCGCCGCCGGCCAGCTCGGTCATCGCCTGGGCAAGCAGCCAGGGCCGTCCGTAGGCGCCGCGCCCAATCATGACGCCATCGGCGCCCGACTGGCGGAGCGCCTGGCGGGCATCCTCGGTCGAGCAGATGTCGCCGTTGACGATCACCGGCAACGACACCGATTCCTTGACATTGCGGACGAAGGACCAGTCGGCCTCCCCCTTGTACATCTGGCAGCGGGTGCGGCCGTGGACGGTGATCATCCGGACCCCCAGATCCTCGGCGATGCGGGCGAGCTCCGGCGCGTTCAGGCTATTGTGGTCCCACCCCATCCGCATTTTGAGCGTGACCGGGACGTCCACCGCCTTCACTGTCGCGTCGATCAGCCTGGCCGCCAGGGGAAGGTCGCGCATCAGCGCCGACCCGGCCTCGCCATTGACGACCTTCTTCACGGGGCAGCCCATGTTAATGTCGATGATCGCCGCGCCGCGCTGCTCGTTGAGCCGTGCGGCTTCGGCCATTACCGCCGGCTCGCAACCGGCGAGCTGCAGCGACACCGGCTGCTCGGCCGGGTCCCACAGGGACTTCTGCAGCGCCTGGCGGGTCTCGCGGATCATCGCTTGGCTGGCGATCATCTCGCCGACCGTCAGGCCGGCGCCATAGCGCTTGACCACCCGGCGAAACGGCAGATCGGTGACGCCTGTCATCGGCGCCAGGATGACCGGCGCGTCGATTCGGATCGGACCGACGACGATGGGTTTGATCAGGCTCATGGGAAGGCGCGCCTTTACAGGAGCGCCCCAAGAGGAGCAAGGCGCGGGCCAATGGCTGTCACCGCACTGATCGTCGCCGCCGGACAAGGAACCCGAGTCGGCGGCCCAACTCCCAAGCAATATCTGACCGTCGGAGGCAAGCCGGTGCTTCGCTGGGCGGTTGAGGCCCTGTGGGCGCACCCGTCAGTGCGGTCGGTGACGGTGGCGGTCGGCGAAGGCCAACAGGCCCAGGCAGAGCAAGCGCTGGCTGGTCTCGATCCCGTCCAGTTCGTCGGCGGCGGCGCCGAGCGCGCGGATTCGGTCCGGGCCGGATTGGCCGCCGCCCTCGGAGACGCAATCCTGGTTCACGACGCCGCCCGCCCCTTCTGCCCACCCGAGGTCGTCGACCGACTGATCGGCGCTCTGGAATTTTTCGAAGGCGCGGCGCCGGTGCTGGCGGTCGGCGATACTTTGGCGAAATCCGACGGCGAACTGCGCGAATCCGTTGACCGTTCGGGCCTGGTCAGGGTCCAGACACCCCAGGCCTTCCGCCTGCCGGCGCTGCGCAAGGCCTACGCCCGCTGGTCCGGCGGCAACCCGACCGATGAGACAACCGTCGTTCGCGCGGCGGGCATGCGAGTGGCCGCGGTCGATGGCGACGTGGCGCTGGAAAAATTGACAACTGCTGCCGATTTCGAACGAGCAGAGGCATTGCTCGCCGCCCGACTCATCGCCCGGACTGGGCTGGGCTTCGATGTTCATGCGTTTGCCGGCGATGGCCCGATCATGCTGGGCGGGGTCG
The DNA here is from genome assembly GCA_035699505.1 of Sphingomicrobium sp. Classification (GTDB taxonomy): domain Bacteria; phylum Pseudomonadota; class Alphaproteobacteria; order Sphingomonadales; family Sphingomonadaceae; genus Sphingomicrobium. Next base: position 4,346 of record DASSPS010000056.1, on the reverse strand, counting down.
CCGTACCGAATGACCGCGGACTTGCCGGACACAGCGACGCCGACGTCGTCCTCCACGCCATCACCGACGCCCTGCTCGGCGCCGCGGGGCTAGGTGACATCGGCGACCATTTCCCTTCGTCGGACGCGAAGTGGAAGGGCGCGAGCTCAGACCTGTTCCTGGGCCACGCGGCGATGCTGATACGGGAGCGCGGCGGCCGGATCGACCACGTCGACTGCACCGTCATTGGCGAGGAGCCGAAAATCGCCCCGCATCGTTCCGCCATTCGTCAACGGATCGCCGCAATATTGGAGCTTGGCGTGAACCAAGTGAGCGTCAAGGCAACTACAACCGAAGGCCTGGGTTTTACCGGCCGGCGAGAAGGCATTGCCGCGCAAGCCGTTGCCAATATCCGCTTGGGAGTTGGACAATGACGGTTCGAGTTCTGCCGCAAGAGCTGGTCGACAAGGCTCGCGCCGTGGTCGACGCCAACCGCAAGGCCGGCCGGCGGATCGCCGTCGCCGAAAGCTGTACCGGCGGGTTGGTCAGCGCCGCGATCACCGAAGTGCCCGGCGCCAGCGACGTCTTCTATGGCGGCATCGTCAGTTACTCGAACGAGGCGAAGATCAACCGGCTGAAGGTCGGCAGCGACGTCATCGAGACATTTGGCGCGGTCAGCATCGCCACCGCCTGGGCGATGGCCCGGGGCACGCTGGAGGCTTCCGGCGCGGACATCGCGGTCGCCATCACCGGCATCGCCGGACCGGATGGCGGCACACCGGCCAAACCGGTCGGCACCGTCGTCTTCGCCAGAGCGGAGGCGGGCAAGCCGTCCGAAGACATCCACGCCGACAGCAAATTATTCTCGTCCGAGGACGGCCGGTCGGGAATCCGGCTTCAGGCGGCGCTCTGCGCGCTCGACCTGCTGATGCCATAGAGCGCGGCGGCGCGGGTTTCGAAGGCGCCGGTCATTCGCCGCAGCGCGCGGTCGAACATCTGCCCGGCCAACGCTTCGAACAGCCTCGAGCGAAACGCGAAATCGACCGAGAAATGGACGTTGGTCCCGCCTTCCTCGGCCGGATCGAACCGCCATTCGTTGCGCAGATATTTGAGCGGGCCTTCGATATAATCGACGCAGATCCGGCCTGGTTTCTCAAGCGTCACCTTGCTGGTGAATCGTTCCTTGAAGGCGTTGAAGCCGACGACCAGATCGGCGACAATTTCCTTCTCGCTGGCCGAACGGATGCGCACCGCAACAACCCATGGTAGGAATTCATCGTAGCGGCTGATGTCGGCAACGAGATCGAACAATTGTTCCGGCGAGTAAGGCAGATGCCGGGTTTCGCTGTGGCGCGGCATCCCTAGCGGGCGGCCGCCAGCTTGGCGGCGCGGTTCGCCTGCATTTTCTTGAAATCGTCGCCGGCGTGATAACTCGAACGGGTCAGCGGCGACGCGGCGACCAGCAGGAAGCCCTTGGCGCGGGCGATGGCGGCATAGGCATCGAAGGCCTGGGGCGTGACGAACTCCTCGACCCGCGCATGGCGCGGGGTCGGCTGGAGATACTGGCCCATGGTCAGGAAATCGACACCGGCGGAGCGCATGTCGTCCATCACCTGGTGGACCTCCAGGCGCTGCTCGCCGAGACCGACCATGACTCCCGACTTGGTGAAAATCTTCGGATCGTGGCGCTTGACGCTCTCCAGCAGGCGCAGTGAAGCATAGTAACGTGCGCCCGGCCGGATGGTTGGATAGAGCCTCGGCACGGTTTCGAGGTTGTGGTTGTACACATCCGGCCCGGCATCGACGATCGCCTCAACCGCCATTTCGCTCTTGTTGCGGAAGTCGGGGGTCAGGATTTCGATGGTCGTGTTCGGCGTATTCTTCCGGAGCGCCTGGATCACCTTCACGAATTGCGATGCGCCGCCATCGGCAAGATCGTCGCGGTCCACTGAGGTGATGACGATATGCTCGAGGCCAAGCTCGGCCGCTGCGATGGCGACATGCTCCGGCTCCAGCGGGTCAACGGCCCGCGGCATTCCAGTCTTGACGTTGCAGAAGGCGCAAGCCCGGGTGCAGGTGTCGCCCAGGATCATCACCGTCGCATGCTTCTTGGTCCAGCATTCGCCGATATTCGGGCAGGCCGCTTCCTCGCAAACCGTCGCGAGGCCAAGCGAGCGCATCAGGCTGCGCGTTTCGGCATAGCCCGGGCTGGTCGGCGCCTTGACCCTGATCCAGTCGGGCTTGCGTTGCCTGGGAACGGCGTTGGTAGCGTTCATGGCGGCCAGATAGCGATTGCCGGCCGCGCTTGCCACCCCTGGCCGACTGCCGCTAGCGAGCGCCCATGACGCGCTTCACCGACCTCATCGAAGGCTACCGCAAGTTCCGGGAGACCGGCTGGGCGCGCGAGCGGGACCGGTGGTCGCGATTGGCGGAGGGTCAAAGCCCGAAAGTGATGGTCCTGGCCTGTTCCGACAGCCGGGTAGAGCCGGCGATCATTTTCGATGCGAGCCCCGGCGAAATGTTCGTCGTCCGCAATGTCGCCAACCTCGCGCCGCCCTTCGAGACGACAAGCGGCTACCACGGCGTCTCGGCCGCGCTCGAGTTTGCGGTCACCCAGCTAGAAGTGGAGGAGGTGGTGGTGCTCGGCCACGGTTTCTGCGGCGGCTGCGCCGCGGCGCTGACCGAGCAGTTCAAGGGTGCTGCATCGGGCGAAGGTCATTTCATCGCCAACTGGGTCAGCATGCTGGAACCGGCGCGCGAGAAGGTTCGGGCGGCCCATCCCGAACTCGATCGATCGGCCTATCTGGCGATGGAGCTGGAGGCGGTAAAGATCAGTCTCGCCAACCTTCGGACATTCCCGTTCGTTACCGAACGCGAGACGACCAGGCAGCTGTCACTGCACGGTTGTCATTTCTCGATCGCGGAAGGCCTTCTTTACATGCTGGACGAGGCGGAAGATGACTTCCGCCCCGTCTGAGAAAGCATCGCTAACTTATTGCTAGCAGCGACAATCTCTGCTTGCGTCGCTAAGGCGACTAGCAGCGAGTGTTATAATCGTAGATCGGGTTACCGTACTGATCGACATAATAGCAATAGCCGCGCGTATCGCGATAATATTGCCGGTTGTTGACCACGGCCCCCAGGACCCCGCCCAGCACCGCGCCGGCAATCGCGCCCTGGGTCGTGCTGACTCCCGGGATCACCTTGCCCAGCACCGCGCCACCGACGGCGCCGACGGCGGCACCGGTGGCGGCCCGGCCGGCCGTCGACTGGTTCTGGCTGCCATAATATGGATCGTTATAGCCGTAGGGATTGCTGGTCGCGCAGCCGCTCAGTGCGATGCTCGCCGCCAAAGCTCCTGTAATTGCAAGGCGTTTCATAATTTGGTCCTCCAAGACAGCCACACAAGGCTCCCATGAGCAAAGAACTCAATTGGAGGGCGTTTCGTTCCCGCACCGATCCTTTAGAAGCGGACGGATGGAGGATTCGCGTCAATGACCAACCGTGCTGTCGAGCCGGACGCCAACATCGCCTTGCTGATCGATGCGGACAATGCCAGCCCCGAGCATCTCGACGACGTCCTGCTCGTCCTCGGCGAGCTTGGCACCATCAACATCCGGCGCGCCTACGGCAATTGGGAGAAGGCGAGCCTCAAGGGATGGAGCGCGCTGTCCAGCGAGCACAGCATCGTCCAGATGCAGCAGCGCGACGTCATCAAGGGCAAGAGTGCCACCGACATGCGCATGACGATCGACGCCATGGATCTGCTCTATCGCGGCCATGTCGACGGCTTCGGGATCATGTCGAGCGACAGCGATTTCCTGCCTTTGGTCCAGCGCATCCGCGAAGACGGCCTCCAGGTCTATGGTTTCGGGACCGCCAAGACCCCCGTGAGCTTTCAGCAGGCCTGCCACCGCTTTTTCGACGTCGGCGCGCTTTCGCTGCAGGATGAGGAAGCGCTGGAAGCGCCCGAAGTCCTGGGCGGACAGCGCCAGGTGGACACCGAGCTGCTGCAGGTGCTGGGCGCCGCCTACAAGGCGTCCAAGCGCGACGACGAAGGCTATACGCCCCTGTCGGAGCTGGGCCAGCGCGCCAAGGCCGTGTCGAGCTTCGCCGCCCGCAACTATGGCTTCACCCGGCTCTCGGAGCTGATCAAGGCCGTGCCCAATTTCGACGTCAAGACCGGCGAGGACGGAACGGTCCTGGTCAAGCGGCTGCGCTAGGCGCGCCAAACCTGCAGGGCATCGACGGTGACTTCACCAGGCCGATGACCGCCCAGCTCGACGGCGGGAAAATCTAGTTCTTCGCCGCTCGTTCGGAGGATCTGTTCAAAAGCCTCGGACGGACCGGCAAGGCGATCGCCACTT
>DASSPS010000055.1:0-7222 GCA_035699505.1 Sphingomicrobium sp. | reverse complement strand
ACCCCGCCCTTGCCGACTTCGTCGCGGCCGGCCTCGAACTGCGGCTTGGCAAGCGCGACGAGGCTGGCGCCGGGCCGGGCCAGGCCAAGCGGCGCTTCAAGCACCTTGGCGAGGGAGATAAAACTCGCGTCGCAAACCACGATATCGGGTGCCTCGGGGATCAGTCTGACGGTCAGGTGGCGCGCATTGGTTTGCTCTAGGACGACAACGCGATGGTCCTGCCGGAGCTTCCAGGCGAGCTGGTTGGTGCCGACATCGACCGCGTAGACCCTGGCCGCGCCGCGCGAGAGCAGAACATGCGTAAAGCCGCCCGTCGATGATCCGACGTCGAGCGCGACCGCCCCGGTAACGTCGAAACCGAAATGGGTCAGGCCGTGATCGAGCTTGATTCCGCCACGCGACACCCAGGGATGGTCCTTGCCGCGCACATCCAGCGGCGAGTCCTCGGCCAGCATGTCGCCGGCCTTGGCGATTTTCCGCTCCCCGCTGAACACCGCCCCCGCCATGATCAGCGCCTGCGCCCGGCTGCGGCTCTCGGCCAGCCCACGAGCAAGGATCAACTGGTCGGCACGAATCTTGGCTACGCCCGCACCTCCTCGATGCCCGCGCTGTTGACGCGCAGGGCCTTCAGGACCGTTTCGACCATATGCGGGGCGGTGAGGCGTGCTTCGTCATATTGCCTGTCGGGCTTGTCATGGTCCTGGAAGACGTCCGGCAGGCGCATCGTGCGGATTTTCAGTCCCGCGTCGAGCAGGCCTTCGTCGCTCGCCAGGGTGAGAACGTGGGCGCCGAGGCCCCCGATTGAGGCTTCCTCGACGGTCACGACCACTTCGTGCGTGGTCATCAGGCGCCGGATCAGCGCGCCGTCGAGCGGCTTGGCGAAGCGCAAATCGGCGATGGTGGTCGACAGCCCCTTGGCTTCAAGCTCGTCCGCTGCCTTCTCGGCTTCGGCAAGCCGGGTTCCAAGCGACAGGATCGCGACTGTCTTTCCCTCGCGAACGATGCGGCCCTTGCCGATTTCGAGCGGTTCCGGCGCCTCGGGCACCGGCGAGCCCCGGCCCTCGCCGCGCGGATAACGGACTGCGATGGGCCCGCTGTCATGCAGCTGCATGGTCTTGATCATGCGGGCAAGCTCCGCCTCGTCGGATGGGGACATGACGACGAAATTGGGCAGGGTGCACAGGTAAGCGAGGTCGAAGCTGCCGGCGTGCGTGGCGCCATCGGCGCCGACCAGCCCGGCGCGGTCCATGGCGAACCGAACCGGCAGATTCTGAATGGCGACGTCGTGCACGACCTGGTCATAGGCGCGCTGCAGGAAGGTCGAGTAGATCGCGACGAACGGACGCATCCCCTGCGCGGCGAGTCCTGCGGCGAAGGTTACGCCATGTTGCTCGGCAATGCCGACATCGAAAGCGCGGTCGGGGTGTGCGGCGGCGAACTTGTCGACGCCGGTCCCGGACGGCATGGCGGCGGTGATCGCGACGATCGTTGGATCGTCCAGGGCCAGCCGGGCCAGGGTCTCACCGAAGACATTCTGATAGGCGGGCGGCCCGCCGCCGGGGCCCTTGTCCTGCTTGCCGGACACGACATCGAACTTGACGACGCCGTGATATTTGTCGGCGCTGCTTTCCGCCGGGGCATAACCCTTGCCCTTCTGCGTGACGACGTGAACCAGCATCGGGCCGATGTCGGCATCGCGGACATTCTCAAGAACCTCGACCAGCGCCCGGACGTCGTGGCCGTCGACCGGACCGACATAATAAAAGCCCAACTCCTCGAAGAGCGTGCCGCCAGTCATCCAGCCGCGCGTATATTCCTCCGCCTTTCGGGCCCAGTCGTGAAGCCTGTCGGGCATCATCCGGGCGATCTTCTGGGCGACTGCCCGGGGCGCGAGATATTTGTTCGACGAAACCAGTCGGGCGAGCGAATTGCGCAGCGAACCGACCGGCGGCGCGATCGACATGTCATTGTCGTTGAGGATCACGATCAGGCGGTTGCCGGCCGCCGCCGCATTGTTCATCGCCTCATAAGCCATGCCCGCCGACATCGCGCCGTCGCCGATGATGGCGATCGCCTTGCCGGCCGTCCCGGACAGCTTGTTGGCGATGGCGAAACCCAGCGCCGCGGAGATGCTGGTCGAGCTATGGGCAGCGCCGAACGGGTCATAATCGCTTTCCGTCCGCTTGGTGAAACCGCTCAACCCCCCGCCCTGCCGCAAGGTGCGGATCCGGTCCCGCCGGCCCGTCAGGATCTTGTGGGGATAGGCCTGGTGGCCGACGTCCCAGATCAACCGATCGGTTGGGGTGTCGAACACGTAATGGGCCGCGACCGTCAGCTCGACGACGCCAAGGCCGGCGCCCAGGTGCCCGCCCGTCACCGAAACGGCGGAAATGACTTCCTGGCGAAGCTCGTCCGCGAGTTGCGGCAGCTGGCTCTTGTCCAGCAAGCGCAGGTCGGCCGGCAACAGGACACGGTCGAGAAGCGGCGTGAGCGGGCGATCGGACATTGGCCGGCACTTATCCGCATCGGACGGGCCTGTCACCCAACCGACTTAAGTTCAGCAGGATTTCAGCCAATGCTCAGGCTAAGCTCAGGCGCCGGCTGCGCCGACAATGCCGGCGACATAGTCGGCATGGGCCGGCATGGCTCCCACCCCACGCCTGATCATCGCCCGTTGCTGCGCCAGCGTTGCTTCGATCTGGTCGATAGGAAGAGCGAGGCTAAGCGGATCGTAACTGGCGGGATGGATGCCCTGCCCTTCGAACGCCGCGGTCCAACTGATCGGGCTGAACAATTCGTCCTCCTTGCGGAAGACCCGGCCATAGCCGCGATACAGCTCGATCCGGTCGCGCAATCGATCAGGTATCACGGCCTCCCGGCACTGCTGCCAGAAAGGCTCAGACCGGCCATTGGCGTGGTAGTGGAAAATGATGAGGTCCCGGACCTGCTCATATTCGCGGGCTGTCTCGTCGTTGAAGAAATCGATGTCCGCCTGCCGGAAGCTTCGGTCCGGCAGCAGGTTGATGAGTTTCTCGACCGCCGTCTGAATGAGGTGGATGCTGGTCGATTCCAAAGGCTCGAGAAAGCCGCTGGCCAGGCCCATGGCGATGACATTCTTGCTCCAGAACTTCTTCCGCCGGCCGGTCACGAATCGAAGAAAACGCGGATCGGCAAGCGCCGGCGTCGGCAAATTGTCCATCAGGATTGCCGCAGCCTCATTCTCGCTCAGGACCGCGCTCGGATAGACGAGGCCATTGCCCGTCCGCCCCTGGATGGCGATCCGCCATTGCCAGCCGGCGCGCCGCGCTGTCGAGCGCGTATAGGGCGGCAGCTCAGGAATCACTTCCGACGGCACGGCCACCGCACGGTCGCACGGCAGGAAATGCGTCCAATCCTCATAGCCGGTCTGGAGCGCTTGTTCGATCAGCACACCGCGGAAGCCAGAGCAGTCGATGAACAGGTCGGCTTCCATCGTCCCGCCATCGTCGAACACGACCGATTCGATGAAGCCATCGTCCGCCACCGTGTGGCCACTGATCCTGCGGTCGTGACGGATGACGCCCTGCGCTTCCGCCTGCTCGCGCAGGAATTGGGCGTAAAGCGATGCGTCGAAGTGATAAGCGTAGGCGACGTTTCCGCTCTGGCGCAACGGATGCTTGCGCTGGAACCGGTTGGCGGTCGACGCTGTCGATGTCAGCGAATAATCATCCAGCGATCCGGCCGCCGCCTCGCCCCGCTCTGCCGTCAGCCGCCGCCAGTAATGCGGGACCGAAAGCGGCCCCATGCCGAACCCGAACTGGCCAAACGGGTGATAATATCGGCTGCCATCCCCCATCCAGTCGATAAACTGGATCGCCAGCTTGAACGTACCGCGGGTCTTCCTGATGAACTCGTCCTCGTCGATGCCCAGCAGACGGTTCATCTGCAGAATCGGGGGGATCGTGGCCTCGCCGACGCCGACGATCCCGATCTCGCTCGATTCGACTACATGGATTTCGCAAAAGCGGTCCTGGATGACCTTCGACAGCGCCGCCGCTGCCATCCAGCCGGCCGTGCCGCCGCCGACGATCAGAATCTTGCGAAGCGGTCCGGTGGCGTCTCTCATGCCCGTTCCTTAGGAGCGGCTGCCGGCCAAAGCCAAGCTAGACCAGCAATTCGCGCGCTGGCGGCTGGCCTAGGAAGGCTTGCGGGCTGGCGGTCAGGCCATAGGCGCCCGCACAGAAGATCGCGACCAGGTCGCCGACTTCCGCCCGCGGCACCATTACCTGGTCTGCGAGCAGGTCAAGAGGCGTGCACAGGCAGCCAGTGATCGTCACTTCCTCGTCCGCCTCTGCTTCAAATCCTACGGCGATCGCGACCGGATAGTTGCGGCGCAGAAGCTGGCCAAAATTGCCCGACGCGGAGAGCATGTGATGCAATCCGCCATCCGTGATCAGGAAAGTGCGCCCGCCGCTTTCCTTGCGGTCGACAATCCGGGTCAGGTAGACCCCCGCCTCGCCGACCAGCCAGCGGCCAAGCTCGATAGCGAAACGGGTCCCGTCAAGGATCGCCGGGGCATTGCGCAGTTCCGCTGAAAGCGCGGCGCCGATCCGTTCGACGTCCACCGGTGTTTCGCCAGCGAAATAAGCAATGCCGAAGCCCCCACCCAGATTGACGTCGGGAGGCGCAGCCCCGGCTTCTTCGGAAACCTTCGCCGCGAGCGCGAGCGTCGCTTTCTGCACCTCGATAAGCGCATCGGCATCCAACGCCTGGCTACCGGTGAAGATGTGCAGGCCCCGCCAATCGGCACCGGCCTCGATCAGAGACCGGACCAGGGCCGGAGCCCGGTCGTGATCGATGCCGAACGGGCTGGCGAAGCCGCCCATCTTCATCCCTGCGCCCTTGAGCGTGAAAGGCGGGTTCAGTCGAACCGCAAGTTTCGGGACGACATCCAGTTCAGCGGCGAACGCGATTGCCCGCTGCGCCTCGCCCTCGCTCTCGACGTTCACAGTCGCGCCCGCTTCGATCGCCGCTCGCAGGTCGGCACTGCTTTTCCCAGGCCCGGCCATGCTGACCTGCAAGCCCAACTCGGTAACGCAGCTCAACTCTCCAGCCGAAGCGACGTCAAAACCGTCGACATATTGCGCAAGAAATCGAAGTAACGGCTCGTAAGGATTTGCTTTCACGGCATAGTGCAGTGAAATGTTATCCGGCATTGCAGCCCGGAAACGGGCGATCTGGCGTCCGACCAGCGACCGGTCATAGGCGAACAGGGGCGTCCCGCCCGCTTCCTCTACCAGGTCGGATGCGGGGCGGCCGCCGATGAGCAACTGGCCCGCGGCATCACGGCCGAAGCCGTCCGGGATCGGGCCGCTCGGCTTCATCCAAATTCCCTTTCCAACGCGGCGCGGTCGACCTTGCCATTGGGCGACAGCGGCAACGCATCCCGCCAGACAATGCGAGACGGCATCATGAACGCCGGCAGTTCCTTCGCGAAATAAGCCCGCAATCGTGCCTCGGGATCGTGTCCCTTGGCAACGGCGATGAGCAGCACGGCCTGGCCAAGCCGCTCGTCGGGAATGCCGATGGCGAGCGCCTGGCTGGCCGCGCCGCTGGCGAGTACCGCTTCCTCAATCTCGTTCGGACTCAAGCGGTTACCGCTGACCTTGATCATGGCATCGTCGCGTCCGCGAAAACGAATCAAGCCGTCTTCGCCCTGGACGACCGTATCGCCGGACCACACCTCTTCCGAACGAAAGCGCTGGGCGGTGCGCACCGGGTCGTTCCAATAGCCGAGCGCGACGAGTGGCCCGGAATGGACCAGCTCGCCTTCCTCGCCGGGCACGGCCGGGGACCCGTCGGCGCGAACGACCCTGACTTGCGCGAACGGAATGGCCGTGCCGACGCTGTCGGGATGTATATCGACCAGATCCGGATTGAGGCTGGTCGACCGGAACGCCTCGGTCAGGCCATACATCAGGTGCAGGCGCGCATCGGGAAACAGCGTCCGCAGCCGGCGGACGATCGGCTCGGGCAAATGGCCGCCGCTGTTAGTCAAGGTGCGCAGCGAAGCGCCGGAATCGCCCCACTCCTGCTCGCTCAGCTGCAACCACAGCGGCGGAACGCCGGCCAGCACGGTGACTTCATGGCGTCCGACCGCCCTGACGACATCCCGAGGCAACAAGTAATCGAAGGCGATGGCATGGCCGCCGGCCGCCCAGGTAGAGAGCAACTGGTTCTGGCCGTAATCGAAGGCCAGCGGCAGGACCGCGAGGGTTCGGTCGGTCGCCGAAAGGCCGAGGTAATGGGCAACGCTGACCGCCCCCAACCACAAATTGGCGTGGCTCAGCATCACGCCTTTTGGCAGGCCGGTCGAGCCGGACGTGTAAAGCAAGGCGGCGAGGCTATTCGGATCGTGAGCCGACGCCGGCAGCGGCTCGACTCCGGCCGTCGACCAGTCGTCGGCGCTCACAGAGGTCGCTTCCGCCAGGTCGGCGGCATCGAGCGACTGCAAGCGCGCCTCGTTGGCGATCAGCAGCCGCGCACCGCTATCCGCGAGAATATGCGCCGCCTGGACACGCTTCAGGACGGGGTTGATCGGTACGTGCACCAGCCCGGCCCGGGCGCAGGCCAAGGGCAGGATACAGGCGAGGCCGGTCTTGCCCATCCAGCTGGCGACCCGGTCGCTTGGCCTGGCGCCAGACTTCAGCAGACTGGCGGCAATCCGCCCGATCTCGGATTCCAGGTCGGCATACGTATAGGCAGTCTTGCCGGCCGTCAGCGCGACCGCATCGGCCGCGCCCCGCGCGGCGAGATGATCCAGGGGACACGGTGTCGGATCAGGCGCGATCATGCCGGGCTGCTAGCGCCGCCGCCGCCATCGCGCCAGCCGCGGGCTTGCCCAGCGCCGCGCCTTTCTCTAGGCGCGCCGCGGTGCAGCATCCGGCTTCCTCCAGTCCGAACGGCAAGCCGGTCGAGCCGATCTTGCGCGACCTTCTTGCGGAAACGCTTGGCATGCCCCGCAAGCGCGTCGACGCATTCGACGACAATACGGCGCTGTTCGGCTCTCTCCCCGAATTCGATTCCATGGCGGTCGCCCATTTCCTGACGGCGATCGAAGAAAAGCTCGGGGTCATTATCGAGGACGACGATGTCGAGGCCGAGGATTTCGCGACCTTCGGGACCCTGCTGGCCTTCGCGGAAAGGCTTGCCGCCCGCTGAACCCTATTCGGCTGCCATCGCT
>DASSPS010000054.1:0-27488 GCA_035699505.1 Sphingomicrobium sp. | reverse complement strand
TGGGTACCGTGGACGGACGGCCAAGAGACCGAGATAAAGGTCGTCAAAGGGTCAACCGGAAAATATCTTCGAACCTTGCGGGACGGCTCCACCAGGAACAATCTCGATGATCTGCCTGATTGCTGAAGTAGGTCGAGCGGCGGCGGGTGCGGTCTGCCAGTGCGCTACCCTTGTAGACGGAGGGCCCGCGGAAAACTGGTACCCCAATGGTACCCCGCAAGAGGTGAAAGGCTCCACACAACTGCTAAGTCATTGAAAAATGGTGGACGCACTAGGGCTCGAACCTAGGACCCGCTGATTAAGAGTCAGCTGCTCTACCAACTGAGCTATGCGTCCCCAATAAACCTGGGCTGCCGTGAGGCGGATGCTCCGGCGGTAACATCGCCTGGAGCGGCGCGCCGGTAGCATGGGCGCAGGTAGGGCGCAACCGGGGGCGGTTCAATGGGCTAGGCGAGGCGCGAGGTCGTGCGTTGCTTCCGCTCCAGCGCCATCAGGATTCCCAGGCACAGCATCACCGTCATGACCGCCGAGCCGCCGAAGCTGACCAAAGGCAGCGGCACGCCGACCACCGGCGCCAGGCCCATCACCATCATCAGATTGATGCCGACGTAGAAGAAGATCGTCGCCGACAGGCCGGCGGCCGTCAGCTGCGCGAACCGGCTGCGGGCGTTGAGGCTGACGTCCATGCCCCAGCGGATGACCATGCCGAAGGCGAGGATCAGCAGCGCGCCGCCCATCAGTCCCCATTCCTCGACCATGGCGGCAAAGACGAAGTCGGTATGGCCTTCCGGAAGATATTTGAGGTGGCTTTGGCTGCCGTTCAGATAGCCCTTGCCGAAAATGCCGCCCGATCCGATCGCGATTTTCGACTGGCTGATGTGATAGCCGGCGCCGAGTGGATCGCTTTCCGGATCGAGGAAGATGTCGATCCGCTTGCGCTGATAGCCGTGGAGGAACTGATAGACGATCGGGATGGCGACGGCGACCAGGCCGGCCGGGATCAGGAAGACCCGGAGCGGCACTCCGGCGACGAACATCAGGCTGGCGCCGATGAAGATGATCATCAAGGCGGTGCCCAAGTCAGGCTGGAGGATGACCAGGGCGGCGGGCACGCCAATCAGCAGCGCCGCCGGCCAGATCGCCCGCCATTTGCGGATCTCGCCAGCCGGAAGCAATTCATAAAATCGGGCCAGCACCAGCACCACGGCGAGCTTCATGAACTCGCTCGGCTGCAGTCGGATGAAGCCGAGGTCGAGCCAGCGCTGCGCGCCCTTGCCGATGAAGCCGAGGGCCTCCACCAGGATCAGCATCACCAGGACAATCGCATAAAAGGGAAAGACCAGGCTTTTGATCAGCGATTCCTTGACCCAGGACATGCTGACAGCGACGGCGAGGAAGAAGAGCAGGGTGATCCCCTGTTTCAGCGCCCAAGGGCGGATTGATCCACCCCCCGCCGAATAAAGCGTCATCAGCCCGATGAAGCCGATTCCCATGACCAGGAAAATCAGGCGCCATGGCAGTCGGGCCAGCGGCTGGGGGATGATCGCCGAGGAGATCATGCGGTCCGGCCCAGCTTCGCCTTGGCGATGGCGTCGACCTGCGCCTGGCGGCGCGCTGTCCGCTCGGCCAGCGTTCCGCCCCATTCCGTCTCGAGGTCGGCGAGGCGGGCCATCGCCTGGGCCGGATCGAACAGGAAGGTCAGCACATCCTTGGCCACGGGGGCAGCTGCCTTGGCGCCGCCGAGGCCGTGCTCGATGACCACTGCGCCGGCATAGCGCGGGTTCACGTACGGCGCGAAGAAGACGAACAGCCCGTGGTCGCGGTACTTCCAGTCTCCGCTCTGGCCGCGCTGGGAGCCGGCGATCTTGCGCACTTGGGCGGTACCGGTCTTGCCGCACATCTCGACGCCCGGCACCAGCAGCCTGCTTGCGCCGGCGGTGCCATCGCCATTGACCACTTCCCACATGCCGCCGCGCGTGGTCTCGAGATGTCTCGGGTCGAGGCCGAGGAGCGGCGCGGGGTCCTTGTGGACTCCGATCAGGCTTGGCTGGACGTTGCGGCCCGAAGCGATCCGCGCCGCCATGACCGCAAGCTGCAGCGGGTTGAGGATCAGGAAGCCCTGGCCGATCGAAGCATTGAGGGAATCGGAGGCCGTCCAGTCAGGCCGTTCCACAAGCCGCCTGTTCTGGTTGTAACGCCTAAGCTTCCAGGCGCTGTCGGGGACGGTGCCATAGCTCTGGCTGACGACCGGAAGGTCGAATTTCTGGCCAAGTCCGAGCCTTTTCGCCATCGGTGCGATCCGGTCGTAGCCGATGCGGTTGGCCATGGCGTAGAAATAGGTGTTGCAGCTTTTGGCGATGGCTCGGCGCATGTTGACCGTGCCGTGTCGCCCGAGACAGCGGAAGAAGCGGTTGCCGAGACGATAGCCGCCCGGGCAGTAGACCGTTTCCTCTGGATCGATGCCGGCCTCCTGAAGCGCCAGGCTGTTCATCGGCTTGATCGTTGAGCCTGGCGGGTAGAGGGCGTTGAGCGCCTTGTTGAGCAGCGGCCGGCGCTCATCGTTCGACAGCATCGCCCATTCCGTCCGGCCGATGCCGTCGGAAAAGCTGTTGGGATCGTAGGCGGGCATCGAGGCCAGGCAGAGGATATCCCCGGTCAGGCAGTCGAGCAGGACGCAGCTGCCCGATTCCTCGCCCAGTCGGCGGCCGGCATATTCCTGAAGATCGGCGTTGATGCTAAGCTGCACGGTGCCGCCGCTGCGGTCGGGCTTCGGCTCCAGCTCGCGCACCAGCTTGCCCCGGGCCGTCAGTTCGACCCGCTGGCCGCCGGGCGTGCCCCGGAGCCTCTGTTCAAGGGTTTTTTCAAGCCCTTCCTTGCCGATCTTGAAACCAGGCGTGATAAGCAGCGGGTTCTTTTCCGCCTCATATTCCTTGGCGGAGGCAGTGCCGACATAGCCGATCAAATGGCCGACGGCGGCGCCGGCCGGGTAGAAGCGCGAAAAGCCGCGCATCGGCTGCACGCCCGGCATGTCCGGCAGCCGGACAGTGACCGCGGCATATTTTTCGTACGGAATATTCTCGGCGACCTGGACCGGACTGTAGCCCCGAGCGGCCTTCAACTCCTTGATGATCCGGTCGACGTCGTCGACGCCGAGGTCGAGCAGGCTGGTCAGCGTTCGCAAGGTCGCGACAGGGTTCTCGAGCTGGTCCGGGATGAGATCGACCCGGAAATCGCTTCGGTTGATGGCGATGGGCTTGCCGAACCGGTCGACGATCCACCCTCGGCGCGGCGGAACGATGATGAGCTGGACCCGATTGCTCTCGCTCATCAGCTGGTAGCGCTCATTCTCGGCGATCGACAGCCAGCCGAGGCGGCCGAGCAGGAGCCCGCCGACGCCAAGCTGCGCGCCGCGCATCAGCATCATCCGCCGCGAAAAGGTCAGCGACTGGTGGACGGACGTGAAGCGTTTCTCCAGTTTCACCGGCCGAGCCTCCACCGGTCGATGCGCGACACCAGGCCGGCGACAATCGGGAAGGCCAGGATGGAAACGACGACCGGCGCCGCGATCGACGGGTAGGGGAAACCGGCGCCGCCCAGGCCCGCAAGCCACCATTCGAACGTTTCCGCGAGCAGGATGAGAAGCGCGGCCAAGGCCCATTCGATCCAGTAATCGCGCCAGATCGTCCGCCGGTCGACCAGATCCATGATGATCATGACCAGCGCCCAGAGAGTGACGGACATGCCGATCGGCAGACCGGCGAGGATGTCGTTCACGAAACCCAGGGGCGACGCCCACCACGCCGGCCAGGCGTCGGCGCGGAGCAGCCGCCAGGCGATCAGGATAAGGAAGCCGAAATCCGGATACCAGCCGCTGGTCGACACGATGGGCAGGGCGGCCAGCACCGAGCCGGCGGTCACCGTCAGCGCCGGGATATAGGCCGCGGCCGGCCGCGGCCCCTGACCGATGCGGCGCTTCGTGGAGAGCGCGGCTCGAACCATCAGGATTCGCCGTCCTGGCCGGCTGCCACGGCCGCCGGTTCGTAAGGCGGTTCCACGGTGGCGAAGCTGGCGCTGGCCGGGTCGGCAATCGGCCGCGCAATGGCGCCGTCGTCGTCGAGCCGAACGACCTTCGCGATAGGCACCAGCGGCGGATACAGGCCGCCGGTACCGGACGTCACGACGATATCTCCCGGCTTGAACGGGTTTCGACCGACCTCGAGCGGCCGCAGGTCGACCGTGCCATCACCGCGGCCGGTGCTGATGACCGGCTGGCCGCTGCGGAGGATCCGGGCGGGGACGATATTCGACCGGTCAGACACCAGCAGCACACGTGAGGCTGTCGCTCCGGCGTCGACGATCCGGCCGATCAGCCCGTCGGCAGAGCGGACCGGCATGCCGATCCGGACCCCGTCTCGAGCGCCGGCAGACAGGATCGCGAAGCGGCGGGGACTTGAGAAGGAAGAGCCGACGATCCGGCCGACCGCAACCGTGCCGCGGCTATGCTCGCGGAGCTGGAGGATCGCTTTGAGCTGGCGATTTTCCTGCAGGATGGCCTGAGCCTCGACCATCCGGCGAATCAACTGCCGCCGCTCGCGCTTCAATTGCGCGTTCTGATAGGCGGCATCCCAATAATTGCCCGCTCCGCTGACCACGCCGCTGACAGTGTCGGTGATTGCCCGAAGGCCGCTAGTGACAGGGGCGGTCGCGTCTATCGCGGCGCCGCGCACGACTTCATATCTGCTTGGCGCGAGCAGCGACAGGGTCAGCATGACGAGTCCCACGACCAGCCCGGCGATTACCGCCACGAAGCTGAAAAACAGCCCATATTGGGCCCGCCGTGACCAGCCGGGACGCGGCCCCGCCATAGCTTACCGCCTCAGGCGGTCTGAAGGACGCCGCGGAACTGCTCTTCCTCGAGCGCACGGCCAGTACCGAGCGCGACGCAGGTCAGCGGATCTTCGGCAACGGTGACCGGCAGGCCCGTCTCGTCACGGAGCACTTCGTCCAACCCCTGGAGGAGGGCGCCGCCGCCGGTAAGGACGATGCCCTGGTCGCAAATGTCGGCGGCGAGTTCGGGCGCGGTATTCTCAAGCGCGATGCGGACGCCTTCGACGATCGTTCCAACGGGTTCCGAAAGCGCCTCGGCGATCTGGCCCTGGTTGATCGAGATTTCCTTCGGGACGCCGTTGACAAGGTCGCGTCCCTTGATGTGGACCGTCTTGCCGATGCCGTCGACCGGCGGCTTGGCGATGCCGACTTCCTTCTTGATCCGCTCGGCCGTCGCTTCGCCGATCAGCAGATTGTGGTTGCGTCGGACATAGGAGGAGATCGCCTCGTCCATCTTGTCGCCGCCGACCCGGACCGAAGTGGTGTAAGCGAGGCCGCGCAACGACAGGACGGCGACTTCGGTGGTGCCGCCGCCAATGTCGACGACCATGGAGCCGATCGGCTCTGTCACCGGCATGTCGGCGCCGATCGCCGCCGCCATCGGCTCCTCGATCAGGTAAACAGCGCTGGCGCCGGCGTTCGACGCGGCGTCGCGGATGGCGCGCCGCTCCACCGACGTCGACCCCGACGGCACGCAGATGACGATTTCCGGGAAACGCCAGGCGCGCATCTTGCCGCCATGCACCTTGTGGATGAAATGCTTGATCATCTGCTCGGCGACATCGATGTCGGCGATGACCCCGTCGCGAAGCGGCCGGATGGCCTCGATCTGGTCGGGCGTCTTGCCCATCATCAGCTTGGCGTCGTCGCCGACGGCCTTGACCTTCTTGACCCCGTTGATCGTCTCGATCGCCACCACCGACGGCTCGTTGAGGACGATCCCGCGCCCACGCACATAGACCAGGGTATTGGCGGTCCCCAGGTCGATGGCCATGTCATGGCTCATCCATTTGAACCAACGGTTCCAAAACATCGTATTTTTTGTCTCTCGGCTCTGCTCGGCTAGGCCTGCGGAAACCACCCCCGCCGCTTCACCATGGATTAAACACTTCCCATTGAATGCAGACTGAATTTTTTTGAGAAATCAGCGCTTCGCGGGTCGGTTCGGAATGGGCTAGGAATGCTTAACATGTCAATAAGAAGGCTGCCTTCCGAGCTCATCAATCGCATCGCCGCGGGCGAGGTGGTCGAGCGGCCGGCAAGCGCGCTCAAGGAATTGATCGAAAACGCCCTCGATGCCGGGGCGAGCCAGGTCTCGATCCGGCTCGCTGCTGGAGGACTCGAATTGATCGAGGTCGCCGATGACGGAAGCGGGATGACCCCTGACGACATGCGCCTGGCGCTTGAGCGCCACGCAACCTCCAAGCTTCCGGGCGACTCCATCGACGCGGTGCTGAGCTTCGGCTTTCGAGGCGAGGCACTGCCCTCGATCGCCAGCGTCTCACGGCTGACCATGGAAAGCCGTGTCGCGGGCGCAGACGGCTGGCGGATGGCCCTCGACCATGGCGCCGCGGCGGGCGAGGGGCCGGCCGCGCTTCCTCCGGGGACCCGGCTGCGGGTCGAAGGCCTGTTCGACAAGGTGCCGGCGCGACGGAAATTCCTGCGCAGCCCGCGCGCCGAATATGCCGCCTGCCTCGATGTCGTCCGGCGGCTGGCGATGGCGCGGAGCGATGCTGGTTTCACGCTGGATCATGACGGTCGCCGAATCCTGTCGCTGCAGCCAAGCGACCCGCCCAACCGGGTCGCCGCGCTCGTGTCGCGCGATCTGGACCGCCACGGGGTCGGCATCGATGCGGCCCGCGACGGAATGGGCATGACCGGGGTCGTCAGCCTGCCGACCTTCAATCGCGGCATGGCTGATCAGCAATATCTGTTCGTCAACGCCCGGCCGGTGAAGGACCGGCTGCTGGTTGGGGCACTGAGGGCGGCCTATCGCGACCTGATTGCCCGCGACCGCCACCCGATCGCGGCGCTGTTCCTGTCGGTGCCGCTGGCGGACGTCGACATCAACGTTCACCCGGCCAAGACCGAAGTCCGTTTCCGCGATCCCGCGGCAGTGCGCGGGTTGATCATCGGCGGGCTTCGCCGGGCGCTTGATGAAGCCGGTCAGCGCAGCGCCGCCCGGGACCAAGCGGCAGCGCCTGTAATGTGGACGACAAGTGAGGAATTGCGTCATCCCGGCGCAGGCCGGGATCTCGGGTCAACTGCCGTGCCTTACTTGCCCGAGGCCCCGGCCTTCGCTGGGGCGACGGCCGCGTTCGCCGACGCTCACCGGCTCTTCCACTCCGCCCCTGCCGCGCGGGCAGAGGCGGCGACCGCGACGGTGCCGAGCTATCCGCTCGGCGTTGCCCGCGGCCAGGTGGCGGCGACCTATATCGTCGCCGAGGCGGAGGATGGGCTGGTGATTGTCGACCAGCATGCCGCGCATGAGCGGCTGGTGCTGGAGCGTATGCGCGGCGCGCGGGAAGGAGGGTCGATCGCCCGCCAGGCCCTGCTGATACCGGACGTTGTCGACCTGGACGAACCCGATTGCGATCGAATCGAGGCCGCTGCGAGCGATCTTGGCAACCTCGGCCTGGAGGTCGAGCGGTTCGGGCCGACCGCCATCCTCGTCCGCGCCGTGCCGGCGGCGCTAGGCGGGACCGACAGCCGCCGGTTGCTGGCCGACGTCGCCGCTGAACTGGCTGAGCTCGGCGAAGCGCTGTCGCTGCGCGACAAGCTCGACCTCGTCGCCGCGACCATCGCCTGTCATGGCTCGGTCAGGGCCGGGCGAATCCTGTCCGTCGCGGAAATGAACGCGCTGCTGCGCGAAATGGAAGTGACTCCGCGTTCCGGCCAGTGCAATCACGGCCGGCCGACCTGGGTGAAGCTCGGCCGGGGGGAAATCGAAAAGCTTTTCGGGAGAAAATGAATGCGCCGCCAAACGCTGCTCCTCGCCGCGGCAACCTTGTCCTCTGCCTCACCCGTTGTCGCCCAGCCCGCCGGAACCACGTTGATCTATGCCGGGCGGCTACTCGACCGGCCCGGCACAGCGCCGAAGCAGGTACGGTTCGTGATGAAGGACGGGCGAGTGATCAAGCAGTGAGCCCGGCTCTAAAGCCGATCCTGCTGGTCTTCATCGGCGGCGGACTTGGTTCGGTATTGCGGCTCTTCGTTTTCCACCTCAGCCGCCTGTGGCTGCCGCCCAGCTTTCCGCACGGAACCCTGGCGGTGAACGTGCTCGGCAGTTTCATAGCGGGGCTGATCGCGGCGATGCTCATGGCGCGCGGGAGCGGTGGCAACGACACTGCCTCCCTGTTTCTGCTGACCGGTGTGCTAGGCGGGTTCACGACTTTCTCCGCCTTCAGCCTGGACGCCGTTCAGCTTTGGCAGCGCGGCACCGCAATCGAGGCAGCGATCTATGTCGGCACTTCCGTTCTCCTCTCGATCGCAGGAGTCGTCGGCGGGTTCGCAGCTGTTCGCGCTTTGTCCTGAAGAAGGCCGGAAACGAGACTTTTCTGGCGTTAGCTGGTACAAGGTTCTGGACGAAGGGAGACGGCTCATGGACCAGAAGGACCGGGTCTATTACGCCCGCCGGGCCGCCGAAGAGGAAGAGCTGGCCCTGGCCGCGGCAGACAGGGTTGCCGCCGACGCGCATCGCCAGCTGCAGCGCGCTTATCTGGAGCGCGCCAGCGTCGGCGACCGGCCGATCTTCGCGTCCGACATTATCGGCTAGGTGCCCGGATTCAGGAGTCGTTCGCGCGCTTTTTCGACCGCGAGTTCGCGCGCCCGCGCTCGCGCCCTCCGGAGCAGGGGATAGCCTGCGGTTTCTTCGGATTGAAGCGCGCTGGCGAACTTGCCGGAGCGGACCTCGGCCAGCACCTCTGCCATCCGGGCGCGGACGGTGTCGTCGACGATTCGTGGGCCACCGATGGTCGCGCCGAGCTCGGCGGTGTTCGAAATCGCCTCGCGCATGCCGGCGATGCCGCGCGCCTCAATCAGCTGCGCGAGGAGGCTGAGCTCGCCGACGCACTCCATATAGGCGATCTCGGGTGAGCAGCCGGCGGCGACCAAAGTGTCGAAGCCGGCGATGAGAATTTCGGGTACGGCGCCCCATACCACCGCCTGTTCGTTGAACAGGTCGGCCTCGCATTCCTCGGCGAAGTTCGATTCCATCAGCCCTGCGCGCCCGCAACCAATGGCGCTGCCGTAGGCCAGGGCGATCGCTCGGGCCTTGCCGGTTGCATCCTGCGCGACGGCCCACAGGGCCAGCATGCCCTTGCCTTCTTGATAGAGTGACCGCAGCGCAGTTCCGGGTCCCTTGGGCGCGACCATGAAGACGTCAAGGTCCACCCGAGGAGCAATGAGGCCAAAGCGGATGGCGAGACCATGCGCGAAGCCCAGGGCGGCGCCCTGTCGGAGATCAGGCTCGATCTCGCGGTATAGAGCGCCAAGCGTCTCGTCGGGCGCGAGAAGCATGACTATGTCTGCGCCGGCTACGGCCTCGTTCAACAAAGTCGCTCGCAGGCCTGCAGCCTCCGCTTCTCTGGCGCCTCTCGACCCACTGCGCAGGCCGACGACCACGTCGATGCCGCTGTCGTGCAGGTTGAGCGCGTGGGCGCGGCCCTGGTTGCCGAAGCCGATGACGGCGACGCGCTTGCCGGCAAGCGGGGCGGGATCGATGTCGGCGTCCTGAAGGAGTTTCATCTTTTTCGTTCGCCCTGGGCCTTTCGAAGGGCTGCCTTCTACCGCCTGGTTTGGATAAAGGGCAGGGCTTGGACGAGCTCAGCCCGAACGGGGTGGGTGATATCATGCCATCGCGGCCATTCCGCGGGGGGCTGGTTTGCGAACCAGGTATATTGACGCTTGGCGTAACGCCGGGTCGCCTGCTGACCTGCGGCAATGGCTTCTTCCTGGGTCAGGTCGCCAGCAAGGAAGGCCGCGATCTCCCGGACCCCGATCGCCCGCATGACAGGCAGCGACGGGTCGAGCTTGCGGTCGAGGAGCACCCGGACCTCGTCGACTGCGCCGCCGTCCATCATTGCCCTGAAGCGGGCGTCGCAGCGCGCGTAGAGCCAGTCGCGCGGCGGCAGCAGGACGAGGGGCCGAAGCTCGATCTCGGCGCTTATTCCGCCCTCTCGGTGTTCCTGCCAGCGGGCGAGCGGCCGGCCCGTCGACAGGACGACTTCGAGCGCTCGGGCGATGCGCGTTGAATCGGCAGGATTGAGCGTCCCCGCAGCGGCAGGATCGGCCGCCTCAAGTCGGCGATGATTTTCGCCGACGGGCGTCGAGCGCACCTCCCGTCGCACGGCCGGGTCGATCGGCGGGACCGGCGCGATGCCATCCAGCAGCGTTCGCAAGTAGAGGCCCGTGCCCCCGACCAGGATCGGCAAACCGCCGGCTTCGTGAATGGCCGAAATTTCCGCCCGGGCTTGCGCCGCCCAATCGGCGGCGGAACAGGGCTGTGCGCCGTCGCGGATGGCGTAGAGCCGATGGTCGGCGCGCCCCAATTCCGCGGTCGTGGGGGCGGCGCTGAGGATGGGCAGGTCCCGGTAGAGCTGCGCGCTGTCGGCGTTGACGATCACCCCGCCGGTCCGTTCGGCCAAGGCCAGAGCAAGGGCCGACTTGCCGCTGGCCGTCGGACCGGCGATGAGCGCGACTGGAGGACGAATGGCCATTGCCACGCTGATAGCAGCCGGACGGCTCGATGACAGGCTGGTGGAGCAGGCGCTCCACCGGCTTCGCGGCATCGACTCCGGCGCCGGCCTGTTTGACTGGATCGACCAGGGCGATGCCGCCGACCTCTCCTTCACCGCCGACGTAACGGAAGCCCGTTCGGCCTTGGCGTCCCTGGCGGGGGTCGACATCGTCGTTCAACCGGCCGCTCGTCGCGAGAAAAAGCTGCTCGTCGCCGACATGGATTCAACCATCATCGGCCAGGAATGTATTGACGAGCTTGCGCACTATGCCGGCGTCAGGCCCCAGGTCGCCGCAATCACGGAGCGAGCCATGCGCGGTGAGCTGGATTTCGCCGCAGCGCTGTCGGAACGCGTGGCGCTGCTCGCCGGCCTTGACCAGTCGGTCATCGGCCAATGCCTGGCCGGGCGCATTCGCGTGAACCCCGGCGCCGAAACACTTGTCCGGACGATGCGGGCGAGGGGCGCCGAGACGATCCTTGTATCGGGCGGATTCACCGCTTTCGTGGCGCCGATCGCGGCGCAGGTCGGCTTCGACCGGTTCGAAGCCAATGACCTGGCGGTCGACGCTGGACGGCTGACCGGCACAACCGAGGGGCGGATCGTCGACGCCCGCTTCAAACGGCATGTCCTGATCGAAGCGCGGCAACGCCTGGGCCTTCTTGCCGACGAGACGATGGCCATTGGCGACGGCGCCAATGACTCGCTGATGGTCAAGGAGGCGGGCCTGGGCGTCGCCTATCGCGCCAAGCCCGCGCTTGCCGCTGTGGCGGACGCCCGCCTCGACCATCACGGGCTCGACGCCTTGCTGTGGGCGCAGGGTATCCCGCGCCGCGACTGGGTGAGCGGCTGACTAGTTGCTTGCGACCGGGAAGCAGGCCTGGCCGCCGAGCGCGGCGCAGGCCGAAGCCGCGGCGGCTCGGGATGGGTAGGGGCCGACCTGCAGCCGGGTGACCTTCCCCGCAGCGATGTAAAAGGCCTGCTTGCCGGCGAGCTTGGCGGACAGCTTCCTGAACAATGCCTCGGCCGAGGCCCGCTGAGCGAATGCGCCAAGCTGAATTCGCCATGGACCAGTTCCGGCCACGGCGGTCGCCGGGGCGCTGGCCGCTGCAGCTGCCTTCTTCGGCTCGGCCTTGGCCGGAGTGGCCTTCGTTGGCGAGACCTTGACCGTCTCTGGCGCCTTTTCGGCCGGGGTTTTCACTCCGGCCTTGTCCATCGCCACGACTACGCCCTTCTGCCGGATATCGACCGGGATCACTTTGTCCATTTCGGCTAGAGTTTCCTTGGCGGGCGGCAGTCCCTGCGCCGCGGACCGGCTGACATAGGCATAGGCCGTGACCGGATCGCGGGCGACGCCATCGCCATTGTAGAGCGCGGTCCCGTACACGAGCATGGCGCGCGGGTCTCCGCGCTCCGCCGCGACCCTCAGCCAGCGAAGCCCGCCGGCGCGGTTGCCGTTCTGGAAGAGCAACAGGCCGAGCGTCGTCTGCGCGTCGAGATGGTCGGCCTTGGCGGCCCGCTCGAGCCAGGTCTGCGCCGCGCCGAGATTGAGCATGACGCCCCGGCCCATCCGATACGCCTGGCCGAGGTTGAAGGCGGCGTCGGCGTCACCCTTTTCCGCCAGCGGCCGCCAATTGGCGACGGCCGTGGCATAGTCTCCGCTCTGCCACGCCTTGATGCCGGCCGTGACGCTTTGCTGCTGACCATCGGCGGGGCCCGCAAATGTTGAGGCGAACAGAGCCAGTGCCGCTGTCTGAGCGATGCGCATCGAAAACTTTCCCCGGGCAAAACGCGACTGCTGGTCCAAGACTAGCTTCCTCGGCTGCAAGGGCAACAGGGTCGGAACGGCGTTAACCAGATTTTAGAGGCTTGGGTGCCACTCCCTGGGTTCAACGACCGTCCTGGGGCGAGGGGAAAAGAATGCGCGTTCTGGCAATGGCATCGCAGAAAGGCGGGTCGGGCAAGACGACCCTGTCCGGCCATCTGGCGGTGCAGGCGCAACTGGCGGGCGCAGGTCCCGTCTGCCTGATCGACATCGATCCGCAAGGCAGTCTTGCCGACTGGTGGAACGAGCGCGAGGCCGACATGCCCGCCTTCGCGCAGACCACCGTTGCGCGCCTTGCCTCGGATCTTGAAGTGCTTCGCCAGCAGGGATTCCGCCTGGCCGTCATCGATACGCCGCCAGCCATCACCATGGCGATCCAGAGCGTCATCGCCGTTGCCGAGCTGATCGTCATTCCGACCCGTCCAAGCCCGCACGACCTGCGCGCCGTCGGCGCCACCGTCGATCTGTGCGACCGGGCCGGAAAGCCCCTGATCTTCGTCGTCAACGCCGCCACTCCGAAAGCCAAGATCACCTATGAGGCCGCGGTCGCTCTGTCACAGCACGGTACGGTCGCGCCGGTCACCGTGCACCACCGCACCGATTTCGCCGCGTCGATGATCGACGGCCGCACCGTCATGGAAATCGACCCGGGCGGACGTTCGGCCCGGGAGGTCATCGAGTTGTGGGATTATGTTTCCGACCGACTCGAGAAGAATTTCCGCCGCACCGTCTTCGCGGCGCCGAACGCGGCGCCCGGCATCGCCGTTTCCAGTCCGCGTCCCGTCGGCGGCTTCGGCCGCCGCGTCGTGGGCCAGTAAGGGGAACGGTCAGTGAGCGCCGAACCAAAACCTTTCGCCTCCCTCTCCTCGGGACTGCTTGCCCGGAAGGGCGCGGCCCGTCCGGCCATGCGTCCCCAGGGTTTCGGCCAGATGGGGGCCGGGCTCGAGGATCTGGGTTGGAACGACCTTGGCTTCGAACCGCCGAAGCCGGCGGAGTCGCCCGCCCGCGATGACGATCATGACGCGTTTGGCGAGGACCTGCCGGTCCAGCCGTTGCGCAACCCGCTCGCCGCGCTGACCCCGGTGGCCTCGCCGGTCCATGACCAGCAGGCCGAGATCGCCGACCGCCTGACTCTGAACGACCACGAGGAGGTCGACGAGGAATTTGATGAAACCGCCGAGCTCTATGAGCCCGAGGCAGAAGTCGAAACGCCCGTTGTCGCGGAGGCAGCCAAGGCGCCAACCGTTCATCCGGTCGTTGCGAGGATCGTGCCGACGCCGGCGCCGCGCCGCGCGAGCCGACCACGGTCGGCACCTGGGACCAAGGGCAAGGCGGCGTTCACGCTTCGCCTCGACCCCGAACGCCACCTGAAGCTTCGCCTGGCCTGCGCCGTCAATGGCCAGTCGGCCCAGCATCTCGTTACCGATGCGCTCGATGCGCTGCTCGGCACTTTGCCCGGGCTGGAGGAAATGGCCGCCAAGGCCAAACGAAAGGGATAAACGTCATGGCCACATCGCTCCGCTTCGGCTCGGCACTGTCGGTAATCGCCCTCGCGACCACGCTGGGGGGCTGTGCCGGCCTCACCGGCAAATCGAGCCGGGCGAGCGTGGCCTCTAACTCCAGGGTCGGCCTTGCCACCCGCGCCCAGTTCGCGCTTTCGTCCAAGGATTACGCAAGCGCCGTCAGTTATGCCGAACAGGCCGCCGAAGCCTCGCCGAGAGAGTCCGCGGTGCGCACCTTGCTGGGCAATGCCTATTTCGCCTCCGGTCGGTTCACGTCTGCCGAGGGCGCTTATCGCGACTCGCTGTCCCTGGCCTCGAACCAGCCGCAGGTCGTGCTGAAGCTGGCGCTGGTGCAGATTGCCCAAGGCCGCAATTCGGAAGCAGTGGCCCTTCTGAACGCCGCGCGCAACGCCGTCGAACCGTCGGATTATGGCCTGGCGCTGGCGCTTGCCGGCCAGCCGGCCGACGCTGTCGCCTTCCTTACGGAACATGCCCGCCGGCCGGGTGCTGACGCGCAGGTTCGCCAGAACCTGGCGCTCGCCCTGGCTCTTTCCGGCGACTGGGCAAACGCCCGCATCGTCGCATCGCAGGATCTGTCGCCCGATCTCGTCGACGCCCGGATCGAACAATGGATGGCCTTCACCAAGCCGACCTCGGCCTCGAGCCAGGTCGCAGCGCTGGTCGGGATCACGCCCGACGTCAGCGATCCGGGCCAGCCGGTCCGCCTGGCGCTGAACGCCGCCCCGCCGGCGCAGGCGCTGGCCGAGGCCCAGCCGGCCGAAACCGCCCCGGTCGAGGTCGCAGCGGCGGCCGCGCCCCCGTCCCCGATCGAGACGATCAATGTCGCGCCGGCATCGCAGCCCGCCTTTGCCGAAGCGGCCGCCCCGGCGCCGATTGCCTTTGCCGCCAAAGAACCCGCCCCGGAACCGGCGTTCATCACACCTTCGCCCAGGAAGGCCCAGCGCGCGCCGACGCTTCGCGCTTCGGCCAAGTCGGGCAACAAGCTGCCGGTCCATGCCGCCGCGCTAAAGCGGTCGGCGGGCAAGTCGGCGGTCGTCGTTCAGCTTGGCGCTTACGGGTCGGCCGAACGTGTCAGCGTCGCCTGGGACAAAGCGGCGAAGCGCTATGCCTCGCTGCGCGCCTACACGCCGATGAGCGCCAAGTTCGCCAGCAGCAAGGGCCCGGTCTATCGCCTGTCGGTCAAGGGCTTCGACAGCATCGGCGAGGCCCAGGGACTGTGCAGCGCCCTGCGCAGGGCCGGCGGCAGCTGCTTCGTCCGGTCGGTCGCCGGCGACACGCCGGTCCACTACGCCGCGCGCTAGCCGCACACCATATCCAGGCAGGCCATGCGCACGGCAACGCCGTGCTCGACCTGCCGCGCGATCAGGGAACGGGCGGGATCGTCGGCAATCGCGCCGTCGATCTCGACGCCCCGGTTCATCGGGCCGGGATGCATGACGACCGCGCCGGGTGAAGCCAGCGCCAGCCTGGCGGCGGTCAGGCCATGGCGTTCCAGATATTCGCCGGGCGCATCGCCAAGCTCATCGTCCAGCCTTTCGCGCTGAACGCGCAGCATCATGACGACGTCCGCGCCGCGGATCGCTTCGTCGATGCAGTTGGTGGCCGTCGAATCGGCGGGAAGAAGCTCGGCTGGACCGCACAGCCGGACCTCGGCCCCCAGGCGCGGCAGGAGCTTGGCGTTCGACCGCGCCACTCGGCTGTGGCGGATGTCGCCACAAATCGCCACCTTCAAGCCCTGGATGGCGCCGAAATGGCCGCGAATTGTCAGCGCGTCTAGCAGCGCCTGGGTGGGATGCTCGTTGGTCCCGTCGCCGGCATTGATCACCGGCGCGTCCATGATGCCCGCGACGATCGCTGGCGCGCCATTGTCGCGATGCCGGATGACGACCGCGTCGGGACGCATGGCGTTCAGGGTCCGGGCCGTATCCTCGAGCGTTTCGCCCTTTTTCACCGATGAATGTTCGACCGACAGGCTGATCGGCTGTGCGCCCAGGCGCGCGGCGGCCGTCGCGAAGGACATCGCCGTCCGGGTGCTGTTCTCGTAAAAGACGTTGAAGACGATCTTGCCCGCCAGCGGCCGCGCCCCAATGTGGCCGGCGCGAATCAGTTTCAGCCAACGCGCCCCGGATCCGAGGATTTCCCCAATCTGGTCGTCCGTCAGCGAATCGATCGACAGCAAGTCCACAAGCTGGTCGCCTAACCACCCTATCCAAGGTTGACTAGCCGGGCTGTTGCGAGAACCGCAAAGTGCGTCGATACTGATGCGAGGCCAAAGGGGGAAAGGCCATGGGGGAAGTTGCCGCCGCACCGACCGCGCGCCGGATCGAGTCACTGGACTTCATCCGCGGCTGCGCCCTGTTCGGCATCCTGCTGATGAATATCGTCGGCATGGGCCTGGGCCCGGCCTACGACAATCCGACGATCCTCGGGGGCGACAAGGGCATCAATCTCCAGACCTGGTATTTCTTCAACGTCGGGTTCGAAGGGACGCAGCGCGCCTTGTTCTCGATACTGTTCGGGGCCGGGATCATCCTGTTCAGCAGCCGGGCCGAAGCCAGCGCCCGGAGCGACCATGCCGACCTTTATTTCCGCCGGCAGCTGCTGCTGATCGGATTCGGTCTGTTCAACGCCTGGATCCTGCTGTGGATTGGCGACATCCTCTTCTATTATGGCGTGACTGCGCTGTTTCTATTCGCCTTTCGCAAGCTCCCCGCTCGAACGCTCCTGATCATCGGCTTGACCGCCTTCGCCCTCGGGGCGCTGTGGAGCGCGGCTGAAGCGAACGGCAAGGTGCGGCAATATGAGGCCGCCCGGGCCGCGCAATCGGTGCCGGCGGCCAAGCGCAGCGACAAGCAGAAGGAGGCGATCGAGAAATGGGAGGAGAGCCGATTGGCCGGTCCACCGCCTCCGGCCGTCGCGGCGATGAAGAGGAATATGACCTCGGGCTACCTGAGCGCTCAAGCCGAGCTGGCCCCGATCATTCGGCATTTCCAGTCATGGAACATCTATCGGTTTTTCGCTGATTTCTTCGGGATGATGATGATCGGGATGGCGTTGTTCAAATTCGGCATCCTGACGCTTGAAGCGCGGACCCGGACCTATCTGGCGATGGCGGTGGGCGGCTATGCCGCTGGCCTGCCGATGAACATCTACGAAGCCAATCTGATTATGGCCAACAGCTTCAGTTCGCTTGGATATGCGAAGGGGCTGATTACCTACGACTTCAGCCGGCTGGTCCTGACCATGGGCCATCTTGGGCTGCTGATGCTCTTCCTGAAGTCGGGAATCCTTGGCTGGTTCCGCCGCGCGATGGCGGCGGTCGGCCGGATGGCGCTGACTAATTACCTGACCCACTCGGTCATCGCGCTGATCATTTTTGTGCTGCTTGGCTTTTGGGGCGCGCTGGAACGGCACCAGCTTTATTACATTGTCTTCTCAATCTGGATCGCGCAGCTGATCGCCAGCCCCGCCTGGCTGAAATATTTCCACTTCGGCCCGGTCGAGTGGCTTTGGCGCTACCTGACGTATCTGAAGGCGCCGCCGTTCCGGAAAAACCGTAACAACGCACCAATGGTCGTGGTCCCGGCCGCGGCCGAATGAGCTAAAGGTTCACCAACGCGTCGATCGCACCCTGCAGGATGTGCGCCGCCGCCAGGGCGTCGACCTTTTCGGCACGCTTGGCGCGGCTGACGTCGGCGGCGATCATCGCCCGCTCGACCGCTTGGGTCGACCAGCGTTCGTCCCACAGCAGGATCGGCAGGCCCAGCGGCGCCAGGTTGCGGGCGAAGGCCCGGACCGACTGGGTGCGGGGGCTATCCGTACCGTCCATGTTGAGCGGCAGCCCGATGACCAGCCCGACGACATGTTCGCGCCCGACGAATGCCTTCAGCGCCTCCAGGTCCCTGGTGAACTTGCTTCGGCGGATTGTTTCGGACGGGCCAGCGAAGTGCCAGCCGGCATCGCAGATGGCGAGGCCGATGGTCTTCGTGCCAACGTCGAGGCCGGCAAGCTTGCCCGCGTCCGGCAGACTTGCAGCGAACTGAAATGAATCGGCGGCGATCATGGCCGGACTCGACGCGATCGGACGCGTTCCCACAATTGATAGGTTCGACCGTTCGCATCGCCCCGCACGGCCTCCCAGAACAGCGCATAATCGTAAACGTGGTAATTGTTGCCCGGCAGCACGTAAGGGCCGAGCTGGGGGACCTCGCCATCGAGGATCAGGAAGCCGTTCTCGCAGCGGGCGCCGACCAATCCCGGAACGACGCGAGCCGACTTCAGGTCGCCGTCGGGCACCAGGGTTCCGCGGTTGGCCCTTGGCGACGCTGCTCCGCCGGTGCTCCCGGTGATTGGGTTGACGCACAGCATGTCTGTGCGCCGGCGTTCGCCGCCGGACGGGCTGGTTGTGCCTTCCCACGCATCCAGGATCAGGCTTGGGTTGGCCGGTTCGGCGAAGCTCTGCCAGGACAGGACGCAGCCGGTCTCGTCCGGGTTTCGACAGGGCGTCAATCCGGTCGCCGGCAGATCGGCCGTGACGCTTACAGGCCAGCCGACGACATAAGCCGCGACCAGCCGCGGCTTGAGGTCGCGCCCGCGCTCGGCGAGCAGCCGCAACAGGTGGCGCGCGCCTTGGCTGTGGCCGGCAAGGATGATCAGGTCGTCGGGGGGGATCCGCCGCAGGAATTCTTCGAACGCCCGACGAACGTCGGCGTAAGCCAGGTCGAGCGCCTGTTCGGCATCACTACTGTTCAACAGGAATGCGCCATAGGCCGCCTGGCGATAGCGTGGCGCCCAGACGTCGCCGAGCCAGGCAAACGCGCTCGCCTGGCTTTTGACGAACAGTTCCGCGCGCCCGTCGCTGTCCACGTCACCGCTTAGCGGTGCATTCCAGCGGTTTCGCTTCAAATAGGTGGTGGGATGGATGTAGAAGGTCGATGCCTGCCACCAGCGGGCGGCGATCGTCGCGCCCTCCGGCTCCCAGTGTGAAGCATTGTCCCGAATCTCTGGCCGCGCGATCCATGCGTCGAGGCGATCATATTCGGGCGCGCTACTTGGCGGCGGCGCTTGGAAACGGCCCTTCGGTACCGCTTGGCGGATCAGCATCTGCCCGCCCCACTGGTACAGCGCGAACGCCCCGCCAACCACCAGCAGGGTCAGGACGAAGACAATGAAGAGGAACCGGCGAGCGCACATTGGGGCCGAGCGACTAGGGGAGGAGGTGGCGAATGTCACGACGGTTCCGGATAGATGCCGGGGTCCATGCGTTGGTCCCGAAACCCCAGGCGAGGAGTGAAGGCATGTCGATTTTCAGCAAGATCAAGAACGTCATCTTTGGCCAGCGCGCGGAAGCCAGGCCGAATCCCGTTCCGGAACCGGCGGGCGCGGAAGCCTCGGTTGCTCCGGCGCCCGAATTCCGCCCGACGCCTGAAACGGTCGATGTCGGCGCGGTGCTCGACAATCTCGCCCGGAGCCATGACGGCGGGGGCAACTACAAGACATCGATCGTCGACCTGCTGAAGCTCCTCGATCTCGATTCCAGCCTCGAAGCCCGCAAGGAACTCGCCGAGGAATTGAACGTCCGCGCCGGCGAGCATGGCAGCGCCGAGCAGAATATCGCCCTGCACCGCGCCGTGATGCAGAAGCTCGCGGAGAATGGCGGGATCGTCCCGGCCGACCTTCGCGACTGATCTTAGTGCCTTCCTCACGAATTCCTCAGGTCTCGCTCAGGACTCCAGCCTGCGCGTCCGACAGATTGCTTGAGGCGCCTCGCGGGCGCTAACAGCGATAGGGGATTCAAGGATGGCGGAACGGCTCGACACCCAGGCTGAAGAATGGTCGTCAAGGCCATGGATCATGGCGGCGACCTGCGCTGCGGCGGGCCTGCTGTTCCATCTGCTGATCCATGAGGTCACCTCGGCGACGCTGTCCGCGGAGCGGCAGGCGGCGGCGACCTTCGTCATGGTCGCGGGTGTTTCGTTCGTTGTCACTGTCGAGCGGCTTCGCTGGCTTTGGGCGGCGGCGTTCGCCGGGGGCTGGGGCGCCGTCATCGCCTTCGTCGGCTGGTTTACGGCAAGCTATAACCGCAACGGGGAGATCGTTGAATTTCCGTTCCTGGCGGGGATTGCGGCCGTCCTGATCGCCGCGCCTTTGTTCCAGACTGTTCGCGACGAAGGCGCTTGGCGCTTTCCCTACAAGAAGCTTCACGCCCATGCCTGGGCTGACGCGGTCATCGGCGCCGCCAGCATGTTCTTCACCGGCATTACCTTCCTGCTGGCCTTCCTCATTGCCGGCCTGTTCGACGTCATCGGCATCGATGCACTGAAGGACCTGCTCCAGGAAGGCTGGTTCGGCTGGACGCTGGCGGGGTTCGCCTTCGGCGGCGCCTTCGGCCTGCTGCGGGAGCGCGACCGGCTGGTCGGCACGCTCCAGCGCCTGGTGATGATCATCCTGTCGGTGCTTGCCCCGGTGCTGGCGGCGGCGCTGTCGATCTTTTTGCTGTCGACACTGGTCACCGGCCTCGACAAATTGTGGGAGGGCTGGCTTTCGGCGACGGCCTTGCTCCTGACGGCGAGCGCGGGCGCGGTCCTCCTGGTTAACGCCGTGATCGGCGACGGGCGCGACGAGCGGGCGGGCAACCCGGTCCTCATTGCCGCGGCGATGGTCCTTGCCGCCGTCGTTCTGCCGCTGGCCGCGCTGGCCGGTGCGGCCATGGGTATGCGGATTGGCCAATATGGCTGGACGCCTGAACGAATTTGGGGGGTGGTCGCGATTGCCATTGCACTGGCGTATGGCTTGCTTGGCTGGTGGTCGCTCTGGCGGGGCCGGCGGGACTTTGACGATGTCCTGCGGCCGCTGCAGGTCAGGCTGGCGATCGGCGTCTGCGCCCTGATGGTCTTCCTGGCCCTGCCGATCCTCGATTTTGGCGCCATCTCCGCCGATTCCCAGGTGCGGCGCCTGCAGGCAGGAAAGGTGGAGCCGGCCAAGTTCGATTGGGCGGCGCTGGCCTTCGATTTCGGGCCTTCGGGGCGCAAGCGCCTTGGCGAAGTCGCTCGGTCCGGTCCGAGCGATTGGCGCGCCCTGGCCGCCAAGGCGCTCGCCGCCAAGGAGCGCTGGGGCCTTGAGGCGTCAACTCAAGCGGCGATCGATTCCGATGATGTCGCCAGGCGGATCCGCCTCCTGTCGCCGGACATTCGCCTGACGCCGCAGATTCTGCAACGGATCGCGCGCCGCCGTTCCTGCCCGACGGACGCGCAATGCGCTCTCATCCGCATCGATGCGCAAACGCTTGTCCTGGTCACGCGCTATGACAGCGGGGGTCATATCTCCGCCACGGCCATCGACCTCACCCGCGACAGCGACGACATCATTCGGCCGGCGCCGCCGCCTCCGACCGTCGCCGACCTGGGCGAGGCACGGATCGAGATCCGGACCGTGCCGAAGCGTCAGGTGTTCGTGAACGGCATGCCGGTCGGCGAGGAGTTCAAATGAGGCTGGCCGGCTGCGCTTGAAGGGCCAGGGCGGCCCTGCTAGCCGCGCCTTCATGTCCGTAGATATCAAGCAGGTCCGGCACATCGCCAAGCTCGCCCGAATCGCCATGAGTGATGAGGAGGTCGAGGCGATGGTCCCCGAGCTCAACAATATCCTGAGTTGGGTCGAGCAGTTGGGCGAGGTGAACACCGACGGGGTCGAACCACTGACCGCGGTCATCGACAACAAGCTGCGCCTGCGGGACGATGAAGTGACCGCCGGCAACCAGCGCGACGAGGTCCTCAGGAACGCGCCGAACGCCCAGCACGGCTTTTTCGCCGTGCCCAAGGTAATCGAATGAGCGATCTCACCTCCCTGACGATTGCCGAGCTTCGCGACGGCATCTCCGGCCGCCAGTTCAAGGCGCGCGAGGTGGCCGAGGCCTATAATGCGGCGGTCGCCGCGGCGCGGATGCTCAACGCCTACACGGTCGAAACGCCGGAGGACGCGCTGGCTGTCGCCGATTCCGCCGATCGGGGGGAAATCGCCGGCCCGCTCGCCGGAATACCGCTGGGTATCAAGGATTTGTTCGCGACGTCGGGCGTCGACACGACCGCCGGCAGCAGGATCCTGACCGGGTTCAAGCCGCCCTACGAAAGCACCGTCACCGCCAACCTTCGCAAGGCGGGGGCAGGAATGCTTGGCAAGCTCAACATGGACGAATTCGCGATGGGCTCGTCGAACGAGACCAGCGCCTACGGGCCGGTAATCAGCCCGTGGAAGCGCAACGACGGCGGGAATGCGGCGCTGACTCCGGGTGGTAGCTCCGGCGGCTCCGCGGCGGCGGTCGCGGCTGGAATCGCGCCCGGGGTCACCGGCACCGACACTGGTGGCTCGATCCGCCAGCCAGCGGCCTTCACCGGCATCTGCGGCATCAAGCCGACTTACGGACGCTGTTCGCGTTGGGGAATCGTCTCTTTCGCCAGCTCGCTCGACCAGGCTGGGCCGATGGCAAGGACGGTGCGCGATTGTGCCATCCTGCTTGAGGCCATGGCCGGGTTCGACTCCAAGGACTCGACGTCGCTCAACCTGTCGGTGCCGCAGTGGGAGGACGAATTATCAAGCGATCTCAAGGGCAAGCGCGTCGGCATTCCCAAAGAGTATCGGATCGACGGCGTGCCCGCGGACATCAATGCGCTGTGGGACCAGGGCATTGAGTGGCTGAAAGACGCCGGCGCGACGCCAGTCGAGATCAGCCTGCCGCACACCAGATATGCGCTTCCGACCTATTACATCATCGCCCCCGCAGAAGCCTCGTCCAACCTCGCCCGCTATGACGGCGTCCGTTACGGCCTGCGCGAGGACGGCGTTAAGACTCTGGACGACATGTATGCGGCGACCAGGGCAGCCGGCTTCGGCGCCGAGGTCAAGCGCCGCATCATGATCGGCACCTATGTGCTCTCGGCCGGCTTCTACGACGCCTATTTCACCAAGGCCCAGCGCGTGCGAAGCCTGATCAAGCAGGATTTCGCCCGCGCCTTCGAGGCTTGTGACCTGATCCTGACTCCGACCGCGCCCTCCGCGGCATTTGGCATCGGTGAGACGACCGATCCTCTGGCCATGTACCTGAATGACGTCTTCGCCGTGCCGGCGAGCCTGGCCGGCCTGCCCGCCATGTCGGTGCCAGGCGGGCTGGACGGGCAGGGCCTGCCGCTCGGCCTGCACATCATTGGCCGCGAACTCGATGAGCAGACGGTGCTCAACGCCGGGCTGGCGATCGAGGAGCGGGCGGGGTTCACTCATCGCGCGGAGAAGTGGTGGTAATGGCCGACGCAACCGCACCCTATCGCATAAAAGGCGCCACCGGCGAGTGGGAGGTCGTGGTCGGCCTCGAGGTCCATGCTCAGATCACCGCGACCAAATCGAAACTGTTTTCGGGCGCTGCGACGGCCTTCGGAGCGGAACCCAACACGCAGGTGTCGTTGATCGACGCGGCGATGCCGGGCATGCTGCCGGTGCCGAACAGGGAGTGCGTCCGCCAGGCGGTCCGAACCGGCATGGCTCTGGAGGCGGTGATCAACCGCTGGAGCCGCTTCGACCGCAAGAATTATTTCTACGCCGATCTGCCGCAGGGCTATCAGATCAGCCAGCTCTACCATCCGCTCGTCGGCGAGGGCGAAGTGGAGGTTCTGCTCGACGAGAAGGACGAGAGCAGCGCCAAAAGGATCGGCATCGAGCGGATCCATGTCGAGCAGGACGCCGGCAAGCTGATGCATGACCAGCATCCCACCATGTCCTACGTCGACCTCAACCGCGCCGGGGTGGCGCTGATGGAGATCGTCTCGCGCCCGGACATGCGGTCGCCGGCCGAGGCAGGGGCTTATCTTCGCAAGCTTCGGTCAGTCCTCCGCTACGTCGGCAGCTGCGATGGGAATATGGAAGAAGGCTCGATGCGCGCCGACGTCAACGTCAGCGTCCGCCGGCCGGGCGCGGAATTCGGCACCCGGACCGAGACTAAGAACGTGAACTCGGTCCGCTTCGTCATGGCGGTCATTGAGCATGAGGCAAAGCGCCAGGTCGAGATCCTGGAGGAGGGCGGATCGATCGCCCAGGAGACCCGGCTTTACGACCCCGACAAGGGAGTGACGCGGCCATTGCGATCCAAGGAAGATGCGCACGATTACCGCTATTTCCCCGATCCCGACCTTCTGCCGCTCGAGCTGGAAGAGGCGTTCCTCGACGAATGCCGCGCTTCTTTGCCCGAGTTGCCCGACGCCAAGCGCAAGCGCTACGAAGGGCAGGGGATTACCCCCTATAGTGCCAGCGTCCTTACCGCCGAGGTCGAAACGGCCAGCTGGTTCGACCAGTTGCTCGACGCCGGTGCCGAACCGAAGCAGGCCGCCAATTGGGTCGTCGCCGAACTGTTCGGGGCGCTCAACCGTCTCGGCAGGGGAATCGAGGACAGCCCCGTGTCGCCGCCTCGGGCCGCCGAGCTTCTTGGCCTGGTCGCCGATGGCACCATCAGCGGCACCCTTTCCAAACAGGTGTTCGACATCATGCTCGACACCGGGCAGGGCGCCGCCACCATCGTCGAGGAACGCGGGCTCAAGCAGACCAGCGATACCGGCGCCATTGACGCCGAGGTGGACAAAGTGCTCGCCGCCAACGCCGACAAGGTGGCGGAATATAAGGCCGGCAAGGTCGCTTTGTTCGGCTTCTTCGTCGGGCAGGTGATGAAAGCGATGCAGGGCAAGGCCAACCCGAAGATGGTCAACGACGCGCTCCGGTTGAAACTGGACTGACGCAATTGACGGGTAGGGCAGGATCAATGCGCAAATGTCTGGCCTTCGCTGCTGCTGCCCTGGCCGGCTGTGGATCCCAACTTGATGCCCAGGCCCGGTCGACGCTGGCACCCGCCGCGCCCCGGCTGACCATCGTCATTTCGGTCGACCAGCTTTCTGCCGATTTGTTCGAAGCCTATCGCCCTGTGTTCACCGGCGGCCTGGCGCGTCTGGCGCGCGGCACGGTCTTCGCCAATGGTTATCAGGGCCATGCGGCCACGGAAACATGTCCGGGCCATGCGACCATCATGACCGGCGTGTACCCCGCGCGCAGCGGGATCGTCGCCAATGCCTGGTATGACGAACACGTTTCGCGGGCCGACAAGGAGATCTATTGCGCCGAGGATGAGCGCATAAATGGTACGAATTCCTCCGACTACCGCCTCTCGCCGGTGCATCTGAAGGTCGCCACTTTGGCCGACATGCTGAAGGCCGGGTCGCCGCGCAGCCGCGTGATGACCGTCGCCGGCAAGGACCGGACGGCGATTATGCTCACAGGGCGTTCGGCGGACCAGCGCTGGTATTGGAAGGGGGGCAGGTTCGAGACGGATCTCTCCGGAACTCCGGCGCGCAGCGTTGCGGCCCTCAACCGTGCGGTTGGGGCAATGATCGCCGCCGCCGAGCCCGGGCTCCAACCGACCCCGGCGTGCGTCGCAAGGGCCACGGTCTACAAGTTGAAGGGGAGCGGCCGGGAAGTCGGCAATGGGCGGTTTGCCCGTGGCGGTGGAGACATGGCCTCGTTCCGGGCGTCGCCTGCCCTTGATGGCGCCACCTTGGCCCTGGCGGCGGGCCTGGTCGGCGAAATGAGCCTGGGCAAGGGCCCCGCGACCGACTTGCTGGCGATCGGCCTGGCCGCGACCGACCTGGTCGCCCACGCCTATGGCACCGGCGGCCAGGAAATGTGCCTGCAGCTTCTGTCGCTGGATCGTGACCTGGGGGACTTTTTCGCCACCCTGGACAATGCCGGGATCGATTATTCGGTTGTCCTCACCGCCGATCATGGCGGGCCCGACATCCCGGAAAGGGCAAGGGCGAACGGGGTGGCTGATGCCGACTGGATCGACCCGAAGCTCAGCGCCAGCAACGTGTCGAAAGCGTTGGAAGCCGAATTGAAACTGCCCCGCATTGAGGTCGTCGGCAATTATTCCGGCGACATCGAAATTGGGCCGAACCTCGCCGCGCCCGACCGGGGGAGAGCTATCGCGGCGGCCCAAAAACTGTTTGCCGCCCATCCCCAGATTGAGTTTGCCTTCACCCAGACGGACATCGCCAGGGTAGCGCTGCCGACCGGCGCTCCCGACAGGTGGACGCTCGCCCAGCGGGTCCGGGCTTCGTTCGATCCCGATCGCTCCGGCGATCTGATCGTGGTTCCAAGACGGACCATCATGCCGGTTGGCGACACCAGAACCTATGCGAACATGCATGGTACTCCGTGGGACCATGATCGCCGTGTGCCGATCCTTTTCTGGCGGCGCGGAATGGCCGCCAGCGACCGGCCGGACGCCATTTCGGCTGTTGACATCATGCCGACCCTGGCCGCCTGGCTCGGCGTGCCGATCGGCGCGGCAAGGATCGACGGCCGATGCCTGGATCGGGTCGAGGGAATCTCCTGTCCTCGCTAGTCCTTTCAAAACATTAGACTTTCACATTCTGTTCAGCTTTAAGCGACCAATTGGAATTATTGGGGGACAACCGGATTGCCGGTTCCCGGGAGACTTTTATGCGCCGCATGGGATTAGCCTTGGTGCTGTCCGCCAGCATGATGACGTCTGCGTGCGTGCAGACCCGCCAGATCGCCGACCTGCAATTCACGCCGCCGCAGGGCGACTTCAAGCTGCTGGTTATGCGGCCTGACGTCACCGTCAATTCGGTGACGACCGGCGGCTTGCCGGAGCCCCGCGCCGACTGGACGGAACAGGCTCGGGCCAACATCATCGCCGCCATGCGGGCGCAGCAGGCGGAGCGTGGCGGCAATATGCAGGTTCTCGAGCGGCGAGACCAGCTGCCGGGCGTCAGCGCCGAGGCCGTCGCCGACCTGGAACGGCTTCATGCCGCGGTCGGCAATTCGATCGCTCTGCATAAATATCTTGGCGCCGGCCTGCCGACCAAGCGCAGGCAGGGCCTCGACTGGACGCTCGGCCAGGACGCCGTGTCGCTTGGCCAGAAGACCGGCTACCAATATGCCTTATTCCTCCATGCCGAGGACAATATCGTGTCGAGCGGCCGGGTCGCGCTGCAGGTGCTCGGCATTGCCGGCTGCTTGGTCGGCTTCTGCGCGCCCAACATCGGTGGCGGCGGACAATTCGCCTACGCCTCCCTGGTCGATCTGCGTACCGGCGAGGTCGTCTGGTTCAACGTCCTCCAGACCGGATCGCAGATCGCCGGCATCAAGTTCGGGGACATGCGGACTCCCGACGGCGCGGCGCAAATGGTCGAGCGCCTGCTTGGCCGGATGAAGCCGGGCAAGGCGATCCGCGATGCGCAGCGCGCCCGGCAGGGGCAACGCTGATGTGCATGCGATGCCTTGAAATCAGCCGTCGTTCGCTCCTGGCTGGCGGGGCGGTCGCCGGCGCGGCCCTGGCGACGGGCGCCGCGCAAGCGCGCATTCGCCCGGTCGACATGACTCCGCTGATCGGCCCCGGTTTCAAGCCGACCGAGCGCGACGAAATCGGCCTGTGGCACCAGATGAACCGGGTCGAGGAGGAGATCG
>DASSPS010000053.1:0-14863 GCA_035699505.1 Sphingomicrobium sp. | reverse complement strand
GCGGGGTCGGCATGGGCTATTCGCAGCACGCCGGCATGGTCATCGTCGCCGACGGCACCGACGACGCCGCCCGGCGCCTGGAGCGCGTCCTCTGGAACGATCCCGCCACCGGCGTCATGCGCCACGCCGACGCCGGATATGGAATCGCGGTGGAGTGCGCGAAGGAGCAGGCGCTGGATTTGCCGATGCTCGCGTGAGGTTTCTGGCGGCGTCTCGAAGACATTTCGAGTTCGCCTTCTGACATCCGCCTTTTCATGTTACGCGAACCTCGGGCAAATCCGGGGGGAAGAGTTATGCCGTATCGGCGGGCCTATCTGTATGTTCTGGCGCTGCTGGCGCTGACCTTTGTCGCCTTCTGGCCATCCTACTTAAGCAAACTTCCGCAAGCCAACCTCGCCCATCACTTTCACGCCGGCAGCGCTGTCCTGTGGACGATGCTTGCGGCCCTCCAAAGCTGGTCGATCCATCACGACCGCTGGGCGCTCCACCGGACCGCAGGGCTGGCGGCGTTCGCCCTCTTTCCCTTCTTCCTCGTCGCGGGATTGTGGGTCATCCACGTCGAAGCCGTGACGCTTGCCGGCGGACTTGCTGATCCAGATAATCTCGTCATCGCCCAGTTCGGCTTCTTCGATCCGCTCGCCAATATCGGCTATGCAATCCTGTTCTGGGGCGGTCTTCGCTATCGCTACAAGGTCCATCTCCACGCCCGCTACATGCTCGGCACGGTGATGTTCGTGGTCGCGCCGATCATCTGGCGGCTGCTGCGCGGTTACGTGCCGGGCTTCGCGGAAACCGACCTTCCGTTCGACTACCCGTTCGCGCTGGGCAATCTCGGCGCCCTCGCCATCGCTCTGGCGCTTTACTGGCAGGCACCCAAGCATGGCCGGCCCTGGCTGCTCGTCGCCGGCATCATCGCCGCCCAGGCGGTCCTGTTCCTGACCGTCGGCAAGCTGCCGCCCTGGGCGCCGATCTTCGCAAGCGTCGGTGACGTCAACCTGCCGTTCCTGCTGGTCATGACGATGATCGTCAGCCTCGGCATCGCCTGGCACGGCTGGGTCGCGGGCGCCCGCCCGGGCGCGCCGCGCGCCGCTGTCACGGCCTGACGCCGGGTGCTCCACGCCGTGACGGTCGCCCGTTTGGAGCATGCTGTGAATCGGTTTGGCCAACGAGTTAGTGCGCCACGCCGACGCTGGATATGGACCGCGAGGGCTTGCGCGAAGGAGCAGGGGCACAACCCTGTCGGCGGTCGCGCGCCACCAATCAGTGGGCAGTGG
The DNA here is from genome assembly GCA_035699505.1 of Sphingomicrobium sp. GTDB lineage: Bacteria > Pseudomonadota > Alphaproteobacteria > Sphingomonadales > Sphingomonadaceae > Sphingomicrobium. The sequence continues at coordinate 13,589 of DASSPS010000053.1, read as the reverse complement.
AATGGCGATTCAGAAACGCCAATGTGCGGGCGTTGAAGTCGGCGGCATCCTCCAGGAATGGCGCGTGTGAGCAATTTTCGAACAGCTCGACTTCGGCATGCGGAATGGCGCCGACCATGGGCCCGACAAAGCGGGTGGAAGTAATGACGTCCTGCTGGCCGAAGGTGATCTGGGTGGGTGCCTGAACATGCGTTAGGATATCGAGTGCGTCATGTTGGATAACTGCCGTTGAGTGATCCAGAAAGTCCGCTACGCCCTGGGCCGGGCGGCCGCGGGTGAAGTCGATGATACTGGCGATGAACGCCGGATCGGACGCATAGCGCTCGGGCGTGAAGCACCATGGAAAAATTGCGGAAATCGCGGTTTCACAGACATCTTCGAGTGCCGTGGCAACGACTTGCCAGCTTTTGACCACCGCTTGCAGATATGGGTCTGACCTTGGCCAGGTGCTGTGCAGCGAGAGCGACAGAACTTTGTCCGGATAGGTCCCTGCGAAAGACATCGCCACGGCGCCGCCCAGCGAATAGCCCATGATGTGCACCTTGTCGGCGTCGATGCTGTCGATAAAGGCGGCGATGTCGTCCACGAATTGCGGCATCGTGCACTCGCCGTCGCCCCGGCCCGATTGCCCGCTACCGCGAAGGTCCACGGCGTAACAGGAAAAATGCGCCGCATAGGCAGGCAGTTGGAAGGCAAAGCAGGCGTGGTCGGCCGTCAGGAATGGGACCATGATGATCGGCTGGCCTTCGCCCTGGCTTTCATAGTGGATCGTGGTGCCGTTGATCTGGATCCGAGGCATAGCGTCCTCCATCCGTAAGCCGACAACATACGCCCGCGCGCGACTATCGCAATGCCCGGTTCATACCCTGCCGGCATTGGCTCGAGGCTGGGCAGTGCCGGTTGAATGTGCAAGACGCACGAACCGATGACCATGCACCTCGACCCCAATGACATTTGCCTCGGCCAGCTGCGCCGGCTGTGGTCCGGATCGGACGCGCGCCTCGATGACGCGAGCCTGGTTCGTGTCAGCGCCGCCGCCGCTTCGGTCGACCGGATCGTTGCCGGCGGCGCCACCGTCTATGGCATCAACACCGGCTTCGGGCTGCTTGCCCAGACCCGCATCCCCGACGGCCGCCTGGCAGAGCTCCAGACCAATTTGATCCTTTCCCACAGCGCGGGGCTTGGGCCGCCGCTGCCCCGCCATGTCGTCCGGCTGATGATCGTCCTGAAGTTGCTCGGCCTTGGCCGCGGCCATTCGGGGGTCCGCATGGCAGTGATCGACGCGCTTCAGGCGCTGGTCGATCATGACGCAATGCCGGTCATCCCCAGCCAAGGCAGCGTCGGCGCCAGCGGCGACCTTGCTCCCCTCGCCCATATGACGGCGGCATTGATGGGCTACGGCTCGGTCGATGTCGCCGGGACGGTCATGCCGGCTAAGGAAGCGCTGCAGAAACTCGGCATGGCGCCGCTCGAGCTCGGCCCCAAGGAAGGGCTGGCGCTGATCAACGGCACCCAGGCCTCGACCGCGCTGGCGCTCGACGCTTTGTTTGCGGGCGAGCGGGTGTTCGCCGCGGCCATCGCCGCCGGCGCCATGGCTGTCGACGCGCTCAAAGGCTCGGCCAAGCCCTTCGACCCCCGGATCTCGGCGCTGCGCGGCCAGCCGGGGCAGGTCCAGGTTGCCGCCGCCATCGCCGACCTTCTCGACGGCAGCGAGATCATGTCGAGCCATGTCGCCTGCAGCCGGGTGCAGGACCCGTACAGCTTCCGCTGCCAGCCCCAGGTGATGGGCGCGTCGCTTGACCTGCTGGCGAACGCCGCTCGTACGCTGACCATCGAGGCCGGGGCGGTGACGGACAATCCCATCCTCTTCCTTGAAGACGACACTGCCATCTCGGGCGGCAATTTCCACGCCCAGCCGGTCGCCTTCGCCGCCGATATCATCGCCATGGCGATCTGTGAGGTCGGCTCGTTGTCCGAGCGCCGAACCGCCGTCCTGGTCGACCCGAAAATGAGCGGGCTGCCTGCCTTCCTGACGGAGGATTCAGGCGTCAATTCCGGCATGATGATCCCGCAGGTCACGGCCGCCGCCCTGGTCAGCGAGAACAAGAGCCTGGCCTTCCCGGCAAGCGTCGATTCGATTCCGACCTCGGCGGGCCAGGAGGATCATGTGTCGATGGCGCCGATCGCCGCTCGCAAGGCGGCGCAGATCGCGCGCAACGCGGCAGGAGTCGTCGCCGTCGAGTTGATGGCCGCGGCCGAAGGCGTCGACTATCACGCGCCGCTCAAGACGTCGCCTCGGCTTCAGGCGGTGCACGACAAGGTCCGCGCCCTGTCGCCGCATTTCACCGCCGACCGTTACTGGGCGGATGAAATGGCCGCGCTTCAAGCGGCGGTCCTGGCCGGAGACATCGGCGACGCCGGTTGGCTGGCCTAGGGCTCATCCCCGTTCTGGTGCCTTCCGCTCCCGCAGGCTCGGCCCGATCTGCGGCTTGCCGTCCTTCCAGAACAGCGGCGCGACATAGAGATAGCGCTTGTCGTCGGCCTTCCGGCAGCCGCTGGTCGCGGCCCAGGCGTGGAAAGCCATGAAATGGCGCGCGCCGACGGTGAAGATGCTGGGATGGCCGGGCCCGCTCAGGCAGCCTGCCTGGCGGTCGTTGAAGCTGTGCAGCAGCGGATTGTCCGGGGCGTCCTTGCATGGCCCGAGCGGACCAGCGCAGGTTGCATAGCCGGTTGCGTAGCGGGACAGCCGTTCCTTTGGGTCCCAGCCGAAGAAGGCCGCCGAATAGAATAACTGATAGCCGCCGGCCGACCTTACCATCGCCGGCGCCTCGACCAGCCGCCATTCCCAGGCCGCGTCATCCTGGACAAGCGCGACGGGATCGCCGGTAACCTTCAGCCCGTCATCGGTCAGCCGCTGGCCCCAGATATAAGTGGTCTTGCCGACCGCATTGCCGTCGCTCTTGTAATAGAGATAGAGCTTGCCGTCGGCGTCGCGGAAAGGATTGGCGTCAATCGTGCCGCCTTCGCCATATTGGCACACCGCTGGCTCGGCGGCTGAATCGCGGAAAGGCCCCTTCGGGTTGTCGGCGACGGCGATGCCGAGGCATTGGACCTTCCGCTTGCCGTGGCGCGCCGTGTAATAAAGCAGCCAGTTGGCCCCGACCCGCATCACTTCCGGCGCCCAGGTGCGCCCCTCCTCCACCCAGCTTGCAAGCACCGGCATGCCGTCCACGCGCTTGCCGTCGCGGCCGATGACATCCGTCCAGTGGACCAGGTCCGGAGACGTCATCATCGGCAGGTTGACGCCGGAATTGGTCGCATAGGCGACAAATTCTCCATTGTGCAAAATGATATGGGGATCGGGGAAATTGTCCTTGTGAACCGGGACGAAGGACGGTTCCGCCGGGGCTGCGGCCGCGGTTGTGGCCGCGCCGGCAGCGAGCCAACCGGCAAGAAACAGGAAGGAACGGTTCGCTGACATCGCGCAGACCCCTCGAAGCGAGCTGTGCGTCCTCATAACACAACGTCAGGCGATCTCGACGGTTTCGGTCCCAAACCGAAGCCGGGCCGTCAGCAGCGCCCGAAAGACATTGTATCCGCCCGTTCCCGGATGGAAGGCGTGGAAGAAAAGCTGCGGGCTGCCATCGAGGCCGGGCGCGACTGAGGCATGGCCAGGAGCAAGCCACTCTCGAGTCGACTTGAGGAGCGGAGCCGGTTGCTTTCGATAAGGGCCCAGCGGATGGTCGGCGACGGCGACTCCGATGCCGTAGGCCGGGGTCGAGAAATCATTGCCGGCATAGAACATCCAATAGCGGCCGGCTTCATGAGTGACGAACGGGCCTTCGATGAGATGGCCTTCCCAGTCGAGATCGTTCCGCAGCACGATCGCAGGTTCGCCGGCCAGGCTCCCGCCGTCCTCGGCGATTCGAGCGCCGAAGACCGGCGTGACGAGCGCATGAAGGAAGGCGTCCGCCAGCCCGCAGCTCTCCAGCGCGTCCCGAACTCGCGGCCAGTTGGCCAGCGCGGCGTCGATCAAAGGCTGCATGAGGAAGAAGCGTTCCATCGGCCGGCGGCTGTTGGCCCAGCCCACAATGGCCCCCGCGAAGGCGGCCGTGCGCCTGTCCTCTTCGCGGTCGAACAATTCCCCGATCAGGTGCGGATGATCACGCAGCAGGGTGGCCAGCGGGCGCGGCCACAGTCCATTGGAATCGCTTTTCCAGAAGAGGAAACGATCGCCGTTCGAATCGATGAAGAGATGGGAATCGATGACCCCGGTCGTGGTCACCCCCGACTCGCCCGGCGCATCCGCGGGAAGGTCGACCGCCGGGCCAGTCAGCAGCGGCCGGCCAAGATCCCGCCATGGCCCGGTCGGCGAGTCGCTCTTCGCCAGGCCAATGGCCAGAACGTTCGATTGTTGCCGGGCTGTGTAGCAAAGCCAATATTCGTCATCGACCTGCGCCATTTCGGGGGCCCAGAAATCGGCGCGGCGCACGCCTTGCGCGGCCCAGCCGGGCTGTTGCCCTTCGGGGAAGGCAAATCCTTCGTGATGCCAGTGCAGCAGGTCGTCCGACCGCAGGATGGGGAAGGCGTTCGGTGCATCGTTGGACGTTGCGACGAGGAAATAGCCGCAATCCGTCTTGAGGACCGCCGGGTCGCCGTAGCCGGACAGGATTGTTGGAGCGACATTCTCGGTCAGCAGCGGTTGCCAGCGCCCACCGCCGTCGTCGGCCTCGGCCGCACCGGCAAAGGCGTGCGGCAGGCGCGTGCCATGGTCATCGGCCAACGCCCGGAAGAAATTGGCGTAATCGCCTTGATCCGGCCCTGCGATTTCATAGTTTCGGCTTCCGCCAGGGCCGCCCACGGTCACTCGGTACCCGGGCCCGCTTTCCTCGACGGATACGCTGAATGCGGGCAAGGGGCTGCTGGCCATCGAAGGGCGCGTTAATGATCGTCACTGGCGATGGAAAGCGTCAGTTGTGTCGCCGGCGGCTGGCGCTATCGTGACAACGATGACTATCCGCGCGCAGATCGGCATCGCGCTGGCCCTGGCGCCGGCGCTGGCAGGATGCGCGCCTTTGCCGGCCGGCGAACGCTTGCCCACCTATGCGAATCCGGTGATCGATTCGGACTTTCCCGACCCGGCCGTGTTGTCGGCGGCTGACGGCTTTCAATACGTTTATGCAACCCAGACGGAACGTGACGGCAAATGGCTCAACATCCAGCTTGCCCGATCGCGCGACCTGATCAACTGGCAGCACCTCGGCGACGCGCTGCCCGTCAAGCCGGCCTGGGCGAGCAAGACTCAGGATTTCTGGGCGCCGCATGTCTCTCGCCATGGGGACAACTATCATCTTTATTATTCGGCCAAGCCGGATGCCGCTTTGGCTGACGCCAAGCTCGGCCTTTGCCTGGCGGTGGCGACCTCGCGAAGCCCGCAGGGACCCTTCACCGACATTGGCCGGCCGCTGCATTGCGGCGAAAGTTTCGTGAACATCGACCCAATGGAGTTCGACGATCCCGCGACCGGCAAGCATCTGCTTTACTGGGGATCCGGGTTCGGGCCGATCAAGGTGCAGGAACTGGCGGCCGACCTCGTCTCCTTCGCTCCCGGGACTCGCCCGGTCGATCTTGTCCCGGTGGTCAAGAGCGACGACCCTGGCGACTATCAGAGGCTCGTCGAAGGGGCCTGGGTCGTGCGTCGCGGCGGATATTATTATCTGTTCTTTTCAGGCGACAATTGCTGCGGACCGAAGGCGCATTACGCGATTCTGGTCGCGCGGTCTCGTCTTGCCACCGGGCCATTCGAACTCCCCGCCGACAAGGTCGTGATGGAACTCAACCGCGATTGGACAGCCCCCGGCCACAATTCGGTCGCGACCGACGCTTCCGGGCGGGACTGGATGCTTTATCATGCGGTCGATGTCCGTCGCCCCCGAAGCAAGCCGAGCGACGAGGTCAATACCCGGCGGGTCATGCTGATTGACCGGATGGAATGGATATCTGGCTGGCCGAGAGTAGCAGGCGCCAGTCCCTCAACCGGGCCGCGGCCCGCGCCAGTCTTCGGACCTACGCCCTAGACCGGGTCGGCGGCATGGCGGCTGCCGATAAGGAAGCAGTCGGCGACCATTCCAATCGGCAGCAGATCGACATGACTTCGGCCTTCGCCGATCAATTGTGCGAACCGGCGATAGATGTCCGGATACTCGCCATCGCCCCCCGTTTCCCGCACGACGCCGTCCACCACCAGCCGCGCTCCCCCCTCCAGCAAATCGATTGCAAGGCCGGCTTCCGTGATGATCGAAATGGTCCATTCCTCCCCGGCTGCCCGGCGCCAGTCGAGGCTGCATTCCAATGGACCGTCGCAGTCGGGACTGGCGAAGCGGATGTCGGCGGCGATAGGCGTGTGCGACGAATCGGGGAAATGAAGGGCGGCTTCACGCACGAACAGAGGCCCCGGAAAGATCAGCGTCGCGATCGAAAAGGCGTTGATCCCGGGATCGAAGACTCCAAAACCTCCAGCTTCCCAAATCCAGCGTTGGCCGGGATGCCACTTGTGGACATCCTCATGCCAGGTGATCCTCATTGTCCGGATCGGCTGGTCGGCGAGCAAGCTGGCGGCGGCGGCAACCGCCGGGTTGTGCTGCGCATGCCATGTGGTGAACAGCGATACGCCGCGAGCGGCGGCGCGCTCGCGCAAATCCTCAATTTCCGCCAGGGTGGCGGTTGGAGGCTTTTCGAGAAGCAGGTGAAGGCCGGCCTCAATGCAGTCGCGGGCAATCGCGTAGCGCGGGGCGGGCGGAGTCGTGATCGCCACCGCGTCCAACTCCACCGAGCGAAGCATGGCCTCATGCGTCGAGAAGTTGAGAGCCGACGGCTCGCTAGAGCGGTGTACGGTAGCGGCGAGTTCAAAGCAGAGGTTTGAGTGGATGGCCGGCAAGTGCTGATCCGTTGCGATCTTGCCCAGGCCGATTACGCCGATCCGGATCCTGCTCATAATTGCGCCAGCGCCGCGACGTAGGATCGCGCCTTCGCCAGCGTGTCGGCGGCCGACTGGCCCGGCCGGTAGAGACCCGAGCCTAGCCCGAAGCCGCCTGCGCCGGCATCGACCCACGCCGCCATCGATCCGGGCGTGACGCCGCCAACGACGATCGGCCGCGTTTCCGGCGGCAGCACCGCGCACTGGGCGCGCAAGACTGCGGGCGCGGCGGCTTCGGCGGGGAAGAACTTCAGGGCATGGGCGCCAGCGGCCAACGCTGCGAATGCCTCCGTCGGCGTGAAATAGCCCGGACACGACACCATCCCGGCCGACACAGTCGCAGCAATGACTTCCGGGTCGGTCGACGGCGAGACGATCAGTTGTCCGCCGGACCCGCGAATTGATACCACGTCGTCTGCCCGAAGAACGGTTCCGGCGCCGATCATGGCCCGGTCGCCAAGCCGCGCGCGAAGTCTGGCAATGCTCGCCAGCGGATCGAGCGAATTCAACGGCACCTCGATGATCAGGATTCCACTTTCGGCCAAAGCGTCGCCGATCGCTTCGGTCTCGGCCGGCTCGATGCCGCGAAGAATTGCGATCAGCGGGCACTCGGCCATCAGTGCCCGGAATCTCTCGGGAGCGGTCATGGGATCGACCTCGCGAGGGCGAACGCGCCGGCCACGAACGCCTGGCCGCCGTCAATCTCGACAACGGGAAGCGCGCAATCCGCGGCGGCGGCGGCGTAGAGGCCGGTCAGTTCGGAATCGCCCATGATGACGGCTTCTCCATCCGGCGCCAGGCCAAGGCCAACACCGAGGTCGGCGCCAATGAGCAAGCCACTGACATAGGAAGGCGCGCAGTCGCGCTCGATCTGCCCGAGCAGGACCTGGGCGCGGGCCGAGAACAGTTCCGCCGTCAGAGTAGCGCCGCTCAGGCCCCGCCTGACTCCGCGGATGAAGTGCTCGCCTGGCACGACCGAGCCGGTCAGCATCTCGGTCAGGATCCCGCGTTCACGGAGGGTGCTGAACATCTCGCCGGTCATGACGGTGCGGAAGCTGATGATCCGGCCATCGACGATCGTGACCCACTTATTGTGCGTTCCCGGATGGCAGACGAAACTGGTTCCCGGGATCAGGCCGGAGGCGATCGCACCGAACAGCTGGACTTCCTCGCCGCGCATGACGTCGGCGCGATCGTCGGTGACGACCGACAGGCCCGGGACGATGGCGGTTCGGCCGGGTTCGATCCAGCTAAGGCCGGCAGCAAGGTCGTCGAGCCCCGCCGGGCAGGCCACATAAGGCGCCTCGACCCAGCCGCGCGTCGAGCCGACCATCCCGGCGAGAAGCATTGGCAGATCGCCAAGTCGCGCGCGGACGTCGGCTGCTGCGGCGGCGAATCCGTCGGCCGGCACCGACAGGACGCCGCTCTGATCCTCAAAGGAAGAAACGCACGTTCCTTCGCTGTCGATGCGGTAGGCGCGACGATTGGTCGTGCCCCAGTCAACCGCGATGAAACCGTCAGCCCCGTGCATGCCCTCGCTTTGCACAAGAATAGCGCCGAGGGCGACCGTGCCCCGCGATTTTTCTTTTCGATCAGTCGGTCTATGCCGTCCGTCGATGATTCAGGAACGACAGGCGAGGCGCGCGGCGGAGGTGGGCGCCGTTCTTGGGGAAGGGCCGGTCTGGGTGGCTCGGGAGCAGGCCCTGTACTGGCTCGACATCAAGGGCCTCAAGGTCTTTCGGCTCGATGGCCCCGGGCAGGTCCGCGAATGGCAAGCGCCGTTTCGTATCGGCTCCATCGCTCCCCGGCGGGACGGCGGCTTCATCGCCGGGACGGAGCGCGGCTTTGCATCCGTCGACCTCGACGGCGGCCGCTTCGAACCTTTCGCTAACCCGGAACCCGACCGGCCGACAAACCGGTTCAACGACGGCAAGGTCGATCGCGGCGGGCGCTTCTGGGCCGGCACGATGGACGACACAGAGCGCGAGGCGTCGGGAGCGCTGTACCGGCTCGACCATGACCTTTCCTGGTCCCGGGCCGACGGCGATTATCGCGTGACGAACGGGCCGGCGTTCAGCGTTTCCGGCCGCCTGATGTACCATAATGATTCGGGTCGCCGGCTGACCTATGTCTTCGACCTGGACGAATCCGGAAGAGCGTCGAACCGCCGGATTTTCGCGCGTTACGGGGAAGGCGACGGCTATCCCGACGGCATGACCGTGGACTCCGAAGATTGCCTGTGGATCGCGTTCTGGGACGGCTGGTGTGTTCGGCGATTCTCGCCCGCCGGTGAATGTATCGCGACCATCGACCTGCCAGTTCAAAAGCCGACCAGCTGCGCGTTTGGCGGGTCCGACCTGAATCTCTTATTCATCACTTCGGCAAGCATCGGGCTGACAGACTCGCAACGCTCCGAGCAGCCTTGTGCGGGAGATTTGTTTATGCTGGACTCCTGCTGCACCGGATTAGCCGATTTGCCGTTCGAAGGCTGACTGACTTCCAGAAAAGCGCCAAGGAGCCTGCGCCATCGCCAACTTCATGTTCGCGACCGGGATCGAAAACAGCATCCCAACCATCAACGGCGGCCGAACTCGGGTCGACCAGATGGAAGTTTGCGGCCACTATAAACACTGGCGCGAGGATTTCGATTGCGTCGAGGATCTTGGAATCCACTTCCTTCGGTTCGGGCCGCCGCTTCACCGCACCCTGGCCGGACCCGACAAATATGATTGGGAATTCGCCGACCTGACCCTGGCCGACCTCAAGCGCCGGGACATCACGCCGATCGTCGATTTGTGCCACTTCGGCGTCCCCGACTGGCTTGGCAATTTCCAGAACCCGGACTTCGCCGACGAATTCGCGCGCTACGCCGGCGCCTTCGCTCGCCGGTACCCTTGGATCCAGCTCTACACGCCGGTCAACGAGATGTTCATCTGCGCCGCTTTCTCCGGCCGCTACGGCTGGTGGAACGAACAGCTCAAGACCGACGCCGGGTTCGTCACCGCATTGAAGCATTTGGTGAAAGCCAATGTGTTGGCGATGAACGAAATCCTGAAGATTCGGCCGGACGCGATCTTCATTCAGAGTGAATCGTCGGAATATTTCCATGCCGACAGCCCGGCCGCGATCGAACCGGCGGAAATATTGAACTCGCGGCGATTCCTGTCGCTCGACCTCAACTACGGGCTGCGCGTCGACAGTGAAATGTACGAATATCTGCTCGATAACGGCATGACGCGGGAGGAATATCACTTCTTCCTCAGCCTCAGCCTCAAACGGCACTGCATCCTGGGAACAGATTACTACCGCACGAACGAGCATCGCGTTCACCCGGATGGCAGGACCGAGGCCGCCGGCGAAGTGTTCGGTTATTGCGAGCTCACCCGCCAATATTACAACCGTTACCGGGTGCCCGTCATGCACACCGAGACAAACCTTCGCGAAGGCCCGACCGGCCAGGAAGCAGTGCAGTGGCTGTGGAAGGAGTGGGCGAACGTTCTTCGCCTGCGCAACATCGGCATCCCGACCGTCGGCTTTACCTGGTATTCCCTGACCGATCAGGTGGATTGGGACACCGCCCTTCGCGAACAAAATGGCAATGTGAACCCGCTTGGGTTGTATGACCTGGACCGGAATATCCGGAATGTCGGAAAGGCCTACAAGCAGCTGATCCGCGACTGGCGGGAAGTGCTTCCGGCTTCGAGCGTCTGCCTGACCGTGCCTCTCGCCCCGGCCGCGGAGCCGCAGCCGCCGATCGTCGGTTCCGCCGTCGCCGGCGAGCCCGCCAATCCGGAGATCGGGTGATGGGAACGGTGATGAAGATCGACCGGATCGAAAGCTTTTTTGTTCCGCCTCGCTGGTTGTTCGTCCGCGTCGAAAGTGCGGACGGGGCGGTGGGCTGGGGCGAGGCAAGCCTGGAAGGATATGCCGAAGCCGTGGACGGCGCCATGGAAGCGCTGCGCGACCGGTTCATCGGCCACGACCCCCGGCGCATTGAAGACATCTGGCAGGTCGCCTATCGCGGCGGCTTCTATCGCGGCGGGCCGGTGCTGATGTCGGCGCTCGCCGGGCTTGAGCAGGCGCTGTGGGACCTCAAGGGTAAAGCGCTCGAAATCCCCGCCTGGGAGATGCTCGGTGGCCAGGTGCGCGACCGGATCCGGGCCTATGCCTGGATCGGCGGCGACCGGCCCGACGAAATCGAGGAAGCGGCCCGGTCCCGGCGCAAACAGGGCTTCACGGCGGTCAAGATGAACGCCACGGCGGAGCTCGACTGGATCGGCACTCCGCGCCTGTTCGACGAGGTGGTGAAGCGGGTCGGGGCTGCCCAGGCGGCGGGGATGGACGTCGGCCTGGATTTCCACGGCCGGGTCCATCGGCCGATGGCGAAGCAGTTGGCCGCGGCCGTCGAGCCACTCGGACTGCTGTTCATCGAAGAACCCCTCCTGTCCGAAAATCCCGAGGGCCTCGCGCAGATCGCTGCGCTCATCAGCACGCCGATCGCGCTTGGCGAGCGGCTATATTCGCGATGGGACTTCAAGCCTTTCTTCGAAAGCGGTGTCGTCGACATCATACAGCCCGACGTGAGCCACGCCGGTGGAATTCTCGAATGCCGCAAGATCGCGGCGATGGCCGAAGCCTATGACATCGCCGTCGCGCCGCACTGCCCGCTCGGGCCACTGGCGCTCGCCAGCTGCCTGCAGCTCGCCGCCTGCACGCCCAACGTCGCCATCCAGGAAATGTCGCTCGGCATTCACTATAACGTCGGCCACGATTTGCTGAGTTTCATTACCGATCCCGAGGTCCTGACGCCCGTCGACGGCCATCTGCCAATCCCGCAGAAGCCCGGATTGGGCGTGACGATCGACGAGGATGCTGTGCGCGCGGCGCATTCCGACCGCCACCGCTGGCGCAATCCCGTGTGGCGTCAGAAGGACGGCAGCTTCGCCGAGTGGTGAGTTGATGGACCGGCTGGTGACGCTTTCGGCGGGGCAATTGACGCTGGAGCTGAACCCAGCCGTTGGCGGCAGCATCGCCCGGTTCGATTTCGCCGATGGACAGCGCAAGGTCCCTATTTTGCGAAGAGGCGACGGACCGCCGGGCGACGTCCTGTCGGCGGCCAGCTTTCCACTCGTTCCCTACGTCAACCGAATCCGCGGCGGGCAATTCCGCTTCCGCGGCAGGACCGTCCGGCTGACGCCCAACATGCCCGGTGACCCGAGCCCCCTGCACGGCCAAGGCTGGCTTGGCCGCTGGCGGGTGGCCGCCACCTCCGCCACCGAAGCAGCGCTCGACTATATGCATGACGCTGGCGAATGGCCCTGGCCGTACCTCGCCCGGCAGCGATTCACCTTGGACGATTGCGGGCTGGGCATCGAGCTCAGCTGCCGCAATCTGGCGGCCGAGCCGATGCCATGTGGGCTCGGTCAGCATCCCTACTTCCACTGTTCGGCCGGCACGCGCTTGCGGACCAGGGTCGACCACGTCTGGACCATCGACCAGCAGGTGCTGCCCGTCGAACGCGTTGCCGCGACCGGACGTTACGACCTGTCCGATCGGGCGGTGTGCGGTCTCGGCCTGGATCACGGCTTCGGCGGCTGGGGGGGCGAGGCGCTATTGAGCGATCCCGACTGGTCATTCGACCTCGCCATGTCCGCGCCTGACGCGCGCTTCTTCCAGCTCTATTCGCCCGAACAGGGCGGGATTTTCGTCATCGAGCCGGTCAGCCACGCGAATACCGCACTCAATGCGCCGGAAGAGGAGTGGGCCGAGCTTGGTATTCGGGTACTGGGGCCGGGGGAGGACATGGCTTTGGCGATGCGCCTGGATCTCGTTCCCAAGGCACAGCCCTGACCCGAGCGCAAAGGGCAAGCGCCCGGAACGCAAAAAAGCCGCCCCGAGGGGCGGCTGTCGTATCGCGGATCAGGTCCGGGACTACGCAATCCCAAGCTCCCCCGGATCGAGTTGGGGTCATTAGGAATTGGGTGTTGGTTGCGGGGGCAGGATTTGAACCTGCGACCTTCAGGTTATGAGCCTGACGAGCTACCGGGCTGCTCCACCCCGCGCCAAACAACAAGGCCGCCGCTCGGCATTGCCGGCAGCGGCCTTGAAAACATTGTAAATGGGCTCGCTTTCACGCCGCCAGCAAAGCCTGGCGACGACCTACTCTTCCACTGCTTAAGCAGTAGTACCATCGGCGCTGTCCGGTTTCACGGCCGAGTTCGGGATGGGATCGGGTGGGTCACGGACGCTATGGTCACCAAGCTATGGTGACGGCGTAAAAGCGAATTCTAGAAATCGTGCGACCTTATAATCTTAGGCGTATCTAGCTGAGATCGAACCAGTCGAAAGCCCTTTGCAGGACTGTCGATGATGGTGGGACTCTCAAGCGCGAAATGGACAATTAGGACCGGTTAGCTCCATGCGTTACCGCACTTCCACACCCGGCCTATCAAGGTCGTGGTCTTCGACCGTCCTAAGATACCTTATCTCGAGGGAGGCTTCCCGCTTAGATGCTTTCAGCGGTTATCCCGTCCATGCATAGCTACCCTGCTGCGCGGCTGGCGCCACGACAGGTCCACCAGAGGCATGTTCACCCCGGTCCTCTCGTACTAGG
>DASSPS010000052.1:0-28715 GCA_035699505.1 Sphingomicrobium sp. | reverse complement strand
TCCTGACGGCGATCGAAGAAAAGCTCGGGGTCATTATCGAGGACGACGATGTCGAGGCCGAGGATTTCGCGACCTTCGGGACCCTGCTGGCCTTCGCGGAAAGGCTTGCCGCCCGCTGAACCCTATTCGGCTGCCATCGCTTCATATTCCTGGGCGGCGAGGAACTTTTCGGCGTCGAGCGCCGCCATGCAGCCGGTGCCGGCGGCGGTCACGGCCTGGCGGTAGATCTTGTCCATGACGTCACCGCAGGCGAACACGCCGGGGATGGTGGTCCGGGTCGAGCCGAGCTCGACCTTGAGATAGCCGTCCTCGTCCAGTTCGAGCTGGTCGGCGAACAGCTCGGTCGCCGGCTTGTGGCCGATGGCGACGAAGGCGCCTTCGACGTCAACGCGGCTGACATCGCCGGTCAGGCGGTTGCGGATGTCGAGGCCGGTCAGAGCCTCCGGCGTCCCGCCGCCGACGAATTCCACAACTTCGCTGTCCCAGATCACCTTGATCTTCTCATTGGCGAACAGCCGATCCTGCAGGATTTTCTCGGCGCGAAGCGAATCGCGGCGGTGGATCAGGGTGACGTCATGGCTGTGGTTGGTGAGATAGAGCGCTTCCTCGACCGCGGTATTGCCGCCGCCGATCACGGCGACCTTCTTGCCCCGGTAGAAGAAGCCGTCGCAGGTCGCGCAGGCCGAGGCGCCCCTGCCCTTCATATGCTCCTCCGACGGCAGCCCGAGCCATTTGGCCTGGGCGCCGGTGGCGATGACCAGTGCGTCGGCGAAATATTGCGTGCCGCCGTCGCCGCTCAGACGGAACGGCCGGCGCGACAGGTCAACCGAAGTGATGTGGTCCCAGATGACCTTGGTGCCGACATGCTCAGCCTGGGCCTGCATCTCCTCCATCAGCCACGGGCCCTGGATGACGTCGCGGAAACCGGGATAATTCTCGACGTCGGTCGTGGTCGTCAGCTGGCCGCCGGGCTGGATGCCCTGGATGACGATCGGTGCGAGGCCGGCCCGGGCCGCGTAAATAGCGGCGGTGTAGCCGGCAGGCCCGGACCCCAGGACGGCGAGGCGGGTGGAAATGCTGTTGCTCATGGGGTGCCCGATTTAGTGCGAAAGTTTGTTTAGACCAGCCGCGACTGCTTCAAGGCGGCTTCGATGAAGCCGGCGAACAATGGGTGCGGGTCGAACGGGCGGCTTTTCAGTTCTGGATGGAACTGGACGCCGATGAACCAGGGATGGTCGGGCCGCTCGACAATTTCGGGCAGCTGGCCGTCCGGCGACATGCCGGAAAAGATCAGTCCGCCTTTCTCCAGCGCATCGCGGTAGTGGATATTGACCTCATAGCGGTGGCGGTGGCGCTCGCTGATCTCGGTCGCTCCATATTGCTGGGCAACCTTGCTGTTGTGGCCGAGCCTGGCCGGATAGGCGCCGAGCCGCATGGTGCCGCCCAGATCGCCGTCGGCAACGCGTTTCTGCAGCCCCTCCGCGCTCATCCATTCCGTGATCAGCCCCACAACCGGCTCGGATGTTTCACCGAATTCGGTGCTGCTTGCTTCGGCGATGCCGGCAGTGTTGCGTGCCGCTTCGATGCACGCCAGCTGCATCCCGAAACAAATTCCGAAAAAGGGCACATTGCGTTCGCGGGCGAAGGTGGCGCTGGCTATCTTCCCTTCGCTGCCGCGCTCGCCGAAGCCACCTGGCACCAGGATGCCGTGTAGCGGCTCCAGTTCGGCAGCGAGGTTGGCGTCGGAATGCTCGAACAATTCCGCGTCCAGCCAGCGTATGTTGACCTTCGCGCGGTTCGCAATCCCGCCATGGACAAGCGCCTCGCTAAGGCTCTTGTAGGCATCTGGCAGGCCGACATATTTGCCGACGACCCCGATCGTCACTTCGCCTTCATGATTGTCCAGGCGGTCCATGATCTCGACCCAGCAGGCAACGTCGGGGGCCGGCGCGTCGGTGATTCCGAACGCCTTCAGGACTTCGTCGTCGAGGCCTTCCTTATGATATTGCAGCGGCACATCGTAGATCGACCGTGCGTCGAGCGCCTGGATGACCGCGGACGCGGGGACGTTGCAGAACAGGGCGATCTTGGCCCGGTCGCTTTCGGGGATTTCCTTCTCTGTCCGGCACAAGAGGACGTTGGGCTGAACGCCCAGGCTGGACAGTTCACGGACGCTATGCTGGGTTGGCTTGGTTTTGAGCTCGCCGGCGGCCTTTATCCACGGGACCAGCGTGGTGTGGACGCTGACAGTCTGGTCGCGGCCGAGATCGTTGCGGAGCTGGCGGATCGCCTCGACGAATGGCAGGCTTTCAATGTCGCCGACGGTGCCGCCGATTTCGCAGATCACGAAATCAAGGCCATCGGTATCGGCAAGCGCGAATTCCTTGATGGCATTGGTGACGTGCGGGATGACCTGTACCGTTGCGCCGAGATAATCGCCACGCCGCTCCCTGGCGATAATGTCGCGGTAGATTCGGCCGGTGGTGATATTGTCCGATTGCTTGGCCGAAACGCCCGTGAAGCGTTCGTAATGGCCAAGGTCGAGGTCGGTCTCGGCGCCGTCGTCGGTGACATAGACTTCGCCATGCTGATAGGGCGACATCGTCCCCGGATCGACGTTCAGATAGGGATCGAACTTTCGAATTCGGACCTTGTATCCGCGCGCCTGTAAAAGCGCCCCGAGCGAAGCTGAAAGAAGACCTTTACCGAGCGAGGAGACCACGCCGCCGGTGACAAAAATATACCGCGCCATGGGAGTCGGGGCTTAGGGATAGAGAGGCGGGGAAGGCAACCCGCCCACGCAAATATTTTCTGATGTTGCCTGGCCGCCTTATTGAGCGAGCGGGACGGCGGGCGCGGCCTGGTTCTCGGCCGGCTGGGTCTGGTTCTGCGCCGGCGCTGTGGTTCCGGGCGCAAGCGGCGGCAGGCCGGTGCCGGTCGGTGCGGCCGGAGCCGCCTGGTTGGCCAGCGACGTGTCGACCCTGGTCGGCTCGCGAGAAACACCGGCGATCGCCGCCAGGACGATCGACAAAGTGACGAAAATGCCGGCCAGGATGGCGGTCGTCCGGGTTAGGAAATCGGCCGCGCCCCTGGCCGTCATGAAGCCGGATGAGCTGCCGCCGACGCCGAGACCGCCGCCTTCGGAGCGCTGCATGAGGATGACGGCGACGAGCGAGGCGGCGATGATGGTCTGGACGATCAACAGGAAGGTGAACACTGGCGGGCTTTCTTGAATGGTTGCGGCCATCTAGGCGATGCACGGCGCGGCTTCAACCGGCGCGGGCGGCGGCCTCGACGATGGGCAGGAAGTCGGCGGCCTTGAGGCTGGCGCCGCCGACCAACGCGCCGTCGACGTCCTGAACAGCGAAGATTTCTGCGGCGTTGGTCGCCTTGACCGAGCCGCCGTAGAGGATTCGGATCGACTGCCCCATCGGCCCAAAGGCTGATTCCAGCCGCCTGCGTAGCGCCGAATGCATCTCGTCGATGTCGGCTATCGACGCCACCTTGCCGGTGCCGATCGCCCAGATCGGCTCATAGGCTATGGAAAAAGCGCCCGCCTCGCCGACTTGGTCGGGCAAGGACGCGGCCAATTGCGTGTCGACGACCTCGACCGCCTTGCCCTGTTCCCGAATCCCGAGGCTTTCGCCGATGCACAGGATGACATCAAGCCCGGCCGCGAGCGCAGTTTCGGCCTTGGCTTTTACGTCTGCGTCACTCTCATGCTGAGCTTCCCGCCGCTCGCTATGACCGACGATGGTCAGCGTCGCGCCGGCATCGGTCAGCATGGCGGCGCTGACGCAGCCGGTATGGGGGCCCTTTTCCGCCTGGTGCACGTCCTGCCCGCCAATGGCGAACCCAGTGGCCGTCCGGGCGGCGCGCTCGATCAGGGTCGCCGGCAGGCAAAGGGCGACATCGACCTCACCGTGAGCGCCTGACGCGGCCGCAATCGCCTCGATCTCGGCAAGATCGATCCCTGTGCCGTGCATCTTCCAATTGCCTGCCACCAGTTTGCGCCGGGCCATGTCATTCTCACTGCCAGTTTCGGCGCCGACCTAGCCACGTGCCGCAATTTGGCAAGGCCGCCTGCTTGAAGGTCGGTGCCGCCCTGCCTAAAGCGGCCTGAAACCCTTTCCCCCATCCCGCGAGTAAATGATGCTTTCGTCCGTGCGCCGCCTGGCCAAGTCAAAGGTCGGTTCCTTCATCCTGATCCTCTTCGTGCTGGCGATCGCGGCATCCTTCGCCCTGGGCGATATCCAGACTGTCGTTTCCGGCGGCTTCGGCAGCAGCAGCTCGACCCTTGCCACGGTGGGATCGGAAAAAGTCACCGATCAGGACATGGGCAAGGCAATGGAGCAGCGGCTGACGCAGGTGCGTCAGCAGAACCCCGAATCGGGATATTCCGCGCTGGCCGGTGAATTCAACGCCATCCTGTCGTCACTCATCGACCGCAAGACTCTCGAAGCATTCACCAGAAAATTCGATTTCTCGCTATCGCCCCGACTGATCGGCGCGGAGATCGCCAAGATTCCCGCCGCGCGCGGCCTGAACGGCCGGTTCAGCGAGTCGGCCTATCAGCAATTCCTTGCCCAGCAGCGCATGACCGATGGCGAGGTTCGCGCCCTGATCAGCGAATTGCTCATGCAGCGTCTGATCCTGGCGCCCGTCGCCAGCGCCAGCCGGATCCCGGTCGGCGTCGCCACCCCTTACGCCAACATGCTGCTGGAAGCGCGGCAGGGCGAACTCGCCCTGGTGCCGGTCACCGCATTCACCGCCGGGCTCAATCCCAGCGATGCGGATCTGCAGCGCTTCTA
Source organism: Sphingomicrobium sp. (assembly GCA_035699505.1). GTDB lineage: Bacteria > Pseudomonadota > Alphaproteobacteria > Sphingomonadales > Sphingomonadaceae > Sphingomicrobium. The sequence continues at coordinate 23,904 of DASSPS010000052.1, read as the reverse complement.
CGCCGCCAATCGTAACCGCTACATGGTGCCGGAACAGCGATCTTTCCGGATCGCCCGGATCGGCCCCGACCAGGTCGCCAGCGTCGCCGCGACCGACAAGGAGATCGCCGACGCCTACAAGGCCCGCGCGTCCGACTATGCGCCGAAGGAAATCCGGACCTTCAGCCAGGCGATCGTCCAGAATCAGAACGTGGCCAACCAGATCGCTCAGCGGGCCCGTGGCGGCGCCTCGCTGGCGGCGGCCGCGGCACCAGCCGGGCTTAGCCCGCAAGATGTCGCGCTCGGCGCAAAAACCAAACCGGAATTGACGTCGACCGCCGGCACTCAGGTCGCCACCGCCGCCTTTTCGGCGGCGTCGGGCGCGATTGTCGGTCCGATCCGTTCGGATCTCGGTTGGCACGTGCTCAAGGTGGAATCGATCCGGCAGGAAGGCGGGCGCTCATTGGCCGATGTTCGCGCCGAGCTGGCCGCCTCCATTTCCGCGGAAAAGCGCAAGAGCGCGCTTAGCGATCTGGCTTCCACCATCGAGTCTGAGGTCGATGGCGGAGCCAATTTCCAGGAAGCCGTAGCCAAGGCCAGGCTGCAGGCGACCCAAACTCCACTCCTGCTGGCCGATGGCACGTCGAGGACCGATCCCGCCTATCGATTCCCGGAGGATCTGGCGCCGGTCCTAAAGGACGGCTTCCTGCTCGGCGAGAATGAGGATCCGGTGATTGTCACGCTCTCGGGCGAAGCCGGCTATGCGCTGGTCGCACCGGCGCGCGTGGTGGCGGCGGCGCCGGCTCCACTCGCCGAGGTCAGCGACCGGGTCCGCTCGAACTGGATCAAACAGCAGGCGACCGTGCGCGCCAGGACGGTCGCGACGCAGATCGCCGCAAAGGTCGCGCGGAACTTCTCGGTAAAGGACGCGGTGGCGCAGTCGGGAATCAATATCCCGCCGGTTCAGCAGGTCGCATCGCGGCGTCTCGAGTTGACCCAAATGGGCAACAAGGTACCGGCGCCGGTCCAATTGCTGTTCAGCCTCGGCGCTGGCAAGAGCCGCATGATCGCCGACCCCCAGGGCCGCGGCTTTTTCATCGTGAAGGTCAACCGCATCACCCCCGGCAATGCGCTCAGCCAGCCCGGGCTCATCACCACCGTGCAGCGCGAATTCCAGGAGCCGCTGTCGCAGGAATATGGCCAGCAGTTTGTCAATGCCATGCGCAAGGAAGTTGGCATAAGGCGGAACGACAGCGCTATAGCCGCGACCCGTCAGCGACTGACCGCAAGCGGCAATTAGCCGAGGCCGAACTGGATCAGCCAACCGTCCTGATCATCGACAACTACGACAGTTTCACGTTCACGCTCGTCGACTATCTCAAGTCGCTGGGCGCGGCGGTTCAGGTCGAACGCAACGACGGAATTACTGTCAGCGAGGCGCTTGCCGATCCCGCGCTGGCCCTGCTCATTTCGCCCGGTCCGGGAACGCCGGAGGACGCCGGCATTTCGGTCTCGCTCGCGGCGGCTTGCATCGAACGACAGCGGCCCTTGCTCGGCGTCTGCCTGGGTCATCAAGCGATTGCCGTCGCCTGCGGAATGTCCGTCGACCGAACGACGCCAGTGCATGGCAAGACCGGGACCGTCCGCCATGTGGGCAACGGCGTCTTCGCTCGTCTGCCCTCGCCCTTCAATGCCACGCGATATCACTCGCTGGCCATGGCGGACGGAGCGCCGCTGGTCGCCAACGCCTGGAGTGAAGACGGCGTAATCATGGGCGCTTTTCACCCGAGCGCACCCGTCCACGGAGTCCAGTTCCACCCCGAAAGCGTCGCCACCGAACATGGCCACCGCCTGCTCGAAAATTTCCTGAATTTGGCGCGCGCCTCAATGGCGGCTTGACGAACCGCGCTTCGTTTCCTACACGTTCCCTGTTCGTTCCTACCTGGGAGTGGCCCGGCCGATGCTCACCTCTAAACAGCACGAATTGCTGCTCTTCATTCGCGACCGTCTCGGCAGCGACGGCATCAGCCCCAGTTTCGACGAGATGCGCGAAGCTCTCGACCTGAAGTCCAAGTCGGGCGTCCACCGGCTGATTTCCGCGCTCGAGGAACGCGGCTTCATCCGCCGGCTTCCCAACCGCGCGCGGGCGCTTGAGATCCTCAAGCTCCCCGAGGCGTCCGCGCCCGCCGCGGCACCGGTGACGCGACCGGTCGTGCCGACCCCGGCCAACGACACGCTCGACATTCCCCTGCACGGGCGGATCGCGGCCGGCACGCCAATCGAGGCGCTCCAAGGCACTGAAAGCTTCGCCGTTCCGGCGGCGCTGCTTGGCCCCGGCGAACATTATGCGCTGGAAGTGTCGGGCGATTCCATGGTCGATGAAGGCATCCTCGACGGCGACTTTGCCCTCATTCGCAAGGTCGATTCGGCGCGCGACGGGGAAATCGTCGTGGCGCTGATCAATGACGAGGAAGCGACCCTCAAGACCTATCGGCGCGAAGGTAATATGATCCGTCTCGACCCGGCCAATCGCTCCTATTCGCCGCAGCGCTATCGCGAGGACCAGGTTCAGATTCAGGGCAAGCTGGCGGGACTAATCCGCCGGTACTGACAGTTCCGACCGACCGCTCTGACCGATCCCAAAGCGGGATAGTTGAAGTATTATCAGTCGGCCGATGAGCGTTTGACCACTGACGGGCGCAACTGGCGCGCTAGACTGGCGTAAACTTGGATGTGTCCGCGATGGAGGCTGCGATGGCGCGAATGGACTATGTCGAGCTGCCCGGGACGGATATCGCCGCCACCCGCGCCTTTTACGAACGCGCCTTCGGCTGGACGATGACCCAGTTTGCGCCGACCTACGCCGCGACGATGAGCGGCGACACCGACATTGGCATCCAGTCGGATGAAGCGGAGCGCCCGGCGGCGCCCCTGCCCGTCATCCAGGTCAAGGACCTCGAAGCCTATCTCACTGCCGTCGAGACCGCCGGCGGCAGGATTCTCAGGCCGATCCGATCCTTCCCCGGCGGCCGGCGCTTTCACTTTGCCGACCCCAGCGGCAACGAACTCGCCGTCTGGGAAGCCGGGGCGGAATAATCCTATTCCGCCGTGGTCGGGTCAATCATGGCGTGGACTTCGGAAATCTGGTTGGCGGGGAAGCCGCCCTTTTCCGCGTGCTCGCGGATCATCGCCTCGTTCGGCGCGCGATAGATGCAGTAGATCTTGTCGTCGGTGACATAGCTTTGGACCCACTGGATGTCGGGTCCCATCTCGTGAAGCACCGTGCAACTGGTCTGCGAAGCGGCTTTGAGGTCGGATGGTCCGAGCGATCCGACGCCCGGCATGTCCCGTTCGATCACATATTGCGGCATGATATTTCCCCTCTCACGACGAGGCAGCATAACCGTTCGGCAAGCCTGTGTCAGCTTCCCCAAGGGTGACCGGCGATCCGCTCCCGAACCGTCTCTGTCCGTGGTTCCCTGCCAAGGTAGATGGCGACGCCGCCGGTTTTCGCCAGCGCATCCCGGTCCAGCTTCAGCCAACGCGGCATGCAGCCGCGCGGCAGCCAGCGGTCGGACACCACGATATCCGCCCTGGCGCAAGTCCTGCTCAGTATTTCCCAGTCCAGCTTCTGGCCGGATTTGGTGGCCAGAACGGTCCAGGTACGGCTGTCCCGCTCGATCCGGCCGACGCAGGAATCGCGGGAACACCTACCGCTGCGCGACCCGGTCAGGGAAAGCGGATCACCGTCATACGCAGCAACTTCGGCGAAGAGGGAGCGAACGTAATCGCCCGCACGGTCGCGGAGCAGGCGCGGAACGCCTTCCTCGACCAACGCCAGATGTCTCCCGTCGCCAGACACGAGTAGGTCCGGCTGGGGGGTCAAGGCGGCGCCGAGCACTCCGGTCGCGATCGGCACGAAGCCCAGCAGGCGCGGGCGCGTCGTCCATAGCCCGAGCCACAGTCCCCCGAAAGTCATCGCCGCCAGCGACCATGCCGGCATATCCCCAATCGTCGCCATCCGGGTGGACGCGGCCACGGTCCGCGCAATCCACAGCAGGAAGTCGATCGACTGTCCTGTCACCCACCATAAGGGCGCGCCAATCCCGACCGAATCGAGGAGCAGCGAGGCGAACTCCAGCGGCAGAATGACGAAAGTTGTCAGCGGAATAGCGACAATGTTGGCCAGAACGCCGTAGAATCCGGCCTTGTGGAAGTGGAACATGGCGAAGGGCATGACGGCCAGCTCTACGACCAGACCGGTGACCAGCAGGTTGGCAACGCCTCGCCCGACCCGGCCGGCGGTCCCTTCGTCGCGCCGCATGAACATCCGCCGCGCCCATTTCGTCGAATGAAGGGCGATAATGGCGCCCACTGCGGCGAAGCTCAGCTGGAAGCTCGGTCCAACCACCGCTTCCGGGCGGACGGCAAGGATGACCAATGCGGCAACTGCAAGCATCCGGAGGCTGATCGCCTCTCGTCCCATGGCGATCCCGGCAAGCACGATCAACGCCGCGATGCAGCTGCGCAGCATGGGCACCTGGCTGCCGGTCAAGACCGTATAGCCAATCCCCGCAAGGGCCCCGGCCGCGGCCGCGACGAGCACCAGATTGAAGCGTAGCGCCAATCGCTCGGACAGGGCGAGAAGCTTCAGCGACAGGAACATCGCCAAGCCGACCGCGGCGGTGATGTGCAAGCCGCCGACCGAAAGCAGATGCGCCAGGCCGGAGCGCCGCATGGCGTCCGCATCCGCGTCGCTGATCGCATTCTGGTCGCCGGTGGCGAAAGCGGTCCCGACCGTTCCAGCCGAGCCGGGTAATTGTTCACGAATGTGGCGGTCCAGCCTGGCCCGGACTCCAGAAATGCCGGTTGGACTGGAGGAGCGCAGGAGTTCGATCTCGCCAATCGCCCGACCGCTGGCGCCGATGCCCCGGAACCAGAAGTCGCGGGCGAAGTCATGGCTCCCAGGCAACGCCATGGGCGGGGGCGGCATAAGCCTTGCGCGGAGCCGGACGACAGCGCCTTGAGCAAGCCCCCGATTGGCCTGGTCCTGGGGCAGATTGACCCGGACACGAGGCGGCAGCGCGGAATCTGTCGGCCGAAGCGTCAAGCGCAGCGATTCGCGCGCCGCCAGGGTTTCAACCCGTTCAACCCTGGCTTCGAACGTCACGACCGCAGGCCGCTCCAGGCGCGGCGACGCGACCCAACCCGCCCGTAGCCAGATGAGCGCGCATCCGGTCGCCATTGCCAAGGCAAACCAGCCAAGGGCGCGTTCCAGCCTGCCCGTGCCCATGCCGAAGCCGGCGATTGCCAGGCCGGTCGTGAGACAAAGGAAAGCGGCCCATTCTTCCTGTCGGCCCAAGCCGAACCAGGTCGCGATGCCGGTGCCGAACCCGACCGCGATCCATGGTGGAAGTTGCGCGCGCTCTCGCTCGAGAAAGCGCTCGATATCCTCCCGAATGGCGCTGAGGCGCCCCTTCCAATAGCCCCGAGCATGCTGTGGAACAGGCGCACCCGCTATGTTAGGGGCGCTCGTTCGTTGCATTGCAGCATCCTAGAAGAGGAAAGCGAGCTTGAACGCAAGCAGCTTGTCGAAACCGGTCGTTACCCGATTTGCGCCCTCGCCCACCGGATTCCTTCATATCGGCGGCGCCCGGACGGCGCTCTTCAACTGGCTGTTCGCGCGCCACCATGGCGGCAAATTCCTGCTTCGGATCGAGGATACCGACAAGGCGCGATCCACCGACGAGGCCATCGAGGCCATCCTCGACGGCTTGCGCTGGCTCGGGCTCGACTGGGACGGACATGAATATTTCCAGTCACAATTCTGGGCCAGGCATGCGGAGGTCGCCCACAAGCTGCTCGAACGGGGACACGCCTACCGCTGCTACATGACACAGGATGAACTCGCGGCAGCGCGCGCCAAGGCACAAGCCGAGCGCAGGCCTTTCCGAATCGAGAGCCCATGGCGCGACGTCACGGAGCCGCGGGGCGATACGCCCTTCGTCATCCGCCTGAAGTCACCCCGCGACGGCGAAACCGTGATCGAGGACCGGGTCCAGGGGCGGGTCACCGTCCAGAACAGCGAGCTGGACGACTTCGTTCTGCTGCGTTCCGACGGTACTCCCACCTATATGCTTGCCGTCGTGGTTGACGACCATGACATGGGCGTCACTCACGTCATTCGCGGCGACGACCATCTCAACAACGCCTTCCGGCAGCTGGCGATCATCCGGGCGATGGGCTGGCCGGAACCGGTTTATGCCCATGTGCCGCTCATCCACGGGCCTGACGGCGCCAAGCTCAGCAAGCGCCATGGCGCGCTCGGGGTCGACTCCTACCGCGACGACATGGGCTATCTGCCCGAGGCCGTCGGCAATTATCTGCTCCGGCTGGGCTGGGGGCATGGCGACGACGAGATCATCAGCCGCGACCAGGCCATCGAATGGTTTGATTTGGACCACGTCGGCAAGTCGCCATCCCGCTTCGACTTCAAGAAACTCAAGAATCTTAACGGCCATTACATGCGCGAAGCGGACGATCACCGGCTCGTCGAGTTGGTCATGCCGCGGCTGCCGCCGAATGCCGACCGCGCACTGCTCCTCCGCGCGATGCCTGAGCTCAAGGCCCGCGCCCATGACCTCAACGCCTTGGCCGAAAGCGCGTCCTTCCTGTTTGCGAGCCGTCCAATCCAGATTGAACCGCAAGCCTCCGAACTGCTGACCCCCGACTCGCGGGAAAACCTTGCTGCAGTGCACAATAAACTTGCCGCAGTCGAAGCGTGGACGCACGAAACCACCGATGCTGCAGTGCGAAATGTTGCAGAGGAGCGCTCGCTTAAGCTAGGCAAGCTCGCACAACCGTTGCGCGCGGCTTTGACCGGCAAGACGACTTCACCGGGCATATTCGACGTCCTCGTCCTGCTCGGCAAGTCCGAAAGCCTCGCCCGCATCGCCGACCAGACCTTGGAGCCTCAGGAATGACCAACCCTAACGCAACGCTGAGCTTCGACGGGACCGATCACGTCTATCCGGTGATCGACGGTTCGGTCGGGCCGCAGGTTGTCGATGTGCGAAAGCTTTATGCCGAAACCGGCATGTTCACCTACGACCCGGGTTTCACCTCGACGGCGAGCTGCCGGAGCGAGATCACTTATATCGACGGCGAGCAGGGCATACTCCTCCATCGCGGCTACCCGATCGACCAGCTGGCCGAGCAATCGACCTTCATGGAGGTTGCCTATCTGCTTCTGCACGGTGAGCTGCCGACAGCCGGTGAACTCACCGAATTCACCTATACGATCAGCCGGCACACCATGCTGCATGAGCAGCTGGCGACCTTCTACCGGGGATTCCGGCGCGACGCCCATCCGATGGCGATCATGTGCGGCGTCGTTGGTGCCTTGAGCGCTTTCTATCACGATTCCACGGACATCACGGATCCCACCCAGCGGTTGATCGCTTCCCACCGGCTGATCGCGAAAATGCCGACGATCGCCGCCATGGCGTTCAAATATTCGATCGGCCAGCCCTTCATGTATCCCGATAACTCCCTGAGCTACACCGGGAATTTCCTGCGCATGACATTCGGCGTCCCGGCCGAGGCCTATGAAGTCAATCCGGTCATCGAGAACGCCATGCGGCGCATTTTCATCCTCCACGCCGACCATGAGCAAAATGCGTCGACCTCGACGGTCCGCCTGGCCGGATCGTCCGGCGCCAACCCGTTCGCCTGCATCGCGGCCGGGATCGCCTGCCTCTGGGGTCCGGCGCACGGCGGCGCCAATGAAGCCGCGCTGAACATGCTTCGCGAGATCGGCGACGTGAAACGCATTCCTGAATATATCCGGCGCGCCAAGGACAAGGACGACCCGTTCCGGCTGATGGGCTTCGGCCATCGCGTGTACAAAAATTTTGATCCGCGAGCGAAGGTAATGAAGCAGACCGCGGACGAAGTGCTTAAGGAGCTTGGCAAGTCAGACCCGGTGCTCGATGTCGCCAAGGAGCTCGAACATATCGCCCTGAGCGACGAGTATTTCATCGACAAGAAACTGTATCCAAACGTCGATTTCTATTCGGGCGTGATCCTGAACGCGATCGGCTTTCCGACGGACATGTTCACCGCCTTGTTCGCCCTCGCCCGTACCGTTGGCTGGGTAGCGCAATGGAATGAGATGATCTCCGATCCCGAACAGAGGATCGGCCGCCCGCGCCAGCTTTACGTCGGCGCCACCCAACGCAACTATGTGCCGGTTGGCAAGCGCTAGGCCTCAGGCCGCCGGCAGGCTCAGGGTAAAGCGCGCGCCCTTCCCAGGCTCACTATCGATCAGGATGTCGCCGCCCATCGACCGGGCCAGGCGCCGGGCGATCGCCAGGCCTAGCCCCGAACCATCCGTGGTCGTCTTGGCGCGCTGGAATCGTTCGAAAATCCGCTGATGGTCGGCGGGGTCGATGCCCGGGCCATTGTCGCTGACATGGGCCTGGACCTGGTTGCCCGACACTTCGAAGGAGATCGCGACCGTGCTTCCTGCCGGCGAATGACGCACCGCATTGCCTATCAAATTCACCAGAATCTGGATGATTCCCCGGCTTTCGCCATAGACCGACAAGGGGCCGGCCGGCTCGATGGCGATCCGGATGTCCGCCGCTTCGGCTTCCTGTTCCAGAAGCCCCGCCGCTTCACTGGCCAAGGCCGCCAGGTTGAGTCGGTCGCGAGCGCCGCCCGACTCCTCGCCCATTGAGCGGATGACCGAAAGCAAGTGCCGCGCCGCCGCCGAGATGTCGCTGGCATAGGCGGCATAGTCGCTACGGAGCGGCCCGTCGCTGCGTTCGGCGATCCGGTCGGCACTTTCGATGATCCGGTCGAGTGGCGCGCGCAACGCCTGGTCGAGCATCTGGTCGACCATGCCGGCCGGAACGGCTGCCGCTGCCGGCTTTGCCTGGTCTTCCGGTTCGGCGCTGCCCTTGAAACCGGCAAAACCGCCGTCGGCGCCGATCACGCCTTCGCCCTTCAGCATCACAACCGCCTTGTCGCCGCCCCGGGCTTGCGCCCGCTGACCGGCGAAACTCGTCCGTGAAGCGAGCGCGACCAGCATCGGCATCTCGCCCGAATCATTTTCCTCGAGCTTGAAAAGCTTGGTCAGCGGCTCGCCGAGGACCTCTCCCAGCTCGACCCCAAGCTTGGCGGCAAGCTCCGGCGACAGGCTGACGACCCGCAATTGCTCATCCGTGACCCAGCCATGCGCGGCTGGCCCGACGCCCAGGTCGGCGTCAGTCGGCACCAGCCCGGTCAGCCGCGCCCGACGGGCCGGCACCGCCGTCCAGCGCTCGAGCGCCAGCGCGACGTCGTCGCCGTCCGGGGTGGCGCGCACCCACAATTCATAGTCCTGATCGGCGCCGGCGGCGACCGCGGGCCTCGAAACTGGCACTCCAAGCTTGCGTGCGAGCCGAGCAATGGCCGCAATCTGTGGAAGCGCAAGTTCGCTCCCGACGCTCGACCCGGCCTCGGCCTGAAGCGCCGCAAGCTCCGGGTCGGCGGCGACGAGCCGGCCGTTGCGGTCGACCCGACCCAGTACCGGCGGGGGATCAGAAGGTGCGCTCGCCATCGCTCTTGCCAAGCGCCGACAGCGCTTCGTGGTAGGCCGGGTTCAGTTGCAGCGACAGCCGAACCCGTTCGGCCTCGGCGTCGCCGATGGCGTCAAAGCGCGTGATTTCGGCGCCTGGATGGTCGATGCCGATCAGGTCGGCGAGGATGCCCAGGATGCCGGCCGCCAAGGTCCGCGACACGCCGGCCATGCGGAACAGCAGCATCAGCCGCCCGTCGCCGCCGTCCACCATCCGGTCCCAGGATTCGTCGCTCAATACACCGGCCATCTCGGCCAGCGCCTCGGCGACAAAACTGACATCTCCTTCTTCGGCGGCCGCCTTGATGACCGGCTCGCCAAGTTTGCCGGCGCTGTGAAGGGCGGTGACTAGCCCCCTAGTCAGGCGGGTCATCGACTTGTCCGGCGACCGCCGCGCCAGCAATTGGTCGACGGCGGCGGCAAGTTGCCGGTCGGCCTGGTCGGTCGACAGCGGCGGCACTAGGCGCGGGCGAAGCGCGGCCGCGATCCGATAGACAAGGTCGGCCGCCAGGTTCGGCGAGAGATCGTCGAACTGCAGGCGCGGCTGCCCAAGCCGGTCGCGGCGGGCGCCACGGGCGAGAATCAGGCCCATAGCCGCACCAGCGGTCGACGCATCGCTGTCAGCGACCAATGCCTGCAGGAAGGCGGGGTGACCACCGGACCGCGATCGCATTGCGGCGGCGATCCGCTCTTCGTCGGCGCGTCGCAGAAGCAGCGAAATCAATTCCGGATGATCAAGCTGGCCAGCGGCGCTCAGCAGAAGGAGCAAGTGATGGCCGTCCTCATCGTTGGCGGCGCCCATCGGCGCCGTCACCACTGCGCCGAGTTCGTCCGCGATAGTCCCGATCAGGTCGGCGAGCATCGCCGTCATCAGCGCCCGTTCCTGTTCTGTCAGGCGCTTGGCGGGGTCGAGGAAAAAGTCCTGCTGGACGATCGGCAAGCGGCGGCGGCCCGCGCGGCGCGCGGGGCTAGCCACCCGAACGGCGGGCGGCGCGATCGGCCATTCATCCGGCACCATAGACCTGCATTATCCGATTGCAGTTAACGCGTCGTCAATCGCTCGACCCGGTGGTGGAAGTGCTGTGTGTAGAAAAAGGACAGTGCCGCATAAGTCGCGACGGCCACCAGATAGAGCGTCCAGAAGCCGAAAATGGCAAAGGGAATGCCGCCCAGCACCGCGTTCCGGCGGGAAAAAAGCCACTGCCGGCCGGGCATGTCGACATGCCCTCGTTCGATCCGCGCCGCCTCCGCGAAGGCGACCGCAGTCACGGCCGCGAAAAATGCGCCCCACCCCGCCCCATGCCGGCTCAGCCACCAGCCAAGCGCAAGCAACGCCAGCGCCGCCGCCGGCCACAACAGCCGGCGCGCCATCGATCGCGACCGGATCGAGCGCAGGCGCAGCGTCGAAAGCCGAGCGGCGATCAGGTCCAGCGGGGTTGAAACAATCATCAGGATGACCGCCGGCCACAGCCAGCCCCGTGAAAAACAGAACGCCGCAGCAAGGGTGAGAAGCAGGGCGAGCCCGACCAGCCATTCGGGCGGAAATCTCGCCTGAAGCAAACGCCGCGTTGCCAATTGCTCGATGGGAGGCAAGACATAGCGGCTCGCCCAATCGTCGCGGGCACCCACCGAGGCGTGAAACAAATGTTTCTCGAAGTCGGCCAGGTCGTCTGTCCCCTCGGCCAGGAGAGGTTCGCCGACTCCGGGCGCAACCGGAAGCTGCATTGCCCCGTCCTGCAAGGCGCGGCGAAGCAGGGTAGATTGCAGATCCCAATCGCCGAGCATCGACACGGTCGCGCCCAGCGTCCGCCCGTCGACCAGCGCCACCCCCGCCCAGCGGCTGCTGGCGTCGATCCGCTCAAAACCGGCATGCAGGTCGTCGTCCGGCACTGTCGCCACCGCCGGCTCACGCTCCTCGGCCAGTTGAGCAAGCAGCTCGGTGGGCGGAACCACGCCGTCGCCGATGAGGATGATCGACGACCCCGGTTCGAACCGAGTCGCGCCTTCTGCCGGGTCGCTGATCGGCAGGACCGGCACCCCTTCGCCGCGCAGCCGGTCGAAAGCGTCATTGAGCGCCGCCGGTATGCGCTCGACCATGACGACGATCGGCGCCGCCCCAGCCGCGGCCGCGCAGCGAACCTGATATTCGATGAGGGTACGGCCTGACAGCGGCAGGAGCGCTCGAAGCCCGCCGGTATCGTCTTCCTGATAGGCCGCGATCAAGGCGCCGAGCGCCATTGGGACGATCCTCCCCCTTTTCCCCTCGACACCCTTTCTAATCGCTTTCTTGCGCAGTCAAAGATGGTAAACTGATTTCGCCATGACCCAAGCCAGCCCGCGCCCCGACCATCCCGCCATCGAGCAGCAAGTGGAGGTGACTCGGCCAGACGACGAAGGGAATCCTTTTCGCGCCGGCTTCGACCGGGTGCGATGGGCCGAGTCGGAAGCGGAGACGGATTTGCGCGGCGCCGGTGGCAGGACCGTGCTGGCGACGGGGCTCATCTTCCTCGCCGTCGCGTGGACCGGCTACATCGCCTGGTCAGCCGGGCGGACGCTCGGCGCCGAGCCGCTGAGCTCGCCGCTGATCGCGCAGTGGCTGTCGATTGCCGCGGCCCCGCTCGGTGTCATGGCCCTGGCCTGGCTGATGTTCGGCCGGACCCGCCGCCGCGAAGCCGAACGCTTCACTCGATCCGTCATCACCATGCGGACCGAGGCCCGAGCACTGGAAGCGGTGCTCGGCGTCCTTTCGCAGAAGATTGACGAGAGCAACAATTCGCTGACCGACATCACCCGCCGTTTGATGACCTTGGGCGATGAGGCAACCGGCAGGATCGGCGGAGTCACCCGCGACCTCGATGCCAGCTCGGAGCGCCTGCTCCGGAACGGCGAGGCTCTCGACCGGGCGGCGGAATCAGCCCGCAATGACATCGGCGTTCTCCTCGAAGACCTGCCGCGGGCAGAATCCAGCGCAAGGGCCGTAAGCGAACAGTTGCGCGGCGCCGGCACGCAGGCGCTTCAGCATAGCGCCGAATTTGAACGTCAGGTCGGCGCGCTTGGGGAGATGACCCGCCAGGCGGACGAAATGGTCGCCGACGCGGCTCAACGGCTAGTGACGCATCTCACCCATATCGAAAGCGCGAGCGCCGGAGCGGCCGCGCAGGTGGGGGATGCGGAAGCGGCCGTTGCACGAGCCACCGACGCCCTGCTCAATCGGACCGTCGGCGCGCTCGACGAAATCCGCGCCGGCATCGATGTCCAAGCGGCCGCCGTGTCGGCGCTCGTCGAGCAAGCCGCGGCCGGCTTCAACCGAACCGGCGTCGAAGCGTCTGAAGCGATCGAAAACCATGTCGGCAATGCCTCGATGGCGCTCGACTCGCTCGCCGCCAAGGTAGCCGAGCAGGAACGCGCCAGCCAGCGCATGCTTGCCGACGTCGACCGGGCGCTGAGTGGACTAACCGAACGGTTCAGCGACCTGGCGACGCATGGCGACGACCGGGCGACGGCCATCCTCGGCGCAATCGGCCGAGCCAGGACCGAGCTTGACAACCTCGGTTTCGACGCGACGAACAACGAGTCGACGGTTGCGGCCCTGGCGGAAAGGACGACCGCGCTTCGCGAGGAAGTCGCGGTCTTGTCCGTCGAGGTACGCGAACGCCTGACCGCGGGCTTCACGCAGGCCGAGGCCGACGCCGAGCGATTGCTCCATGCCGCCCGCTCGGCCCGGCCGGAAGTCGAATGGATGCGTGACGCCGCCAGCGAAGCGGCCGGCCGAATCGCCGAGACGGGCTCGGGCATTGCCGCGCAGCAGGACCGGCTGACGGCCTTGCTCGCCAGCATCGACGAGGGTGTGATTGGCGCCGAACAGAAATTGTCTTCGCTCGCCCAGGCGATCACCAGCGCCCAGTCGGACGCGGCCAATCTGACCGCCGAAACCGGCCCCGCCCTGGTCGCGGCCATGGTGCAGGTCCGCGAAGCGGCCGCGCATGCCGCCGAGCGGGCCCGTGAAGCCATGGCCCGGGTCATCCCGGAATCCGCCGCTGACCTTTCCAACGCCACCCGGGATGCGCTGGAGCAGGTCATCCGCGAAGGGATCGAGGACCGGCTGCGCGAAGTTGAGACCGTCGCCGCCCGAGCGGTTGAAACGGCCCGCGCCGCAACCGACCGCCTGACTCAGCAGATGCTGAACCTTGGCCAAAGCGCCACCGCGCTTGAACGCCATATCGAGGAGAAAGAGGTCGCGATCCGCGAGAAGGACAGCGAGACTTTTGCCCGTCGCGTCGCCCTGTTAATCGACTCGATGCACTCGGCCTCGATCGACGTCGGCAAGATCCTGGCCGATGAAATCGACGAAAAAGCCTGGGATTCATACCTGAAAGGCAACCGCGGCGTCTTCACCCGGCGCGCGGTGAGACTGCTCGACGGGTCGGAAGCCAAAGCGATCCGGGCCTATTATGAGAATGACGGCGAGTTCCAGCAGTCGGTCAACCGCTACGTCCACGATTTCGAGGCGATGCTGCGCCGGGTCGTCACCGAGCGCGACGGCGGGATCATGGCGGTCACCCTGATGTCGTCGGATACTGGCAAGCTGTACGCCGCGCTAGCCCAAGCCCTCGATCGCCGCCGCTAATGGTAGAAATCGAGGTCGTCGGCGGTAATCCACCCGTTCGACCAGTTGGCATAATATAAAGCGAACAAGATTGCGGCGAACCCTGCCGCCTTTACCAGATGCCGCTTCAAGTCGAACCGGTGCGGCGCGCTGTCTGCCTGGCCGGGGACCTTTTCTTCCCCCATCTCCTCGCTAGTCCGAACACCGAACGGAAGCAGGAAGAAAGTGGAGCCGGCGAAGAACAGAAAATAGATGGCCAGGATCGATCCGACCTTCACGTCGAGACTTTCAAGACTTGAACGTCAACGACCGGCTTCTTTCCTGTCCAAAGCGTGGCACAGCGACGGACCGCCAACCTGACTCCCTCGCGAAGCTGGTCCTCGCCAAGCTTGCCGTCGAAGGCATGCTGCGCGGCATCGGTGGCGTCGGCGATAAAATCGTCCCGGTCTTCCTCGACCGGAACGCCGAACGGCCGCACCTGGATCGTCCCGGCCAGCTTGCCATCCCCTGTTAGCGGAACCGTCACCGTCACCAGCCCGCCAAAGGCCATCTTGCGCCGCTCGTTCATCGTCGACCCGTCCGCCGGCAGAATTACGTCGCCATCGAGAACCAGCCGGCCGACCCTGGCCTCACCCACCTTGACTGGGCCGTCGGGCGCCAGCCGGATGATTTCGCCATTCCTCTGCAGGGCCGCGCTCGGAACGCCGCATTCCAGAGCGAACCGCGCCTGCTCCGCCATGTGGCGGGCCTCGCCATGCACCGGCACGATGATCTGCGGCCGCACCCAGCGGTACATTTCGGCAAGCTCTGGCCGCCCTGGATGGCCGGAGACATGGACATGCGCCTGCCGGTCCGTGACGATGACGACGCCGGCATCGGACAAGGCATTCATCGTCCGGCCAATCGCCATTTCGTTGCCGGGAATGATCTTTGACGAGAAGATGACCGTATCGCCCTCGCTGAGTTTTAGGTCATGCTGGCCAAAGGCGATCCGGCCCAAAGCGGCGCGCGGCTCGCCCTGCCCGCCGGTGGCCACGATCAGCACTTCATTCTTGGGCATGCGCATGGCTTCGTCGAAGCGCACCGGCTCCGGGAAGTCCTTCAGATAACCGCTGGCCTGGGCAACCCGCAGGATCCGCTCGAGCGAACGGCCGGCAACGCATACCCGGCGCCCGGTTTCCCTGGCGACCCGACCGATTGTCTGAAGCCGCGCCGCATTGGACGCGAAGGTCGTGACGGCGACCCGCCCGCGCGCTTTGCGGACTTCGGCGAGAAGCCCGTCATGGACGCCCGCTTCAGATCCGGACGGGGCATCCTGAAAGACGTTGGTGGAATCGCACACCAGCGCCAGCACGCCCTCGTCGCCGATCTTTTCCAGCGGCTCGTGGCTCGAGGGCTCGCCCATGACCGGAGTCTCATCGATCTTCCAGTCGCCGGTGTGGAACACCCTGCCGAATGGGGTCTCGATCAGAACCCCATTCCCTTCCGGAATGGAGTGCGCCAGGGCGACATAACGGACCTTGAAATCACCGAGATCGATCTCGCCATCCCGGTCGACGATGTTTAGCTTGACCTGGCCGGTAAGCCCTTCCTCTTCCAGCTTGCCGGCGATCAGCCCGGCTGTGAAAGCCGTAGCATAAAGCGGCGCCTTGAGGTCGGCAGCAAGGTAAGGGATCGCACCGATATGATCCTCATGCCCGTGGGTGAGGACGATGCCGGCCAGCCGATCGCGCTGCTGCTCGATGAACTCCAGCTCGGGCAGGATCAGGTCAACGCCGGGATAATCGGGATCGGCGAAGGTCAGCCCGAGGTCGACCATCAACCAACGCCCGCGGCAACCGTAGAGGTTGACGTTCATGCCGATTTCGCCCGACCCGCCGAGGGCGAGGAACAGTAACTCTTCTCCGGGAATCATGCTTTTTTGGCTGCCGTCATGTCGTACAACAGGCTCAACCCCTGGATGGTCAAATCAGGTTCAACGGCGTCGAACAGCGTAGTGTGCTTGTCGAACAGGGTGGCGAGCCCGCCGGTGGCGACGATCGTCACCGGCCGGCCGATCTCGGCCTTCAGGCGTGCCGTCAGCCCTTCCATCATCGCCACATAGCCCCAATAGACCCCAGTCAGCATCTGGCTGACTGTCGTCCGGCCGATGACGCTGTCATTGTCCGGGGCCTCGATGGCGATGCGCGGAAGCTTGGCGGCGGCATTGACCAGGGCGTCGAGTGACAGGTTGATTCCTGGCGCGATGATCCCGCCCTTGTAGGCGCCATCGAAGTCGACAACGTCAAACGTCGTCGCCGTGCCGAAATCGATAACCACCAGGTCGCCCTTGTGTTTGGCGTGGGCTGCCATGGCGTTGAGGGCGCGGTCAGCGCCGACATTTTGCGGCTCGTCAACGTCCAGCGCGATCGGCCAGGCGGCAGCGCCCTCGCCCGCCACCACCGACTCGGCGTGGAAATATTTGCTCGCGAGCACCTGCAAATTGTGAAGCGCGCGCGGTACCACCGTGCCGATGATCACGCCCGTCACGACATCGCGCGGCAAGCCTTCAAGCTCCATCAGCTGGTGCAGCCAGACGGCATATTGGTCGGCGGTCCGGCGCGGATCGCTGGCGATGCGCCAGCGGGTGCGGATTTCACCGCCTTCGACCAATGCGAACACGACATTGGTATTCCCGGCATCGATGGCGAGCAGCATCGGGCCGCCCTAGCCCCGCACGCCTTGGTTCACAACTCGACATCCCCGGCGCGGATGGTCTCGACGCCTGTTGCCGTCCTGAGCCGGAGGGCGCCGTCGGCCTCGATGCCGGCGAACCTGCCCGATACCCTGTCGGAACCGGCGCCGTGCACGCTAAGCGGCGTATCGACCGGATGGGCGCGGGCGAGCCAGCCGGTTCGCAACTGTTCGATATCGCCGCTGCGCCACTGGCCGAGCCGGCGCGCCAAACTGTCGACAAGATATGGCGCGAATTCCTCAGGACGAATTGCACCGGCGAGCGAGGCTGTGGCGCGATCAGCGAAGGTCGGACCGGATGCCAGATTGACGCCAAAACCGGCGACGATCCGATCGCCGCTCCGCTCAAGCAATATGCCCGCCAGTTTGGCGCCGCCAAGAAGCAGATCGTTCGGCCATTTCAACATCAGGTCCTGCCCCGGCACCGCGACATCGACTGCCTCGATCAGCGCCAGCCCCGCGCCGAGCGACAAGGTCGTCGGCGACGGGTCGCCTGGCCGCAATTCAACCAGGGTGCTGCCGAAGAAATTGCCGCGTTCCGACTGCCAGGAGCGGCCCTGCCGCCCTCGCCCCGCGTCCTGCGCCAAGGCGATCAGCCAGTCGCCTTCGCGCGCCGTTCCATCCGCGATCAGGTCGGCATTGGTCGAGCCGGTGCACTCGACGATTCGGATACGGCTCAGAACAGCGCCTTCGCGGCACGGTCGCTGAGCTGGCCGAGGGGGCCGATCAGCAGATAGCCAAGCGGCGACACCGCCAATGCGGCGATCAGGATCAACAGGCCTTCAACCGGCTGGCGGAGGCGCTTGTAGGACTTGCCGCCGTCGTCGAAATACATGACCTTGATGATGCGCAGGTAATAATAAGCGCCGATCACCGTGCCGAGGATGCCGGCAACGGCAAGCGCGATCAGGCCCGCGTCGACTGCGGCGTTGAACACCAGCAGCTTGGGCCAGAAGCCGAATAAGGGCGGGATTCCGGCCAGGCTGAACATGAAGATGGCGAAGGCGGCGGCATAGCCCGGCCGGTGCTGAGACAGGCCAGCCAGACTGGCGATCTCCTCCACCGGCTGGCCCTCTGGGTCGCGCATCCACAGCACGCACAGGAAGGCGCCCAGAGTCATGACGATGTAGACCGCCATGTAGAACAGGACCGACGACGCCCCCGCCTCGCCGCCCGCGGCCAGGCCGATCAGCGCAAAGCCGACATTGTTGATCGACGAATACGCGAGCAGCCGCTTGATGTTGGTCTGGCCGTAGGCGGCCACCGCGCCGAGGAAGATCGAGGCCAGCGCCGCGAAGATGACGATCTGCCGCCAGGCGTCCGTCGCCGGGCCGAGCGCCTCGATGCAGACCCGCGTACCCATCAGCACGGCGGCCGCCTTGGGCGCCGAAGCAAAAAAGGCGGTGACTGGCGTCGGCGCGCCTTCGTAGACGTCGGGAGTCCACATGTGGAACGGCACCGCGCTCGCCTTGAAGGCTATGCCGGCGAGCAGGAAGACGAGGCCGAACAGCAGGCCAAGCGAGCCGCCGTCGCGGGCGAAAGCGGCGGCGATGCCGGTGAAGCCCATCGTCCCGGTGAAGCCGTAGATCAGCGAGATGCCGTAGAGCAGGATGCCGCTGGCAAGCGCGCCAAGGACGAAATATTTGAGGCCGGCTTCGGCCGACCTTTCGTCGCTTCGCCGGTAGGAAGCGAGGACATAGGCGGAAAGGCTCTGCAGCTCGAGGCCAACGTAGAGTGGCACCAGGCTGGTCGCCGAGACCATCACCGCCATGCCGACTGCGCTGAACAGGATCAGCACCGGATATTCGGCGCCATGCTCGGTGCCGCGCTCGAACCATCCCTGCGCGGCGATGATCGTCACGGCGGCGGCGGGGAAGATGATCGCCTTGCCGAACGAGGAGAAGAGGTCGGCGCCGATCAGCCCGCCGAACAAAGCCCCGGCATGCGACGGCGCGCCCATCAGCGCGACGGTCGCCACGATTAGCAGCAGGACCGAGACCCAGCTGACCAGGCCGGCGCCGCGCTTGCCCAGGAAGGCGGCGACCATCATCAGCACGATCGCGCCAACGGTCAGGATGATTTCGGGTAGGATGGGCGCAAACTGGCTCAATGTCCTGCCTCCGGCGCCGGTGCCCCGTGGGTTTCAGTAACGCCATGCGCTGCCGCTTGCGACTTGCCAGCCGTGACATCCGCATCGCCGGCAGGTCGGGCCCGCTCGACTCGCTCGATCAGCCGCCCGACATCAGCGCGGATCGGCCTGAGGAAGCTTTCCGGATAGACGCCCATCCACAACACCACCGCGGCGATCGGTGCCAGCAGCCACCATTCGCGCGCCGACAGATCGACCATCTGGGCAGCGCCCTCGGTCCGCGCCGCTCCGAAACAGATGCGCCAGTAAAGATAGAGCATGTAAGCCGCGCCGAGAATGATGCCGGTCGTGGCGACGATCGCCGCCCAGCTCGACATTTCATAGGTGCCGACCAGGCTAAGGAACTCACCGACGAAGCCGCTGGTGCCGGGCAGACCGACGCTGGCCATGGTGAAGAGCATGAACAGCAGGGCGTAGCCGGGCATGTTGTTCGACAGCCCGCCATAATGCGCGATCTCGCGGGTGTGCAGCCGGTCGTAGATGACGCCGACGCATAGGAAGAGCGCGCCCGACACCAGGCCGTGGCTGAGCATGACGATCAT
The DNA here is from genome assembly GCA_035699505.1 of Sphingomicrobium sp. Taxonomy (GTDB): domain Bacteria; phylum Pseudomonadota; class Alphaproteobacteria; order Sphingomonadales; family Sphingomonadaceae; genus Sphingomicrobium. The sequence continues at coordinate 4,273 of DASSPS010000052.1, read as the reverse complement.
CGCCCCCTCGATGCCCTGCCGGTTGAAGGCAAACAGGCCGAAGGTGACGAAGGCCATGTGCGCGACCGACGAATAAGCGATCAGCTTCTTCATGTCCTGCTGCGCCAGCGCGACCAGCGACGTGTAGACCACCGCGATCCCGGACAGGACGAACACCAAAGGCAGGAACTGCGCCGAACCTTCCGGGAACATGGGCAGCGAGAAGCGGATGAAGCCGTAGCCGCCCATCTTCAGCAGAACACCGGCGAGGATCACCGACCCGGCGGTCGGCGCCTGGACGTGCGCGTCGGGAAGCCAGGTGTGGACCGGCCACATCGGCATCTTGACCGCGAAGCTGGCGAAGAAGGCCAGCCACAGCCAGGTCTGGACCCCGGCTGGGAAATCATGGGCCATGAGGGCCGGAATCGACGTCGTGCCGGCTTCCAGCACCATGTAGATCATGGCGATCAGCATCAGCACGGAACCGAGGAGGGTGTAGAGGAAGAACTTGTAAGACGCCTTGATCCGCTCGGCGCCGCCCCAGATGCCGATGATCAGATACATCGGGATCAGGCCGCCTTCGAAGAAGATGTAGAAAAGGAACAGGTCCTGCGCCGCGAAGACGCCGAACATCAGCGCCTCCATGACCAGGAAATAGGCCATATATTCCGGCACGCGCTTATCGATCGAACGCCATGACGCGCCAATGCAGATAGGCATTAGGAATGCGGTCAGCGCGATCAGGACCAGGGCGATGCCATCGATCCCAAGCGACCAGGCGACGCCGCCGCTGAGGCTGAGGTTCTCGACGAACTGCCATTGCGGCCCTTCCGGATTGTAGAGCAGCCACAGGTCGACCGCGATTTCCAGGCAGGCGAGCGTTGCCAGCAGCGCGATCCAGCGCGCCGCTTTGGCGCCGACGAACAGGCAGATGATGCCCGCGACCAGCGGCAGCAGGATCAGGATGGACAGTATCGGCAGGCCCATCATCGCGCCCACCAGATCGCCCAGCTCGCTGCGCCGATCAGGCCGAGCAGCATGACGAAGGCGTAGCTGTAAAGATATCCGGACTGGAGCGCCGCGGTCACCCTGTTGCCTACGCCGACGGCATAAGCCGCCCCATGCGGACCGAAGCGATCAACCGTCTGTTCGTCGCCCCGCTTCCAGAAGAAGCGGCCAAGCCACATTGCCGGGCGGACGAAGACCAAGTCGTAGAGCTCGTCGAAATACCATTTGTTGAGGACGAAGGCGTGGAGTCCCGGGAACTGGCGGACGAACGCGCCGGCGGCCTCTGGCCGGCGGACATAATTGTTCCAGGCAAGAGCCAAGCCGACGAGCATGACGAATGTCGCCGTCAGCTTCACCCACATCGGCACGTGGTGCATTTCTTCGGCGAGATGCTCGTTGAAGGCGATGCTGCCATTCCAGAACGCCGGAGACTCCAGGAAGACGCCATGGAACAGTTGGCCGGCAAGCACCGCGCCGACCGCCAGAAGCCCGATCGGGAGCAGCATTGTCCATGGGCTTTCGTGGGGATGATATCCGGCGGTCCCGACCGGCGCCGCGACGGCATGGTGCGCGCTGTCGCCATGCTCCTCGTCCGGCATTTCATGATGGCCGTGGACGGCATGCTGGATATGTTCGCTACCCGCCCAGCGCGGCTTGCCGAAGAAGGTCAGGAAGAGCAGCCGCCACGAGTAGAAGCTGGTCAACAGCGCCGCGAGAGCGCCGAGGAAGAAGGCAATTCCACCAGCGGTCGAGCCATTGGCATAGGCCGCCTCCAGGATCGCATCCTTCGACCAGAAGCCGGCGAAGCCCGCCACCCCGGCAATGCCGACGCCGGTGATCGCCAGCGTGCCGATCAGCATCACCCAGAAGGTGAAGGGGATCTGCTTACGGAGGCCACCATAGAAGCGCATGTCCTGCTCGTGATGCATGGCGTGGATGACGCTTCCCGAGCCGAGGAACAGCAAAGCCTTGAAGAAGGCGTGCGTAAACAGGTGGAACATGGCCGCGTCATAGGCGCCGACGCCGGCGGCGAAGAACATGTAGCCAAGCTGGCTGCAGGTCGAATAAGCGACCACCCGCTTGATGTCATTCTGTGCAGTGCCGACGGTGGCGGCGAAGATCGCGGTCGCCGCGCCAACATAGGTGACCACGTTCAGCGCGAACTCGCTGGTTTCGAACATCGGCGACAGGCGGCAGACCATGAACACGCCGGCGGTGACCATCGTGGCCGCATGGATCAGGGCGCTGACCGGAGTCGGGCCTTCCATCGCGTCCGGAAGCCAGGTGTGGAGGCCGAGCTGGGCCGACTTGCCCATCGCGCCGATGAACAGGAGGATGCACAGTAAGGTCATCGTGTCGACCCGCATGCCCGCGAAGCCGATCGTCGATCCGGACATTCCCGGCGCCGCGTCCAGGATTTCCGGGATGGAGACGGTGCCAAACACCAGGAATGTGCCGAAAATGCCGAGGCTGAAGCCGAAGTCGCCCACCCGGTTGACGACGAAGGCTTTCAGCGCCGCGGCATTGGCCGACGGCTTGTGATACCAGAAGCCGATCAGGAGATAAGAGGCGAGCCCGACCCCTTCCCAGCCGAAGAACATCTGCACCAGGCTGTCGGCAGTGACCAACATCAGCATGGCGAAGCTGAACAGCGACAGGTAAGCGAAGAAACGGGGCTGGCCCGGATCCTCCTCCATATAGCCCCAGCTGTAGAGGTGGACGAGGCTCGACACCGTCGTCACCACGACCAGCATCACCGCCGTCAGCGCGTCGACCCGGAGCGCCCATTCGACCTTGAGGTCGCCCGAATTGATCCAGGGCATGACATGCTCGACGAAGCCGCCCTGATAATCGCCGGTGATGAAGCTGAGGAGGATCGGCCAACTCACGGCCGCGCCGGCGAACAGCGAGCCCGTCGTGATCAGCTTGGCCGCGGTCTTGCCGATCCATCGGCCAAACAGTCCGGCGATGATCGCCGCGATGAGCGGCAGGAAGACGATCAGCTGCACCATCAGTCGTGCATCCGGTTGGCGTCGTCGACCGCGATCGAGCCGCGGCGGCGGAAGAAAATGACGAGGATGGCGAGGCCGATCGCCGCCTCGGCGGCGGCGACGGTGAGGACGAACATCGCCATGATCTGGCCGGTGACGTCGCCGAGGTACGCCGAAAAGGCGACCAGGTTGATGTTCACCGCGAGCAGGATGAGCTCGATCGCCATCAGCATCAGGATGACGTTGCGGCGGTTGATGAAAATGCCGAGCACGCCGAGCACGAACAGGATCGCGGCGACGGTCAGGTAGTGATTGAGGGAGATCATGACGGACCTCTCAGCCCGTCATCCTGAACTTGGGTCCATTTCCCCACCCGCACCGGGCGTCTCCAGGATGGATGCTGGAACAGGTTCAGCATAACGATGGGAAGAAATCTCACAGCGTCATTCCCTCACCGACGCCAGGCTGCCTGTTCTGGACCGCATCCTCGGGGCGTCGGGCGATCTGCTGCGACACATTCTGGCCGCGCACGTCGCCGCGGCTTCGGTGGGTGAGGACGATGGCGCCGATCATCGCCACGAGCAGGATCAGGCCGGCAAGCTCGAACGGGAATAGGAAGCGGCTGTAAAGCGCTTCGCCGAGCGTGACGATATTGGGCTCGCCGGCGTCGGGAATGCTTGCGCCGGACAGTCCGGGCCCGGTTTTCCAGGCGCTGACCGCAAGGATGATTTCGGCCAGCAAGATCAGCGCGACCAGAAGGCCGAACGGCAGGTTCTTGGTGAACCCGGACCGAAGCTGCGCGAAGTCGATGTCGAGCATCATGACGACGAACAGGAAAAGGACCGCGACCGCGCCGACATAGACGATGACCAGCAGCATGGCGATGAACTCGGCCCCGACGAGCAGCATCAGCCCGGCGGCATTGAAGAAGGCCAGGATCAGCCACAACACGCTGTGCACGGGATTGCGCGCGAAAATGACCGCCACCGCCGAAGCGATGGTCAGCCCCGCGAACAAATAAAAGGCGATGAGGGCGATCAAGGGATCACACCCGGCGGCCAGTCAGCCTGAACTAGTTTCAGGGTCCAGCCACGAGCCGTGGCACAGCGACGAAATGGATGCTGAAACGAGTTCAGCATGACGGAAGACCGCACGTGTGGGATGCCCTGTTGCACGATTTGCCGCGCCGCCTACCGATACGCCGCATCGGCGGCAAGGTTCGCGGCGATCGCTTGCTCCCACTTGTCGCCGTTGGCGAGCAATTTGGCCTTGTCGTAGAGCAATTCCTCGCGCGT
>DASSPS010000051.1:0-108478 GCA_035699505.1 Sphingomicrobium sp. | reverse complement strand
GCCGCCGCGCCCGATTTCACCGACTGGGGGTACAGCGACGCCGAGAAATCGGAAATTGTGGCACTGGGCCGGCTTGAGCGGCCCAACCACTATGGCGGGGATCCCCAACTGACCACCAGCGGCTTTTGGGAATCGGGGCGGCAATTGCGCCTTCTGGACGAGCCGATCGGCATCGACTGCCCGGTCCGCCTGTTGCACGGCGACGCGGACCGCGAAGTGCCGGTTGCTGTCTCGACCCGGTTGATGGCCGCGCTGCGTTCAGCCGATGTCCAGATGATCATCCTCAAAGGCGGCGGTCACCGCCTGTCTGAGCCCAATGAGATCGCCGCCATCCTGCGAACCGTCATTGGCCTGTTGGAGACGCCATGAACCTGCTTCTTGCCGCCGTTATCGCCGCCTCCACGCCGACCACGGCCGCTGTGTCGACGGAGGTCGAGTGCCGGTCGCGCAGCGGCGTGGATTCCTCGATCTGCCTCGCCACTCTCTATGCCGGCGCCGGCCGGCACGAAGAGGCCGCGGCCGAGTTCGAGAAGGTGGCGCAACTGTCGCTGGAAATCGCATCGGCGCAGGGGGCGCCTCAGGTCGATCGCGCGCTGGCCGCCGCCGGCAATATGTGGATTGCCGCCGGTCAGCCGGGCAAGGCGGCCCTGGCGCTAGACAGGGCGCTCGCCGGAACCTGGCTTCGCGCCGAGCATCGCGGCGAAGCCCTGCTCGACCGCGCCCGAGCCGCCGAGGCGCAGAACGACCTAAAGACGGCGCGCGCCCGGGTGAGCGAGGCCGCCCAGACGATCAGCGCCGACCCCTTCCTGTGGTATTTCTCCGCTGCGCTGGCGGTGCGCGAAGGCAATGTGCCGCTGGCCAGGTCGGCGATAAACCGCGCCTTGTCGCTGGCGCCGGAGGATCCGACCATCCTGTTCGAGGCCGGTCATGTCGCCCATCTCGCCGACGACAATGCTGGCGCCCGCGGCTATTGGACTCGTGCCGCTGCCGCGGATCCCGCGGGACCGAGCGGCAAGGCGGCGCGCGAGGCGCTTGCCATGCTCGACGTGCCGTTGACCGTGCAATCAACGGCGGCAGCGCCTAAATAGGCAGTATGCGATTCCTTCATGCGATGCTTCGGGTTTCCGATCCCGATGCAACGATCCGCTTTTTCACACTGCTCGGTCTCGAGGAGAGGCGGCGCATCGACAATGACGCCGGCCGCTTCACGCTCATCTTCCTCGGCGTACCAGGGGACGAAGGCGGCGAGGTCGAGCTCACCTACAATTGGGACGAGAGCGGCTATGGCGGCGACCGCAATTTCGGCCATCTCGCCTACCAGGTCGACAATATCTATGCGACTTGCCAGCGGCTGATGGACCATGGCGTGACCATCAACCGGCCCCCGCGCGACGGGCACATGGCCTTTGTCCGAACGCCCGATTCGATTTCCATCGAATTGCTCCAGAAGGGCGGTGCGCTGGCTCCGGCCGAACCTTGGGCGTCGATGCCCAACACGGGCAGCTGGTAATGCTCGAAATTGTCCCCGTTCCGGCCTTCAACGACAATTATCTGTGGCTGGTTCATGACGATTCCAGCGGCGAGACGGCGGTTGTCGACCCGGGCGATCCGGCGCCGGTCCTGGCCGAACTGGAGCGGCGCGGCTGGCGGCTAACGCAAGTCTGGAACACGCACTGGCATCCCGATCACACCGGCGGCAATATCGCGATCAAGAAAGCGACCGGCGCGACCCTCTCCGGGCCGGCCAGCGAGACCATTCCGGGCCGCGACATCGAGCTTCGTGAAGGCGATTTGGTCCGGCTCGGCGCGCACCGCGGACGGGTCATCGAGGTGCCCGGTCACACGCTCGGTCACATCGCATTGCTGTTCGAAGACGACCGGGTCGCCTTCGTCGGCGACACCTTGTTCGCGATGGGCTGCGGTCGGCTGTTCGAAGGCACTCCGGAACAGATGTACGCGTCGCTTGCACGGCTGATGGCCTTGGCCGACGACACGCGGCTCTATTGCGCCCACGAATATACGCTCAGCAACGCGCGCTACGCCGCCCATGCCGAGCCCGGCAATCCTGCAATCGCGGCGCGGCTCGCGGAGGTCGAAGGCAAGCGAGGGAGAGGCGAAATCACCGTTCCCACGACGGTCGCGCTGGAGCGCCTGACGAACCCGTTCATTCTGGCTTCGGACATGTCCGAATTCGCCCGCCGGAGAGCCGAGAAAGACAGCTTTCGTTCATGAAGCGAAGCGCTTTACGCTGGGAGGGACCGATAGGATGAAGAGGAGGTGTGCAATGCGTAACCTGAGCATCGCGCTAATCGCTTCCGCGCTTGCGGCCTGCACGACCGCGCCCGAGCCGATGACCCGGAGCGCCGAAGCCGAGGCCCATCTTGGCAAGTTGCTGGCCGGCAAGACCGCCGGCGCCCCAATGAGCTGCCTCCAAAGCTGGCAATCAGGCAACATGGTCGTTGTCGACGACAATACCGTCGTTTTCCGCGACAGCCCGCGGCGCGTTTACCGCAACGATTTCCGGGGCGGCAGCTGCAGCAGGCTGGGAAGCGGCCATTATGCGCTGCTGACCAGGACTACGGGCCCGTCCCTATGTTCGGGCGACATCGCGCAGGTCGTCGACGTTGCCAATGGTATCACGGTCGGCAGCTGCGTCCTCGGCGACTTCGTGCCCTATGTTGCTGCGCGGAGCTGACGTTTATTTCTTGTAGAGTGCCTCGAGGCGCTCGCCATAGACCTGCTTGAGCACATGGCGCCGGATCTTCAGTGACGGCGTCATCTGCTCATTCTCGACCGTGAACGGCTCATCGGCGATGATGAACCGGCGGACCTTCTCGATCACCGACAAGTCGGCGTTGACCCGGTCGACGGCCTTCGACAGCCGCTGCTGGAGGTCGGGATTCTGTTCGAATTCCGGATCAGGCACGACCAGCCCGACCAGATAGGGCTTGCGGTCGCCATAGACCATCGCCTGCGCGATTTCCGGCTGCAGCGTCAGCATGCCCTCGACCCGTTGTGGGGAGACATTGTCGCCCTTGTCGTTGACGATCAAATCCTTCTTCCGGTCGGTGATGACGATCCGGCCTTTGTCGTCGAGGTGCCCGACGTCGCCGGTCGCCAGCCAGCCGTCCCTAAGCACCCGTTCGGTTTCTTCCGGGTTGTGCCAGTAACCGTGCATGACCAGTTCGCCGCGGACCATGATTTCGCCGTCCTCGGCGATCCGCACCTCACAGTCCTTCACCGGCGGGCCGACCGTGTCCATGCGGATGCCGGCCGCCGGCCGGTTGCAGCTGATCACCGGTCCGGCTTCGGTCTGGCCGTAGCCCTGGAGCATCGGCAGGCCTATCGACTGGAAGAACAGGCCGACTTCGGGGTTCAGCGGCGCCCCGCCGGACACCATTGCCTTCATCCGGCCTCCGAACTTGGCCTTGATCTTGCGGCGCAGGGTGAGCGACAGGAGGCCATCCATCGGCAGGTCCCACGGCTTCAGCCGGCCGTCATATTTGTCGGCGCCGATCTTCAGGGCTCGACGGAGCAAGTAGTTCGAAAGGGCGCCGCTTTTCTCGAGACCCTTGAGAATCCGGGCGCGCAGCATTTCGAACAGGCGCGGGACGACGACCATGATAGTCGGCCGGACTTCCTCGATATTGGCGGCCAGTTTCTCCAGGCTCTCGGCATAATAGATTTGCGCGCCAAGCCCGATCGGGAACATCTGCCCGCCGCTATGCTCATAGGCATGGCTTGCGGGCAGGAAGGACAGGAAAACCTCGTCGCCCCAGCCGAAATCTTCCGAGATGATGTCCGTCGCGCCGGCGATGTTGGCGAGAATCGATCCATGGTGCTGCATGACGCCGCGCGGCGCGCCGCCGGTCCCGCTGGTGTAGATGATACAGGCCATGTCTTCGCGGCCGACCTCGTCCATCCGCCTCCCGACAGCCTCTACATCTCCGTCGCCGGCGACCATTTCTCTCCAGTGGTGGAATTCTGCGCCCTCGATCGCCTGGGCCGGTCGGACGTCCTCAATGCCGATGATGTGATGGCAGTCGGAGCTGAAAAGCACCGCCGGAACGAGCATCTTGGCAAGCCGCTGCGTCGAGACGATCACCGCCCGGGCGCCCGAATTGCCGAGGATGTGCTGGTGGTCGCGCGTGGTGTTGGTCGTGTAGGTCGGCACCGTCACGCAGCCGGCGGCCATGATGGCGAGGTCGGCGATCAGCCATTCCGGCCGGTTCTCGCTGACCAGCATGACCCGGTCGCCGGCGACCAGGCCGAGCCCTTTCAGGCTGTCGGCGAAGGCGGCGACCTGCCGCACCGCTTCGCGCCAGCTGGTCGATTGCCAGCGCCCGTCGCGCTTGGCCCACAGAAACGGCTTGTCGCCCCGCTCGGCGGCGCGCGTCAGGAACATGGTCACGAGATTCGGGAAATGCTCGAGCTGCCGGGCCATTTTATTCCCCTACCGCGACACCTTCGCTGCGCGGATCGGCCGCCCCCACCCAGCGGCCCCCAACAAATTCGATCGCATTCGCCTTGAAGCTCGGACCGCGCGACTCGACCTGATGTCCGAGCGCGCGAAGCTCCGGGGCGAGTGATTCGAGCCAGGTCCCTCTCTCGAGATAAATGGTCTTCCCGCCAGGCGCATAGATGGCCGGCAGCGCGATGGCGTCCTGGGCCGTCAGTTTCCAGTCGACGACACCGATAATGGCCTTGGCGACCTGGGCGATGATCGTCGCCCCGCCCGCCGCGCCAAGCGCCAGCCGGACCTTGCCATCCGGTCCATAAACGATTGTCGGGCTCATCGAGCTGCGCGGTCGCTTGCCGCCATCCACCCGGTTGGCGACCGGGCAGCCGTCCTTCGTCGGCCAGAAACTGAAATCAGTAAGCTCATTGTTGAGATAATAGCCGTTGACCACCAGGCCAGAGCCGAACGCGCTTTCAATTGTCGAAGTCTCCGAGGCGACATTGCCCCAGCGGTCGACGGCGACAAAGTGCGACGTGCCGCGCTCGACCGCGGGTCCAGCGCAGGCCATCGCCGGCGCGCCTGCCGGCGACCCCGCCCCGGCTTCGGCGATCGACCGGTCCGGCGCGATCAAGGCCGATCGCTGCGCGAGATAGCCGGGGTCGATCAGCCCTGCGACGGGCACCGACACAAAGTCGGGATCGCCGAGAAACTGGTCGCGATCGGCATAAGCGAGCCGCATCGATTCAGCGATCAGATGCCAGGCTTGCCCAGATCGCGGGCCGAGGTTCGCGATGTCAAACCGCTCAAGCTGCTTGAGGATTGCGAAGACGGTCGTCGCGCCTGACGACGGCGGTCCCATTCCGCACACGCGGTAACCGCGATAATCGCCGCATACGGCCGGCCGCGCCTTGGCGTCATAGGAAGCGACGTCGCCAGCGGTCATCCGTGACGGATTGCGGGCCGACCCATTCACTTCGGCGACGATCGCCCGGGCATTGGGACCGACGTAGAAACTGTCAGGACCGCGCTCGGAAAGTTGCTCCAGGAAATCCGCCAGCGCCGGATTACGGATAACCGTTCCTACCGGTCGCGGTTGCCCGTCCGCGCCGAAATAGAGCGCGCGGCCGGCAGCGGACAGCGCCGCCACGCTCAGGCCTTCATCGTCGCCGCGAGCAAGCGCGAAGTGGAGCCGCTTGGTTATTGCAAAGCCATCGCGGGCCAGGCGGATCGCCGGCTCGAACAGGGACTTCCAGGGCAGCTTGCCATGTTTGCCGTGGGCCAGCGCCATCAACCTGATGTTGCCCGGCACGCCGACGCTCTTGCCCCCGGGGATGGCCTGGTCGATCGGGATCGGCGCGCCATTGGCCCAGAACCATTTGCCGTCTGCTGCAGCCGGCGCAATTTCGCGGCCGTCATAGGTGACGGGTGCGGCGCCGCCGGTCGAATAAACAAGGAACCCCCCGCCGCCGATGCCCGAGCTTTGCGGTTCGACAACGGTGAGCGCGAGCATGGTCGCCAAGGCGGCGTCGGCAGCGTTCCCGCCACGGCGGAGCATCTCCGCGCCCGCTTCGGCGGCACGCGGGTCGGCGGCGCTGACCATTCCCGGTGGCGCGGCCCGCGACGGCGCAGGCGGATTGGCGGCGGCAACACAGGCGACAAGCGCGAATGAGGCTAGGAGCGGGGCAAATCGGGAAACCATGCCGGCTGGCTACTCTGTCCCCACCGCCTCCGCAATGTTGGCGAAGCCTTCCCGCTTGAGGATCGCAGCCAAACCCTTGGCCATCCGCCGGGCGATGCCTGGCCCCTCATAGACCATGGCCGTGTATAGCTGGACGAGGCTTGCCCCGGCGCGGATCCGCTCCCAGGAGTCCTCGGCCGTGGCGATGCCGCCGGCGGCGATCAGGACCATCTCGCCGCCCGACGCCTGGCGGAACCTGCGCAGCCCCGCCAGGGCGAGTGACTTGAGCGGTGCTCCGGACAGGCCGCCAGCCTCGCCCGCGAATTTCGATCGCAGCGGCGGCCGCGAGACGGTTGTGTTGCCGATGACGATGGCGTCGACGCCACGGTCGATCGCGGCCCTGACGATCCGCTCGGCGTCGCCATCGCCGAAGTCGGGCGCGACTTTGAGGAACACAGGCCTCCCCGTATCAACGGCGGCGACCGCCTCGAGCAGCGCGTCGAGCGCGCCTTCGTCCTGGAGCCCGCGCAGGCCGGGCGTGTTGGGCGAGCTAATGTTGATGGTGATGTAGCGCGCCACCTGGCGCATCGCCTGCACGCCTGCCACATAGTCGGCGACCCAGTCGGGGCTATCCTTGTTGGCGCCGACATTGACGCCGATGACGCCATGGACGTGGCGGCATTGCAACAGCCGGTCGAACGCCGCCGGCTGGCCGTCATTGTTGAATCCCATCCGGTTTATCACCGCCCGGTCCTCGCGCAGCCGGAACAGGCGCGGGCGCGGATTGCCGGGCTGGGCTCGCGGCGTAACCGTGCCGACCTCGACGAAGCCGAAGCCGAGGCTGAGCAGCTCTTCGGGCACCTCGGCATTCTTGTCGAACCCGGCGGCAAGCCCGATCGGAGTGGCAAAGTCGATTCCCGCCACTCGGCTGTGCAGCGAGGCCGGCAGGTTGGGCGGCAAACGCACCGGGGCGGCGCGCAACGCCGCGATGGTCGCGCGATGCGCCGTCTCGGGGTCGAGCGCAAAGATCAACGGGCGAATGAGCGGATATAATTTCATGCTCGGCTTGCGAACCCAGTTGCCGTCATGCTGAACTTGTTTCAGCATCCGTGGCGGCGACCGTTCCGCCCTTCACCAAAACCGACCCTGAAACAAGTTCAGAGCGACGCCCAAAGGTATGACGTTGAGAAAATTCCCCCTGGTCGCCTCGACCTTCCTGCTCGGCGCCTGCGCGACGACCCAAGCCGACCCCCTGATTATCCCGCCGGACGCCGGTCTGGTTCCGGGCGCGGCGGCCGAACCGCAGGTCGCCGAGGCCCAAGCCCCCATCCCGTCGAAGAACCCCGCGCTCGCCGCCTTTTTCGAGGAAGTTGACAAGGCGAACCTGGCCCGCTCGCCGATGAGCAAATCCTATCGCGGCATCCGCGACGGCGATTACGGCAAGCTCGACGACAATAGCGATGCCGCCGCCGTCGCCCAGCGGGCGCTTGGCCGGCAGTTCGCCGCCGAGCTGCAGCGCCGCTTTAAGCGGGACACCTTGTCGCCCGAAGACCAACTCAGCCACGATCTCTATCTGGCGCAAAACGCCCGCCAGGAGGCCGTCTTTCCCTATCGCCGCTTTGGCTTCGTCTTCGACCAGATGAACGGGGTACAGAGCCAGGCGCCGGCCTTCCTGATCAACATCCACCGGGTCGATACGGTCGCCGACGCCGAATCTTACGTGTCCAGGCTGAGCGCGCTGGCCGCCTACATCGATCGGGCGATCGCCGAGTCCAAAGCTCGCCAGCAACTGGGCGTGCTGCCGCCCAGATGGGTCTTCCCCTACGTCATCGCCGATTCGCGCAACGTCATCCGCGGCGCTCCATTCGGCCCCGGCGAGGACAGCGCCCTGTGGGCCGATTTCAAGGCCAAGGTCGGCAAGCTTCAAGCCGACGGAGCGACCAGGACGCGCCTACTGGAGTCCGCCCGCTCGGCGCTGCTCAATGACGTTCGCCCCGCCTACCAGCGGGTCATCGCGGCGATGCAGGCGCAGCAAGGGCAAGCCCCGACGGATGACGGCATCTGGCGCTTTCCCAATGGCGCGGCCCAGTACAAGGCGTTGCTCGGTTTCTACACGACCACCGATCTCGACGGCGATCAGATCCACGCGCTGGGCCTCCAGCAGGTCGCGCGAATCCATGCCGAGATGAATGCGCTGAAGGACCGCGTCGGTTTCAAGGGAAGCCTGCCGGAATTCTTCGCCCACATGCGGACGTCGAAACAATTCTATTTTCCGAACACCCTGGCCGGACGGCAAATGTACCTTGACGAGACCCAGAAGACGCTTGCCTTGGTCCAGCCCAGGCTGCCGCAATATTTCGGTCGACTGCCGAAGGCGCCGATGGTGGTGAAGGCGGTCGAGCCGTTCCGCGAGAAGAGCGCCGGCAAGGCTTTCTACCAGGCGCCGGCGCCGGACGGATCGCGGCCCGGCACCTATTACGTCAACCTCTTCGACATGAACGACATGCCTTCGACCGAGGTCGAGGCCCTGTTCTGCCACGAGGGCATCCCCGGCCACCATCTGCAGCGCGCCCTCCAGACCGAGCTTGGCGACGTGCCGCCGTTCCGGCGCTTCGGCGGAGTCACCACCTACAGCGAGGGCTGGGGCCTCTATGCCGAGAAATTGTGCAAGGAAATGGGCGCTTATTCCGACCCCTACCGCGACTTCGGGCGGCTGCAGCTCGAGCTTCATCGCGCCATCCGGCTGGTGGTCGACAGCGGCCTCCACCACAAGCGCTGGACCCGCGAACGGGCGATCAAATATGTCGAGGACCATAGCGCCGACGCGCCGGGCGGGATCGTCAAGGCGATCGAGCGCTATATCGTCAATCCCGGCCAGGCGACCGCCTACATGATCGGCAAGCTGAAGATCGAGGAATTGCGGGCGAAGGCTGAGGCGGCTTTGGGGCCGAAGTTCGATATCCGCGGCTTCCACGACACGGTTCTGCTGTCGGGCCCAGTCCCGCTCGACGTGCTGGAAAGGCGCGTCGACGAATGGGTGGCCCGAACACAGGGGTGATGCTCAGCCGTCATTGCGACCGAAGCGAAGCAATCCAGCGCACCTGGATTGCTGCGTCGCTGCGCTCCTCGCAATGACGAGAGGTTGTCTTTCCTAGCCCAAAAGCCTAAATCGGACCCGAACGGTCCGAATTAGACAATGCGCCTCACCCACCTTGCCGACTATGCGGTCGTGATGATGACCGCCGCCGCCCGCCGTGGTGACGGCGAGCGGCTGTCCGCGACCGAGCTTTCAGGCGAAACCGGAGTGCCGCTGCCGACCGCGCAGAAACTGATGGGCAAGCTGGCGTCGGCCGGTCTTCTGTCGAGCGCCCGCGGCGCAGCCGGCGGCTTCGCGCTGGCCCGCCCGGCGCGCGACATCAGCCTTGCCGACATTGTCGAAGCGGTCGAAGGGCCGATCGCGCTCACCATGTGCTCGGACGGGGTCAATCACGACTGCGTCCTCGACGCCCACTGCCGGGTCAAACCGCACATGGGAATTGTGGGAGACGCCGTGCGCGGGGCGTTGGGAGCGGTGAGTCTTCAGAGTCTAACCGCTCCCGTTCGCCCTGAGCCTGTCGAAGGAATGCCCTTCCCTTCACGCCAAAACCAAGGACAGAGCTTCGACAGGCTCAGACCGAACGGTGTCGGGGTGCCGTCGTGAACGAGGTCGTCAAGAATCGCGAGCTCAAGGAGAAGATCGCCCAGGATTACGAATGGGGCTTCTCTTCCGACATCGAGCAGGAGTTCGCGCCAAAGGGACTGAACGAGGACACGGTCCGCTTCATTTCCGCCAAGAAGAGCGAGCCCGAGTGGATGCTCGACTGGCGCTTGAAGGCCTACCGCGCCTGGCTCGAGATGGAGGAGGTCGACTGGGCCAAGCTCGACCTGCCGAAGATCGATTACCAGGACGCCTTTTATTACGCCGCGCCCAAGGCGAAACCGAAGCTAGGCAGCCTCGACGAGGTCGATCCGGAAATCCTCCGGGTCTATGAGAAGCTCGGCATCCCGATCGAGGAGCAGAAAGTGCTCGCCGGTGTCGAGGGCGCGCGCAAGGTCGCAGTGGACGCCGTGTTCGACAGCGTCTCCGTCGCCACCACCTTCCGCGAGGAATTGAAGCGCGCCGGAGTCATCTTCCTGTCGATCAGCGAGGCAATCCGCGAGCATCCCGAGCTGATCCGCAAATATCTCGGCAGCGTCGTTCCGCAGCGCGACAATTACTTCGCCTGCCTCAACAGCGCGGTCTTCTCCGACGGGACCTTCGTCTACATCCCCGAGGGCGTCCGCTGCCCGATGGAGCTGTCGACCTACTTCCGCATCAATGCCGAGAATACCGGCCAGTTCGAGCGCACTTTGATCGTCGCCGAGAAGGGCAGCTACGTCAGCTACCTCGAAGGCTGCACCGCGCCGATGCGCGACGAGAACCAGCTCCACGCCGCGGTGGTGGAGATCTTCGCCCACGAGGACGCGGAAGTGAAATACTCGACTGTCCAGAACTGGTATCCAGGGGATGCCGAGGGCAAGGGCGGCATCTTCAACTTCGTCACCAAGCGCGCTCTGTGCTCGGGCGCGCGGTCGAAGGTCAGCTGGACGCAGGTCGAGACCGGCAGCGCGATCACCTGGAAATATCCCAGCTGCATCCTCAAAGGGGAAGGCAGCGTCGGCGAATTCTATTCGGTCGCGCTGACCAACAACCGCCAACAGGCCGACACCGGGACCAAGATGATTCACATCGGGTCGAACACGCGCTCGACGATCGTGTCGAAGGGCATCAGCGCCGGCCGCTCGAACAACACGTATCGCGGGCTGGTCCGTGTGCTTCCGCGCGCCGAAAATGTGCGCAACTTCACCCAATGCGATTCCCTGCTTCTGAGTAGCGAGTGCGGCGCTCACACCGTGCCTTACATCGAGGTCAAGAACCCGACCGCGACCATCGAGCATGAAGCGACCACTTCGAAGATCAGCGAGGACCAATTGTTCTACGCCATGCAGCGCGGCCTCGACGCCGAAAGCGCTGTCGCCCTCATCGTCAACGGCTTCGCCCGCGAAGTGATCAAGCAATTGCCGATGGAGTTCGCGGTCGAAGCGCAGAAGCTGCTGGGTATTTCGCTCGAAGGGTCGGTCGGATGATCACGTATTCCCGTCGTGCTGAACTCGTTTCAGCATCCATTTCGATGAAGGGCGGTGCGGCTCGTCGATGGACCCTGAAACAAGTTCAGGGTGGCGGCGGGGGGTTTGCGGGCGAGGCGCAGAAGCTGCCTGGGACCAGCCTTGAAGGGAACGTTAAATGATAATGCTGTTGTTTCTGGCCGCGCAGTTCGAGAGGGCGACGCCAACGACGCTGCCGCCGAAGTTCGTCGGCGCGTGGGCCGAGAACCTCGCACTTTGCGGGAAGGAGGACACCCGCGGCGTCGTGATCGAACCGGCAGCCATTAGCTTCTATGAAGCGCGAGGCGCGGTGCGGGCCGTGTCCGCGCCTGCGGCGAGGATGGTTTCTGCGGTGGTTGATTATGCAGGCGAGGGCCGAAGTTGGACCGAAACGAACCTGATGCAACTCACCGATGGCACGCTGACGCTCACGGCACTCGGCGAAACCACAATCCTGCGGCGGTGCCCGCCCGCGAACGGGAGCTGACGTGCTCAAGATCACCAACCTCTACTCGACCGTCGCCGGCAAGCCGATCCTGAACGGCGTGTCGCTGCACGTGCCCGCCGGCGAGGTGCATGCGATCATGGGGCCGAACGGGTCGGGGAAGTCGACGCTGGCCTATGTGCTGGCGGGGCGGCCGGGGTATGAGGTGACGGAAGGGTCGGTCACGTTTTCACCCCTCCCTGCAAGGGAGGGGCCGAGGGTGGGTGCGAGCTTTGAACAAGCTCGCTTGGGCATTGAGGCCGACCGAACTTCACCCACCCCTAACCCCTCCCTTGCAGGGGGGGGAATCGACCTGCTCGCCCTCGAACCGCACGAGCGCGCCGCTGCCGGCCTGTTCCTGGGCTTCCAATATCCGGTCGAAATCCCCGGCGTCAGCTACCTCCAGTTCCTGCGCGAGAGCCTCAATTCGCAGCGGCGTTCCCGCGGAGAGGCGGAGCTTTCCGGCGCCGAGTTCATCAAGCTGGCCAAGGCGCAGGCAGCGCTGCTCGGCATGGACGCGGCGATGCTCAAGCGCCCGGTCAATGTCGGTTTTTCGGGCGGCGAAAAGAAGCGGGCCGAGATGGTCCAGATGGGCATCATGAACCCGAAGTTCGCGGTGCTCGACGAAACCGACAGCGGGCTCGACATCGATGCGCTGAAAGCCGTCGGCGCCGGCATCAACCGGATCATGCGCGATCCGCAAAAGGGCGTGCTTCTGATCACCCATTACCAGCGCCTGCTCGACTATGTGGAGCCCGACCGGGTCCACGTATTGTCGCACGGCAAAATCGTTCGCTCCGGCGGCCCCGAGCTCGCGCACGAGCTCGAGCGCGAAGGCTATTCGGAGGCGGCGGCGTGACGCGGACGCTGATCCTCTCGCAATTCCTTCTAACCGCGGCCTGCGGCGACGCGACCGCGCCGGGCAACGACGCGACCCTCGTCGCCAATGAAGTCATCGTCGAGACCGAAACGGCCGCGACAGACGAGGCAACGCCGCCCTTGGCCGAGGTCAACGGCGCGGACCCGGCCGCGCCCGAGCCGGCCCCGATCCCGGCCAAGTTCCGCGGCACCTGGGCCGAGAGCAAGACGGCCTGCACCAATCTCAATCACCCCTCGCGGCTGACCATTTCCGGCCGCTCCGTGCGCTTCCGGGACTTTGTCATTTTCGGCGACAGCGTTACCGCGTCGGGCAATCAGTTCGCGCTGAAGGGCAAGATCGAGGGAAGCAACCGAGCGGCCGAGGCGCACTATTTTCTCGATCCTACCGGCAATGAACTGACCGATGGCGCGGGCGGCGGCGCCGTCCGGGTGCGGTGCGCATGACGGCGATGTGGCTCGTCATCGGCTGCATGGCCTTCATGATCGTCGCCGGCGGCGCACGCGGCCGCGGCGGCGTCGCCTTTGCCGACGTCACGTTGCTGGTCATGCTGCTGGCGCTGATCGCGGTCGTCAACCTGCTGCTTAGCCGCTTTGTCTACACCGGCGACATCGGCTGGACGATCGCCGGCCTGCTGGCCTTCGGCTTTGCCCTCGACGCGCTTTACGGCCTGATGGCGCCGCAGCGAAAGCGGCAGCGAGACCGCAAATTGCGGGCATTGATGCAGCGGCGGAGGCGGGCATGACCGCCCCATTCCCATCGCGCAAACAAGAGGATTGGCGCTACGCCGACCTCGAGGCGCTGCAACCGGTCTGGGCGCAATTGGGCGACGTTGCTACGCTGACCATTGCCGCCGGCGAGACCTTCGAACAGGTTTGGTTGCCAACTGCGGATGATGTGCAGGTTCGGCGCGTGCAGATGACGCTCGGCGAGGGCGCGAAGTCGCGTCTGTTCGTCCTCAACACCGCGCCGGTCTACGGCCGCGTCGAGCTCGACGTCAGCATCGCCGCCGACGCCAACTTCGAGCTTTACGCGGCCAATATCGGCAGCGGCACGTCGACCAACGAAGTGGTTACCAACGTTCGTCACAATGGCGAGCGGGGCCGGTCGCGGCAGACCATCCGCTCCGTGCTTGGGCACAAGGCGGTCGGCTCCTACCTCGGCAAGGTCGCGGTGGCGCGCGGCGCGCAGCAAACCGACGCCGAGCAGTCGGTCAAGGCCATGCTGCTCGACCGCGGCGCCACCGCCAACTGCAAGCCCGAGCTCGAAATCTACGCCGACGACGTCAAATGCGCCCACGGCGCGACGGTCGGCGAGCTGGACGGGATGCAGCTTTTCTACGCGGAGAGTCGCGGGCTCGACCCGGCCGGCGCGCGGGCCCTGCTGCTCGAAGGCTTCGTCATGGGATTGTGGGACAGCGCGAAGGACGGCGGGCCGATTGCCGACGCGGCGCGCGCTGCCTTGCGGAGGATCGCGTGAACGTCGAGGCCCGCATCAACCCGGCGCTGAACGTCCGCGACCAGTTCCCGGCGATCGCCGGCTGGCATTATCTCGACAGCGCCGCGACGGCGCAGAAGCCGCAGGCGGTGATCGACGCGATCGTGAGGGCCTATGCGCGCGATTATGCCACCGTCCATCGCGGCGTTTACGAGCGGTCGGCGACCATGACCGATGCCTATGAGCGGGCGCGCGCCGCCGCGTCCAACCTCATCGGCGGCCAGCCGAACGAACTCGTCTTCACGCGCGGCGCGACCGAGGCGATCAACCTGGTGGCGCGGGCGCTGCCCAGGGAAGGCCGCACCCGGGTCCTGCTGTCGAGCCTCGAGCATCACAGCAACATCGTCCCCTGGCAGCTGGCCGGGTACGAAATCGACGCTGTCCCGCTCACAGCCGACGGGCATATCGACCTCGAAGCCGCCGAAGCCATGCTGACCGAGGAGCATCGGGTCGTGGCATTCGCCCACGTCTCCAACGTGCTCGGATCGGTCCTGGACGCGAAACGCGCGGCGGACATCGCGCACGCCAAAGGCGCCTTGCTGCTGCTCGACGGCTGCCAGGCGGTGCCGCGGCTGCCGGTCGACGTCGCCGCCATCGGCTGCGATTTCTACGCTTATTCCGCGCACAAATTATACGGCCCGACCGGAATCGGCTGCCTGTGGGGCAGAACTAATCTGCTTGCCGCAATGCCGCCCTGGGCCGGGGGCGGGGCGATGATCGACCGGGTCACGTTCGAGGAGACGACCTTCCTCGATCCGCCCGCCCGCTTCGAAGCCGGCACGCCGCATATCGTCGGCGCGGTTGGGCTTCACGCCGCCCTTGACTGGGTCAACGCGCTCGGCCTCGATGCCATGCACGCCCATGAATGCGCGCTTGTCGCCCAGTGCCGCTCGGCCCTGTCCGCAATTCCCGGTGTCACCCTTTACGGCCCCGAGGACAGCGCCGGAATCGTCAGCTTCAACGTCGATGGGGTGCATGCGCACGACACCGCCACCATATTGGATGATGCGGGCGTCGCCGTCCGCGCCGGCCATCATTGCGCGCAGCCGCTGATGGCGCTGCTCGGCGTCGCGGCGACGGCGCGGGCGAGCTTCGCGGCGCACAGCGATGGCACGGACATCGAGGCATTGGTCAAGGGCATTCACCAGGTGAAACGGATTTTCGGGTGAACAAGGAGAGGAAGATCAAGACCGAGGAGGTCGAGGCGGCGACTCCGCCCCCGCGCGCCCGCGTCACCGAGACATTCGAGCGCAAGCGCGACTATCTCACCGGCTTCCTTGCCGGCGAGACGGAAAGCGCGCCGGCCGGAGATGTGCCCAACGCCGATCTGAAAGAGGCGATCATCGAAGCGCTGAAGTCAATCTACGACCCGGAGATCCCGGTCGACATTTACGAGCTCGGCCTGATCTATGACGTCGCCATCGACGAGGATGGCGATGCGCTCGTCACCATGACCCTGACGACGCCGCACTGCCCGGTGGCGGAATCGCTGCCCAACGAAGTCGAACTCCGCGTCCTGTCGGTGCCCGGGGTACGCGACGCCGAAGTAAAGCTGGTCTGGGATCCGCCCTGGGACCCGTCGAAAATGAGCGACGAGGCAAGATTAGAATTGGGAATGCTGTGAACAAAGAAACCAAGGTCCGTGCCCGCCCCGCCGCGATTACACTCACCGACGCCGCCAACGCCCGTATCGCCGAGTTGATGGCCCGGGCTCCGGACGGCGCGATCGGCGTCAAGCTGTCGACTCCGCGGCGCGGCTGCTCAGGCCTCGCTTATTCGGTGGACTACGTCACCGAGGAGCAAACCTTCGACGAGAAAATCGATACGCCCGGCGGCGCTTTCTATGTCGACGGCGCGTCGGTCCTCTATCTGGTTGGCTCCATCATGGACTGGCGGGAGGATGATTTCGCCGCCGGCTTCACCTTCGACAATCCCAACGCCAAGGGCGCCTGCGGCTGCGGCGAAAGCTTCACGGTCTGACTTTTCCTGCCGGCCCGAGAGGGGTAGAATGGCACCGGGAGACTGAAGCCATGACCCGCTATCTTCTCGTCGTGCCAGCATTGGCGCTGCTTGGCGCGGCACCGCCCGCCGACAGCAGCGCGCCCCTGGCCAAGCCGGCCCAAATCGTCTCACCGGTCCCGGCAACCTGCGACAAGACCGGCTCTTACGCCCAGGGCGAACGAACACCACCACGATTGAAAAGGCTCGGCGAACTACCGCCGGCCGAAGCCTATATGGCGGTCTATCGGACGGACGAAAGGGGTTGCCTCGACCCGTTGCTTGCCCGCGACCGACAGGGGATTCGGCAACCATAGCGAGCAAGAATATTCAGCCAAAGGGGGACGTTGGCATGTCACGCACCATAACCTTGCTGTTTGCGATTCTCGCCTACGCGATCTTTTTCGCGACCTTCCTGTACCTCATCAGTTTCGTCGGCAATTTGCCGTTCGTCCCGGTTACGGTCGACCGCGGGCCGGAGGCGCCGGTCGCGGTCGCCATCGTCATAAATCTCGCGCTGATCGCCCTGTTCGGCATCCAGCACAGCGTCATGGCCCGTCCGGCGTTCAAGGCGCGATGGACCAAAATCGTCCCGCCACAGGCCGAGCGCAGCGTCTATGTGCTTGCCGCCAGCATTGCGTTGATGGTCCTTTTCGCCGGATGGCGTCCGATAGCCCTGCCCATCTGGGACCTGTCGGGAACCGTCTTCGCGGTGCCGCTGTGGATCCTGTTCGCAACGGGCTGGCTCATAGTCCTCTTGAGCACGTTCCTGATCAACCATTTTGAGCTGTTCGGATTGCAGCAGGCATGGTTCAACCTGCGCGGCCGGCAGGCGGCTGCGCCGGAGCTTCGCCAGCCTTTCTTCTACCGATGGGTGGCGCACCCGCTCTATTCCGGCTTTTTTCTCGCCTTCTGGGCGACGCCCGTCATGACCGCGGGTCATTTGCTTCTGGCGCTCGGCCTGTCCGCCTACATGCTGATCGCCATCCGCTATGAGGAACGCGACCTGGTCGGCCTGTTCGGCAGGGATTACGAGGAGTACCGCCGACGCGTCGGAATGCTCGTGCCGCGCTTCCGCCGAAGCAGCTGAGCGGACGGTTTGCAGTGCCGGCCAAGTCCGCGTAGGCGCAGCGGGGCCCATGGACCCCCGCTTCGCCCACGTCCGCGACTGGATTTTCGACCTCGACAATTGCCTCTATCCCGCGGGCAGCCGGCTCTTCGACCTCATCGACCAGAGGATGACGGCCTACATCGGACGGCTGCTCGATGTTGAACCTGCGGAGGCTCGCCGGGTCCAGAAAATGCATTTCCACGGCTCCGGGACGACCCTTGCCGGACTGATGAAACATCATGACGTCGACCCGCATCATTTCATGGGGGATGTGCACGACATCCCGCTTGACCGTCTGCAGCGCGACGACCGGTTACTGTCGGCATTGGAGCGCCTGCCCGGCCGGAAGTTCGTCCACACCAACGGCAACGCGGATTATGCCTGGAAGGTACTCGAACGGCTGGGTATCGCCGCAACTGTCGACCATATGCACGATATCTTCGCTGCCGACCTGACCCCGAAACCCGAATTGCACGGCTATCAAAAGCTGCTTGACCAGTTCGGCATAGACCCGGCGCGGGCTGTGATGATCGAAGATATGGTCAGGAATCTCGTACCCGCCAAGCAGCTCGGCATGACGACCGTGTGGGTGGACAATGGCTCGGAGCGGGGCAGCCACGGTTATGACGACTCAATCGTCGACATTCGCGTGGTCGATGTCGGCGAATGGCTGGAGTCTGTTCTGGGAGAGACCAAGTGATCGAAGGACTCGAGCCGATTGTCGATAAGGCATGGGATAGCCGCGAATCCATCGGCCCCGACACCTGGGGCGAAACGCGCACGGCGGTAGACGCCGCGCTGGCGGCGCTCGACAGCGGCCAGGCCCGGATCGCCGAAAAGGTCGGCGGCGAATGGCGGGTCAACCAGTGGCTGAAGAAAGCGGTATTGCTGTCGTTCCGCCTGAATCCGATGGAAGCCATCGCTGGCGGCCCCGGTCATTCGCACTGGTGGGACAAGGTGCCGTCGAAATTCTCGGGCTGGGGACCGGCCGAGTTCGCCGCCGCCGGCTTTCGGGCGGTTCCGGGCGCGATCGTCCGGCGTGGCGCCTATATCGCACCCGGCGCCGTGCTGATGCCCAGCTTCGTCAACATCGGCGCGCGCGTCGGCGAGGGCGCCATGATCGACACCTGGGCGACGGTCGGCAGCTGCGCGCAGATCGGCGCCAACGTCCATATTTCGGGCGGCGCCGGGATCGGCGGCGTGCTTGAACCGCTTCAGGCCGGTCCGGTCATCATCGAGGACGATTGCTTCGTCGGGGCGCGCTCCGAGGTCGCCGAGGGGGTGATTGTCGAGGAAGGCAGCGTCCTGTCGATGGGCGTGTTCCTCGGCGCGTCGACCAAGATCGTCGACCGTTCGACCGGCGAGGTCTTCTACGGCCGGGTGCCCGCTTATTCGGTCGTCGTTCCAGGCGCGATGCCCGGCAAGGACGGCGGCCCGTCCCTGGCCTGCGCCGTGATCGTCAAACGCGTCGACGAGCGGACCCGGTCCAAGACCAGCATCAATGAGCTGTTGCGCGACTGACCAATAAGTCCTGCTTATCGCCGGATACCGGTCATTTGTTGGCTGGCGTTCATGACGACTGATAAAGCCGGCCAATGAACCACCTTCCCGTCTCGTTTGACCGCAAGCTGCGGGAAGCAGCCAAGCCCGCACCCGTTCATGCCGTGCCCATGATCCGCATGCACATGAATCGGTCCGACTGGACGACCCTTCTCATCCTTGCCCTGACCTGGGGCGCGGCCTTCATGTTCATCGGCGTCGCCGTGCGCGAAGTCGCCCCACTGACATATGTCTGGCTTCGGGTGACGATCGCCGCCGCCGCCATGTGGGCTTGGGTGGCGTGGCGGCGCGAGCCCGCCGGCCTGCCGCGCAACATCTGGGGCGCGATCCTGTTCCTGGCCTTGTTCAACAATGTTGTGCCCTTCATCCTGTTCGGCTGGGGCCAGACTCATATCGCCAGCGGCCTGGCGTCGATCCTCAACGCCACCACGCCGATCTGGGGCGTGGTCGTCGCCCATCTGTTCACGACCGACGAGAAGATCACCCCGCGCAAGCTGTTCGGCGTCGCTCTGGGTTTTAGCGGCGTGGCGCTGATGATCGGCCCCTCCCTCCTGGGCGGCCTTGGCAATAATCTGCTGGCGCAACTGGCCTGCGTCACCGCCGCCCTTTGCTACGCCTTCGCCGGGGTTCATGCTCGCCGCTTCCGCCGGATGGGCGTGTCGCCGATCGCCGTCACGACCGGCCAGCTTACCGCCAGCGCGCTGGTGATGCTGCCCCTGGCGCTGGTCGTCGACCAGCCGTGGGCGGCAGGCCTGCCCTCGCTCCGGGCCATCGGCGCGATCGTCGCCCTTGGCGTCGTTAGCAGCGCCTTCGGCTATGTCCTCTATTTCCGGCTGATCGACCGGGCCGGGGCGACAAACGCGTTGCTGGTCACCCTGCTCGTGCCGCCCGTGGCGATCCTGCTCGGCGCGCTGTTCCTCGGTGAACTGATCGGGCTCCGCGACATCGCCGGGCTGGCGCTGATCGCGCTCGGCCTCGCCGCCATCGACGGCCGGCTGCTCAGCCTTTTGCGCCGGCGCCTGCTTCCGCAAGCAGCTTAGCCGCCTCCGGCCCGCTCCAGTCGAGGTCGCCGACAAAGCGCCAGACTTCGCGGCCTTGCGCATCGAACAGGATCGTCGTCGGCAGGACCTCGGCCTGCAGGGCCGCCGACAGGGCCATGGTCGGGTCGTGATAGGCGCCCAGTTGCCTGATCCTCAGCGTTTCGAGGAACGCCTTCACCGAATTTTGCGGACCCATGTCCTGGCTGATCGCGACGACGCCTAACCGGCCGTCGATGGGGTGGGCCTGAACCAATTGGTCGAGAGTCGGCAATTCCTTGACGCACGGCGCGCACCAGGTCGCCCACAGGTTGACCAGCACAGGCGTACCCTGGAATTCGGCCAGGCTGATGTCGCCGCCTTCCGGATTTTTGAAGGTGACGTCGGGCGCGGACTTGCCTTTACGGCTTCGGTCGACACCCTTCTGGGGACCGACGGGCGCTTCGGCCACGGCATTGCCTTGCTGCACTTCGGCCTTTTGCCTATCGCACGCCCCGACGGCGACCAAGGCGAGGAGCAGCAGGATCAACCGCACGGGCAATTCCAATCCGATGTGGGGCGGGCGCTTTTCTGGCGGCCCCGCCGAGTTGATGCGCGCGATAAATAGCTCGATCGCAACCGACAAGCGATTGTGGCGCGAGGATATCGTCGGCAGCCGCGCTCATGCGGCGATGCTTGGGGCGCAGGGCATCATCTCGGCCGAGGATGCCGAGGCGATCGACCGGGGCCTGCGGCAGATTGCCGACGATTATGCGCGTGACGGCGTTGCGGAAGATCCCGCGCTCGAGGACATCCACATGCATGTCGAGGCGCGGCTCGGCGAACTGATCGGCGATGCCGCCGGCCGGCTGCACACCGCCCGATCGCGCAACGACCAGGTGGCGACCGACCTCAGATTATGGGTGCGCGGCGCGATCGACGACATGGTCGGCCTGCTCGACCGGTTCGAAGAAGCCTTGCTGGCACGGGCCGAGGAACATTCTGCTACGATCATGCCGGGCTTCACCCATCTGCAATCCGGCCAGCCGGTCACTCTGGGCCACCATCTGCTCGCCTACCAGCAGATGGCGAGCCGCGACCGAAGCCGCTTCGAGGACGCCCGGCGCCGCCTGAACGAATGCCCGTTGGGCAGCGCGGCGCTGGCCGGGACCGGCTTTGCCATCGATCGCGCCGCGACCGCAGCCGCGCTCGATTTCGACCGCCCCACCGCCAACAGTATCGACGCCGTGTCCGACCGAGACTTCATCCTCGACTATCTGGCCGCCGCCGCGACCTGCGCCCTGCATCTGTCGCGGCTGGCCGAGGAGATCATCCTGTGGGCCTCGCAGCCGTTCGGCTTCGTCCGGCTGCCCGACGCCTGGTCGACCGGCTCGTCGATCATGCCCAACAAGCGCAACCCGGACGCGGCCGAGCTGGTCCGCAGCCACGCGGCGCGGATCGTCGGCAGCCTCATCAGCGTCATGACCCTAATCAAGGGCCTGCCGCTGGCCTATGCCAAGGATTTGCAGGACGCGACGCCACCATTGTTCGACGCGCACGACCTGCTGACGATCGCGCTGCAGGCAAGCGCCGGCATGATCGCCCAGCTGGAGTTCCTTCCGGGCCGTATGCGCGCCGCTGCCGCCGCCGGCCATGCCACCGCGACCGACCTCGCCGACTGGTTAGTGGCCAAGGCCGGCGTGCCGTTCCGCGAAGCACATCACATCGCCGGGCGCGCGGTCGCCGCTGCCGACGCAAAGGGTGTCGACCTGGATGCGCTCACGATCGACGAGCTGCGCACGATCGACGATCGGATCACCGGCGAGGCGCTGGCCGTCCTGTCGGTCGAGGCCTCGGTCGAGTCGCGCCGGTCAGCTGGCGGAACCTCCCCCGAGCGGGTAGCAGAAGCGATTGCGGCGGCACGCGCCGCGCGGAAGAGTGGATCATGAAGCTGAAGCGTGTCGCCATCCTCGTCGCGGTTATCGGCCTTGCCGGCTGCGGCCAGGTCGCGCCGCTGGAGCCGCGGCCCGGCCAGCCGCTGCCGGTGAAGCCGCTGATGGCGAGCGCAACCCCGACCGCCGAGCAATTGCTGACTCCGCCGCCCTATGCTCGGCCCGACCGGGTCGATGAGCTGGTCAAGCGCTCGGCGCCGCGCCGGGTCGACCGCTTCGACCTTCCTCCGCCCGACGGAGTCGCCGCGCCGCCGCCGATCGAGGAGGAGGAGACATCATCGAATCAGGCCGGTCCGGTGACTCCGGAATGAGTCGCAAGCTGCGCAAGGCCGTCTTCCCCGTCGCCGGCCTCGGCACGCGCCTGCTGCCGGCGACCAAGGTCATTCCCAAGGAATTGATCACGGTCGTCGACCGGCCGCTGATTCAATATGCCGTCGACGAAGCCCGCGAGGCCGGGATCGAGCAGATGATCTTCGTCACCGGCCGCGGCAAATCAACCTTGGTCGACTATTTCGACATGGCCTTTGAGCTTGAAACAACAATGCGCGAGGCCGGCAAGCAGCTCGAGCCTCTGGAGCGATCGAGGTCGCGGTTCGGCGAGATTGTCTCGGTCCGGCAGCAGCAGCCTCTGGGCCTCGGTCATGCCGTATGGTGCGCGCGCCACATCGTCGGCGACGAGCCGTTTGCGGTGCTGCTTCCCGACGATCTGATGGCCGGCCGGCCGGGCGCCCTCAAGCAGATGGTGGATGCCTGGCAACGGGTCGGCGGCAATCTGCTGTGCACGGAGGAGGTTCCGGCCGAGCGGACTGCGAGCTATGGCATCCTGACGCCCGGAGCGACCGACGGGCCGCTGACCGAGGTGTGTGGCCTGGTCGAGAAACCGGCGCCCGAGGATGCCCCGTCCCGCCTTGCCGTCATCGGCCGTTACATCTTGCAGCCCGAGGTGATGACCGTCCTCGACCGGGGTGAGCGCGGCACCGGCGGAGAAATCCAGCTGACCGACGCCATGGCGCGGCTGATCGGCAAGCAGCCGTTCAATGCGCTGACAGTCGACGCCGTCCGCCACGATTGCGGCGACAAGGCCGGCTACGTCATCGCCAATATCGCCCTGGCGCTGGAGCGGGGCGACGTCGGGCCGTCCGTCCGGGATTATCTGAAGATGCTTTAGGCGGCCGGCTTGATTATCGCCGCAAGGCGGTGCCGCTCGGCCTCACTGGCTTGGAGCCGCTCCCGCATTTCCCTGAGCTCGATCGCCCTCGTCACGACCCGCGCATCAAGCGCCGCATTGTCCTCGCGGAGCGCGGCGATGGCCCGGGCGCTGTCCAGCCGGCGCGCTATCCGGGCCAGCAGCACCTCGAAGTGAAACGGCTTCAGGATGACGTCGTCGGCGCCCGACTGATAGGCGCGGACCGGCCCGGTCGGCTCCGAGCGGCCGGTGATGAGCATGATCGGGATGTGGCGGTGAACCGCGTCCTGGCGGATCATCGCCGCCAGCTCAGCGCCGCCGGCGTCGGCCATCTTCAACTCGGCCAGTACCAGGTCGACGTCAATGCGATTGAGTTCGGCCATCGCCGACTGGGCGCCGGTCGCGGTGGCGACGCGGTACCCGCCTTCGCTGATCCGCCGGGCAAGCACCCCGCAATAGCTGCGGTTGGGATCGACGATCAGCACCCGCGGCGCATTGTTGGCGGGCTTGCTGCTGCCGTCGGTTTCACTCGGTTCTTCCATGGCGCGACGCTATGATGAAAATGGTTAACGCGTTGCTAAGGCTTCGCCCGGCGCCAACGAAAAAGGCCCGGCGATCGCGCGCCGGGCCCTCTTGATGATGGCGATTCCGGTCAGCCGTTCTGGCGATGGGCCCGCATCTGCTGGCGGCGCTGCTGCCGCTCTTCGCGTGTGATCCGCCCGTCGCGATTGATGTCGGCGGTGTCGAACCGACGGAGCGCCGAATCCTGCGCTTCCTGAAGCGACACCCGGCCGTCCTTGTTGGCGTCGGCCATGTCGAACATCTGGCCGCCGAATTGGCTCATGCCGCGGTGCATCTTGCGCATCGCCCCGGCCACCCGGCGAGGATTGCGGTCGCGCATCGCCTGCCGTGCTGCGTGGGCCGAATCAAACTCGGCCCGGCTGATCGATCCATCATTGTTCGCGTCGAGCCGTTCAAACGTATGCTCGCGGCGCATTTCCGACCGTTCCTTGCGATGCTCGGCACGCTCTGCATGGTTGGCGGCGAACTTCGCCCGCATCTGCGTCCGCATCACGTCCGCTTCCGCCCTGGTGACGAAGCCGTCGCGGTCGGCGTCGATTCTGGCGAAATGCTCGCGAACCTTGGCGACGACCTCGTCGCGGCTCATCGGCGCGCGCGGGGCAACCTGTGTCGCGCTGGGCGCTGCGGCCGGCGCATTCTGGGCCAGCGCCGGCGCGATGGCAACAAAGGCGGCAGCGGCGGCGCCTGCGAACAAAGCTTTCTTCATGGGACTTCCCTCCCTCTTTCTTCGACAGTCTGGGCCATATGCTAATCGCTGCAAGCTGTATCGCGCTTGAATGGGCAGGGCGCTGCTGGCAGGGCGCCCGTCACTCCTGAAGGACCGTAGAATGAACGATTCCGTCCGCCGCGTCGTCCTGGCCTTTTCCGGCGGCCTCGACACCAGCGTCATATTGAAATGGCTGCAGGCGACCTATGGTTGCGAGGTGGTGACCTTCACCGCCGACCTCGGGCAGGGCGAGGAGATCGAGCCGGCAAGGGCCAAGGCGCAGCTGCTCGGCATCAGGCCCGAGCACATCTTCATCGAGGACCTGCGCGAGGAGTTCGTGTCCGACTTCGTCTTCCCCATGATGCGCGCCAATGCGCTCTACGAAGGGCTGTACCTGCTCGGCACGTCGATCGCCCGGCCGCTAATCGCCAGGCGCCAGATCGAGATCGCCCGCGACGTCGGCGCCGACGCGGTCAGTCATGGCGCCACCGGCAAGGGCAATGACCAGGTCCGCTTCGAGCTTGGCTATTATGCGCTCAACCCTGACATCAGGATCATCGCCCCGTGGCGCGAGTGGGATTTGACCAGCCGCGCGGCTCTGATCGACTTCGCCGAAAAGCACCAGATTCCGGTGCCGAAGGACAAGCGCGGCGAAGCGCCTTTCTCGACCGACGCCAACCTCCTCCACACCTCTTCCGAAGGCAAGGTGCTGGAAGATCCATGGGACGAGGTCCCGGACTATGTTTACTCGCGCACCGACGACCCGGTCGCCGCGCCCGACACGCCGGAGGAAATCGTCATCGCCTTCAAGGCGGGCGACGCCGTCGCGGTGAACGGCCAGGCGCAATCGCCCGCGACCCTGCTCGCCAGCCTGAATGAGGCCGGCAAGCGGCACGGCGTCGGCCGCCTGGATCTCGTCGAGAACCGCTTCGTCGGGATGAAGAGCCGCGGCATGTACGAGACCCCGGGCGGGACCATCCTGCACTTTGCTCACCGCGCCATCGAGCAATTGACCCTCGACCGCGGCGCCGCGCATCTCAAGGACGAATTGATGCCGCGCTATGCCGAGTTGGTTTACAACGGCCTGTGGTTCTCCCCCGAGCGGGAAATGCTGCAGGCCGCCATCGACCACAGCCAGGCGCGGGTCGAGGGCGAAGTCCGGCTGAAACTGTTCAAGGGCGCGGTCCATGTCACTGGCCGGCGCTCAGCCATGAGCCTCTATGACGAGAAGGTCGTGACCTTCGAGGACGACGCCGGCGCTTACGACCAGAAGGACGCCGAGGGCTTCATCAAGTTGAACGCGCTTCGGCTGCGGCTGCTGGCGCGGCGCGACCGGCGGAGCGCCTGAGGGCCAGGTCGAGCTGGCCGGCGAACAAGGCCGCAAGCATCAGCGGAGTCAGCGGCCAGCCCAGCGGCGCGACCAGCATGCCGATTTGCGGCGCGATGAAGCCGAGGATGGCGGCGACCCGATGCGCGCGGGTCGATTCCGGGTCTGCCCACAGCCGCAAGGCGCCAATGGTCACGACCATCAGGTCGTAATTGAAGGCGTAAGGCAGGGCGAGGAAGGTCGCGGTCGCGGTCAGCATCGCCAGGTCGGGGATTGGCGTTCGGCGAATGGCTGCGAGCATCAGCGCGGCAGTGGCCGCCGCCGCCAGGCCGGCCTGGGCGGACAGGGCCAGGGTCAGATCGTCCGAAAGGCGGAGCACCGCCGTCGCCGTCGAGGTCGACATGAAGCCGTAGAAGGATCCGCCCGCGTCGAGCAGGGTCCATTTGCCGCCTCCCTGGACGAACCAGTTGCGCCACGGCTCCGCGCCATAGGCGATGGCGGTCGCAAGCATCAGCGCCGTGCCAGTCGCCACGCCGGCGAGGATCGCCCGCCATTGCCGACGGAGCAGCAGGACGATCGGGACCAGTATCGCCAGGTGAGGCTTGATCAGCATCAGCCCGAACCAGCCTCCCGACTCCAGCTCTCTTCGCTCGCCAAGCCGCTGCCAGCCTATCAGGAAAAGGGCGCCGAGCAGGAAGCCGTAATGGCCCGCCCAGATGTTCATCATCGCCGCGGGGGTCAGCAGCGCCAGCCAGGGCGAATGCCATTCTCGCGGCCACCAGCTGCGCGCCGCCCAGACGAACAGGGCGCCGGTGCCGGCCAGCCAGAGGACCAACGCCATTCCATAGGGAATCATGCTGAACAGGCTGGCAATCGGGAAGGACACCGGCGGGTAGAGGTAGTTGTGCGGACTCAGCGGCCCGAACAGGGTCGCGACATGGGCTCGAAAGGCGTGGACGTCATAGATTGCTAGGGCGCCACCCGAGCGCAGGAAATCGCCGCCGCCCCAAAGGATGACGAAGTCGCGGCCCCAGAAGGCCTTTCCGTCGATCCACCCATGGTTGCTATGCAGAAAGTCGGTGTAGAACAGCTGCAGCGACAGCAGCGACCCGACGACCCACGGCCACCACCGGCCCGCCGCCCGTCGAATCCTGCTCGGCAAACCTTCCCCGGCCATGTCTGTTCGATAGGGGAAACCTTGCGCCTTGCGCCAGCGGCAAGTGGACAAGCGTGGCGCAGCGGCTAGGGAGCAATAATCAGGGGTGGCTTGCAGCAGGCAATGGTGACTGAGCGGTATAGTTCCGGTGCGCCGCGTCCATGGTGGGAAACACGCCCGTTCGTGGCGCTGCTCATCCTCCTGTCGATCGTCCCCTTGCTGTACCCGCCGATCCCGCCGCTGGTCGATCTGTTCGGGCATATGGGCCGCTACCGGGTCCAGCTGGAGCTCGACACATCGCCCCATCTGTCGCGCTTTTATGATTATGAGTGGGCGCCGATCGGCAATCTCGGCGTCGACCTGCTGATCTGGCCGATGGCCAGTCTGTTCGGGCTGGAATTGGCGACCAAGCTGATCGTCATGGCAATCCCGCCGATGACGGTCGCCGGCTTCTTGTGGGTCGCGCGCGAAGTCCATCACCGGCTGCCGCCGACCGTTCTGTTCGCGCTGCCGATCGCTTACAGCCACCCGTTCCAGTTCGGCTTCGTCAACTACGCTCTGGCGATGGCCTTCGCCTTCCTTGCCTTCGGGCTGTGGCTTCGGCTCGGCCGGCTCGGCAAGGTCAGGCTGCGCGCTGCTTTGTTCGTCCCCATCTCCTTCGTCGTCTTTTTCACCCATACGTTCGGCTGGGGGATGCTGGGCCTGATGTGCTTTTCCGCCGAGGCGGTGCGCCAGCATGACCGGGGCACCGGCTGGTTCCGGTCGGCCTGGTGGGCGGCGTTGCACGCGCTGGTGATGGTTCTCCCCGCCCTGGTTATCCTCGACTGGCGGAGCAGCGTTCAGGGATCGACGGCGACCGGATTCTTCAACTGGAAGCTGAAGGGCGAGGCGCTGATAACGGTCCTGCGGGACCGCTGGATCCTGTTCGACTGGGCGTCGCTGGCGCTGATCACCCTGCTGGTCATCTACGCCATCTTCAGCCGCCGGCTGACCCTGTCGCGCAACCTCGCTTTCTCCGCGCTGGTGCTGGCGGTGGTGTTCGTGCTGCTGCCGCGGATGGTGTTCAGCTCGGCCTATGCCGACATGCGGCTGATCCCCTTCGTCTTCGCCATCGCCGTGCTGGCCATCCGCTTCAGGTCGGAAACCTACCTGCCGCTGGCCAGGCGGCTCGCGGTTGTCGGTCTTGCCTTTTATCTGCTCCGCATCGGCGCCCATACCGTCAGCTACATCATGACGTCCGACGAGCAGCAGGCGAAGCTTGAGGCGCTCGATTATGTGCCGATGGGGTCGGTCGTCCTCTCCTTCGTCGGCCGGCCATGCGGCGATCCCTGGCCGCTGGAACGCAATTCGCACCTCAGCGCCATGACCATCGTCCGCCGGCACGGTTTTTCGAACGACCAGTGGATCACGGAAGGGGTCAACCTGCTTCAGTTGAGAAGCCGCTTCCTTGGCCCCTTCTCCGCCGATCCTTCGGAAATCGTCCGCCCGACTGGTTGCCGCCGCCGGCCGTGGTGGATTTCTCGCGCGCTCAAGACGATGCCGCGCGACAAGATCGACTATTTGTGGCTGATCACGCCGCCGCCCTATGACCCCGAATTGGTCGCTGGCATGAAACCGGTCTGGCGCGGACCGGATTCCATCCTCTATCAGGCCAATCCATGACCGCGCTGTCGATTGTCGTCCCCTGCTTCAACGAGGAAGCCTGCATCGCCATGCTGCATGAGCGGCTGACCAGGGCGGCGCGATCGGCGATGGGCGACGATTATGAAATCGTCCTGGTCAACGACGGCTCGCGCGATTCGACCTGGCCGATGATGCGCGACCTGGCGGCGAGGGACACCCGCGTCGTCGCCATCAACCTTTCGCGCAACCACGGCCATCAGCTGGCCCTGACCGCCGGCCTCGACTTGTGCCGCGGCGACACCATCCTGATCATCGACGCCGACCTTCAGGATCCGCCCGAACTGCTCGCGCCGATGCTTGACGTGATGCGGGACGAAGAGGCCGACGTCGTCTACGGCGTGCGCAAGAGCCGGTCGGGCGAAACCCCGTTCAAGCGCGCCACGGCAGCCGGCTTCTACCGGCTGCTGGCGCGGGCGACCGATGTCGACATCCCGGTTGATGCCGGCGATTTCCGGCTGATGAGCAGGCGCGCTCTGGACGTGCTCCTGGCAATGCCGGAACAGGCCCGGTTCATCCGCGGCATGGTCGCCTGGATCGGCTTTCGGCAAGTCCCCTTTCCGTACGACCGGGACGAACGCTTCGCCGGTGTCACCAAATATCCGCTGGCGAAGATGGTTCGCTTCGCCCTCGACGCGCTGACCGGCTTCTCCTCGGCCCCGCTGAAGCTGGCCAGCCATGCCGGGTTGTGGCTGTCGGCCGGTTCGCTCTTGCTGATCGCCTATATCGGCTGGGCCTGGGCCAGCGGGCAGAGCATCCAGGGCTGGACGTCGCTGATGCTGATCGTCGTTGTGCTGGGCGCCGTACAGATGTTCGTGCTGGCGCTCATGGGCGAGTATATCGGCCGGCTGTATAATGAGGCGAAGGGCCGACCGCTCTATGTCGTGCAGGAAATCGCCGGCGCCGAGCGAACCGGCACGCTCGGTCAGGTCGCCGAGGCCACCGCGAACAGGGACAGACCGGGCGGCAAGGGCAAGCGCCCGACCAGATGACGTTCCAGGCCGAAGACTTTCTCGAAGGCCCAGTTGACCGGCTTGGGCGGCAGCGCGTCGTCGGATCCCTCCTTGCCGGTGATTTTCCCGGCGAGGCGGGCGGCGACGGCCAGCGGAAAGAGCAGGCTGTTGAGATAGCCCAATTGCTCCAGCTTGAGTGGTGATTTCTCGATAAGGCGCTTGAGGCCGGCCTTTGAATAGCGGCGCTGGTGATGATTCACGACATCGTGCGCCGACCACATCCATTGATGCGCGGGAACGGTGATAACCAGCCTGCCGCCCGGCCTGAGCCGTCTGGCCAGCGAGGCGATGGCTGCCGCATCGTCGTCGACATGTTCAACGACGTCGAACGCGCCGATCAGGTCATAATGATGTTCGGGAATGCCGGGCAGTTCCGGCAGCCGCGACCCGTGGATCGCCCGGCCAAGCCTTTTCTCGGCGATCATTCGCGCCTGTTCATCGATCTCGATTGCATCGACGGTGCCGAACCTTGCGAGCATCGGCAGATTGTGGCCGGTGCCACAACCGACCTCCAGGAGCCTGCCCCCCTCGCGCGGAAATGCGTAGCGTTCGATCAAGGCAGCGATCACGCCGCGCCGGGCGCGGTACCACCAGTGCCGCTCGTCGAGCTCCGCCATTCGGTCGTAAACGATGCGTTCCATCAGCGGAAAACCCACTGGCGGTTGAGCAGGAAAGTCACGGCCGGCGTGACCAACACCATCGGCAGGATCGGCCAGGCCGGGTCGAGCGCAAGCGGTTCGGTCAACAGCCACACCCAAAAGCTGTTGAGCGCCAGGCTGATCAACGAGACGGTGACGAATTTGACGCCGGTGGTCTGGGTTCGGTTACCGTGCCCTTTGAAGCTCCACTTGCTGTGCAGGACATAGCCGGTGCCCATTGCCACCGCATAGGCAAGCAGGTTCCCGACCTGTGGATGCCAGCGCAGTCCGAGCGCGGCGATGGCATAGACACCAACACCGAGCAGGGTGACGAAACCACCAGTCAGGATGAAACGGAACAGCTGCGTAAGAACGGCGCGGCGGTCGGCAGGGTCGGCTGAAAGCATGATTTGAACGCTGGATTCCGGCTATGACTGGGCTGCTTGCCCTTTGTTATCGACCGGCTACAGCGCGAAACATGGCGCAAGGCAATATCGGGCAGCGAATTACGCTCTTTGGCGAGCTGCTCGACCGCCACTGGCGCTGGGTCGTGATCGCCGCCTGGCTGGGCTACTCCGCCTGGTTCGTTTATCTGCGGTGGTCGGGAATCCACAGCTTCACACTGATCGATACCGACGACAATATGCGGATGAGCCAGGTCCGCGCCTTGCTTGCGGGACAGAACTGGTTCGACCTTCGGCAATATAAGCTCAACGCGCCGGCCGGCGCCGACATTCACTGGAGCCGCCTGGTTGATTTGCCGCTGGCCGGGCTGATTCTGGCTTCGCGCCCGTTCCTCGGCGCGCATTCGGAGATGTTCGCCGCCGCCGCCGCGCCGATGCTGCCGCTGATCCTGCTCTTGTGGACGTTGACGCTGACCGCGCGGCGGCTGATCGAACGGCGCGCCTATCCACTGGCGCTGATCGCCTTGTTCTTCGCGGGATCGACGCAGGCGATGTTCATGCCGATGCGGATCGATCATCACGGCTGGCAGCTGGCGATCCTGTCGCTGGCGATTTCGGGTCTGGCCGATCCTCGGCGGGGGCGAGGCGGCGCCACCGTCGGCATCGCCACGGCCCTGTCGCTGGCGATCGGGCTCGAGCTTCTGATCTACCTTGCCATTGCCGGCTGCGCGCAGGTCTTGTTCTGGATCGCCGACGCCGACCAACGCCGTCGCCTGGCTGCTTATGCGGCGACCCTGTCGGGCGGGACTGCGCTCGCCTTCCTGGTTTTTGCCTCCAACGCCAACCGCGCCGCCGTCTGCGATGCGCTGTCGCCGGTCTGGCTGTCGGACGCCTTGCTTGGCGGAGCGCTTCTGTTCGGCATGGCGGTCCTGTCGCCTGGCGACTGGAAGCGGCGGCTGGCGCTGGCCGCCGTCGCCGGACTGGCCATCGTCGCCTTCCACGGCGCCATGTGGCCGCACTGCCTGTCGCGCCTGGAAGGCGTCTCCGCGGAGGTCGAGCGGCTATGGCTGAGCCATGTCCGCGAGGCCCGGCCGGTCTATCGCCATGGCTGGCGGACCGCTGCCTTCATCCTCGCCACGCCCATTGTCGGCGGCGTTGGCTTTCTGCTTCTGGCCTGGCGAACGCGCGGCGATCCCGACCGGCTGCGGCGGACTCTGGCGGCGGCGGTGCCCGCCCTCGTCGCGACCGCCCTGCTGTTCTGGCAGACCCGGACAGGGCCGGCGGCGCAAATGATGTCGCTAACCGGCAGCGCGGGATTGCTATGGGTGCTGATGCCATGGGCTTTGGCGCTGAAGACCCCAGTCGTCCGGGTCGTCCTCCCGGCCGCGGTGGTCGTCATCGGCACTGGCGGGACCATGTCGCTCTACGACCAATTCTATCCGGAGCCGTCCCCGACCGAGCGCAACCAGAGCATCGGCAAGGCCAACCGGCTGTGCAATTTTCTGCCCAGTTACCGTCCTCTTCAGGCGCTACCCAAGGGAACGATCTTCACCTTCGTCGATCTCGGGCCACGCACCATCACGATCACGAAGCATAATGCGATCATCGGCCCCTACCACCGCAACGGCGAGCAGATTGCCGACGTGATGAACGTCTTCCGCGGCTCGCCCGACCAGGCCCGGGCCCTGATCGGTAAATATCGCGCCAACTATCTGATGATCTGCCCGATGAGCTCAAGCTCGACGATCTTCATGGCCGAGGCACCGAACGGCTTCTACGTGCAGCTGGTCAACGGCAACGTGCCGGACTGGCTGACACCGATTGCGCTCCCCGCGGACTCACCGTTCCGGCTGTGGAAGGTGGTGGGCTAGCCGGCTAGGCCGGGAAGGCTCCGTTCGAGCCCGTCGAGCACGAACTGCACCGCCAGCGCGGCCAGGATGACTCCGAGGATCCGCGTGACCATCGCTTCCAGCCTGGCGCCGATCAGACGCATCAGCGGCCCGGCCGCGATCAGCGCCAGCAGCGTCAGCAGGATCACCACGGTCATCGCCGCAAGCACAGTCAGATCCTCGGCGATCGTGTCGCCGCGCGCCGTCAGCAGCATGATCGAGGCGATCGACCCTGGCCCCGCGATCATCGGGATGGCCATCGGGAAAACGCTGATGTCTTCCGCGTCGGGGGTGCCCTCGATTTCCTTGGCCCGCTCCTCACGGCGCTCGGTCCGCCGCTCGAACACCATGTCGAGTGCGATCATAAACAGCATGATTCCGCCCGCCAGCCGAAAGGCGCTTAGCGAAATCCCGAGCGTCCGCAGCAACGGCTCGCCGAGCAAGGCGAAGAACATCAGGATGCACCAGGCGACGAAAGCCGAGCGCACCGCCATCTTGCGCCGATGGGCGGCGTCGGTGCCGCTGGTCAGCGAAGCGAAGATCGGCGCGCAGCCCGGAGGGTCGATGATCACCGCCAGGGTGATGAGGGCGGTGGTGAACAGTTCGATCACAGGCCGCCCGGGTCCGGCAGGCCGCAACGGCGATTCGCCGCGACGACGGTGTTGCGCAGCAAGCAGGCGATGGTCATCGGCCCGACTCCGCCCGGAACCGGCGTGATTGCGCCGGCGACTTGAACGGCTTCGTCGAACGCGACATCGCCTACCAGCCGGGGCTTGCCCTCGCCATCGCCGATGCGGTTGATGCCGACATCGATGACGGCCGCGCCCGGCTTCAGCCAGTCGCCCTTGACCATTTCCGGCCGGCCCACCGCGGCAACGACAATGTCCGCGCGGCGGACGACATCGGGCAGGTCGCGCGTCCGGCTATGGGCTATGGTCACGGTGCAGCTGTCGGCGAGCAGCAACTGCGCCATCGGCTTGCCGACGATGTTGGAGCGGCCGATGACGACCGCATCGAGGCCGCTGAGATTCCCGAGCTCGGCGCGCAGCAGCTTGAGGCAACCGAGCGGGGTGCAGGCGACGAAGCCGGGCAGGCCAACCGCGAGCCTGCCGGCATTGAGCGGATGGAAGCCATCGACATCCTTGTCTGGATCGATCCGGGTCAGCACCCGGTCGGCGTCGATATGGCCGGGGAGCGGCAATTGAACGAGAATCCCGTCGACGGCGGGATCCACATTCAGCTGGTCGACCAGTGCCAGCAATTCCGCTTCGCTCGCCTCGGCCGGCAGCTTATGCCCGAAGCTTTCCATGCCCGCCTCGACCGTCGCCTTGCCCTTCGAACGGACATAGACGGCGCTGGCCGGATCTTCTCCGACCAGCACGACCGCCAGGCCCGGCGCGCGGCCGACTTTGGTTCGGAAGTCGGTGACAGCCTCAGCGACCTCGGTCCGAAGCGCAAGCGCCGCCGCTTTGCCGTCAATCAACCGTGCGGTCATGCAGGCACGAAAGCGATGTCGTTCGCCAGCCCGGCGAGCAGCATCCGCAGGATCTGGATCAGGATCAGCACCACCATCGGCGAGAAATCGAGCCCGCCGAAGTCCGGCATGATCTTGCGGATCGGCCGGTAGAGCGGCGCGGTGAACCGGTCGAGCCCGTCAAGAAAGGCGCGCAGTCCCTGTGAACTGGTGTTGAGGACGTTGAAGGCGACCAACAGGCTGAGGATCACCTGGGCGATAATCACCCAGCCGAGAACGCGCAGAAGCAGGTCGGCGATCTGAAAGAAGGCGAGCAGCATGCGGGCTCGATAGCCCGAGCCGATGCGCCCCGCAATCGACCCGTCACGGCGCGAAGCGCAGCGGCTCCGCCCGGGCGAGGATAATCGCGAAATCGCCCGACGGGTCGGTCCACTCGCGCTGCGGAGTCCAGCCGCCCGCGAGCAGCAGCAGGCGCGCCGCCCGCTCGCCATATTTATGGCTGTTCTCGGTGTGGATCGACTCCCCCTCGGCGAACGAGAATGGATGGCCATCGACCGTGAAGGCGACATCGCGCGTCGCCACCAGGTGCATTTCGATCCGCGCCAGCAGCTCGTTCCACCGCGCCTCGTGCCGGAAAGCGCCGACCGGAATGTCGCCATCGAGCTCGCGGTTGATTCGCTCGATTAGGTTCAAGTTGAAGCTGGCAGTCACCCCATCGGTATCGTCATAGGCCTCGATCAACCGCCTCACAGGCTTCACTCGGTCCATGCCGATCAACAGCAGGGCGTCGGTGCCGAGCATTGCGCGAAAGCCGCGCAGCAGGTCGGTCGCGCTCCGTGGTACGAAATTGCCGATCGTCGAGCCGGGGAAGAAGCCGATTTTCTCCAGTCCCTCGATCGGTCCGGGCAGCCGCACGGCCTGGGTGAAGTCGCCTTCCACCGGCATGACGTCGACCAACGGGAAGGCCGCCGCGACGGTGGCCGCGCTGTCGCGGAGATAATCCCCCGAAATGTCGATCGGCACATAGGCCGCCGGCCTTGCCGCGCGCAGCAGGATCGGCGTCTTGGCCGCCGACCCGGCGCCGAATTCGACGATCGCAGAGCCGGGGGACAGGACTTTTGCCAGCTCGGGCGCGATCTGTTCCAGAAGCGCTGTTTCGATGCGGGTAGGGTAATAAGCCGGCAGCCGGGTGATGTCGTCGAACAGTTCCGACCCGCGCCGGTCGTATAACCAGCGGGCTGGGATCGACGGGGTCGGCGCGGCCAGGCCGGCAAGCACATCGGCGTGGAATTGCGGGTCGACCCGGTCAACGGTCTTTAGCAAGGCGGACCCCCGTATATTGCCAGCGGGCGCTCGGCGGAAAGAAATTGCGATAGCTCGCCCGGCTGTGTCCCCGCGGGGTCGCACAGCTTGCGCCCTTCAGGACGAACTGCCCGCACATGAACTTGCCGTTATATTCGCCGACCGTCCCTTCGGCGGGCGCGAAGCCGGGATGGGCAAGGAAGGCGCTGCCCGTCCATTCCCAGACATCGCCGAATATGTCGCCTGGCGGCCGCGGCACGACCGCGCCCGCACAATCGAGCTGGTTGCCGAGGTAGGGGTCGGCGGACGCTGCGAAACTCTCCCACTCGGCCTCAGTCGGCAGGCGCGCGCCGGCCCAGCGGGCGAAAGCCTCGGCTTCATAGTAACTGACGTGGGCGACCGGCGCGGCCCAGTCGAGCGGCCGCCGCCCGGCAAGCGTGAAGCTGCTTCCGTCTTCGTTCCAGTAGAGCGGCGCGGCGATGCCTTCGCGCCGGATCCAGTCCAACCCGTCGCTTAGCCACAGCGTGGACGTGGTATAGCCCCCGGAGGCGATGAACTCTCGCCATTCGCCGTTGGTCACCGGCCGGCTGGCGAGCGCGTGCGGATGGAGCAGCGCCTGGTGGCGCCGCCGTTCGCAGTCGAAGGCGAATCCGTCGTCCGGCGCGCCGATCTCGACGATTCCTTCCCGCCCGCCCAAAAACGCCAGCGGCACCGCGGCATGGCAGCTTACGGCCGCCAGATCGCCATAGGCCGGCTCGACCGGATTTTCGGCGAACGTCGCCAGGAGGTCGGTCAGGAACAGTTCCTGATGCTGCTGTTCATGGTTGATGCCGAGCTCGACCAGCGCCAGCGCCTCCTCCGGCAGGTTCGGCAGCGTCCGGTCGAGCGCCTCGTCGACATAAGCGCGCCAGCCGCGGACCTCGTCGAGCGAGGGGCGTGAGATCATGCCGCGCCGGGGCCGCGCAAGGCGGTCGCCTTCGCCTTCGTAATAAGAGT
Organism: Sphingomicrobium sp.; assembly: GCA_035699505.1. Lineage (GTDB taxonomy): Bacteria > Pseudomonadota > Alphaproteobacteria > Sphingomonadales > Sphingomonadaceae > Sphingomicrobium. The sequence continues at coordinate 72,309 of DASSPS010000051.1, read as the reverse complement.
TGAACAGGAAGGCGAAGCGGTCGTCGAACGGCCGATAGCCCGGCACATGATCGCGCAGGACGAAGGTTTCGAAGAACCAGGTCGTGTGCGCCAGGTGCCATTTGGCTGGCGAGGCGTCCGGGAACGGCTGGATGGTGGCATCGGCGTCGGACAAGGGCGCGGCAAGATCCAGGGTCAGTCCCCGGGCCGCATGGAGCCTGGCCTTGAGGGCGGGCCGATCCGGATCTGCGAGCGCCATGGGTCGTGCTATTCCAATGAACCGTAACGCAGCGAGAACATTAAGTTTGCATCGACCTATGCGTCAGGCGCTCCGGGTCGACCCCGGCTGCCACAGGATTTCGCCGCCTTCGGTCGTCGCCAGCAGCCTGGCCATGACGAAAAGATGATCCGACAATCGGTTGAGATAGGCCAGCGCCAGCGGGTTCAGGCGAACTTCGCGCGCGGCCGCGACCGCGCTCCGCTCGGCCCGCCGGATAATCGCCCGGGCGAGGTGGAGCTCGGCTGCCCCGCCGCCGCCGCCGGGCAGGATGAAGCTCGTAAGCGGTTCGAGGGCGCCGTTCATCGCGTCGATCTCGCGCTCCAGCCGGTCGATCTGCGACTGGACGACCCGAAGGCTCAAGTCGGTCGGCGCAAAGTCGTCGCCAGGTGTCGCGAGATCGGCGCCGAGGTCGAATAATTCGTTCTGGATTGCCGCCAGCATTGACCGCGCGGACGAGTCCGAAATGCCGCGAAGCGCGGCCCCGATCGCCGAATTGGCTTCGTCGACATCGCCGATGGCCTGGCTGCGCGGATGGTTCTTGGCGATCCGTGATCCGTCGACGAGGCCGGTTTCACCGGCATCGCCAGTCCGCGTGTAGATCTTGTTGAGCTTGACCAGCGCGGAGGCCCTACCGTCCGGATGCGCCGGCCACGACCAGGATAAGCATGACGATGATGATCGCCACCGCCTGGAACAGGACGCGCTTGCGCATGTAATTCTGCTGCTGCTCGCCGCTGATGTCCTTGCCCGAGGCCATGGCGATGACTCCGCGGACGAGGACATAGGCGGTCGCCGCCATCGCGGCGACCAGCAGGACGATGAGGAGCGTGTTCATCTTGCCGATCTAGGCTTGTGCGAAGGCGAAACCAAGGGGCAGGCTTTTGTCCAGCAAGTCGGCCGCCAACTTACGGCCATCGACCCCCGCCTCCCGCATCGCCGCCAGCGTCGGCGCCTGGTCGCGCTTGGCCAGCCGCCGCCCGTCCGCATGCGCGACCAGCGCATGATGCAAATAGGCAGGTTCCGGCAGGCCCAGGAGCGACTGGAGGAGACGTTGCACCGGGGTGGACGGCCTCAGGTCAGCCCCCCGGACCACCAGGGTAACGCCGGTCGCCGCATCGTCGACCACGCAGGACAGATGATAGCTGGCCGGCGCGTCCTTGCGGGCGAGAATGGCGTCGCCGATGTCGTCGGCGGAAGCCAGAAAGCGCCAGTCATCCGCTTCCATCCACGACGGCAGGGCGGCCTCCGCCAGCGCCCTGGCGCTGTCCAGCCGCCAGCTGTGCGCGTTTGCCGCCCGCCGTTCCGGGTCGTCGGGCAGGCCGCGGCAGGTGCCGGGGTAGCTGACGGCGGCGTCGCCATGTGGCGCGGTCAGCGACCGGGCGATGTCGGCGCGGGTGCAGAAGCAGGGATAGACCAGCCCCCGCCGCCGCAACTGGTCCAAGGCCCCGGCGTAGGCCGCCGTCCGCCGCGACTGGACCAGGGGTTCGCCGTCCCAATCGAGGCCGAGCCAGCGCAGATCTTCATAAATGCCGTTGACGAACTCCGGCCGGCACCGCCCCTGGTCGAGATCCTCGATCCTTAGGCGGAACGCACCGCCGCCCGCCCGCGCCCGCTGATGGCCGATCGCGGCGCTATAGGCATGCCCGAGGTGTAGCCTACCGCTCGGGCTCGGCGCGAAACGGCTAACGATCATCGCGACTGTTGCACAATCGACTCTTGACGAGGAATCACCGCTCGTGGTGTCATGACGCTGTCACGCCGGGTTGGCATCCGGCTGGTCACTAGGGAAGACGGACCCGGCCAGCGCGTCCTCTCCTCCTTGGGTGCGACAGGGCCGGAGATTTTTCGCGGGGCGGGCAGCTGCGAAAGGTCATTGCCCGCGTCATGTATCATCCCGACATCCTCCGCCATCCCGATTCCTGCCCGGCGCTGGTGCTTAACGCCGACTATACGCCGCTGAGCTATTATCCGCTGTCGCTGTGGCCGTGGCAGACGGCGGTCAAGGCGATGTTCCTGGAGCGGGTCGACGTCGTCGCCCATTACGACCGCGAGGTGCACAGCCCCAGCCGGGCGCTGCAGCTGCCTTCGGTCATTGCGCTGCGCCAGTTCGTCCGGCCAAGCGAATATCCGGCCTTCACCCGGTTCAATCTGTTCCTCCGCGACCGTTTCCGCTGCGTCTATTGCGGGTCGCACCGGGACCTCACCTTCGACCATGTCGTGCCGCGCGCCCAGGGCGGCCGGACGACGTGGGAGAATGTCGCCACCGCCTGCGCGCCGTGCAACCTGCGCAAGGGCGGTCGCACCCCGCGCCAGGCCGGCATGCATTTCGAGCGCGAGCCGATTCGGCCGACCAGCTGGCAGCTTCAGGACCATGGCCGGAGCTTCCCGCCCAATTACCTGCACCAGACCTGGCGCGACTATCTCTACTGGGACATCGAGCTGGAGCCGTGATTGCGAAACTGGCCGTCGCCGCGCCGGCGTTGCTGTCGATGGCGACCGCGCCCATGCTGTTTAGCGAACGGCAGGGATTTGCTGGTATCCATACCGCGCATCTTGAATTTTCCGAGTTCAATGGCTGCTGGCTTGAGTTCGCCCCATCGGCTTACGAGCGCTACCGTCGACTGGTTCCCCAATCCTTTGACCTGCAGCGAGTGAGGATCGCCTTTATCGGGCGAGGCACGGCGCGGCTCCGCGGTTTCAAGCGCGGCTCTGGTTATGGCCATATGGGCATGTATCCTTGCCAGATCGAAGTGCTCGAGCTTCGTTCTGCAGCCCCGCTGCCGCCTCGCTAACCGGCACTTCGATACTTGCGTTCCGCCTCGGCCATATAGTCGCGGGTGATGGGGACGGCGCGGCGGTCGCGGATGTACTGCACCTGGAAATTGCAGGTCGCGCCGCTTTCGAACATCACCACGCCGCCGGCGAGGTAGAATTCCCACATCCGGAAGAAGCGTTCGTCGTAGAGCGCCAACACCTTGTCCCGGCCGGCCGTGAACCGCCTCAGCCATTCACGCAGCGTATAGGCGTAATGCAGCCTGAGCATTTCGACGTCGCTGCTCATCATTCGGAATTTCTCCGCCGCGGACGCCATCTGCGACAGGCTCGGCAGATGATAGCCTGGAAAGATCCATTTGTCGGTGAAGGGGTCGGGCTGGCCGGCGCCGCCCAGCTTGGCGATCGTATGCAGAAGCATCACCCCGTCCTCGGTCAGCAGGTCGCGGCACTTGCCGAAGAACTCCTCATAATGGGCGGCGCCGACATGTTCGAACATGCCGACCGACACGATCCGGTCGAACCTGCCCTCCAGCAACCGGTAATCGACCAGCTCGAACCTGACCCGGTCGGCGACGCCGGCTGCCTCCGCCCGCGCCTTAGCAACCTTCAATTGCTCTTCGGACAAGGTGATGCCGAGCACGTCGACGTCGGCCACCCTGTTCAGGTACAGCGCCATCCCGCCCCAGCCGCAGCCGATGTCGAGCACCTTCTGGCCGGGCTTCAGGTAAAGCTTGGCGGCGATATGCGCTTTCTTGTCGGCCTGGGCCTGCTCCAGGCTGTTGGCCGGGTCGGTGTAGTAGGCACAACTATATTGCAGGTCATCGTCGAGGAAGATTTCGTAGAGCGCGTTGCCGATGTCGTAATGGTGGGCGACATTGTGCTTTGCCTTGCGGGGGCCGTTGCGCCGGAAGAAGCGCCTCAGCCAGGTCGCCTTGCCCTTGCCTAGCGCCTTGCGCTTGCCCTGCTCCCACGGCTTGGCGCCGACGACCAGCTCGAGCAGGTCGAGCATCGTACCGTCCTCGATGCTGAGCCGCCCGTCCATGTACAGCTCGCCAAACTTGAGGCGCGGGTTGCGGAAGACGTCGAGCGGCCCCCGTCGGTCGTGGAAGCGGACGGTGACATGCTTGCCCCCTCCCGGCCCGTACGTGGCCCGCGAGCCATCCGCCTGGACTACCGTGATGCTGCCGACGGGGAGGATCTGCTTAATGTAGCGGCCGATCAGGGACATGGGTGCTCCGCTGCTGGGACGGTGATGGGTTAGGGCGGGCCGGGCTCGACGCGCAAGGGGGCACCCCTCAACAGGTCGCGCTCAACCGCGATTGCGGGCCTTCCATCGGGTCACCTTCCTGTCTCGCGGGGCGAGCGAAGCGCTTGACCCTGACCAGGACCAGCATCACCGCCGTTGTAACCATGGCGATGGCCACATGCGCCAGCGGCTCGATCCTCAACAGCCAGCCGCCGATTGAAAAGGCCGCTCCCACCTGCAAAAGCACCGCCAAGGCGATGGCTCTCCGGTCCCGCGCCAACCAAGCCAGACAGAAGGCGAGCATTTCGGCAAGCGCGAAGAAGCGTTCGTGCATGCCTGGCAGCAAGAAGGGCAACATGATCGCTGACAGGATTGCGGCCGCGAGCAAGTCGTACCGGTCTAGTGATCGACGAGCAAACCACGACAGATAAACCAGAATGGCGGTGGCGGCCATCAAATAGCCAACCCAGAAGCTCCGCAAAGCCGTCTCAAGGGAAATCAGTTTGAACACTTGCCACCAGTTGGCGGCGTTGCTGACGAACTCGACCTTCGTCGTATAGGCCGCTTGGCGGAAATAAATGAGCAAAAGATCCCGCGCCGGCCAGCCGGCCAGCCGGCCAGCCGGCCAGCCAGGCCGGGGTCATGGCCGCGGCATAGATCAAAGCAGGGATTGCCCAATACCATAATGGCGCGCGGCGCTGAAGCAGATAGGCCATCACGAAAGGAGCGATGAACACCGCTTGCGCCTTAAAAGCGACCGCAACGCCCGCCCAGACGGTCATGCGCAATGAATTGCCGCGAATTGCCGCGGCGACGGCGAGCAGGCAGGGGGCTACCCAGAAGGTGTCGGCCTGCGCCAGAATCGGCACGTTGAAGATGATCGTCGGAAGGAGCATCGACCAGAGCGCCGCCTTGGCGGGGTCCGGGGCGTTGGCTGCCCTGAGAAGAGTATATATGCCGAATGCAACCCATGCAGCGCCGAAGGTCGAAAGCAATTTGATGACTGCCAGCGGTGACAACAGCCCATCGAGCGCGGTCGAAGCACTAAGCAGATAAAGGTAGGGCGGCGTGTAATTGCCGAACGGTTCAGCAAATGCGCCGATCTGCCCTTCGGCGAGGATCTGACGGTACCAGGGGCCGACCCAGGCCCCGAAGTCGTACGGTGCAAAGCCGAGAAAGGGCACGGCCCAGAACAGCAGCGCCAAAACCGTCATCAATAGCGCTGGCAAGCGCGCGACGGCCGACTCCTTCTGCCGGCTCGGCCCGGTCATCATTGTACGTCCTTGCCCCCGTCCCAACCCCCGAGAACGTAACCAGCAGAAAAGTGCGAGGCAAGCCGCTAGGCCGCTTCCGCCCCCTCGACGCCGGCTCCGCCACCCCGCGCCGGCCGCGCCTTTCGTTTCCGCTCCGCCGCCGTCTTCAGCTGGCCGCAGGCGGCGTCGATGTCCCGCCCCCTGGGCGTGCGCACCGGCGCCGAGATGCCGCTTTCGAAGACGATGTTGCTGAAGGCGCGGATCCGCTCGGGTTCCGAACATTCGTAGGGCGCGCCCGGCCAGGGGTTGAACGGGATCAGGTTGACCTTGGCCGGCAGTTTGTAGTGGCGGATCAGCCGGACCAGTTCGCGGGCGTCGGCGTCGCTGTCATTCTTGCCCTTGAGCATGACATATTCGAAGGTGATCCGGCGGGCATTGTTGGCGCCGGGATAGTCGGCGCACGCCTGCAGCAATTGCTCGATTCCATATTTGCGGTTGATCGGCACGATTTCGTCGCGGACCTCCTTGTTCACCGCGTGCAGGCTGACGGCCAGGTTGACCCCGATCTCCTCGCCGGCGCGAGCCATCATCGGCACTACGCCGCTGGTCGACAGGGTGATCCGCCGTTTGCTGAGGCCAAGGCCGTCGCCGTCCATGACGATTTTCAGCGCGTCGCGCACATTGTCGAAATTGTAGAGCGGCTCGCCCATCCCCATCATGACGATGTTGGTCAGCATCCGCCCTTCCGGCTGGCTCGGCCATTCGCCGAGCGCGTCGCGGGCGAGCATCACCTGGCCGACGATCTCGCCCGCCTCCAGGTTGCGGACGAGCTGCATCGTGCCGGTGGCGCAGAAGCGGCAGTTGAGCGTGCAGCCGACCTGGCTCGACACGCACAGGGTGCCGCGGCCGGCGTCGGGAATGAAGACCATTTCGAAGTCATGGCCGTCATGGGTCCGAAGCAGCCATTTGCGGGTGCCGTCGGTCGACACCTGCGCTTCGACCACACCCGGGCGGGAAATGACGAATCGCTCGGCCAGCCAAGGGCGCTGCACCTTGGCGATGTCGCTCATCGCGTCGAAGTCGGCGACCCCGCGATTGTAGATCCAGTGCCAGATCTGCTTGGCGCGCAGCCTCGCCTGCTTCGGGTCGAGTCCACCCTCGGCGAGGGCGGCGCGCATCTGTTCCCTGGTCAGGCCGACCAGCTCGACCCGGCCGTCGGCGCGCCCGGTCGCCGCGCGCGGCACGGGGACTGGGTCGGCCGGTCCGGGGATCGGCATCAGGGCGGTATCGGCGCTCATGGATTGTCGGGCCATGTAGGCGACATGGCGCGAAATTTCTACCGGCGGCTGCAGTCGGCGGCGGCGGCGTCGATCGCCGTCGGCGCGCCATCGAGCAGGTAGCGGTCGACGCTCCGCCGGCCGGCGCCGTCGCGGGCTTCGACCCGCATGCTGGATGAGCGCCGGACCGCGGCGATGATTGCCGCTTCCTGGGCGGGGCCGCGGCTCCAGGCGAAATCGCCTACGCCCTTCAGCATGAAGGGCCGGTCGCCGACCGTCAGGATGACGCTTCCGCCGGGGCGGGCCGGGCGGCTCAGCCGGACCGAGAGCACGCCGGCCTGCCGGCGGGCTGGGTCGAACAGGAAAGCGGCATAGGCTTGGCGCTGGCCCTTGGCAGCGTCGCGCAGGCTGCGCGCCATCGCCCGGCAGCGGCCCTGCTCCGCGATCGCCGCCCACTGGCCACGCGCCTGGACGATCCGGGCGGCGGCCGGCATCGCCAGCAGCAGCGCGAGCAGGACGATCGGTCGAAACATGCCGGCGAGCCTAGCGCCGGCTTCACGGGCGCACCACCGGCAAACGGCCCGCACCAAATCGGTTCGATTTCCAATCCAAACTTGCGCGATCCTCCGTCCTGTGCCAGCCTTAACCCGCTCGGTACCCGATTCTGTTTGCCGGAGGGGGCGCCATGGTCCGAGCATTTCCAGCCTATATCATTCGTTCGATCGCCTAGGCGGGCCCCCGTGACAGCCGCAGATTTGCTGGGCCTGGTCGCGGCCGAACTGGCCCTGTTCGCCGGCGTCGGCTTCCTCCTGTTTGCGGTCAACGATTTGATCGTCGACATCATCTATTTTGTTCGCCGCCTGTGGCGGTCGGCGACTATCTATCGCCGCTATCCCCGCGCCTTCGCCAGCAGCCTGACCTTGCTGTGGCGGCCCCGTTTCATCGCCATTTTCGTGCCGGCCTGGGATGAGGCAACGGTCATCGCCCCGATGCTCCGGGCGACGTGCCAGCGGCTGGAACATGACAATTACCGCATTTTCGTCGGGCATTACCGCAACGACCCGGCGACGGCGGCGGCCATCGCCAGCGTCGGCGACCCCCGCGTCGAGTCGGTTGCCGTCGACGTCGACGGCCCGACCACCAAGGCGGACTGCCTCAATCATTTGTACGACGCGCTAATCGCGCACGAAATATCGAGCGGGGTGTCGGCGAGAGCGGTCGTGCTGCATGATGCCGAGGATCTGGTGCATCCGCTGGAACTGTCGCTGTTCGACCAGCTGATCGACCGGGCTGGTGTCATCCAGCTGCCGGTCCTGCCCCTGGTCGATCCCTCGTCGCGGTGGATCAGCGGCCATTATTGCGACGAGTTTGCCGAGGCGCACGCCAAGGAACTGGTGGTCCGCGAAGCGATCGGCGCGTCGGTGCCGCTGGCTGGGGTGGGCTGCGCCATCGCCCGCGACGCGCTGGCGCATCTCGCCGCCCGCCATGACGGCCGGCCGTTCGCCGGCGCCAGCCTGACCGAAGATTATGAAATGGGGCTGCGCATCGGCGCCCTTGGCCTCAAGACCATGTTCGTCCGGATACCGGCAAGGCCGGGTGACAGCGCCGTCGTCGCCACCCGAGGCCACTTCCCAACCTCGCTGGGCGACGCCGTCCGGCAGAAGGCGCGCTGGCTGGGCGGGATCGCGCTGTCGGGCTGGGACCGCCTCGGCTGGCGCGGCGGATTAAGCGAACGGTGGATGCGCCTTCGCGACCGGCGCGGGCCGCTCGCCGCAATCCTGCTGGTCGCGGCTTATCTGGCGGCGCTTCTATGGAGCCAGCTATGGCTGGCCGAAGCGCTCGGCGCGCCGGTTCGGGCGCGGCTGGATCCGGCGCTTGTTACCTTGCTGTGGATCAACGGCTGGCTTCTGCTGTGGCGGGTCCTGATGCGGTTCGTCTTCACCGCCTCCGCTTATGGCCTGGCGCAGGGATTGTTGTCCGTCCCCCGCCTGGTGATCGGCAATGTCATCGCCATGCTCGCCGCCGCGCGCGCCATCAGTATCCACCTCGGCGGCGGCCCGAAGCGCTGGGACAAGACCCGTCACACCTTCCCGGCGGAGGGAGTCCGATGAGCGCGCCGCTCCGCTTCCTCGGCCTGATCGCGGTCGGCTGGCTGGCCTTTCGCGCCGGCACGCTGTGGTCCCTCCCGGGCGCCGGTGCCGCCAAGGCGGCGGACGATGCGCCGGAGTCCGCCCCGTCGCCGATCGTCCCGACCGAATTCCCGCCGATCGCGCCGGCACCCACCGACCCGGACGATGCCTACTTTTATCCTCCGCCCTATCAGCAGGGCTACCCAGGCTATGGCCCCCCACCCTATGCGCCTTACGCCGCCCCGGTTCCGGTGCGATTCCCGGTTTACTATCCGGCCTATCATCCGGTGCAGCCGACGCCGGCCGCGACGCCCCTGCCCGATCGCCGGTCGATCGATTTCGACCGAGCGCCGCTTGCGCCCCCGGACGACTGGTCGCTTGTCCAGCTGTCGCCGATGCCCGGTCGGCCGCGCGCGGTGTCGTCGCCGGTGGTCAGTCCGCCGCTGCCTCCGGCCCGCCTAGATCGGCTGCAATTGTCGAGCTGGGCGCTGCTTCGCGGCCGGTCCGCCGGGTCCACGCTGGCGAGCGGCGGAACGTTGGGCGGGGGCCAGGCCGGTGCCCGCTTGACCTACGCCTTCGACCGCAGGCTGGCGGCGCAGATCCGCACCAGCTCGCCGGTTGGCGGCGGACGCGGGGTCGAGGTCGCGGTCGGCGCCCGCTACCAGCCGCTGCGCTCCATTCCAGTCTGGATCAACGCCGAGCGCCGGCAGGCGATCGGCGATTACGGCCGGTCGGCCTTTGCCTTGTTCGCGGAGGGAGGGCTTTACGAGCAGCACCTGCCGTGGAAGTTCCAGCTCGACGCCTATATTCAGGGCGGGCTAGTCGGGATTAGCCGCCGCGACCTGTTCGTCGACGGCGGCTTGACCGCGACGCGGCCGCTGTTCCGCAATTATTCGGTGGGCGCAGGCCTGTGGGGCGGGGCCCAGCCGGGCGTTTATCGCATCGATGTCGGCCCACGTCTGTCGATGAAGGTGAGCGACAATATCCGGATCCATGCCGACTGGCGGCAGCGGCTGGCCGGCAAGGCGGATCCCGGCTCCGGCCCGGCCCTGACCCTGGCCGCCGATTTCTGACGTCATGCCGTCATTACTCTGCAAGCTGCTGGGTCACAGGCGTTCCCGCCGCGACGCCCGGCGGATCGACGCCCGGTGGATCAGTTACTGCCGCAGGTGCGGATCGCTGATGGTCCGCGAGGCGCCGCGCCGCTGGTCTGCGGTGATCTTCGTCGACGGCGTTCCGGTCGAGCGGATCGACGAAGGCGCCGGATGACGGCGCCGGCCTTGGCCTGACACGGCAATTGCCGCTAGGTCTGACGCCAGCGCCATGGACATTTACCTCCCGATCGCCGGACAGTCCGTCAATGCGCTGGTCATCGTCCTGCTCGGGCTGGCCGTCGGCCTGCTATCCGGCATGTTCGGGGTCGGCGGCGGCTTCCTGACCACGCCGCTGCTGATCTTCTACGGCATCCCGCCGACCGTGGCGGTGGCCAGCGCGACGACCCAGATCACCGGCGCCAGCGTGTCGGGGGCGATGGCGCACATGCGGCGCGGCGGCATCGACGTGAAGATGGGACTGGTGATGGTCGCCGGCGGCCTGGTCGGATCGGTCGCCGGCGCCGGCCTCTTCCGAATCCTCCAGGCCAGCGGCCAGATCGATGTCGTCATCGGCTCGCTCTATATCCTGATCCTCGGCTGGATCGGCGGCCTGATGTTCAACGACGCCATGATCGCGCTGGGCCATTTCAAGGCGAAGCCCTCGATCGACCGACCAAGGCACAATCGCTGGGTGGCGACCCTCCCCCTGCGCTGGCGCTTCTATGCGTCCGGCCTCTACCTTTCGCCGCTGGCGCCGATGGCGCTGGGCTTCCTGGCCGGGATCCTGACTGTCCTGCTCGGCATCGGCGGCGGCTTCATCCTGATCCCGGCGATGATCTATGTCCTTGGCATGCCGGCGCGCGTCGTCATCGGCACGTCGCTGCTGATGATCCTGGCGATCAGCGCTGCGACGACCATGGTCCATGCGGTCACCACCCAAGCGGTCGACATCGTGCTTGCCGGCCTGCTGCTGATCGGCGGCGTGGTCGGCGCGCAATATGGCGCCATGTTGACGACCCGGATAAAGCCCGACCTGCTTCGGCTCGCGCTGGCGGTGGTCATTCTGCTGGTCGCTCTGCGCATGGCGCTCGGCCTCGCCTGGCGCCCCGACGAAATCTTCTCGATCGAATATCTATGATTCGCCGCCGCCTTTTCGCCACGGTGATTCTGCCGCTGACGCTGATGGCGGCAAGCAAGCCGGTGCTCGTTCCCGATGTGTCGGCGCGGAGCGTCGAGATCCGCTACAGCTTCACCGGCGCCCAATTGCTGCTGTTCGGCGCCATCCTCTACCCCGGCGGCCGGGTGCCCGCCGACCCGGCCGACATCGTCGTCGTCCTCAAGGGGCCGGTGCAGCCGATCATCGTCCGCGAAAAGCAGAAGATCGCGGGCATCTGGATGAACGCCGATTCCAGCCGATTCCGGTCGGCGCCGGCCTTCTACGCCGTGGCCTCGTCGCGGCCGATCGCCGAACTGGTCGATGAACGGACCGCGGCCATTTACGAAATGGGCCTGCAGAATCTGCAGTTGTCGCCCGGCTCGGGCGCGCTGCCCGACCGGGCAAGGCGGTTTGAATCCGGCCTGCTCGACCTTCGCCGCCGCCAGGGCCTCTATGCCGAGAATCCCAAGGGCGTGGAGATCAGCGAAGGGGTTTTGTATCGCGCCCGGATCGCCATTCCAAGCCAGGTGCCGGTGGGGACCTATACGGCCGAAACCTTCCTGATCAGCGACAAGCGCGTGCTCGCCGCCGCCACGCGTGAGGTCCATGTGGGCAAGACCGGCTTCGAACGCTATGTCGCCCAGGTCGCCCGCCGCCATTCGATCGCCTACGGCCTTGCCGCGGTCCTGATGTCGCTCGGCCTTGGCTGGGCCGCTGCCTGGGCTTTCCGTAAACGCGCCTAAGCATATTTTAACGGCTCTCGTTTAACCCGGCCTCCGCTTCCTGATGAGTGATGGGACGGGCAAAAGCATGGACGACCAACCAAATCTGCGCAATTTCGTGGCGGAGATCGCCAGCTTCAGCGATGGCGAGCCTTCGCCGGGAGCGCGGCCGGCGCCGAAGTCGACCGGTCCATTGCCCGTGCTGGGCAAGGTGACGGAGATCGCCGGCTCCGGATCGATGGCCCTGTTCGACGCCGCCGTGCTCAACGGTCTCCTGACCCACGCCGACCCGTCGGTCGCCATGTCCGGCCAAGTCGGCAGTCAGGTCAAGATGACCGTCGGCAACAGCTGGCTGATCGCCAACGTCCGCACCCTGCGCACCGGCGAAGGCAGCGATATTCTTGGCCAGATCGACTTCCTTGGCGAAGGCCATTGCGACAGCAACGGCAAGCTCAGCAATTTCCGCCGGGGCGTCACCCGCTATCCCATTCCGGGCGCCGACGTCTTGCCGGTGACGACCGAGGACATGCGCGCCATCTTTGCCGCCGACGATGCCCCGCACGTCGAGATTGGCACCATTTACCCGACCGAGGACATTCGCGGCGCGCTCTATGTCGATCCGATGCTGTCGAAGCATTTCGCCATCTTGGGATCGACCGGCACCGGCAAGTCGACCTCCGTCGCGCTCATCCTGCACCGCATCTCGCAGCTGAGCCCAGAGGGTCACATCGTCATGATCGACCCGCACGGCGAATACAGCGCCGCCTTCAAGGGCTGCGGCGAATTGTTCAACGTCGACAATCTGGCCTTGCCCTATTGGCTGATGAACTTCGAGGAACATTGCGAAGTGTTCCTGACAAGCCACGACGACGAGCGGCAGCGCGACGCCGACATTCTCGCCAAGGTCCTGCTGGCGGCCCGAACCAAGGGCAAGAATGTCGAGACGCTGGGCAAGGTGACAGTCGATTCGCCGATTCCCTATCTGCTGACCGACCTCAACACGATCATCACCGCCGAGATGGGCAAGCTTGACCGGGCTGGCGACACGACCCCTTACCAGCGGCTGAAGAACAAGCTCGACGAGCTTCGCGCCGACCCGCGCTACACCTTCATGTTCTCCGGCATGCTGGTGTCGGATACAATGGCACCCTTCATTGCCAAGTTGTTCCGCCTGCCGAGCCACGGCCGGCCAATCTCGATCGTCGACGTCTCGGGGGTTCCGTCGGACATTACCTCGGTGGTGGTGTCAGTGCTCGCCCGGATGGTGTTCGATTATGCCATCTGGTCGCGGACCGAGGCGCAGCGCCCGCTGCTGCTGGTCTGCGAGGAAGCGCACCGCTACGTGCCCAAGGACGAGCATTCCGGCGCCCAGGCCGTCCGCAAGATCCTCGAACGGATCGCCAAGGAAGGCCGTAAATATGGCGTCAGCCTGGGCCTCATCACGCAGCGCCCCTCCGATCTCGCGGAAGGCGTGCTATCGCAGTGCGGCACGATCATCGCCATGCGCCTCAACAACGACCGCGACCAGGCCTGCGTCCGGGCGGCCATGCCAGAAGGCGCGCGCGGTTTCCTCGACGCGATCCCGGCGCTGCGCAACCGCGAATGCATCGTCTGCGGCGAAGGCGTCGCCATCCCGATCCGCGTCCGCTTCGACGACCTCGAGCCTGAAAAGCGCCCGGCCTCGTCCGACCCGAGCTTCGCCCGCCTGTGGCGCGAAACCGGCGACGAAGAAGGCATCATCCAGCGCACTATCAAGCGCTGGAGAGGGCATGGCAGGTAGCAGTGCGCTCTAAGTCGAAAGACAGCACAGCCGACGCTTTGGCTTAGACAAGAGTGCGTCTGGCCGGCCGGCGGGTCGGCGGAGCCGAACCCGTTCGACGTCACGGGATTGACTCCCTTGACGGCAAGCCGCCAATGAAACCGATGTCAAAATCGATACGGCATCGGCCGCTTTAACCTTTTCTAAGACTCCGCGTCGCAAGGTGTTTTCGGGATTAGCGATCGGAGGATTTGGTGGGGGCACCCGTTTCACAGGTGAAGGCGGCCGACGCGGCGTCGGCGGAATCGCTGCTGGAATCGTTCAGGAGCATCGACGCCGCCGAACGGCGCCGCCACGCCAGCGTGCTCAACTACTGGCTGTCGATCCGCGGCGAGAACGACATCGCGCCGATCCGCGACCTCGATCCGCTGGAAATATCCGATGCCGGCCCGGACAGCCTCCTGCTCGAGCTGATCGGCGGCGGCGAGGATGCCGAGATCAAGCATAGCGGCGACGCGCTGAAGTCCCATGTCGACGTTTTCCGGATCAGCGAAGCCCCTCGCCCATCCTTGCTTGCCAGCATCGCCGGCAAGCTCGCCATCGTCGCCATCTCCCGCAATTTCCTGGCGTTCGAGGACAGCTTCGACCAGGGCGGCGCCTCCACGCGTTGCTGGATTACGCTTCTGCCGTTCAGCTCGACCGGCGTGTGGGTGGACTATGTCTATGCCTTCGTCACTCTGTCCGAGAGCGAAGCCCCGGCCGCCGAGACGCCGGTGGGGGATGCCGTTGCCGCTGTCGAGGAAGTCCCGCAAGCCGTGGCCGTAGCCGAAGAACCAGCCGAAGGACCGGTCGCCGAGGTCGAGCCGGAGGCCATGGTGGAGCCCGAGCCCGAAACCCTCGAGCCGGAGACGGCGGCCGAAATTGCGCCGGAGCCCGAACCCGAGGTTGCGCCGGAAGTCGAAGAATTGACCGACAAGCGCCCGGGTTTTTCGAAACTGTTCGACGCTCTGACCGGCTTCCACGGAACCAATGTCAGGGCCGAGCCCAAACTGCCGGCGGCGCCCTTCGTCAACGAGGAGCGGGTGTCGGGGCAAGAGGAAGCGCCGCTCGAACTCGACGCCCAGTTCGAACCGGCGGCGCAGCCGGAATCCCCGGTCGAGGTCGCAATCGAATCGGAAATCAAAGCAGTGCCGGAGGAGCCTGCCGACCAGGCGGCGCCGGAACTGGTTCATCATGCAGCGGAGGGTCAATTGCAGAGCAAACTGGAAGAAGTCAGGGCCAAGGCCGACGAGGCTCGCTTGGCCAAGCTGCGCAGCAATCTGGCCCTCTATGAAGGGCTTGGGGCGGCCTATGATTTCGCGCTCGACGCGGAAGGCAGCCCGGAAGAATATCTGCGGCTGGTCGAGGCCAAGGGCCTCAAGATCCAGCTTCGCTCGCCGATGACCCCGGTCGTCAAGCTCGCCTTTGACGGCATGTGCGACGACAGCATGATCGGCCAGCTCGAAGCGGTGCTCGCGTGGGCGCTGAAGAATGACCTGCCGCGCGGCTCGCTGGCCGAGACAATCGAGGCGGCCGGTGGCATTGCGCCGCTCTTGAACGGGCAGGCGCAAGCCGCCTGAGGTTTAGCGTGCTTTCGGCTTCCGGTCGGAGCCCGCCTTTCCCGACTGCTGGCTCAAGCGAAAGCCTTCGACCACGGCGTCGACAGCGCATTTGCGGGACAATTCGGCGAGGATGTGGATGTCCTCGTCGCCGCCCTTGGTGGCCAGCCAGTGGGTGCGCGCCGATATTTCGCGCAATTCCTTGATCGTCGTTTCCGGCAATTGCTGCTGACTTCCAAGCAAGCGGTCGAGGACCGGCTCGGCCAGCGGCGTCGCGAACTCCAGGCCGATGAACTCCTGGCATTGCCAGGCGACCCGGCAATATTGCGTTTCCAGGCCGGTGACGCTCAGCCACACCCAGGTGTCGGCCTCGACCGTCGACGTGCAGTCGATCCGGCAACCGTGGGTCGAAATGTCGATCAGCCGGACCTGGACCCGGCTCTTGCCGCCGCCGGTCCGCATCGTCGCCGCGAGGCGAAGCGCGGCGCGGTCGGCGCGCCGGCGCTCGGGTTGACCATTCGGCTGAGTCGCAATTTGGTTCATCATGATCGTTTCCCCGGGCCATTCTGTGCGCCGGGAGAGTGAATAAATGGTTCCCGGCGCGATCAGCCGCGTCGAGCACCGATACTGAGCAGGGCTTTGACCCGGGCCTTGAGAGCGCCAAGGGCCCGCTCGTCGAGGGCAGGACCGCTGGTGAACCGAACCGACATCGGGTTGACGGCAATGCCGCCGCGATAGACTTCGTAATGGAGGTGCGGTCCAGTCGACAGGCCGGACGAGCCGACATAGCCGATCAGCTGTCCCTTGCGGACCAACTGTCCGTCCCCGGCGACGATCTGGCTGAGGTGCGAGTAGCTGGTGGCGATGCCGCCGCCATGGGCCAGCCGCACCTGTCGGCCGTAGCCGCCGGCCCAGCCGGCGCGACTGACAAGGCCGTCGGCGGCGGCATGGACTGGCGCGCCGCTGTGGGCGCCGAAATCCACGCCCCGATGCATCCTTGCGAAGCGCAGGATCGGGTGGACCCGAAGGCCGAAGCCGGACGTGATCGGCGCGGCCACCGGCCACACCATCCCCGAGGCGCCCTGGTCGGCGCCGGCGTTGGCGTCGAACCAGTCGGTCCGACCGCCGATCGTCCAGCGAACGATCTGCAGGTCGCTCGCCGCAGCCCGGTCAAGCCCGGCGTAAAGCAGGGGACCGGTCTCGCTTTCGCCGTTGGCGGCTCGGCGATTGGCGATCACCAGGTCAAATCGGTCGGCGGGCGAGACGTCGCCGCCGACATCGATCCGCCGGCCGATGACGAACAGATATTCGGCCGCCGCGCTGCTGGTCACGCCGGCGGCGCGCAGCGACCAATAGAGGCCGTCGCCGACCCGGCCGCGAATCCTGATCGGTGTCGTGTCGATCGGCACCGCCCGGCGAATCAGCTCGAGGCCGGTGGACCCGCGCCTGATCACCAGGGTTTCGCCGAGCCCGCCGCGAAGCGTCACGCGCTCCACGGCGCGCGAGGTCCCGGCGCTCCGCGCGCCCAGCGTTACCGACACCGACGTGCCTGGCCGTGGCCTCGAACCCGATCCCCTGGCCAGCGCTTCCGCCGACCGGGCATCGGCCCAGTCGGCGCCTGCGCGAAGCAGCAACCGGCCGATGCTGTCGCCGGAGCCGAGCGTCAGATAATGATCGACCTGGGCGCGCTCCGGCGCGCTGGTCAGCGGTTCGACGGCCGCTGTTTCGACCAGCCGCAGCCCCGTTGCCGATCGGCTCGCCAACGGCGCGATGTTCAGGGCGCCCGCCTGGTGGGCATCATGCTCCTCGGCGATCCGACCGCCGGCCACCGGCTCGAGGCCGGGGGCGAGCGACAGGGCCGTGCCGCACATCAGCATCAGCGTGGCCACGCCTCGCCACCAGTCTGGCGACAAGGGACTGGACATCAAATCGACGGTCAGCGTCACCGGTTCGGACCGGCGGCCGAACGAAGATCCGTTGCGGGCGTGAAGCGCAATGGCGCCAGCCCAGTCGTCGCGCGCGTGAAACATCCGTCCCGGTGTGGCGAAACAGGGTTAATACCCTCTTAAACGGCGACAAAAGGAGCCGCCCCGGCGGAGGCCGGGGTCCAGGAATCTATTGGTTTGCGCCCTTGCGCTTTTGCCGTGCGCTGCCACATTCGGGTGATGGCGCGGCGCGACGATGCCCCGGTCCGGGCGATCCTTGGGCCCACGAATACCGGCAAGACGCATCTCGCGATCGAGCGCATGTGCGGCCATTCCTCCGGCGTGATCGGCTTCCCGCTGCGCCTTCTGGCGCGCGAGGTGTATGATCGGGTCGTCGCCATGAAGGGCGACAAGCAGGTCGCCCTGCTGACCGGCGAGGAGCGGATCGTCCCTCCCCAAGCGCGCTATTTCCTCTGCACCGCGGAAAGCATGCCCGTGCCGTCGACCGACGGCCGCCACGATGACGAGCTCAAGCGCGATTTTGCCTTCGCCGCGATCGACGAGGCGCAGCTCGGCATCGACCTGGAGCGGGGCCACGTCTTCACCGACCGCATGCTTCGCGCCCGCGGCCGGGAGGAGACGCTGATCCTCGGCTCCGACACGCTGAAGCCTCTCGTACGTAAGCTATTGCCCGACGCCGAGATCGTCAGTCGGCCGCGATTCTCGACCCTGCGCTATGGCGGCGCCGTCAAGCTGTCGCGCCTGCCGCCGCGCTCCGCCGTCGTCGCTTTCTCCGCCGAGCAGGTTTACGCTCTGGCCGAGATGCTTCGCCGCTTCCGGGGCGGCGCGGCGGTGGTGATGGGCGCGCTGTCGCCGGCCACGCGCAACGCCCAGGTCGGCATGTTCCAGCGTGGCGAGGTCGATTATCTCGTCGCCACCGACGCCATCGGCATGGGCCTCAACATGGACGTGACGCACGTCGCCTTTGCCGGGCTCGAGAAGTTCGACGGCCGGCGCGACCGCCGGCTGACGGTAGCCGAAATGGCCCAGATCGCCGGCCGTGCCGGGCGCCACCAGCGCGACGGCACCTTTGGCGTGCTCGGGCTCGGCGGCGAGGGCGGCCCGGCCTTCAGCGAGGAGGAAATCGAGGCGATCGAGGACCATCGCTTCCGCCCGCTCGACTATCTCTACTGGCGCAACGCGGATCTCGATTTCACCGACGTCCGGGCGCTGATTGTCAGCCTCGAAGAAAAGAGCGGCGACCCCCTGCTCCGGCCGGCTCCCGAGGCAATCGACCTCGCCGTGCTCAAGCATATCGCCGAGGATCCGGCCATCGCCGCCCGCCGCGGCATCGTCGCCCGGCAGCTGTGGGCGGCGTGCGGCCTGCCCGACTTCCGCAAAGTCGGGCCCATGCACCACGCCCGCATGGTCCGCCGCCTGTTCAGTTACATCGGCGAAGGCGGCCACATCCCGCACGACTGGTTCGCCGCCGAGGTCGCCCGATTGGACAACGTCAATGGCGACATCGAGGCTCTTGCCGACCGCCTCGCCGGGGTGCGCAGCTGGGCCTATATCGCCCACCGCGCCGACTGGCTGGCCGAGCCCGCCAAATGGGCCGAACGCACCCGCGAGGTCGAATCGCGCCTGTCCGACGCGCTTCACGAGCGGCTGACCCAGCGCTTCGTCGACCGCCGCACCGCCGTTCTGGTCCGCGACATCGGCGCGCGCGGCGCCGACGCTTTGCCGGTCACCGTCGCCGCCGACGGGGAGGTCAGCGTCGGTCCCGAGCCGATCGGCCACCTTGCCGGCTTCGATTTCCGGGTCGATCCATCGGCCCGGCTGGCCGACAAGCGCCTGCTGCTGGCGGCGGCCGAGCGGCGGCTTGGCGAGGAGCTCGACCGTCGCGCCAAGTCGCTTCTCGACGCGCCCGACCATGCCTTCGACCTGCTGGTCGAAGACGGCATCGGCCTTGCGGTTGGCTGGGACGGGCATATCCTCGCACGCCTTGCCCCCGGCCGCTCGCTGTTGGAGCCGGCGCTGCGCACTTCGCGGCCGCTCGACCGGCTGTCTGCGCAGGTCCGGGGCGACCTGCGCGCCCGCCTCGAGCGCTGGCTCGACGGCCAGGTCGAGCGCCACCTGTCACCGCTCAAGCAACTCGCCGCCGCTGCCGGCGATGCCGCCAGCTCGCCCGGCGTCCGGGCGCTGGCGGCGATGCTGGCCGACGCCGGCGGGGTGGTGCCGCGCAAGTCCATGCTCGGCGCAATCGCCCATCTCGAGCAGGCCGACCGGCAGGCGCTGCACCGGCTGCGCATTCGACTCGGCCCGCTGGACATCTATCTGCCGCTGCTGCTCAAGCCCGCCGCCCAGCGCTGGCGCGGTGCCTTGCTCGCCGTGCGCGCCGGCCGTCCGATGCCGGCCCTGCCCGCGCCCGGCGCGGCCATGCTCGACGCCGGCGCCGACCAGCGCGGCGCGGCGCTCGCCTACCGGCGCCTCGGCCGGCAATGGCTGCGCATCGATCTTGCCGACCGTCTTGCAAGCCACGCCCACAAGGTCCGCTCGGCGGGCGGCGACGCGCCCGTCGACCAGGAACTGGCCACGTCGATCGGCCTGACCAACGATGGTGTCATCCAGCTGATGGTGGAGGTCGGCTTCGCCAGGGCAGGTGACGCCTGGAAGTGGCGCGGTCGCCGCCATCACCTCCCCGATCGCAGTCCGCGCGGCGCCAACGCCTTTGCCGAGCTTGCCAAACTCAAACGGTAAACGTGCGGATCGACCGTTTCCTCTTCTTTATCCGACTGGCGAAGAGCCGCACCCTGGCCCAGGGAATCGTCGCCGCCGGCCACGTCCGGATCGACGGCAGGCGCATCGACAAGCCGAGCGAGGAGGTGCGCGCGGGCAGCGTCGTCGCCATGCCGCTGCACGGCGCGGTGCACGTCATCCGCGTCGTCTCGCTACCCGCCCGCCGCGGCCCGGTCGTCGAGGCGCGCCGCCATTATCAGGAGATCGACGCGCCCGATTGACGCCGCCCGCGGCCCGGCATAGCCAGCGACAAAAGGGAGCCGATCCACATGACCTATGTCGTCACCGACGCCTGCATCCGCTGCAAATATATGGACTGCGTCGAGGTCTGCCCGGTCGACTGCTTCTACGAAGGCGAGAACATGCTCGTCATCAACCCCAACGAGTGCATCGACTGCGGCGTGTGCGAGCCGGAATGCCCGGCCGAGGCGATCCTGCCGGATACCGAGAACGGCCTGGAAAAGTGGCTTGAGCTCAACACCACCTTCTCGGCGCAATGGCCGAACATCACGCGCAAGAAGGACAGCCCCGCCGACGCCGACGAGCATAAGGGCGAAGAGGGCAAATACGACAAATATTTTTCTGCCGACCCAGGCACCGGCGACTGAGGAATTGGCGCCCCCCCAGGGGGAGATGTCAGCGCAGCTGACTGAGGGGGACTGCCCCCCCGGCGCTTCGCGCCGCCTCCCCCTAGGGGGGAGGTGCGTCCGGCTAGCGATTGACCGTAAACGTATAGGTCAGCCCAACCCCCGCCGACGCTTGGTTGCGTGATCCGAGCTGGCGGACGATCGGCGACTTGGCGGCATCGCCGACCAGCCGCTCGTAGCGGGCGAAGCCGAACATGCCGATGTCCGGGGTGAACTGGTAGGACAGGCCGCTTGTCGCGGCGATGGCGTGGATTCCACCATCCGGCCGATAGGCCGGCAGGCCGGTGGCCAGCGCCGCCGCCGACGTCACCCCGAAGAAGGCTCGCTGATAGCGCGCGTTGGAGAACAGCAGGCGCGGGCCGATCGAAAAGACGTAGGCGTCGCCGTCGCGCCAGATGTAATCCGTCCCCGCCGAGCCGACCAGGCCATCATGGCCGCCGATGCCCTTGCGCACCTCACCCCGCACGCGGATGGAATCCGATGCCTCATATTGGGCGAAGACGCCCGCCTCGATCGTCGCCTTCACCTTGCCGACGGGAGCGCCGACATCCGAATTCGTTCGGCTGCGTTCAAGGTTGGCGGTTGGTCCTGCTGAAAAGCCGCCTTCCGAGACAAGCGGGATGGCGAAGCCGTCGTCCGGCGCCTCGAAGGCGAACTGGTCGTCGCCCCGGGCGATGTCCACTTCCCACAGAGGCGCCGCTTCGCTCTTGTCGCCGCCGTAAAACTCCGGCCGAACCTGGGCGCCGAGGCCGACCCGAATACGGAGGTCCCTGTTCTCCTCTTGGCCGGCAGCCGCCGTCCAGGCCGGGAGAAGCGCCGCCGACGCGATCAACAGGCGTTTCATCATGCCGTATCGCCCTCGCAGTGGTTCCAATGCCGTAACGTTGGCCACTGCCCGCGTCCAGCGCGGCATCAACAACAGGATCGAATGATCCGTTCCGCCCGGCGCCTCCCCGCTGCGCCGCTGCTAGCTTTCCGGAATCGACCGGGCGCGTTCGGGATCACGCTCGAGATTGCCGAGAGTAAGCTGGGCGGCGACCTCGAGGTGGTGGCGAAGGATTCGCACGGCGTCGTCGCCGTCGAGCCGAGCGCAGGCCGCGGCGATCTGGCGGTGATCGTCCTGCCAATCGTCGGTCAGCCGGCGCATGTGCTCGTCGGCCGGAGCGTAATGGGCAATGGAATCGCGCAGTTTCAGGACCATCGCCAGCTGCAGCGGCCGCCCGGCAGGCTCGTATAGCGCCTGGTGGAAGGCGCGGTCCTGCGCGCGCCGCCAGTCGCCGCGCCCGGCCGCGCCGCCTCTCGCCCCTGCCTCGATCCGGTCGATATCCTCGTTCGTCATCCTGGCAATGGCCCGCCGCAGCAGATCCGTTTCGAGCATGATCCGGAGGTCGTAGATTTCGCGCAATTCGGCGCTCGTGAAGCGGCGCACGAAGGCGCCGCGATTGGCGCGAACGGTCACGACGCCTTCGGCCTCGAGCTGGCGGAGCGCTTCCCGGACGGGGATCCGGCTTACACCAAACCGATCGGCCAGCTCTTCCTGGCGGAGAGGCGTTCCGGGCGCCAGCCGGCCGCCGGCAATGTCCTCGCGCACCGCGTCAACGATCATCGTCGGAGCG
Source organism: Sphingomicrobium sp. (assembly GCA_035699505.1). Classification (GTDB taxonomy): domain Bacteria; phylum Pseudomonadota; class Alphaproteobacteria; order Sphingomonadales; family Sphingomonadaceae; genus Sphingomicrobium. The sequence continues at coordinate 50,054 of DASSPS010000051.1, read as the reverse complement.
ATCGTCGACATTTTGCCTCCTGATTGTTTCCGAATGTATACATGTATACGTTCGTGACAACCGCTGCAACGAGTCGGAGGGAGCGATGCGACACCTGGCTGCATTCTTTCTTCTTCTGCCGCCGGCCACGGCGGCTGCTGCACCTTCTTCGGGGCTGCTCACGACGGACCAGGCAACGGCCGTTTCCGTCACCGAAGGAAGCGCCGTGACCCCGGACGGAGTCCGCCTTTACTACCGCGTCGCTGGCGTTCGCGGACCAGTCGTCATCGCTCCATTCGCGCTCTATCATGGCCGGGCACTGGACCGACTGGCCAAGGGCCGCCGGATCGTGACCTACGATCCGCGCGGACGCGGCAGGTCGCAGTCCGTCTCCCCCGACAAGGTATCATTGGACTTGCTGCTCACCGACATGGACACGGTTCGTCGCGCGGTCGGCGCCGAGCGGGTCGCGATCATCGGCTGGTCCGGCGCCGGCATGGAGGCGTTCGTTTACGCGCTTCGCAATCCCGGCCGGACGACCCGCCTCGTCCACCTCGCGCCCGTTGCTCCGCGGATCGACCCTTATGGGTCGCAAATGATGGCCGACCGGCAGAAAAGGACCGATCCGGCGGCGCGGGCGGCGCTCCAGGCGCGAATCGATGCCGGCGCCTTCAAGGATGATCCTGCGGCCGAATGCCGGGCGCGCAACGAAGTGTCGCAGCCGCCGCTTCTCGCCGACCCGGCGCGGTGGCGGATCGTCCCCGATGTCTGCGGCTCGCCGAACGAGCATCCGGCCGCGCTCGGCGCCTATTTCGGTGGTCTTTTCGGATCGATCGCGGGCTACGACTGGCGAAACTCCCTGAGCAAGGTGACCATCCCACGGCTGGTCATCCACCCGCTGCAGGACAATATTCCGCTCGCCGGCAACCGCGAATGGGTCGCGGGTCAGGCCAACGCCCGAATCCTGACCATCGACCGGTCGGGCCATTTCCCGATCTACGAGCAGCCGAAACCGACCCTGGCCGCTATCGCCGCCTTCCTTGACGGCAAGTGGCCATCCGGCGCCCAGTGCTTGCCCTAGCGCCCCAGCAGTCTGTCGACGATCCGGTCGGCGGCTTCCTCAGCGCTCATCGCTGTCGTGTCGATCCGGATTTCGGCATCCTCTGGGGCCTCGTAGGGACTGTCGATGCCGGTGAAATTGGCGATCTCGCCGGCCCGCGCCTTGGCGTAGAGGCCCTTTGCGTCGCGCCGCTCGGCTTCTTCCAGCGGCGTGTCGACGAACACCTCGATGAACTCGCCTTCGGCAAGCATCGCCCGGACCATATCCCGCTCGGCGCGGAAGGGGGAAATGAAGGCGGTCATGACGATCAGGCCGGCGTCGGTCATCAGCCGCGCCACTTCCCCGACGCGGCGGATATTCTCGATTCGGTCGGCATCGGTGAAACCGAGGTCGCGGTTGAGGCCATGACGGATATTGTCGCCGTCCAGAAGGAAAGTGTGTTTGCCGAGCGCCACCAGTTTCTTCTCGACGAGGTTGGCGATGGTCGACTTGCCAGCCCCGCTCAGGCCGGTGAACCACACAACCGCCGGCTTCTGCCCCTTGATCCTGGCGTGTGTCTCGCGGCTGACGTCAAGGTGCTGGCGATGGACGTTCATCGCCCGGCGGAGCGCGAAATGGAGCATCCCAGCGCCGACCGTCCGGTTGCTGAGCTTGTCGATCAGGATGAATCCGCCCAGCGCCCGGTTCGGCGGGCCGCCGTCGACGGCATAAGGTTCGAACACCAGGTCGCGGTCGGTAGCGATCTCGACGACGCCGATGCCATTCAGCGCCAGCGTCTTGGCGGCAAGATGCTCCAGGCTGTTGACGTTGACTTCATATTTTGGCGGCTGGACCGTCGCAGTCACGGTTTCGGTGCCAAGCTTCAGCCAGTAACCGCGGCCGGGCAGCAAATCGTCTTCGTCCATCCAGACGAGGGTCGCTTCGAACTGGTCGGCGGCCTCGGGGGGATTGTCGGCCGCAGCGATGACGTCGCCGCGTGAGCAATCCACCTGCTCGGCCAGCGTCAGGGTCACCGACTGGCCGGCCGCGGCGCTGGCCAGGTCGCGATCGGCGGTGACGATCCGCTCCACCTTCGTTACCCGCCCCGACGGCAGGATTCGCACCGGGTCGCCGGCCTTTATGCGCCCGCTGGCGATCGTCCCGGCATAGCCGCGGAACTCCTGGCTTGGCCGGCTGACCAGCTGGACCGGCATCCTGAACGGCTTGGCGGCGTCCGCGTCGGAGTCGATCCGAACCGTATCGAGGTGGTCGATCAGTGTCGGCCCGACATGCCAGGGCATGGCGCTGCTGGCGGCGCAGATATTGTCGCCGTGGATTCCGGACACGGGGATAGCCGTCCAGTCCGCAATGCCGATCTGCTCGGCGAAGGCGCGATAGTCGGCGGTGATCGCGTCGAATGCGCCCTGGTCGTAATCGACCAGGTCCATCTTGGTCACCGCCAGCACGATCCGCCGGATGCCGATCAGATGCGCCAGGAAGGAATGGCGGCGAGTCTGGGTCAGCACGCCCTTGCGGGCATCGGCCAGCACCACGGCCAGGTCGGCGGTCGATGCGCCCGTGACCATGTTGCGGGTATACTGCTCGTGGCCCGGCGTGTCGGCGACGATATACTTGCGTGTCGGGCTTTCAAAGAAGCGATAGGCAACGTCGATGGTGATGCCCTGCTCGCGCTCCGCCGACAGGCCGTCGACAAGTAGCGCGAAATCGAGCCCATCGTCGCCGGCCTTGGCGCTTTCCGCCTGCAGGGAGGCGAGCTGGTCCTCCAGCAATTGCCCGCTGTCGTGCAGCAGCCGGCCGATCAGGGTCGACTTGCCGTCATCGACGCTGCCGCAGGTGATGAAGCGCAGCAACGGCTTGGCCTCCTGCGCGGCGAGCCAGCCGGCAAGATCGGCGGGCGCGGCCATCAGAAGTATCCCTCCTGCTTCTTCTTCTCCATGCTGGCCGATCCGGCGTCGCGATCGATTATCCGGCCTTCGCGCTCCGACGTGCGGCTGGCGACCATCTCGGCGATGATCGCCTCGACGCTGTCGGCCTCGCTGAAGATCGCCCCGGACAGGGGATAGCAGCCCAGAGTCCGGAACCTGACCCGGCGAAGGGCCGGTTGCTCCCCCTCGGCGAGCCGGAAGCGGTCGTCGTCGACCATCAGAATCAGGCCGTCCCGCTCGACGATCATCCGAAGGTCAGCAAAGTATAGCGGCACCACCTCGATCTTCTCGCGCAGGATGTAGGTCCAGACGTCGATTTCGGTCCAGTTCGACAGCGGAAACACGCGGACGCTCTCACCAGGATTCCGGCGGACATTGTATAGCGACCACAGCTCCGGCCGCTGGCGCTTGGGGTCCCAGCGGTGGCTTGCGGTCCGGAAGCTGAAGATTCGCTCCTTGGCCCGGCTCTTCTCCTCGTCGCGGCGGGCGCCGCCGAAGGCCGCGTCGAATCGCCCGGCGTCTAGTGCCTGCTTCAGCCCTTCCGTCTTCCACAGGTCGGTGTGCAGCGGACCGTGATCGAACGGATTGATGCCCCTGGCTTCCGCCTCTGCATTCCTGTGGACGATTAGCCGCACCCCGTCCTGCGCCGCGACCTTGTCGCGCAGCGCATACATGGCCTTAAACTTCCAGCTGGTGTCGACGTGGAGCAAGGGGAAGGGAAGCGGCCCGGGGAAGAAGGCCTTGCGCGCCAGGTGCAGCAGCACGGCGCTGTCCTTGCCGATCGAATAGAGCAGGACGGGCCTGGCCGCTTCCGCGACTGTCTCGCGGAAGATGTGGATGGCCTCCGCCTCCAGCCGGTCGATATGGGTCAATCCGTCCATCGCGGCTGTGCATGCCGCCGCCGCACGCTTAAGGGAAGAGGGGCCATGGGTTCATACCCAGGCAAGACTTGCAGGATATCAGCCCAGCCGATGACCCGATTGCCCCTATTCGCCCTGGCCGCGGTTTCCGCTTCGGCTGCCGCCGCGCCACCGCCCGCGAAACCGCCCGCCGCGTCGGCTGCCATCAGCCGCGCCGACATGGCCGCTCGCTTCGACGCCCGCTTTGCCGAGATCGACAGGTCAAGGGACGGCAGGCTGAGCCGCGCCGAAATCGACGCCGCCCATGCGCAGTTCGTCGGCCTCGCCAAATCGGTGATCAGCAATGAAATTCGCGCCGAATTCGCCGCCACGGATGCCAACAAGGATGGCCAGGCGAGCGTCGAGGAAATGACCGCCGCGACCCCGCCCGAGGGTCGCGCGGGCGTGCCCGAGGCGCTTGCCAGGCTCGACACCAGCAAGGACGGAAAATTGAGCCTGGCTGAGTTCGCCGCCGCCGTTCCGCCGCCCCAGGTCGGCAGCGCAGCCGACTTCCTCAGGCGCTTCGATGCCGACATGGACGGGTCGGTCACCCGCGCCGAATATAGCGCGCCCGGCCTTGCCGCCTTCGACCAGATCGACGAAGACAAGGACGGCAAGGTCACGCCGGCCGAGCGCAAGGCGTCGGCCACCAAAACCCGCTGACCGCACTGGCGTCCGCCGCTGACAGCGACTAAGACGAACTCTTCCCCGGGGTAGCGCTGGGGGTTCCCCATCGAACTACTGCCTTGATGGGATCCCTGATCAGCGCTTGAGAAAGACCCGTAGAACCTGATCCGGCTGACACCGGCGGAGGAAGAGGACACTAGAATGGCCGATATTCCGTCGCGCACCGAGCTCAAGGTCACCACCGCCCCGATCCGCGGATCGCGCAAAATCTTCGTCGAGGGCAAGGGCGGCATCCGCATCGCCATGCGGCAAGTCGACCTCGAGCCCTCGTCCGGCGAGCCGCCGGTGACGCTCTACGACACCAGCGGCCCCTACACCGATCCGCAGGCGCGAATCGACATCATGGCGGGCCTGCCCGAGCTGCGCCGCGACTGGATCAGAGGCCGCGGCGATGTCGAGGAAGTTCGCCAGCGCGACGTCCGCCCGGAGGACAACGGCCAGCTCGGCCCTGACCGGTCGGGCGGCGTCGCCCCCTTCCCCAACGTCCGCTTCCACGTGCTCCGCGCGAGGGGCGGCCATAACGTCACCCAGATGCACTACGCCCGCCGGGGCATCGTCACGCCGGAGATGGAATATGTGGCGGTCCGCGAGAATCTCGGCCGCGAAGCCGCGCTGAACGCTGCGCGGGACGGCGAAAGCTTCGGCGCTTCCATCCCCGACCATGTCACCGCCGAATTCGTTCGGGATGAAGTGTCAAGAGGGCGCGCCATCATCCCCAGCAACATCAACCATCCGGAATCCGAGCCGATGGCGATCGGCCGCAACTTCCTGGTCAAGATCAACGCCAATATCGGCAACTCGGCCGTCGCCAGCGACGTCGCGGCCGAAGTCGACAAGATGGTCTGGTCGATCCGCTGGGGCGCCGACACGGTCATGGACCTGTCGACCGGCCGCAACATCCACGACACGCGCGAATGGATCGTCCGCAACTCGCCCGTCCCCATCGGCACCGTCCCCATCTACCAGGCGCTGGAGAAGGTCGGCGGCATCGCCGAGGATCTTACCTGGGAAGTCTATCGCGACACGCTCATCGAGCAGGCCGAACAGGGCGTCGACTATTTCACCATCCACGCCGGGGTGCGCCTGCCCTACGTGCCGCTGACGGCCAAGCGGGTCACCGGAATCGTCAGCCGCGGCGGCTCGATCATGGCCAAATGGTGCCTCGCCCATCACCGCGAGAGCTTCCTCTACGAGCGGTTCGACGAGATCAGCGAGATCATGAAGGCGTACGACATCGCCTACAGCCTCGGCGACGGCCTCCGCCCCGGCAGCATCGCCGACGCCAATGACGAAGCGCAGTTCGCCGAGCTCTACACGCTCGGCGAGCTGACGAAGCGCGCCTGGGCGCAGGACGTGCAGGTGATGATCGAAGGCCCCGGCCACGTGCCGATGCACAAGATCAAGGAGAATATGGACAAGCAGCTCGCGGTATGTGGCGAGGCGCCCTTCTACACATTGGGGCCGCTGACCACAGACATCGCGCCCGGCTATGACCATATCACCAGCGGCATCGGCGCGGCGATGATCGGCTGGTTCGGCACGGCGATGCTCTGCTACGTCACGCCCAAGGAGCATCTCGGCCTACCCGACCGCGACGACGTCAAGACTGGCGTCGTCACCTACAAACTCGCCGCCCACGCCGCCGACCTCGCCAAGGGCCATCCCGCCGCCAGGGTCCGCGACGATGCCCTCAGCAAGGCCCGCTTCGAGTTCCGCTGGCGCGACCAGTTCAACCTGTCGCTCGACCCCGATACCGCCGAGCAATATCACGATCAGACGCTCCCCGCCGAAGGCGCCAAGACCGCCCACTTCTGCTCCATGTGCGGCCCGAAGTTCTGCAGCATGAAGATCAGCGCCGAAGTGAGGGAGTTCGCCCGCCTAAACCCAACCCCTCTCCCGCCCGCGGGAGAAGGCGACTCGCTTGCAGCCAGCGGGGCCGAAGCGCGCAGCCATGCCGGGGGCAGGGCGAGCACTGCAGGAGCGGTCGAAGAAAAGGCGCCAACCGCTGAAGAAGGAATGGCCGCAATGTCCGACCTCTATCGAGCCGGCGGTAGCGAACTGTACATCGGCGCCAACGGCCGCGAGCACGATTGATGGCAATTGGGCGAAGGGGGAGAAACTGAAATGTTCACGGCACTATTCGCGGCGGCTTTGACCGTCCAGCCAGCCGCATCCATGTCCGCCGCTTCCGCCGAACAGAAAATCCGGGCGCAGCGGCAGGCGTTCAACGGCGCCATCGCCCGCGGCGACCTTGGCGCCATCGCTACGTTCCTCGCCGAGAACGCCCAGATCATGACTGGCCGTGCAAGCCTGGTGTTCAGCGGCCGAGCCGCCCAGATCGGCATGTGGTGGGAAGACTTTCAGGCCGCCGATCGCGCGAGCTATGTCCGCTCGCCCGATCGCATCGAGCTCTCGCCCACAGGGCCAATGGCGATGGAGACCGGCCGTTGGCGCGGCGTGAACATGAAGTCTGCGGCCGCCAACTGGGCATCGGGCAGCTATTCCGCCAAATGGCGCCAGATCGACGGCCGATGGCTCATCGAGAGCGAGATTTACATGACCACCGCCTGCGGCGGCAGCTTCTGCCCCAAGCCGAAGTGAGCGAGAGCGACTGATGGCCGACCTCTACCTCAAGCGCCTCGAAGCGGAGCGCAAGACCCTCTGGGCCACCTGCCGCCTCAAGGGCCTCCCCAAGGACAGCCCCGAGCGGATGCGGATTGTTGAGATCGATCGGGCTTTAGAAGACCATAAGGTCAAGAAACCAGGATGAGATCATTGTCAAAGGGGAGATCGGGATGTTCGGATTTGTCATGGCCGCCTCGCTTGCCGTCCAGGCGGCCCCGGCCGACCCCGCCACGGCGGAAATCACGCGGCTCGAGCAGCAATGGGGCGAGGCGTTCGTCAAGCGCGACTTCGAATTCATCGACCGGATCGTCGCTCCCGAATATCGCCTCGTCGGCGCCGCACCTGACGACCGCCACGCCATCACCCTGCGTGCCGAGTGGATGAAGAATGCCCGCCTGTTCGTCCATCACGCCTTCACCGTGGAGACAGTCGACGTGAACCGCGTCGGCGAAACCGCGGTCGCCTCGGCCAGGGGGCTGTGGACCGTCTCCTTCCGGGAAGGCGCGCCGCCGACGCCGATCCGTTTTTTCGTCACCGACACCTGGCTCCGCCGCGGGGGCAAGTGGCAGGTAATCCACCGCTACTCGCACCGGCTTGGGAATGCGCCACCGATGGCGGCTAAGGCGGACTAGGGAAGGCGCATGTGCGCTGTCGGCCGATAGTGGGCCACTTGCCGCCCGAAGGGCTTGCCGGAGAATTCACCCGAGCGCCAGCGGATCGCCGCCATCGAGCAGGCGGAGCGCGGGTAGATCGTTCAACCCCGCACACTGGTCGTGCAGACATCAAACAGGTTCGCGCGGGTCCGCCTGTTCCGGCGTTTCGAACGCGTCTGGAAGCCCGGCATCGGACGCCACCGGGACCGCCAGGCCCGCAGCGGCGAGCTGCTCACGCTCGTCGAAGAAATGCGCGCGCTTGAGCCGCTTCTTGAGAGACAGCGACGGATTGTCATCGGTCGGCCCCTTGCACGCGGCCTCGACATGGCTGCCCGGCGCGGCGTCGGCACAGGCGGATGAGGACGCGGCCGGCGCAGGTGCGTCGGCTGGCGGGGCGGCGGGGGTCTCTGGGATGCTGTGGGTCATGATGGGGCAACGCACGGCGGGACCTGATGGAGCCCAGGCGCTAAAGAAGGTGGGCCACCGGCGCGAGGTTAAACCCGGCACCTGCCGCGCATCGTTCCAACCGCTCGCGCGGCACGCCGTCCTCGCTGCGCGCGACAGCCCAGACCAGCGCCGAGCGATTGCCCGACCGGCAGAAAGCCAGCATCTTGCCGTCGCCGGTCTCGGCGATCGCCTTGCGCATCGCATCGACATCGGAAGGACCCATGCCACGGACGATCGGGATGTGCCGATACCGGATTCCGGCTGCCTCCGCCGCGGTCTCGATCTCGGCTGAGAGCGGCTGGTCGCCATCCTCGCCGTCGGGACGGTTGTTGACGATCAGCGTCACGCCAGTCGCCCGGAGCCCAGGCACGTCGGCAGGGGTGATCTGGCCGCTGATCAGCGTCTTTTCGTCAAGCTCGCGCAACATCCGCCGACTCCTCTCGGTCTGTCATAGCGGCAAGCATCGCTTCGCCATAGCGCTGCAGCTTGGTGGCGCCGATCCCCTGGATCCTGGCCAGCTCAGATAGCGAGGCCGGGCGCGCCTCGGCCATCGCCCGCAGGGTCGAATCGTGGAAAACGACATAGGGCGGGACGCCCGCCGCCGCCGCGATCTCGCGCCGGGCGGCGCGAAGCCGTTCGAAAGCTGGATCGGTTGGCCCCGCCTGCCGGTCCCGCCGTGAGCGCCGTCGCGGCGGCGGGACGGCGATCACCAGGCTTTGCTCGCCCTTCAGGATCGGTTTTGCGGCCGGGCCGAAGGACAGGCCGCCATAAGCATCCGCCCGGAGCGCATCGCGGGCGATCAGCACCCGGGCGACCGGCCGCACCAAAGCCACCTCGTCGGCCAAGGCGATGCCGAACACCGACAGGCGGTGATGGCCGAACTGGCGCACCTTCTCATTGTCGTCGCCGGCCAGTACGGCGGCCAAATGGGCGGCGCCGAAGCGCATTTCGGTGCGGAAGGCGGCAGACAGCAATTTGCGCGCCACCTCGGTGACATCGACGGTGGCCGGCGGCTCCAGGCAATTGTCACAATTGCCGCAATGTTGGGGCGGGTCCTCGCCGAAATGGCGCAGCAGGATCGCCCGCCGGCACGTCGCCGCCTCGACGAACCCCGCCAGCGCATTGAGCCGCTCGCGCTCGCCCGCCTGCCGGGCCGGCTCGACTTCCAGCTCGATCCGACGCCGCGCCTGCGCGAAATCTTCGGCCGACCAGAACAGGTGGGCCTGCGCCGGCTCGCCGTCGCGGCCAGCGCGGCCCGTCTCCTGGTAATAGGCCTCGATCGACTTGGGGATGGCGGCGTGGGCGACGAAGCGCACGTCTGGCTTGTCGATCCCCATGCCGAAGGCGACGGTCGCCGCCATCACCATTTCTTCGGACCGGACGAACGCCGCCTGGTTGCGGGACCGGACATGCGGCTCCAGGCCGGCATGGTAGGGCATGGCCGGTCGGCCCGTGGCGGCCATGGTCTCGGCGATCCGCTCGGCCTTGTCGCGGCTCGGCGCATAGACGATTCCGGCGCCGGCCTCGGTCGCCAACAGCATTTTCAACTGCTTGCCGATCCCGTCGCGCGGGTGGACGTGATAGCGGATGTTGGGCCGGTCGAAGCCGGCCAGGATCAGGCCTTCCGCCGGGACGCCGAGCTGCTCCAATATGTCGGCCTGGGTCCGCCGGTCGGCGGTCGCGGTCAGCGCGAGGCGCGGCACTTCGCGATGGTCGTCAAGCAGGGCGCGCAGCAAGCGATAGTCGGGCCGGAAATCATGGCCCCATTCGCTGACGCAATGCGCCTCGTCGATAGCGATCAGCGCCAGCCGCTCCTGGTCGATAAGCTGCCGGAAGCCGGCGGTGGTGGCGCGCTCGGGGGCGACATAAAGAAGGTCGAGGTCGCCGGCCCGAAGCCGCTCGATCGTTCGATCCCGGTCGCTATCCGCCGACGTCAGCGACGCCGCGCGGATGCCGAACGCATCGGCCGACCGGATCTGGTCGTGCATCAGCGCGATCAGCGGCGAAATCACCAGGGCAGTGCCCGGGCGGCACAGAGCCGGCAGCTGGTAGCAAAGCGACTTGCCCGCGCCGGTCGGCATGACCGCAAGCGCATGCTTGCCGGCCATGATCCGGTCAACCACCTGCTCCTGGACCCCGCGATATTCCGGGAAGCCGAATATGTCCTTGAGTATTGTCTCGGGGTCGGCCGTCATTCCGCCGCCTGCGCTGCTTCTTCGACCGAGCGTTCGGCAGCCTGCCGAATCCAGAGCTCGGCGTAAAGCCCGCTCCGTTCCAGCAGTTCACGGTGCGTGCCGCGCTCGGCCACTCGCCCTTCGTCAAGGACGACGATCTGGTCGGCCTCGACCACGGTCGACAAGCGGTGGGCGATCATGATCGTCGTCCGGTTGCGCGCCAGCCCGTAGAGCGTTCCCTGGATGGCCTCCTCGGTCCGGCTGTCGAGCGCGCTGGTCGCCTCGTCCAAAAGCAGGATCGGCGGGTTCTTGAGCAACGTCCGGGCAATGGCGACTCGCTGCTTCTCGCCGCCGGACAGTTTCAGGCCGCGCTCGCCGACCATTGAGCCGTAGCCGTCGGGCAGGGACTGGATGAAACTGTCGATGGCCGCGCCTTGGGCGGCTCCTTCAATCTCGGCCTGGCCGGCGCCGTCGCGGCCGTAGCCGATATTATAGCCGATCGTGTCGTTGAACAGCACCGTGTCCTGGGGGACAATGCCGATGGCGGCGCGCAGGCTGTCCTGCCGGACCGCCTTGATGTCCTGGCCGTCGATCAGGATTCGGCCGGCGGTTGGGTCATAGAAACGGAACAGCAGGCGAGCGATGGTCGACTTGCCCGCGCCGGACGGCCCGACCACGGCCAGGCTGGTGCCCGGCGGGATGGTAAGGTCGATCCCTTTTAGGATCTCACGTTCGGGATCATAGGCGAACCGGACATTCTCGAACCGGACTTCGCCCCGGCCGACGCTGAGCACCGTTGCATCGGACGCGTCGACGACTTCGGCCGGCGTGTCGACCACCTGCCACATCGCTTCCATGTCGATCAGGCCCTGGCGGATCGAGCGGTACACCCAGCCGAGCATGTCAAGCGGCCTGAATAGCTGCAGCAGCAAGCTGTTGACCAGGACAACGTCGCCCGGCGTGAACTGACCCCGGCTCCAGCCCCAGACCGTGAAGATCATGGCCCCGGCCATCATTATGTTGGTGATCAGCGACTGGCCGATATTGAGCCATGCCAGCGACACTTCATTGCGGACCGCGGCCCGCGAGAAGGCGCCGATCGCTTCGTCATAGCGCTCCGCTTCGCGGCGTTCGGCCCCGAAATATTTGACGGTCTCGTAATTGAGCAGCGAATCGACGGCCCGACCGATCGCCTGATTGTCGACGTCGTTCATTTCGCGCTGGAGCCTTGTCCGCCAGTCCGTCACCCACCGCGTGAAAACGATATAGGCGGCGACCATCGCCAGCGTCGCGGCAACCAGGCCGGCGCCGAACTTGACGAAGAAGATGATGCAGATCGCCACCAGTTCGATGATCGTCGGGGCGATGTTGAACAGGAGGAAATAGAGCATCATGTCGATGCTCTTGGTGCCGCGCTCCACGATCTTGCTCAGGGAGCCCGTGCGGCGCTCCAGGTGAAAGCGCAGCGACAATTCGTGGATGTGGCGAAAGACGTTAGTCGCCAGCCTTCGCGCCGCGGATTGGCCGACCTTCTCGAACAGAGCGTTGCGCAGGTTGTCGGACAGGACTCCGGCGAAACGTGCTCCGGCATAAGCGGCGACGAGCGCCGCGATGACGGCGAAGGCTTCGTCGCCGGCCGCCATTCGGTCGATCACCGCCTTATAGGCAAAAGGCATGACCAGCACGGTCGCCTTGCCGACCAGAACCAGAAGCAGCGCGACGACAACGCGGACCTTCAACTCGGTCTCGGCCTTCGGCCAAAGCATGGGCAGGAAGCGAATTAGCGGCGCAAACCCGCCGCCCTCTTCCCGTTCACCCGCCGAATCCGCCATCAACTCTAGGTAGGGGCCCGCTTGGCGCTCCGCAAACCCGTAAGCGAAATGGTTGGAACCGCACGTTAATCACGCGGTTATCGCCTTGAGTTTGCAACGGAGATTTCCATGGGACCGGCCTATTTCGTCATCGCCATCCTCGGCTGCGCCGATGGCTCCCAGGCGTGCACCCGGGTGGCGACCATGCCGGCGCATTATGCCGACCGACAAAGCTGCGCGATGTCCGCCGCTCGCGCTCTGGAAGCGAACGCCGACTTCGATTTCCCGACACTCATCGCCGAATGTCAGCCGATGGCCCGCCGTACCGCCGCGAGCCGAGAGGGGCGTCCGCCCGCAATCCCGGCCGACGCCCGCCGGAGCTAGCGGTGTCGGACACCGTCGAACCGATGATCCGCGAGGGCGAATTGCCCGGGCACGAAAGCCGACTGAAACCCAAGCCGGATTGGGAACCACGCTACCCGGGCTCGGGTCGGCTGGAAGGCAAGGTGGCGCTGATCACCGGCGCCGACAGCGGCATCGGCCGGGCCGTGGCGGCGCTTTACGCCCGCGAAGGCGCCGACGTCGCCATCCTCTATTTGTGCGAACATGACGATGCCGCGAAATCCAAGAGCATCGTCGAAAGCGAAGGCCGGCGGGCCGTCACGATCGCGGGGGACCTGGGCGACAGCGAATTTTGCACCAGGGCCGTAGCGCAGGCCGTCGACGAGCTCGGCGGCCTGGATATTCTGGTGAACAACGCCGGCGAGCAGCATCCCGACAAGGACATCCGCGACATCAGCGAAGCGCAGCTGAAACGGACGTTCCAGACCAATATCTATTCGATGTTCTTCCTGACCCAGGCGGCCCGGCCGCATCTGAAGCGCGGGTCGACCATCATCAATTGCACGTCGGTAACGATGTACAAGGGGTCCGAAGACCTCCTCGACTATAGCGCGACCAAGGGTGCAATAACGGCCTTCACCCGATCTTTGTCCCAGAATCTCGTCAAGGACGGAATCCGGGTCAATGCCGTTGCCCCGGGGCCGATCTGGACGCCGCTAAATCCCATGGGTGGTCAGCCGCCGGAAGACATGAAGGATTTCGGCAAGAATGTGCCGATGGGCCGGCCCGGCCAGCCGAACGAAGTCGCGCCTGCCTTCCTTTTCCTGGCCTGCGAGGACAGCAGCTACATGACAGGCCAGGTTCTGCATCCGAATGGCGGCGTGATCGTCAACGGCTGATTGGGATATTTTACCAATTCGGGGCACAAAGTGCCGATGACATTGGCCGCCTTGCCGGCACTAATTACTGAAAATATGGACTTTTTTGATTTGGCACGTTCCCTGCATCGACAGTGGCGTGGCCCAAGGTGGGCCGCGACGCAAAAAGGGAGCTAGACGATGATTGCCACTTTTTCCCCTGCCCGCGAGACCGCGCTGTCGCTGGTCGCCGCGCTGTTCACCGCGCTTGTCTTCATCAGTTCCGCGACCAGCTCGCTGCCGATCGCCTGACCCCGATTCTAGGACATTCACATGAACGGTAGTTTCTTGATCAATCGCCAGGAAGGCAAGCTGATGGGCGTTGCCGCTGGTCTGGCCGACTGGACGGGCGTCGATGCCCTGCTCATCCGCCTTGGCCTGGTCGCCACATTGCTGATGACCGGACCCGTTGTCCTCCTGTTCTACGTCCTGACCGGCTGGCTTGCCACGGAGCGGTGATCGCGCGCCCGGCGGCCAGCCGGCCCTTCATCAGTCGAACAATTCCTCCAGGAACGATTTACGGCGCTTGCGCGGGTGATGCCCGTAAGTCTGCGGCTGCTGCTGTCCCCAATTGCCCGACGGCGGCGCAGCCGGTTGCGGCGGCTGGATGCCCGGCGCTGCTCCGTTTCGTTCGATGATCTTGTCGAGCTCTCCGCGATCCAGCCAGACGCCCCGGCAAGTCGGGCAATAATCGATCTCGATCCCGGATCGCTCGCTCATTATCAACGTGGCGCTATCGACCGGGCAGGTCATCGGACCATCATTCGGCATCATTCTCTCCTAATTTGATTCGCTCACCAAGCTGGGCATCCAACGCCTGAAAATCCAGTTCAGGGCCGTTCGGCGCACCCGCGCCGTTCCTCCCCGCCAACGGTGAGCCTTGCCGCCCAGTCATAGCGATTGTCCGACATGCCGTCAGAGCATCCCGGCCGCGGCTCGACCCGGAGAACGAATGGCTTGCCAAGATGACTGCCCACCCACACCGAACCCATGGGCCCGGTTCCCACCTTGGTCCAGATCCGCGTACCCTGTTGATCCTCCGGCGTCGAATAGGTGACACAGCGACCCTCCGTGCGCGCATTCCAGAAGGGCTCGGTGCCCAGCGCCCGCATTGGCGGCATGGTCAGCAGCCTGCCGTCCTGGACCAGACAGGGATTCGCCCCAGGCTTCGGGTTGCTGGCCTCGGCGCGCGCTGCTTGCTGAAATCCAGCACAGGATGCTAGGAAGTTGCCGGCGATTGCCTCGGGCGGAGGCGCATGCGGTCCACTGGCTTGGGCACCATAGCTGGCTGACAGGGGCGCGGTGACCAACGGCTTCGGATCAGCCGGAATCGGTCCCTCTCCCGTCACGCCGCCGAGTGCTCGATCGCCTCGGCTCTCGGCGACCAACGTCACCACTTCTTCTTCTGCGCCGAATGAAAGGCGTTCCTCGCTACCGATCGGCCGGAAGGCCGGCACGGTCACAGCCAGCGTCGCTCGCTTGGTGCAGGCGATGCGAATCACGGTTTGACGAACGTCATTGGCAAGGACGAGCGCCGTGCTGTCCGGACCTGTCTCGAAAGACCAGCCGCCCTTTGCCACCGGACCCTGTTCGGCGGAAGGGGCATCCGGCTGCTCCGGCGCCGGAGCGGGGTTGCAGGCGCCGATCAGACCAAGAAGCACCAATGTTGCCGATTGCCGCATCGCCTCGCCCTCCATTGCCCTGCACAAGAACCAACGTACTGGCATGGCGCGCCGCCTTTCGTCCGGCTAGGCTGTCGTTAAAGGAGAGTCGGTGATGCGCAATATCCTGGCGGGCTTGATGTTGACGTTGATGGCCTGGCCGACAGCGGCGGCCTTGCCTCAGGGCGCCAGGGCGCCCGACTTCACGACCACCGGCGCGCTTGCCGGCAAGCCCTTCCGCCTTCGCCTCAAGCAGCAGCTGCGCAAGGGACCGGTCGTCCTTTATTTCTTCCCAAAGGCATTCACCCAGGGCTGCACGCTCGAGGCGCGCGCCTTCAGTGAGGCAAATGCCGCATTCCGGCGGGCCGGAGCGCGGGTGATCGGCATGTCCGCCGACGACCTGCCCACGCTGCAACGATTCTCCGTCCAGGAATGCCGCAACGCTTTCCCGGTGGCGATCGCCTCGCCGCAAATCATTGCCGCTTATGATGTTGCACTGAAACAAAAGGCAGGGCTGACCGATCGCACCTCCTATGTCATCTCGCCTGCTGGTCGAATCGTCATGGTCCATTCGGATCTCGACTGGAGTCAGCACGTCGCCAAGACCCTTGCGGCGGTCAAAGCCTTGCGCCGCTGACCCTGTCTGTGGCGGCCAAAAAGGCGTAAGGAGATTCTCGTCGAACGAGGAGCCTGGCCATGACGGACGACAATCAGGAACGTCATTACAATGAGGAGCAGGTCACCGGCGCGCGGCAGGAGCATGTCGTCCGCTGGGTGTTGGGGATTTCGCTGATCCTCGTCACGATCGCCCTTTCAGCGACCTGGATCATCGCGTCGGTTGCCAAATAAAAAGATTACGGCCACGTTACGCGAACGGAACCAAAAGTTCCGTCAATCGCTACGGCTGTTCCAAATGTCATGAATAGGGGATTTCGCTAATGAAGCTCTCAACAACGCTGGCCGTCGCCATCGGTATCGGTGCGCTCGCCGCCTGCAACAATTCGCCGGAAGAGCAGGTTGCCGATAATATCGAGGCGAATGCCGAGATGACCGCCGACAATCTTGAAGAAGCCGCCGACAACGCCACGAACGAGGCAACCGAAGACGCCTTGGAGAATCAGGCGGACGCCACCCGTGAAGCCGGTGAAGAAGCGGCCGACGCGACTCGCGACGGCGCCGACGCGGACGGCAACAGCGCGAACTAAATTCAGAGTTGAGTATGCCGTTGGATTGGGGGTGCCCGCTTCCGAGCGGCGCCCCCTTTCGCTTTCCTGCTCTATTTGCCGTGATCTTGCAACGGTTTACCGATGACGGTTAACAATCCGTTCAAAGGATACTTTCATCCAAAATTGAAATATGTTCCTCTACCGTAACGGGACCACGGTAACCTGCCGCGGTCCCGCTATTTTGGAGGGGGGACGTGCAGAAGATTGGTCTATCGCGCGATCTGGCGCGAGGCGCGGTATTGGCCTTGGGCCTGACTCTGGCCGGCGGCAATGCGTCCGCGGCGGACTTTCCGGTATCAACTGACGGCAGTCCCATCACCGTTACCGGACGTCTCGGCACGGTGCCGCCCGACGTCCTCGGCACGGCGACCCTGCCGATCAGGGCGGATCGCTATGCCGTCGAATGGGCCAGGGCCAGCCAGGATGCAACAACGCATCCGGCGCTCCGCCAGCTGGTCGAACCCGCCCGCGCGCTCAACCGGGTTGACCAGATCAAATTCGTCCAGGCGATGGTCGCCCAGCGCATCCGCTGGCGCTCGGACGCGACCGAATGGGGGCGGCACGATTATTGGGCGAGTGCAAAGGAGACTTTGTCCCGCGGCGCCGGCGACCAGGAAGATCGGGCAATCCTGAAGATGCAGGCGTTGCGCGCCCTGGGCTTCTCGCCACGCGACCTGTATCTAACGATCGGCAAGGAAACGATCGGCGGCCCGCCGATCTTCGTGCTGCTGGTTCGCCAGGCGGGACGGTATTTCGTGCTCGACGACTGGAGCGGCCCGCCGATCCCGATCGAGCGCCGCAAGGACTTCGTGCCGATGCTGAGCTTCGCGCAGGGCGGCACCTGGGTCCATGGCAAGAAGGTCGGCCCGCGCTCGACTTCCGCGGTCGCGGCGGCGGTTGGATCCTCGGCCAAATCCACCCGCTAGGACTTTCTCCCCCGGGAGGTGCAAGGAATCCCCTTAGCGGCCGCAGACGTTCATCTCGCCGGTCGACGACAGGCGCGAGAAGCTGCGGGTCAGCGAGGTGCTGAGGATGATACCGGTGGGCCCGCATTTCTTCAGCTGGAAGCGGACCTTGCGGGCACCAAAATCGAGCGACACGCGGCGGAAATTTTCCAGCATGTCTGTTCCCAGCAGTAGCGCCGGTTCCCTGCTGAGGCCGAACAGGTCGAAGGGCGGCACGTCGGCAAAGGCCATGGGGACATTGCGCAAGGTGACCGGGCCAAGCTCGAGGTGGCCGATCACCGCCATTTGAATCTTCGCCGTGACCCCCGTGACCCCCGTAACCTCCACGGTCCAGAATTTGTCCCGCTGACCTCGAATGAGTCTGTCACGCAACTTGGTGTTGCCGATTGTCACCTCCGAGCCGGTGTCGATGACGGCTTCGAGCGGCAGGCCGGCCGCCTTGACCTTGGTCAGGATCAGCTGCCCGCGCTTGCGCCGGGCGGTGATGACGATTTCGCCGGGCAACGCCTTATAGGGCACCCGCGAATCCTCGACCCTGATCGATTTCTTCTCGAAATCCATCATCAGCCGCTGCTGGACCAGCGCGTCGATCCCGATCAGGCCGTCGCCGCCGACGTCGACCTCCTTCAGCGCCGGCAATTGCAGCCCATGGAACTTGCTCGACCCGACGCTGAGTTCGGCCACTCTCACCCGGTCGACGATATGGCGGGCAGTCATGGAATTGACCACCGCCGGCGATCCCAGGGGAAGCGACAGATTGCGGGCGATGCGCAGGCCGACGACGGACGTGTCGGCGCCGCTGTCGACTACGAACTGATAGGGGCCAGCGCCATTGACCCGGACTTCGACGCTGAGCCGGGACCGGATCTTGCGGGCGTCAACATCCTCACCGCCAATGGCGAGCGCACTGTCATAATGCGCCGGCGGCAGCGGCTCGACTTTGGGCGGAGTCTCCGGCGCGGGGCGAGGCTTGCCGAGCTGCACCTTTTCCGCCGCCGGCGCGCTGCCGCCGGTCAGCAGCCCGGCGAGCGCAAAGGCCAGGAATGTCGAGCGGGCCTTCAGCAACTTGCGTCCTCTTTCATCGGCAATCTACGCCTCGCGGCCTGGCGAGCCATGACAATTCGCAGGCCATCGGGTGTTTCCAGCCCGCAATTCGACGCTGGGCCGGCCTTTTCCCGACCGATCATTTCGTTCGCTTGGGCGATTGCAGATCCTTGCGCATCATGCGCTGCATCTGGCCGCGCTGCGAATTGGCGAAGCGATGCTCCTGGCTTCCGTAAAGCGCCTTCAAATAGCTGAAGTCCCAAGTGGTCAGCGTCACCGGCACCTGGCTGTCCGGGGCCGCGTCGACGAGCGAAAGGATGGTCGGCGCGGTCGTCGTGGCCAGGCGGTCCGTATCTGTCCGGGTCAACAGCCGCATGGTCGCATAATCGGCCACCTGCGTGGTCGTCAGCCCGCCCAGGCTGTCGACGTCCAGGACCAGGATTCCGGCCAGGAAATGCGGCCGGGTTGGCGGGGTCAGCCGCGACGATAAGGTGGTCGAGGAGAGGTAATATCTGGTCGTTGGGGTGACAGCCACCTTGGCCGGGATGCCATCCTGCGTGAGCCGCCCCTCGA
Source organism: Sphingomicrobium sp. (assembly GCA_035699505.1). Lineage (GTDB taxonomy): Bacteria > Pseudomonadota > Alphaproteobacteria > Sphingomonadales > Sphingomonadaceae > Sphingomicrobium. The sequence goes on along the minus strand of DASSPS010000051.1, from coordinate 31,066 downwards.
CATGCCAGGCGATGGCCGCGCCATTATCCTGCAGGTGGACGGGCTGATCGATCGGATCCTTGAAAAAAGCGGGATATTTACGCCGCATCGCCTGCACATATTCCCGCGGGTCGCGGGACACGAGGATGAGCATGTTCGGCTTGCAGCCCGCCTTGGCCACTGGCGCTCCGGCGGCCCTGGCGACAGCGCGGATGCGGCTGGCGATGGCCCGGTTCTGCGAGGGTCGCAGGCCGGCGGCGGCCGGACAGACCGCTGCTTCGAACCGGCTGATCTGGCCATGGCCCGGCGTATCGGTCAGCGCCCGGACGAAGGCGTCAATCTCCTTCTTCTCGACCCTTCTGCCTTCGACGACGATCTCGCCGTCACCGCCCGGCCCGGCCGAACTCTGCTGCGCGGCCGCCGGACAGGCGAGGAGGGCGGCTCCCAAGGCGAAAAAGCGGAGCAACTGGCACATCGCTGCCTCCTTGCCGGGACGGATCGCCGGCACTGGCGATCATACCACGGAAGCGACCCGCCGATTCGGCTTTTTCTGCAAACGGCGGCGAACCGCCGCGCGGATTCACGCGGAAAGACACGAAAGACGCGCCACGTCCCCGTGTCTTTCCGGCTCCGGCAGCAATTCCGGTCACCGCCGGCGGACCCGCGGGGTGCGCTGAACGGAGGCGCTTTGCCAATGATCGGCAGTTCCGTCAGGATCGGGATCGTCATACAGCCGATCGATGCAATGCCTGACGCCCCTTGCCCAATCGTCGGCGGTCATGTCGGCCGCGGCCGGGTCGGGAATGGGTTCGGGCGCCGGTGGCGGCGGGCCGTCGGACAGCGGCCGGTCGAGCGGCGCCGGCGACGGCTGATGCGAAGCGCCGGGATCGTCGGGATCGTCACCGACGCCGGCAGCCGGTGGACTGGGGGCGCGCCATGCAGGCGGTCGAGCAGCACGTTGAGCGCATTGGCGAGGACGATCGCCGCCCCGTCGGGATGGCGCCGCGCCTCCATCCCGTCGAGCCAGGCGCCGTAGCGGACCGGGTCGCGGTAGCGCAGCAGGAACATGGTCAGCCGCTCGTCGAACCGCCGCCGCTCGCCGACCTGCTCGCCCCGGAAGAAGATGGGCGTGGCGACGCCGTGCAGGGCGCGCGAGAAGGCGGCGTCGGACAGGTTGCGGACGGCGTAATCGAGCGCGATGTCCCAGCTCTGGCGGAAGGCGGCGGCGCCCGGCCGGGCGCGCAGGCGATAGGCGCTGCGCACCTTCATGCCGACCGCAGCCGCGGCCTCCGTGACGCAGCCGGATTCGGCCAGCGCGGCGATGAAGTCATGCTGCTTCTGCGGCGTCCAGCCGTCGCGGCGGGCCCGCACCGCGACGGCGCGAGTCAGGACGCCGGGCGCGGGGGTTTCGGGGGAGTCGGAATCGTCCATCCGACAGCTTGGATCAGATGAAATCCAAATAGGACAGGAAAACTTGTGGAGGGCCGGGAGACGTTTGAATCTCCGCCGATAAAATTCAAAGCCATGGGGTGGCGTTCGACTGGCTCCGCTTCGACAGGGGAGCTGCGAGCCCTGGCGAAAATCAGGACGGGGACGGGGCCGCACCCGAAGGCGCGGCCCGCATCATGTCCTAATGGCCGGAAGCCACCGGCGCGAAATTGGCGTGGACCAATTTCCATTGGCCGCCCTGCTTCACATAGACGCGGCTCGATTTGGCGAGCGACGGATTGATCTTGCCGTCGGCCCCCCGCCGAAGCCCGGCGAAATTGTAGGTCAGGATGGCGGTGTCGCCATAGACCTGCACTCGGCTGTTCTGCATGTCGGAGAACATCGCCTTGTCGTTGGGCGTGACGTCGAGCATGCGGTCGGCCATCGCCCTGCCGACGATCAGGGTCGGGAATTCGCCATTGAATTCGGTATAATCCTCGGCCAGCGTGGCGTTCTGCTGGGCGGTCGGCGCGCCGGAAATCTCGGACGCCCACTGGGCACGCGCCAGGGCCATGATTTCCGCCGCCACCTGCGGGTTGTCGGCGGCCAGGGCTGGGCTCCCGGCCAGCATGAACAAAGCGATCGTCCCCGCGGCGGCGCCGCGGGACCAGTTTTTCAGATGATTCATGATGATTACTCCGTTGCAGGAAACGCGAACGGGGGCGTGACGCGCCGGCGGGACCGAATTCCCCCTGGGGCCGACGGCAGCTGATGCGGTGGGCTTAACACAGGCGAAAGTCAAATGGGGGGAGGCGGACGGGTGCGCCGGGGACGGTGCGGACGCGGCCGCGCCGGCAAGGGCAGGGCAGCGCTCCTAGGGCCGGGCGGGGCGCCGTCGTCCTCCGCGAGCAGACTCCTCGCCAGATCCAAATCCTCGTCGAGCACCATCATGCGGACCGGCATCATTGGCCCCCAGCCATAGCTGTTCATCTCGGCGTCGAAGAGCACCGATTCGATCCCCGCGCTGGCCAGGAACAGGCGCGTCAGCTCCGCTTCCGTCCGGGTCTGGAATCGCCCGAGCTCGACCAGCGCGCTCACCAGGGCAAGACCTCCCCGGCCGCGACCTCGTCGGGCCGAGGCGCCCGGCCGAGCATCGCATTGCGGTGCGGGAAGCGGCCGAAGCGGGCGATGATGTCGTGGTGCTTCCGCGCGAAACCAAGCTGGGATTCGTCGCCCAGCGCGGTGAACAGTTGCACCGATCGACGTTGGTCGGCCAGCCGTTCGCTGTGCTGGAACGGCATGTAAAGAATTCCCCGCTCACGCGGCTCAAGCTGATCGTCGAGGCCGCGATCTACGGCTTCGCGGGCCACTGCGAGGGCGAGATGGTCGGTTGCGAATTGCTCGGCATGGCCGCGGAACATGTGCCGCGGGAACTGATCGAACAGAACCACCGCCGCCAACGCCGTCAAGGGATGGCCGAGAAAGCGATGGACCGGCAGCTGCCTCTTTTCCTCCCACAGCGCCTCGTAACGTTCGCGGACCTCCGCATCGAAAGCGGGCTCAGCCTTCCACCACTTGTCGTTTGATTGCCCGAACCAGAAACGGACGACGTCGCCGGACCAGTCGCTCAAGTCGCCGTTCCACCCACGGTAAGGCCATCGATCAACAAGGTCGGCTGGCCAACGCCGGCGGGCACCGATTGCCCGCCCTTGCCGCAAACGCCGACGCCTTCGTCCAGCGCAAGGTCGTTGCCGATGCCCTTGACCCGGGTCAGCACGGTCGGGCCATCACCGATCAGGGTCGCGCCCTTGACCGGTTCGGCGATCCTGCCGTTCCGAATCCGATAGGCTTCGGTACAGGAAAAGACGAACTTGCCGCTGGTGATGTCGACCTGGCCGCCGCCAAAGCTCTTGGCGAAAATGCCGTCCTTGACTTGGCCAACCAGTTCCGCCGGGTCGTCCGTGCCGCCCAGCATGAAGGTGTTGGTCATGCGCGGCATCGGCGCGTGGGCGAAGCTTTCGCGGCGGCCGTTGCCGGTCGGCTCGACACCCATCAGCCGGGCATTCAGCCGGTCCTGGAGATACCCCTTGAGGATGCCGTCCTCGATCAGCACGTTGCGACGGGTCGGCGTTCCTTCATCATCGATGGTCAGCGACCCGCGCCGGTCGAAGATGGCGCCGTCGTCAATGACGGTGACGCCGGGCGCGGCAACCCGCTCGCCGATCCGGCCGGAGAAAGCCGACGTGCCCTTCCGGTTGAAGTCGCCTTCGAGGCCGTGACCGACGGCTTCGTGCAGCAGCACGCCGGGCCAGCCCGGGCCGAGCACCACCTGCATCTCGCCAGCCGGAGCATCGACCGATTCGAGGTTGGTCAGTGCCTGGGCGAGCGCGATGTCGATCGCTCGTCCCCACTCGGCCTTGTCGAACAGCCGGTCATAGAGATGGCGGCCGCCCAGGCCATGCTGGCCGGTTTCCCGCCGGCCGCCATCCTTGGCGACGATCTGAACTCCCAGACGAACCAGGGGCCGAACGTCGGTAGCGACGAAACCGTCGGCGCGGATGATGTCGATCACGCTCCAGCTGGCGGACAGCGACACGGCGACCTGGGCAACGCGGGGGTCCCGGGCGCGGGCGGCGGCGTCGATCTGCTGGCACAGTTCGACCTTGCGGGAGAAAGGGATCAGCGACAGGGGATCGTCGCCGCCATACATCGCCTGATTGGTTCGAGCCGGCGGCGCCGACGGGCCGGCGGCGCGCGGGTCCAAAATCTTCAAGGTTTCAGCCGCCCGCCCGATCGCCGCTGCGCTGAGCTCATTGGCATGGGCAAAGGCGGTGGTTTCACCGACGACCCCGCGAAGGCCGAACCCGGAGCTGGTGTGATAATCGGCTGTCTTCAACCTGCCGTCGTCGAACCCGAACGCCTCGCTGGCGCTATATTGCAGGTATAGCTCCCCATCGTCGCACGAATCGAGGTGCGCGGCGGCAAGCCGCTTCGCCGTATCCGGATCCAATAGGTCGTGGCGATAGAGAAATTTGCGCGGGTCGGTCTGCAGGGCCATTGCCCCGATATAGGCGCGGAGGCTGTTCGCGCCAGCCTGCGCGACCTAGGTCTTGGCGGATGCGCGCAATCCTCCAGGTCGGTTACGCCGTGCGGCGGGCCATCTTCGGCCTGATTCGCGAGCCGACGGTCGGCGTGAAGGTAATGCTGTTCAACGGGGCCGGAGAAGTGCTGCTTGTCCGCAACAGCTATGGCAACTCGCGGCTCTTCCTGCTGCCGGGCGGGGGCGTTTCGAGCCGCGAAAGTCCGGCACAAGCTGCAATCCGCGAGATGCGCGAAGAGCTTGGCGTTGACATCGGCGAGCCCGATCTTGCCTGGACCTATCGGTCCGGCGCGGAAGGCAAGCGCGACACCATCCACCTCTTCCGGGCGGCGGCGTCCGGCGAAATCCATATCGACGATGTGGAAGTGGTCGAAGCCAAATATTTCGACCTCGACTCGCTGCCCGAAACCACCTCGCCGGCGACGCGGCGGCGGATCGCGGAGATCAGTGGCGAGCGCGCCTACGACGGGCGCTGGTAGAGCCTAATGGTCCCTGTCCGATTGTCCGGCATAAACAAAGCGACGGTCGCAATAGCCGCATTCGACATAGCCGAGCTCCGGATCGATCCTGAGATAAACTCGCGGGTGGCCGAGCGCTGGCGATACTTCACCCGAGCCGTCGCAGGCGACCTCCATCCGGTCGATGGTGATGGTTTCGGGAGGCGGGATCGACTGCATCGTCCGGCACCTAGCAATCGCGACCCGCCGCTTCAATCAGCACCCTGCTTATTGGTAGATGGCGGTGACGTCGAAATCGGCGGAATAGACGCCTTCCGGCTGGTCGGCATTGACGAGGATGATCCCGCCGACTCCGAAATAGAAGGCGCGGGTCACCGGATCGATGCTCTTGATCGGCGAGCCTTCGAGGGTCAGCGCCAGGACCGGCAGCAGATCCCCATTGGCGTTGGCCAGCGCCGCCGGGGGCGTGACGACGACGATCACCTGCTGGTTGGGCGATCCGGCCCCGGCGAAGCGGGCGCGAAAGCCGGGGTCGCTGGCGAGGCCGGTAACGCCGCCGGCAACCGTCCGCGCCCCGGTCGTGGCGTTGATCGCCACCGTCCCCGACACGGGCGACGTGATCACCGAGCCGAAATCCAGGTCGTCGATCTTGACCAGCGACAGAGGAACGAGAATCAGCGCCTCGCCGGTCGCCTGCTGGTCCGGGAAGACCTGCGCCGCGGCCGGAGTCGCGAGCGCGGCCAACGCCGCCATCATCATGCACTGCCTGAACATCGAAACATTCCCCACCTGGTCTGGCGGGCATTCTAGTCAAAGGGACTGACCAGCCGTTGAAGATTGGCGGTTGCCGCCATCTTAACCGTCAACGGCAATCATTTATGCGATCTCAAGGATATTGGACCTCGACCAGGAAGGTGCCGGAGTAAAGGCCGTCGGCCTGGTTCGCGCCGACCGTCAGCGTGCCGCCCAGATAGAAGTCGAAGGCCCGGGTCGGTCCCACCCGGCGGTCGGCCGGCCCGTCGAGCGTCCAGGCCGACAGGCTCATCGTTTCCGTGCCGCCCTGGCGGGTTAGCGTGATCGGCCGGTTGGGGATGCGGATCTTGATCGGCGTGTTGCGCGACGCGGCGCCGACGAAGCGGGCAGGCTGCGGGGCGCCGCCGACGGCAAGGACTCCGCCCGTCGTCGTTAGCACCCCGGTGACCGGGTTAAGCACCGCGGTGCCGGCAGTCGTCACCGTCAGCCAACCGAAATCCATGTCGTCGACCTTCACCAGGGTCAGCGGCCGAAGGACGATCGCCCGGCCGGTCGCCTGGTCGTCGGGCGACACGGGAGCGGCCGCCAGGGGACCAGCGTCAAACAGCGCGAGCATCGCCGCGGCGAGCGGCGCAAGGAGGGTACGGACTGGCATGCAGCGGTGACCGGTAGTTGGTTAATGTCAAAATCACTCTGATGATTAAGGTAAAGGCGGTGTTTACCATTGCTGCTTGTCCACCGGCGGACGACTGCTATGCCCGCGGTCCATGAGCACCGCCGACCCCGCGATCCGCATCGAATCGCTGTCGAAGACCTATGCCGGGGGCAAGCAGGCGCTCGACACCGTCAACATTGAAGTGCCGCGCGGCCGGATTTTCGGCCTCCTGGGGCCGAACGGCGCGGGCAAATCCACCCTGATCAACATCCTCGCCGGACTGGTGGTCAAAACCAGCGGCAAGGCGACGGTCTGGGGCTTCGACATCGACGCCCATCCGCGCAACGCCAAACGGTCGATCGGCATCGTCCCGCAGGAGATCATCTTCGACCCCTTCTTCACGCCGCGCGAGGCGCTTGAGATCCAGGCCGGCCTGTATGGAATCCCAAGGGCCGAGCGGAAAACGATGGAACTGCTCGGCGCCATGCATCTGACTGACAAGGCCGACGCTTACGCGCGCACCCTGTCGGGCGGGATGAAGCGGCGGCTGCTGGTCGCCAAGGCCATGGTCCATTCGCCGCCCATCCTGGTGCTCGACGAGCCGACCGCGGGCGTCGACATCGAGCTTCGCCAGCAGCTGTGGTCCTATGTGAAGATGCTCAACGGCCAGGGCGTGACCGTTGTCCTCACCACCCATTACCTCGAGGAAGCCGAGGAATTGTGCGACCGGATCGCCATCATCCACCACGGCCGGGTGGTCGCCAATGAGCCGACCAAGCAGTTGATCGCCAAGGCGCAGGACAAATCGGTGATTGTCACTTTTGACAAGGACATCGCCGAAGTGCCGACCAACGCCTGCTTCGAGAATATCGCCCTGATCGACGAGCGCACGCTGGAGATCACCTATCGCAAAGACAGGGTGAACGCAGGCGAAGTTCTCGCGGCGCTTGCCGCCAACGGCCTCGGCATCGTCGATGTTCGCACCCGTGATCCCGACCTGGAGGACGTCTTCCTGAGCCTGGTCGGAAGTCGGCAGGCGGCATGACCAGGGAATTCGACGTCCTCATCGTCGGCTCGGGGGCGGCGGGGCTGACAGCGGCGCTCAACCTCGCCGAGACGCGAAGGGTGGGCGTGATCGCCAAGGGCGCGCTCGGCGAAGGCGCGAGCGGGCTGGCGCAGGGCGGGATCGCGGCCGTGCTTGAAGAGGGCGACAGCTTCGACGCGCATGTTGAGGACACGATGGTGGCCGGCGCCGGCCTCAACGACCGCGCCGTTGTCGAGCATGTCGTCGGCGCCGCGCCGCGCGCGATCGAGCGGCTGATGAAACTGGGCGTGCCTTTCGCCGAGGAAGGCGGGGCCCTGCACCTGACCCGGGAAGGCGGCCACAGCCATCGCCGGATCGTCCATGTCGCCGATGCCACCGGCTGGGCCGTGCAGCAGGCGCTGGAGGGCGCTGCAGCCCGGCACAAGAATATCAGCCTGATCCCCGACATGGCGGCGATCGACCTCATCTCCGGCCGGCATGCCCAGAATTTTTCGACCAGCGGCGCCATTCACGGCCTTTACGCGTACAACCGCAAGAAGAAGCGGGTCGAAACCCTGTGCGCCCGGGCAACCATCCTGGCGACCGGGGGGGCCGGGCGCGCCTATTTGTATTCGACCGCGCCGCGAGGCGCGACCGGCGACGGCATCGCCATGGCCTGGCGGGCGGGGTGCCGGATTTCCAACATGGAATTCATGCAGTTCCACCCAACCTGCCTCTACAACCTGCAGGTCAAGAATTTCTTGATCACCGAGGCGGTTCGCGGCGAGGGCGGACAGCTGAAGCTCCCGCCCGGAGTGAAGGGGGGCGGCGAGCGTTTCATGCCGAGGTTCGACAAGCGCGCCGAGCTCGCGCCGCGCGACATTGTAGCGCGCGCCATCGATCATGAGATCAAGCGGCTCGGCCTCGACTATGTCCATCTCGACATTTCGCACCGCGACTCGGATTTCGTCCGTAGCCATTTCCCCAACATCCACGAGAAATTGCTGGGTCTCGGCATCGACATCACGCGCGAGCCAATTCCGGTGGTTCCGGCGCAGCATTATACGTGCGGCGGGGTGATGGTGGACCAGGCCGGACGAACTGATGCCCCCGGGCTCTATGCCGCCGGCGAGGTTACCCAGTCAGGCCTCCATGGCGCCAACCGGCTGGCATCGAACAGTCTTCTGGAATGTCTGGTGTTCGGCGAGGCCGCGGCGCGCGACATCATCGGGCGCTGGGACGAACTGCCCGCGCCGCCGGCCATCCACGGCTGGGACGAGAGCCGGGTGACCGACAGTGACGAGGAAGTCGTCATCCAGCAAATCTGGGGCGAGATCCGCCGCTTCATGTGGAACTTCGTCGGCATCGTCCGCACCACCAAGCGGCTGGAGCGGGCCAAGCGCCGGGTCGACATGCTGCGACAGGAAGTCGGCGATTATTACCGCAATTTCCGGGTGACTCCCGACCTGATCGAGCTGCGCAACCTTGTGGAAGTCGCCGACCTTATCATCCGATCGGCCCTGTCTCGGCACGAAAGCCGCGGGCTGCATTACACGCTCGACTATCCCGAATTGCTAGACGAAGCCTGCGACACGGTGCTGGTGCCTTAGGGCTAAAAAAGGGGGACATTCCATGCCGGTAGAGATCCGCATTGCAGCTTATGGCGCGCTGTTGCTCTTTGTGCACATCTTCATAGCCACCCGGTTCAAGACGCGACAATATGGCCGCGCCTGGAACGTCGGCGCGCGCGACGAAGACCTGCCGCCGGCCAACGTCATGACCGGGCGGACGGCGCGGGCGCAGGCCAATTATGCCGAGACCTTTCCGATCGCGGTTGTCGCGCTGCTGGGCGTCGTCATCGCTGAACGGACCAGCGAGATGACCGCGCTGGGCGGCTGGATCTGGCTGGGCGCGCGGATCGCCTACGTGCCGCTCTACATGGCCGGCGTGCGGGTGGTGCGGACGCTGGTTTACACGGTAAGCCTGGTGGGGCTGGCGATGCTGATTTGGCCGCTGCTTGCGGGGTGAGCCGCGTCCGCGGGAATTCTGCTTTTTCGCTATGACGACCTGGCCGCAACTTGGCGCAGCGGAATGCGCCTCTCAGTGGATAATGGCGCGATCAGCCGAACCATAAATGTCGGTGAGACAAGCAAGATCAACCGCATTCTCGTATCGTGGAACTGGTCGAGAGAATCGTGCGCGATAGTCGGATGGACCAATTCCGAGGCGGCGCGCAAAAGTCCGACGCATCCGCTCATCACTGCCAAAACCGGAATCCCGGGCAATCTGCGAAATCCTGTTGGTGGTCTGCTCGAGAAGCCTCTTTGCCACTTCCAAGCGAACATTCTCGACCCAATCGGCCGGTGACGACCCTGCGACAGCGACAAACCATCGATACAGGCTCCGCAAACTCATGTTCGCGCGATCTGCAAGCGCCTCGACCCGAAGATCTGCGGTCGGATTTTCAACGATCCACTGCAACAGCGGCGCTAACGGCCGCTCTCGCCGCTGGCATTCGAGGAAACTGCTGAATTGCGATTGCCCCCCTGGGCGCTTGAGAAAGACGACCTGTCGACGGGCGACGAGCAGGGCGAGGTCATGACCATGGTCCTGCTCGACCATGGCCAGCGCCAGGTCAATCCCCGCCGACACGCCAGCCCCGGTCCAGATCCCACGGTCCTCGGTATAGATGGCATCCGGTTCCAGCAGGACGTTTGGAAATCTTTCAGTGAGGTTCTCGCAATCCTCCCAATGGGTGGTTGCACGGCGGTCATCGAGCAGGCCGGCGCGGGCGAGGTAAAATGCCCCCACGCATACCGAGGCGATTCGGCGCACCGAGCCGCGGCAGCGCTTCAGCCATTCGATCAGGGCCGCCGGACAATCCCGATCATCAACCAGGCCGCCAACGACGATGATGGTGTCATAGTCTTCGGGCTCGGCGGCCGCCAGCGGCGACGTCTGAATCAGAAGTTCTTGCCGTGTCCGCACCATGCCGCCATCGGGTGAGATATAGGCGAGCTGATAGGTCACCTGGTCGGCTACTCCGATCCGCACGAAGTGGCGCCCCGCGCAATGAAACACGCCGGCGGGCCCAGCGATATCAAGCAAGTCAGCCCCGCCCTGGATGAGGAAAGCCACTCGCTTCACGGCCATATTGGGCTCTTCACGATCGGTCGACATGGCCGTCCCCTTCGTCGGCGAGTCGATCCACAGAATAGGCGGGACGGCTTTGGCAGAAAATGCCAATTCCACCTCATTTCGCGCCACCAATTCTGCTTTCACTCCATCCACTGTCGGGGCGAATAGCCAGACGCGGCCTTGGCACAAATGGTGGGCCCTTTGTCATTCCGGCCACGCCGACAAAGCCTCAAATGGGACGACGCCGTGGAGCGCCAAGCGGGGGGCGCCCGCGACAGTCTAAAAACTGTTCCTCGAAAGGAGACTAAAATGTCCTGGAAATTGACCAAGACGGTAATTGCCTGCCTAGCCGTCGCCGGAACCACGACCGGCGCCGGAGCGCAATCGACCAATCCGACGCCGACCTGCTCGGAAACATTGGACATCGATGTCCACGGCCAGCACGTGATCGGCGATTACGTCACGGGAATCGGCCATGGCAGCCTGGATTGGCCCCCCGCGGGAGGAGGCATCGGCGAGACGGTTGCAGAGAATGGCGGAGTTGTGGTGCGCGGCGGACCCGGACCGGGATACCACTTCGAATACGGCGTCGCTCCGGGCGCGTCATTCTGCACGAATTCGCAATCCCCCGGCTGGCCGCACCTTTAACACCGGGCGAGGAGCCGCTGCCTCTTCCACCAGGAGGCAGCGGCGCCCGCGCCAACTCCCACCGCTTGGGACGGATCGGCGCAACTGCTCAACCAAGGAAGTCGCAATGCGTAATGTCTTGCCCGGTGCCTTCCTATTTGTTTCGATCGTTGGCGAGGTCTCGCCGGCAACGGCACAGGCCGACGTTTGTCCCCAGGCCTTGCTCGATCGCCCATCGAATGCTGAAAAGCCCAACCGCCGGATAGGCGGCATGGCCGGACTTCAAACTGATGTCGATGGAGTCTTGCAACCCTATCTTGACCCGATCCCCGCCGCACCTCCTGTCATCGGCCTGGATCGGACGGATCAGCCGGCTGCAATTTCACCGATGTTCCAGTCGGCAGGCGATGCATGCGCCGGCGGCCAACGGGACAGGGCAAAAAGCGCCTGACCGACGCGAGCGCCGATTCCTGTTTTGACCGACTGCGGATTTTGAAGCCGCACGCAACCCCGCTTTCCTCTCGCGCCCGCGCTGCTAAACCCGCAGCTTCCTGGCCGCGCCTGGCGGGTGGGTCTGACCTGGCGTCCACATCGCCTATGGGTCGCTCTACATGGCGGGAGTGCGCGTCGTTCGCATGCTGGTTTACACCGTGAACCTGATGGGGCTGACGATGGTGATCTGGCCGCTGCTCGCGTGGTAACCGGGACATTGCCGGGGTTCCCGCTATCGCGGAACTGACGGATTAGGGTAACAGCGCTTGATGGCCGCCAACCCGCTAGCATGCGCCACCTGCCCGGTACGCGACCGCGCCGCCTGCGCCGCGCTTGACGAAGAACAGCGTGGCGAGCTGACCCGGCTGGGCTTTCACCGCAGCCTGAAGCGCGGCGACACGTTGTTCCGCGCCGGTGACGACCCCGACCATTGCGCGACCCTGATTTCCGGCGCGCTCAAGATCGCCCAGGTCGATGCCGGCGGCACCGAGCATATCCTGGCGCTCGTCCACCCGGCCGGCTTCGTCGGCGAACTGTTCGCGCCGGTCGCGCATCATGACGTCATTGCGCTGACCGACAGCCGGCTGTGCGTCTTCCCGCGACGGCAATATGAGGAAGTGGTGACTCGCTATCCGGCGCTTGGCCGGGCGCTGCTTCGCCGCAGTTCCGAGGATCTGTTCGAGAGCCGGGCGCTGATGGCGCTGATGAACGGCCGCACCGCCGGCCAGCGTGTCGCCGGCTTCCTGCTGGGCATGGCCAATGCCGCCAGCGACAGTCCGTGCCACCCGGCCAAGGCCTTCGACCTGCCGGTGACTCGCGGCGAGATCGCGTCCTTGCTGGGCCTGACGATCGAAACAGTCAGCCGCCAGCTGACGAATCTGGAGAAGAACAAGGTCATCGCCCGCAGCGGGGCGCGCGGCATCGAATTGATCGACGCCGCGCGGCTGGGGACTCTTGCTGCCGGCTAGACCAACGCGGCGATGGTGACGACCGCGATCCCCCAGAACAGGATGCAGGCCGGCAGAAGCAAGGTCAGGGTGAGGGCTTCGCCGCCGGAAGCATGGCCGGTTTCGGTGTCAATCCCGCGGTCCATGAAGGCCGTCCAGCGCATCGCCTTCGAGCCGTCGCGGGTGGTGCGCACGAAGATTGCCGGCACGGCGAAGAAGGCGGCGAGGAAGGCAAGGTTGACACCCATCGGCACGGCGAGGCCGGGATTGCCGAAGCCGATCGTCATCACGGCGAGGAAGCCGAACAGAAGCACCGCCATGGCGACATAGACGCCGGCCGGCATTTCGAAGCTGTGGTCGGTGCAGGCGCGCTGCGCCGGCGCGGCGACAATGTCGGCCTGCACCAGAATGTCGGCCTTACGGATACGGGCAACCATCTGCGAACTCCTTTGCTGGAGCCGGATTTAGGAAGTCATCGCTGGAGAGGCTTTGACCAGAGTCAAAATCGCGGAATGTTTGCTTTGGGGGGGAAAGCGGACAGTAGGCACGCAATATGATAAGGCGGTTGTCACACAAGCCATGGCGGGTGGCAGATGACCCAAGTTAGCCGAAGAAGCTTCAACATTCTGGCGGCATCATTAAGCCTCTCACTAGGGCTTGGCGGGTGTGCACATCATCGGCTCACCACAGGGCGCCTGCCGCGTGTTGGCTATCTTACCGGAGATAAATTTCCAACTCTGGTCGCTGCATTCCGTCAAGAAATGCGCGCTCTCGGTTATGTTGAGGGCGAAAATATCGTTCTGGAAATGCGTCAAGGACGCCCAAACAGTTCCGACGGCGCAGCGCACGTGACGGAACTTGCCGCGATGGACCTCGACGTCATCGTCGTCGCTGCCCTCCCATACGCATTGGAGTTACAGCGGCTCAAATCACATACGCCTATCGTCGTCGCAACCGGCCCCGGCCTCATCAGCAATGGCCTGGCTCACTCGATGGAGCGACCAGGCGGAAATGTGACTGGCATGGACGAGCTGCCTCCCGGCCTCACGGGAAAACGGCTGCGCTTACTCAAGGAGGCTGCACCGCATCTATCCCGGGTTGCACTGCTGTCGACTACGCCGGGGCGCGGTGGCCATCAGGTCCAGCTCTCTGACGCGGAATCCGCCGCACCCGCACTGGGCCTGATCGTTAGACCGTACCGCGCTACCAACCTCGCTGAACTTCAGACTGCGTTGGCTCGTCTGCTGGATGACGGGATGGAAGGTTTCGTTAGTTTCCAAGGTGGATTGGCCTTGGTCAATCGCGACATGATCGTGGACTTCGCTCGGCAAAATCGCCTTCCCGCTATCTACCAGTCACGACTCTTTGTAGAGGCGGGAGGCCTGATGTCATACGCTCCTGATCAGGAGGAACAGTTTCGGATCGCGGCCCGCTACGTTGATAAAATTTTGAAAGGTGCACCTGCTGGCGATCTGCCCATCATGCACCCGGCACGATATTTCCTCAGCATTAACTCCGCCGCCGCCACTGCAATCGGTCTAACATTTTCGCCTGGGCTCATAGGTCAGGCGGACAATGTGATGCGCAGCTCATAACGTTTTAGGCTAACGTCAGCTTTGGGTCGAAAGCAGACATTAGCGTATCAAACCCGATAGCTTCCCTCTCCGCGCCACCCTGCTAAACCCGCGCCTTCATGGCCGAGCCCCAGCCCCACCTCTATCTCGTCGACGGGTCGAGCTATATCTTCCGCGCCTATCACCGGCTGCCGCCGCTGACCAACCGGCACGGAACGCCGGCGGGAGCCGTATATGGCTATACCGCCATGCTGTGGAAGCTTGCCGACGGCCTCAACAAGGCCGACGGGCCGACCCATATGGCCGTCATCCTCGATGCGTCGGAGCATACCCACCGCAACGAGATGTACGACCAGTACAAGGCGCACCGTCCGCCGCCGCCCGAGGATCTCGTCCCGCAATTCCCCCTGATCCGGGTCGCGACCCGGGCCTTTTCCATTCCCTGCATCGAGGAAGAGGGGCTGGAGGCCGACGACATCATCGCCTGCTACGTGATGGCGGCGAAGAAGGCCGGCTGGCGCGTCACGATCGTCAGTTCCGACAAGGATCTGATGCAATTGGTCGAGGACGGCGCGGTCGACATGCTGGACACGATGAACGACCGGCGGATCACCGAGGCGGAGGTGGTCGAGAAATTCGGGGTCGGGCCGAACAAGGTCGGCGAGGTGCTGGCGCTGATGGGCGACAGCGTCGACAATGTCCCGGGCGTGCCGGGCGTGGGGCCGAAGACGGCCAGCCAGCTGATCCAGCAATATGGCGATGTCGAAGCGGTTCTGGCCAACACGCACGAGATCACCAAGCCCAAGCTCAAACAAAATCTGATCGACCATGCCGACAATGCGCGCCTGTCGCGCGAGCTGGTGCGGCTGGTCTGCGACCGGCCGCTGCCCGAGCCGCTGGAGGATCTGGCGCTGAAAGGCATTCCGCCGCAGCCGCTCAAGGAATTCCTGGAGGACATGGGGTTCAAGTCGCTGCTGAACCGGATGGTTGGCGGCGGCGGGCCCAACACCGGCGCGACGGTGCGCAATGACGTCATGGCGGCAATGGACTCCAAGCCCGAGAAAACGCTCGCGGAACCGGAGGCGATCACGGTCGATCGGTCAGCCTATGAAACGGTGACCGACGAGGGCGCGCTCGATGCCTGGATCGCCGAGGCGCGGGCGCAGGGCCATGTCGCCATCGACACCGAGACCGACTGCATCGACTGCGTCATCGCCAGACTGGTCGGGGTCAGCCTGGCGACGGCGCCGAACAGGGCCTGCTACATCCCGGTCGGCCATGTCGGCGGCGATCTCTATTCGGACGCTCCCAGTCAGCTGCCGATGGCGACCGTGCTGGCGAAGCTGAAGCCGCTGCTGGAGGATCCGGCGGTCATCAAGATCGCCCACAACCTCAAATATGACTGGGTAATGTTCGCCAAGGCGGGACTCCATGTCGCGCCCTACGACGATACGATGCTGCTCAGCTTCGACCTCGACGCCGGATTGCACGGCCACGGCCTCGACGAGCTGGCCAAGCTGCACTTCGAGCATGAATGCATTTCCTTCAAGCAGGTGTGCGGAGCCGGCGCCAAGCAGGTGACCTTCGATCACGTGCCGCTGGCGGCAGCGACCGAATATGCCGCCGAGGACGCCGACATCTGCCTGCGCTTGTGGCAGCGGCTGAAGCCACGGGTGGCGAGCGAAGGCGCGAGCCAGGTCTATGAAAGGGTCGACAAGCCGCTGGTGGCGGTGATCGGCCGGATGGAGCGGCGCGGCGTCAAGGTCGACCGGGCTTATCTGGCGAAGCTGTCGTCCGAGTTTGCAACCGAAATCCAGGCATTGGAGGGCAAGGTCTATGAGGCGGCCGGCGGGCCGTTCACCATCGGCTCGCCGCAGCAGCTGGGCAATGTGCTCTACGACCGGCTTGGCCTGAAAGGCGGGCGCAAGGGCAAGAGCGGCACCTATTCGACCGACGTCACCGAGCTCGAACGGCTGGCGGCTGAGGGCATGGAATGCGCCCGGCTGGTGCTCGACTGGCGCCAGCTGACCAAGCTCAAGTCGACCTATACCGACGCGCTCCAGGCACAGATCAACCCGGAGACGGGCCGGGTGCACACCAGCTTCTCACTGTCCGGCGCGCAGACCGGGCGCCTGTCGTCCAACGACCCGAACCTTCAGAACATCCCGATCCGCACCGAGGTCGGCCGCAAGATCCGCGACGCCTTCGTCGCCGAGCCGGGGTATAAATTGCTCAGCGCCGACTACAGCCAGATCGAGCTCCGGCTGGCGGCGCACATGGCCGACGTGCCACAGCTGAAGGAGGCGTTCCGCGAAGGCGCGGACATCCACAACCGGACGGCCGAGGAATTGTTCGGCAACGCCGACCGCGACAGCCGCAACAAGGCCAAGACCGTCAATTTCGCCATCCTCTACGGCATTTCCGCCTGGGGCCTGGCCGGGCGGCTCGGGCTGCCGAGGGAAGAAGGCCAGGCGATCATCGCCCGCTATTTCGAGCGCTTCCCCGGCATCCGCACCTACATGGACGACACGCTCCACTTCGCGCGGGAGAATGGCTTCACGCGTACGCTGTTCGGCCGGAAGACGCATTTCCCCAACATCCGCGCCGGCAACCCCAACCACCGCGCCGGTGCGGAGCGTGCGGCGATCAACGCGCCGATCCAGGGAACCAGCGCCGACCTCATCAAGCGGGCGATGGCGCGGATGGACCGGGCGCTCGACGAGGCCGGGCTCGACGGCGTGCGGATGCTCCTCCAGGTCCATGACGAACTGGTGTTCGAGGTGCCTGACGGGCGCGAGGAAGAAGCGGCGGCGGTGATCCGCAAGGTAATGGGGGATGCCGCAGCGCCGGCCATGACCCTCGACGTGCCGCTCGACGTCGAGGTCGGCTGGGGCGAAAATTGGGGCGCCGCGCATTGAAGCCCGATCCGGATCCGCTACCGCCCTCCGCCGACCTGGCGGCGCTGGCCCGCGGCGGGCGGATCAATTTCTTCGGCTTCGTGCTCCGGCTGGCGGCCCGGCTGCCTTTCCTGTTCATCGCCGGGCGAATCTACGGCGCCGAGGCGCTCGGCCGCTTCGCTTATGCGATCCTGATCGTCGAGTTCGCCGCCCAGCTGGCGACGCTGGGCCTGAAGCGCGGGCTCGCCCAGCAATTGGCGCACACCGACAGGCCCCACACGTGCGTCGTCTGGGACGCGCTGCTGATCGCCGCGCTGGGCGCCAGCTTGTGCATGGCGCTGCTGATGGTCTTTCCGCAGGCAATGTTCCCCAACAGCGAGATCACTGGCCTTGAATGGCTGTTGCCGGTCACGGTCATCGCGCTGGCCTGGTCGGACATCATGTTGGCAGCGCTGGCCTATCGCCACGACATCACCTCGACCGTCCGGGCGCGGGCGATCGTCGAACCGTGGACGATCAGCATCGCCGCCTTGGCCTGGTCCTATATCTCGCTGCGCGACGGGCTCATCATTGCTTATGTCTTGTCGATGGTGGCGGCGCTGGGCGCGAGCATCGTGCCGTTCATGAAAAGCTATGGCCTGCCACGCGACTGGCGACCGGCGCCGGCCGAGCTGTGGCGGATCACCCGGCGCTACATGCCGCTGGCCGCCGCCGACGCTGTCGAGTGGGGATCGCGGCGGGTCGATATCGCCGTCCTTGGCCTGTTCTTCTCGCCGGCGGTCGTCGGCATCTATTATGTCGCGCAGAACGTCGCCTCCCTGCCGGCCAAGCTGAAGACCAGTTTCGACCCGATCCTCGGCCCGGTCGTCGCCCGCAACATCGCCGCCGGCGACAAGGCCGCGGTTGCCAAGCAGGTCCGACAGGTCGGCTTCTGGGTCATTGCCGCGCAGCTCGGCGTAGCTTTGGCCCTGGCGATTCCGGGCGAGGCGGTGATGGGGCTCGTCGGACCGGCCTTTGTCGCCGGCACCGCCGCTCTCGCCTTCCTGCTGGCCGCGGAAGTGGTGGCGGCGATGGCGGCGGTCAGCGAAGGCGCGCTCATCTATGTCGCGCGGCACCGCAACATGCTGATCAGCTTCGTCATGCTGGCGCTGGAAGCGGCGCTGGCCGTGGCCCTGATCCTGGTCATGAGGGACATGAACCTGCCGGCGATGTGGCAGGCGACGGGGCCGGCGATCGGCTTGCTGCTGGCATTGGGGTTTGCCGCGGTGGCCAAGTCGCGGCTGCTGTGCGGAATCCTCGGGGAGCGGGTGAACGGCTGGCGCTGGCCATTGGTGTGGGCGGCGGCGGCCGGAACCGTGGTCGGCTATCTCGCCACCTTGCTACCGGAATGGGCCGAGCTCCTGTTCGGAATCCCGGGTGTGCTGATCGCCTTCGGGGCGGTGCTGTGGACCAAAGGCTTCGGCCCGCAGGACCGCGAACTGTTCCGAATGAGGAAAGCGGACATCGACGAGCTCACCCTGCCGACGCCTGCCGACACGGCGGACGCGCCGCGCTAATGCCGGAAGTGCCGCATGCCGGTGAACAGCATGGCCAGGCCGGCATGGTCGGCGGCGGCGATCACGTCGTCGTCGCGGATTGATCCACCGGGCTGAATGACCGCCGTCGCGCCGGCCTCGGCGGTGGCCAGCAGGCCGTCTGCGAAGGGGAAGAAGGCGTCGGAAGCAACCGACGAGCCGACCGTTCGAGGCTCCGGCCAGCCATTCGCCTCGGCGGCCTCGAGCGCCTTTGCGGCGGCGATCCGTGCGCTGTCGCGGCGGTTCATCTGGCCTGCGCCAATACCGACGGTGGCGCCGTCCCTGGCATAGACGATGGCGTTGGACTTGACATGCTTGGCGACCGTCCAGGCGAACAGGCAGTCGGCCAATTCGCGCTCGGTCGGATGGCGTTTCGTGACGCACTTGAGGTCGGCCGCCGTGACACGGCCATTGTCGCGGGCCTGAACAAGGATTCCGCCGGCGACCGCCGCGATGGTCTGACCGCCGCGCTCAGGGTCCGGCAGGCTGCCGGTCAGCAGCAGCCTGAGGTTTTTCTTTTTCGAGAAGATCGTTCTAGCTTCATCGTCGGCGTCGGGAGCGACGACGACTTCGGTGAAGATGGCGGTGATCGCTTCCGCCGTTGCCGCGTCGAGGGGGCGGTTGACGGCGACGATGCCGCCGAAGGCCGAGACGCTGTCGCAGGCCAAGGCCTTATTCCAGGCTTCGAGGAGGTTGGCGGCTATGGCGACACCGCAGGGATTGGCATGCTTGACGATGACCACGGCGGGGTCGGAATCGCGGAACTCGGCGGCCAGCTCCAGGGCCGCGCTGGCATCATTCAAGTTATTGTAACTAAGCTCTTTTCCCTGGACCTGCTCGGCCTGCGCGACCCCCAACTCACGCGGTCCGACGGGCACGTAGATGGCGGCGCGCTGGTGCGGATTCTCGCCGTAGCGAAGCTCCGCCTTCAGTCGGCTGGCGGTGGACCACAAGGGCGGGAAGCGCTGGCCCTGGTCGGCGAAGGCAAACCATTGCGCAATGGTCGAATCATAGGCGGCGGTCAGGGCATAGGCCTTGGCCGCCATCCGCCGCCGGAAGCCGAGCGACGTCGCGCCGCCATTGGCGTCAAGCTCGGCGAGAAGGTCGGCATAGTCGGCCGGTTCCGTCAGACAAGTCACGAAGGCATGGTTCTTGGCCGCCGAGCGCACCATCGACGGGCCGCCGATGTCGATATTCTCGATGATCTCGTCGCGCGCCGCGCCGCGCGCCACCGTCGCTTCGAACGGGTAGAGATTGACGACGACCAAATCGATGGGGGCGATGCCGTGATCGGCCATGGCGGCGGCGTGATCGGCGTTGTCGCGCACCCCGAGCAACCCGCCATGCACCTTCGGGTGGAGGGTCTTGACCCGCCCGTCCATCATTTCCGGAAAGCCGGTGAGGTCGCTGATGTCGCGGACCGCCGCGCCGGTTTCGCGGAGCTCCGCGGCGGTGCCGCCGGTCGAGACGATGTCGACGCCATGGCGGGCAAGGCCGGCGGCGAGCGCGTCCAGCCCTGACTTGTCGGAAAGCGAGATGAGCGCCGTTGTGACGGACACGAGGTCGGGCATCGATATTCCTTATGCTTAGCTCGATCGGCGCAACTGCCAGGCGACCTCGCCGCCGAGGTGAGAAACTTCCCCGGCGATGACCAGCTGGCTGGTCGGGTGCGGCCGGCCCGTCCCGTCGATCATGATGCTTTCCTCAACGCCGAGGTTGGCGCCGCGGCAGCGGAAATTCCACGGCGGCGCGCCGGCCGAGCGGAGGATGGCGCCCATACCGTCGGCGGTCAGGGTCGCCTCGACGCCGCGCTCGAGATGAAGCCGGACGGCATAAGGCGCGGCCTCGCGGATCCGCCGCCGGCCCTTGGGCATCAACTGGTCGAGGCAGCGCAATTCCTTGCCGTCATTGCCGAGCGAGAGGCTGCGCTTGTGGAGGAGGCCGAAGCCGCGGACATAGCCGTCGTGGGTCGCTTCCAGACGACTGGAATCATTGTCTTCCGACCGGTCGATGATGACGTCATCGACCCCCTTGCCGAGCGAGCCGTCGGGCAGGATGCCGGTCGAATTGGTATCGTCCATGGTCAGCGTGCTGTGCGCCGCCGTTGTCCTTAGCCCGTCGATCAAATCATCGGGGAGGTTGGTCGGCCGGCCGCCGGGGCCGCCGCAGTTAACGAACAGGCGCTGGGATCCGTCCGACAGTTCGAGCGCCAGGGTCGAGGCGCAGCCATGCTCGGCGATCCTGGCGGTCGGCGGCGGGGCGGCGTCGACCACGGCGATCGTGCCAAGGGCGGAAAGCCGCTGATAGCCCCAGCCGCGGGCGTTGCGGAGCGGGCGGGCGCGCAGGCCGCAGCCTTCGATCAGCGCGGAAATCCGGGCTACCTCACCACGATTGCCGCCCTGCCAGCTGGACAAGGCGCCATCGCCCATGGTCACGCCATGAAGCGCCGCGAGCGCGGCGGCGGCGGCCTCTATCCCCTCGGGCAGGCTCTGCTTGGCGGCGAAATAAGCGGCGCGAAGCAGGCCGAGCCGATCGACCAGCAGCATCTGATCCTCGGGCGAGCGGCTGAGCAGGCCGCCATCGTCGAACTGGGCGGTGGCCAGCGCCCTGGCCAGCCCGGCTTCGCCATGGGCGACCCGCGGAACGCCGCCCTGGACCAGCAGGCCGGCGGCGACCACGCCGCACCAGGCGGTAATCCGGCGAAGCCCCGCCGGCACCTTGTCGGCGGTGGCGTCGGCGTGCCGCGCGCCGCGAGCGAGCGTGTTCAGGAGCGCCGAGCGATAGCCGGTGTCGCTGCTCGACAAGATGTAGGGCGCGTAAGCCGTCCAGAAGAGGATTCGCTCCCCCCACAGGTCCGCCCGCCAGGCGTCGTCGACGCGCGTGCCGTGGGCGAGCAGCCAGCGGCCGGCGATCGCCTCGCCCAGGCGCGCGCCCTTTTCCCGGGCGGCGGCGGCGGACAGGTCGCGGAGCCAGGAGAAACCCTGCAATTGCTCGGCGAGCGGATCGGCGACGCCAAGCTCGGCAAAGTCGAAATCGGTCAGCGAGACTTGCTCGCTGCCATAAGCGAAGCGGCCGGCCAGCAGGGCGTCGCCCCGTCGGCGATCGCCCTGGACATGGTCGCGGGGCACGGCGACCAGCTTCAGCGGCTGACGCGAGGCCCCGAGCAGCCGGGACAGCAACGGGCCCTTGGCGAGCTTGCTGACTACGGCGCGCTCTGCCGCGCGGTCGCTGCTCATCCCCCGCCTCTCAACGCGGCGATGTTGGCGGCATAGCGATCGGCGCCGCCACGGAAGGCGGCGGTGCCCGCGACCAGCACGGTGGCGCCGGCGCCGACCGCCTGCCGCGCGGTGTCGGCATCCACGCCGCCGTCGACCTCAATCTCGACTCGCAGGTTCTCCTTGGCGACGCGGTTGGCGATCGCCTCGATCTTCTTGAGCTGGGAGGTGATGAACTTCTGCCCACCGAAGCCCGGATTGACGCTCATCACCAGGACGAGGTCGATGTCGTCGAGCACATAATCGAGCATCTTGGCCGGGGTCGCCGGGTTGAGCGACACGCCGGCTTTCTTGCCGAGGCCCTTGATGCGCTGGATGGTGCGGTGGAGATGCGGCCCAGCCTCGGGATGGACGGTGATGATGTCGGCCCCCGCCTCGGCGAAGGCGTCGAGGAAATGATCGACCGGCGAAATCATCAGATGGACGTCGAACGGCTTGGCAGTGTGCGGGCGAAGCGCCTTCACCACGCCTGGACCGATGGTCAGATTGGGCACGAAATGGCCGTCCATGACATCGATATGGATCCAGTCGGCGCCGGCCTCGTCGATGGCGCGGACCTCTTCGCCCAAGCGGGCGAAATCGGCGGACAGGATCGACGGCGAGATGATGGGTGCGGCCATGAAGCCGATTAGACGGAATTAGGCGGCGCGGACAAGGCGGGCGACGAAGAAGCCGTCGAGCCCGCCGTCGCTTTCGAGCAGGCCGGGCAGGATGCGCAGGAAACCGAGTTTCGTCGGCTTTAGCCAGTCGGCGATCGGCTGGGGCGGATCGATTCGGAAGTCGGCGTTGTGGCCAAGGAACTCGGCGATCACCTGCTCGCCTTCCTCCGGCTCCAGCGAGCAGACTGAATAAACGAGCGTCCCGCCGGGCTTGAGCCAGGCGCGGGCGCGGTCGAGCAACCGGCGCTGGCCCGCCGCCGCTTCCCGGATGAAGGCCGGCCGGACCCGGTGGAGCACCTCGGGATGACGGCGGAAGGTGCCGGTCGCCGAGCAGGGCGCGTCGAGCAGGACGGCGTCGAATTGCCGATCCGTTTCCCAGGCGAAGGCGTCGGCCACCGCAAGATCGGCGCCAAGGCCGGTGCGGGCGAGGTTTTCCGCCAGCCGCCCCAGCCGATTGGCGGAGCGGTCGAGGGCGAGCAGCGAATGGCCGGCGGCGACGAGCTGCATGGCCTTGCCGCCTGGCGCGGCGCAAGCGTCGAGCACCGTTTCATGATCCGCAGGGATCAGCCGGGCGGGCAGGGTCGCGGCAATGTCCTGGACCCACCAATTGCCCGAATCGAAGCCCGGCAGGTCGGCCACTCCGGCACCGCCGGCGAGACGGACATGGCGGGGGAGCAAGGAGTGGCCGCCGGTTTCGACGGCAAAGGCGGTCGCCGCCTCGTCGGAGGCGAAGCTGAGGTCGAGCGGCGGGCGGCGGACGATGGCGCGGCGGGCCGCGGCGACCACCTCCTCGCCCCAAGCGGCGGCCCAGCGCGCCTCCACCTCGGCGGGCAGCGCGGGCGCCTCGCTGGCGATCGGGTGGCGGCGCAAAAGGGTGCCGAGCACGCCGTGGACGAGTCGCCGCGGGCCGCCGTCGACCAGCGGCAAGGCGGTGGCAACGATGGCATGATCGGGAACGGTCAGCGCCAGCTTCTGGGCGAGCGCGAGGCGAAGCACCATCCGCGCCTTGCTATCGTCGGGAAGCCGATCGCGGGTGGTGGAATCGATCATCGCGTCGAGTTCAGGCAGCCGACGCAGTGTCTCGCCGACGATGGCGAGGGTGAAGGCGAGCTCTGCCGGTGGGAGCTTCAGCCCCTGGCCCGCGGAATCGACCGTCTGGCCCGAGCGCAGCACGCGATCGAGGATGTGAAGCGCGGCCTTACGCGGAGCGAGGCCTTCGGTGCTTGGCAGCGGCGCGGTCAACGCCCATCTCCACGAGCATGAAACGCCCCAAGCCCCTCGACCCGCCCGCCTATCTCAGCCCGTCGCCGCCCGTGCCCGAGCCGGGCGCTGCGCCCGAAACCGGCCCGCCCGCTGGCGAAAAGGGCAAGCCAGACCCGACGCGTTACGGCGACTGGGAAAAGAAGGGCGTCGCGGTCGATTTTTGAGGAAGTTGTCATTGCGAGGCTCCGCAGGAGCCGCGGCAATCCAGCCCGGATTGCTTCGCTCCGCTCGCAATGACGGCCAATTAATGCGCCTCCGGTCGCGGGGGGCGGGCAAGCAGGCCTTCCAGCACTTCGTCAACGCCGGCCGAGCCGTCGAGCAGGCTGGCGACCGCAGCGACGATCGGCATGTCGATGCCCTTGCTTGCGGCGAGCCGCGCGAGCACCGGCGCGGTAAAGGCGCCCTCCGCCACCGTGCGCCGGTCGCTCATCAGTTCGGCGACGGCGCGGCCCTCGCCGATCCCCTTGCCCAAGGAAAAATTGCGCGAGCTGAGCGACGAACAGGTCAAGACCAGATCGCCGAGCCCGGCCAGGCCGGCAAGGGTTTCGCGACGGGCGCCCATGGCCAGGCCGAAGCGGGTCATTTCGGCAAAGCCGCGGGCGATCAGGGCGGCGCGGGCGTTCTGGCCAAGGCCCTTGCCCTCGACGATGCCGCAGGCGATCGCCAGCACATTCTTGACCGCGCCGCCGACCTCCGCCCCGGCGACATCGTCGCTGACGTAGATCCTGAAAGCGGGCATGGCCAGCCGAGTGCGAAGGCTTTCGCCGAGCGCCACATCCTCGCTCGCCACCGTCACCGCGGTCGGCAGGCCGGCGGCGACTTCGTGGGCGAAGGTCGGGCCGGAAAGGACGGCGATGGGTGAGGTCGGGCAGACTTCGCGCGCGACATGGTGGAGCAGCTGGCCAGAGCCTTCCTCGATTCCCTTGGAGCAGAGGACGAGCGGCATGTCCGGGCAGGGCGAGCGGCCGAGCACGGCGCGCATATGCTGGGCGGGCGTGACCACCAGCCAGGCGTCGCAGTCGGCGAGATCGGAGAAATTGCCGGTGGCGCGGATCGCTGGATCGAGCTTCTGGCCCCTCAGATAGACCGGATTCTCGTGGATCCGGTTGATCGCCGAGACGACATCGTCCTCGATCGCCCAGAGCAGGGTATCGCGCGCGCCGTGCGCCGCGACCTGGGCCAAGGCCGTTCCCCAGGCGCCGCCGCCGATCACCGCGATCCGATCGATAGTCATGCCTTCACCCCCGCTCCGCGCACTTTCTCCGCCGCCCCGTCCAACGGCCAGCGCGCCCGGGCGGGCGCATCGAAGCCGTCGGTGAGGCCAAGGGCGAGCCGCTCCGCACCCGCCCAGGCGATCATCGCCGCATTGTCGGTGCACAGCCAGCCCGGCGGCACAGCGAAGGCGCGGCCGCTGCCAGTCGCAAGCCCTTCCAGCGCGGCGCGGATGGCGCCGTTCGCCGCGACTCCGCCGGCGATGACGAGTGCGGGGGCGTCGCTGGTCTCGAGCGCGCGGGCGGTCCGGTCGACCAGGCAATCGACCACTGCCTGCTGGAAGGAGGCGGCAATGTCGGCGGGCTTGTGCTCGCCGCCGGCGACGGAGCGCTGCACCGCGCTCTTCAGTCCGGCGAAGGAGAAATGCGGCTCACGGCTGCCGAGCAGGGGGCGGGGCAGGGGAACTGCCGCCGGGTCGCCAGCCGCCGCCAGCACCTCCAGCGCGGGACCCCCCGGATAGGGCAGGCCGAGCAATTTCGCGGCCTTGTCGAAAGCCTCGCCGGCGGCATCATCGATGGTGGTGGCGAGGCGGCAGTAGTCGCCGACCCCGCGCACCTCGAGGATCTGGCAGTGGCCGCCCGACACCAGCAGCAGGAGATATGGAAAGCCGAGATCGGGATCGACCAGCCGCGGCGACAGGGCATGGCCTTCGAGATGGTTGACGGCGACCAGCGGCTTGCCGGCGGACAAGGCGATGCCCTTGCCGGTAAGCAGCGCGACCATCACCCCGCCGATCAGGCCGGGGCCGGCGGTGGCGGCGACGGCGTCGATGTCGGCGATCGAAACCCTGGCTTCGGCCAGCACCTGGCGGACCAGGCCGGGCAGGATTTCGACATGGGCGCGGGCGGCGATTTCCGGTACCACGCCGCCGAACGGCCGATGCGCCGCATTTTGCGAGACGACCGCCTGGGCAAGAATCCGCCGGTCGGACGTGACCAGCGCGGCGGCGCTGTCGTCGCAGGAGGATTCAAGGCCGAGGATCAACGCCATGCGCGCCCTTTGCCTCAGGGCCGCGGCCTCGGCTAGAGGATTGACTCGTTCGCATGCACAGATGCCCGATCCTTGGAACGCGCGGCTCGCCGCTAGCGATGGCGCAGGCGACAAAAGTCGCCTCGGCGCTCGAAGTCGCCAACCGCTGGGCGGCGGGCGATGTCCAGATCGTCACCATCACCACGAGCGGCGACCGGATCCAGGACCGGCCGCTGGCCGACATCGGCGGCAAGGCGCTGTGGACCAAGGAGCTCGACAAGGCCTTGCTGGACGGGGTGACGGACTTTTCCGTCCATTCGCTGAAGGATGTCGAGAGCGACCGGCCCAGGGGAATCCAGCTGGCCGCGGTTCGCCCCCGCGCCGACGTCCGCGACCGGATCATCGGCGCGCCGTCGATCGCCGAATTGAAGAGGGGGGCGGTAGTCGGAACCTCGAGCCCGCGGCGCCAGGCGCAATTGCTGGCGCTCCGGCCCGACCTCCGGATCGTGCCCTTGCGCGGCAACGTCGACACTCGGCTGGGCAAGCTTGAGGCGGGCGACATGGACGCCATCATCCTCGCCGCCGCCGGGCTGATCCGGCTCGGCAGGAAGAGCCTCGGCGCGCCGATCCCGATCGCACAGATGCTGCCTGCCCCGGGCCAGGCGGTGATCGCCATGGAATGCCGCGCCGACGACACGCTGACCGTGCTGGCGCTGCGGCTGGTCGACGACGCCGCCACCCACGCCGCAATCGACGCCGAGCGGGCCTTCACCGCCGCACTTGGCGCGACCTGCCATTCGCCAGTGGCGGCGCTGGCGACCATCGATCGCGGGCGGATCAGGCTTCGGGCGCAGCTGCTGGCCGAGGACGGCAGCGCCAGCATCGCCGACGAGACGCGGTTCGAGATCGGCGAGATCGGAGCGGCGGCGGCGTTCGCCAGGGCGATGCTTGAGCGGGCCCCCGCCGCCATCCGGACCCTGTTCGACGCCGCATGAGGAAGCTGTTCATCCTTCGTCCCGAACCGGCGGCAAGCGCCAGCGCCGAGCGGGCGCTGGCCCTGGGCCTGACGCCGGTGGTGACCCCCCTGTTCGCCATCCATCCAGTCAAGTGGATCGCCCCCGATCCGGCGAAGTTCGACGGCCTGCTGCTGACCAGCGCCAATGCCGTCCGTCACGGCGGCGAATCGCTCGACGCGATGCGGTCGCTGCCGGTCCATGCGGTCGGCGAGGCCACCGCCGAGGCGGCGCGCGCGGCGGGATTCAAGGTGAAATCGGTCGGTAGCGGCAATATCGACGACTTGCTAGCCGGCCTGCCCGCCAAGCTTCGGCTGATGCACCTGTGCGGTTTTCACCGCCGCCCGCCAGCAAGCCCGCGACAGACAATCATCACCGCCTGCGTCTATCGGTCCAGGCCGGCCGCGCCGCCGCCGGCCTTTCGGGCGCTGCCAGACAATGTCGGCGCGGTTCATTCCGCCGAAGCGGCCAGGCGCCTGGCGGAACTGATCCTTCCTGTCGACCGAAAGCGAATCCGGCTGGCGGCGATCAGCCAGCAGGCGGCCATCGCGGCGGGCTTCGGCTGGCAGGCCGTGGCCATCGCCCCCGAGCCCAGCGATGAGGCCTTGCTGGTTCTTGCCGCCGGCCTGTGCGACAAGCCATTCCCGTAATGAATATGCAACCGCGCCAAGGGTCGAGCTGGAGCACGCGCCTCTTGATCGGACTCACCCTGATCCTGATCGGCGCCGCCGCCGCTGTCTGGGGCCTGGCCCGGTACGATCGGGCAGCTCAATTGCTGGGCGTCGCGCCGGCCCCGCAACGAGTCCGGTTCATGGCGGCGCCGCCGGCCGACCAGCCGGCCGAGCAGGCGCAACCCGGCCAGCAGCCCAGCGGCAGCCAGCTGGCGACGCTCGAAGCGCGGTTGGCCCGGGTGGAGAACGCCACCCAGCGGGTCGAAGGGTCGGCTGGACGGGCCGACGCCCTGCTGGTCGCTTTCGCCGCCCGCCGCGCGGTCGACCGCGGAGTCGCGCTCGGCTATCTCGAAACTTTGCTGGTCGATCGGTTCGGCAGCGGCCACCCGCGCGCCGTGGCGACCATCGTCACCGGCTCCCACGCGCCGGTCAGCCTGGCGGAGCTCGCCAGCGACTATGAGCAGCTTGGGCCGGAACTGCGCAGGGGCGCTCCGGACGAAGGCCTGTGGGCCGGGTTCAAGCGCGAGTTCAGCTCCGTGATCGAGATCCGCAAGGCATCGCGGCCATCGGTCCGGCCCGAGGCCCGTTACAGCCGGGCGCTCGACATGGTCCGGCGGGGCGAAGTCGACGCCGCGATCGCCGAGACGATGCGCCTGCCGGGCGCCGCGCGCGCCAATGCCTGGGTCGGCAAGGCCCGGCGCTACGTGTCCGTCCAGCGGGCGCTGGACGAGGTCGAATCGGCGGCGCTGCTGGCTGGGAACACCGTTCCCCGCTGAGCGGATTCGGCTCACCGCAATCGGCTTGGCATTCGCGGCGGCCGATGCAACGCTTGCCGCGCCACCCAGCGTCTGTTCAGCCTGAGCAGGCCAAGCTGCTGGCATTTGGGGATTTGGCGGGGGAGTTGAGACGCCATGACGTCACGGCTGGGCCGGCTTGGGCTCGCGTTCGCATTGCTTGCCCTGGCGCCGGCGGGGCCTTCGGCGCTCGCCAGGCAGGCGGCGCCCAAGCCATCGGCAAGCATTCCGCAACGGACCAGCCCGGAGCGGCCGCTGCCGACGGCGCCGACCTATATTCAGGGCCGGATCGACGCGCTCGGCAAGGCATTCGACGGCCGGGTCGGGATCGCGGTCAAGTCAGTGGACGACGGCTGGGCGACGGACTGGCGCGGGAGCGAATTATTCCCCCAACAGAGCGTCAGCAAATTGTGGGTGGCGATCACGGTGATGGATGCGGTCGACCGCGGCCGGATCAGACTCAATGACAAGGTCACGCTGACCCGCGGCGACCTGACCCTGTTCCACCAGCCGATCGCGCAGCGGATCCTGGGCGGCGGCTACACCACCACGCTTGGCGAGCTGATGGTCAAGGCCATCACCACCAGCGACAATACCGCCAACGACAAATTGCTGCGCTCGGTCGGCGGGCCGGACGCGGTGCGGACCATGATCCGAACCAAGAATCTGGGCGCGATCCGCTTTTTCGACGGCGAGCGGGCGCTGCAGAGCAAGATCGCCGGCCTCATTTGGACTCAGAGCTATTCGATCGGCCGCGCTTTCTACCAGGCCCGCGACGCCCTTCCCAAGTCGGTGCGCAAGGCGGCGTTCGACCGCTATGTCGAAGA
The DNA here is from genome assembly GCA_035699505.1 of Sphingomicrobium sp. Lineage (GTDB taxonomy): Bacteria > Pseudomonadota > Alphaproteobacteria > Sphingomonadales > Sphingomonadaceae > Sphingomicrobium. The sequence goes on along the minus strand of DASSPS010000051.1, from coordinate 1,677 downwards.
TCCCTATGACGGCGCCTCCCCCAACGCGATCGTCAATGCGCTGGCCCGGCTGAAGAGCGGCGACCTGCTGTCGCCGGCATCGACGGCGCGGCTGCTGAGCGTGATGGGCAACACCCGGACCGGCGCCAACCGGCTGAAGGGCGGGCTGAAGCCGGGCTGGTCGCTGAGCCACAAGACCGGCACCGGCCAGGTGCTGGGCGGGACCCAGGCCGGCTATAACGACATCGGCATCCTGACCGCGCCGGACGGCCGAAGCTATGCGGTCGCCGTGATGATCAAGCGCACCTCGGCCCCGCTGGGCGCGCGGATGACGCTGATGAACAATGTCGTCCGCAGCGTGATCGCCCAGCATGAGATGCAGGGTGGTGGGGATTATACGTTGTAGTCCGGCGGAGCGTTCTGTCGCTTTTCTACAGCGCCTTGCCGATCACGTGCCTTCGCGCCAAACACGCCATCCTAGACCTGAGGGTGTGAATCATGTCCCACAACGTCCCCACCCTGGGGCGACTTCAACCCGTTGATTTGCGCGAAGTGTGGGTGTCCGAGCCCTATAATTTTACGCCTTGGCTTGCAGAGCCGGAAAACCTTGAGTTCTTGGCTGAAGCGCTCGGTCTACCGGGATTAGAGCTCGTTAAGGCAGAACATGCTGTCGACTCTTTTTCGGCTGATATCGTCGCTCGCATCATAGACAGCGAGCATCACGTTCTGATTGAGAATCAGCTGGAGCGAACGGATCACATCCATCTAGGGCAGCTACTCACCTACGCGCCGCGTTTTGATGCCAAGGTCGTCATCTGGGTAGCACGGCAATTTACCGAAGCACATCGAGCAGCGCTCGATTGGCTCAACAGCATCACTGACGAGCGCTACGGCTTTTTCGGCGTGGAGGTTCAAGCTGTTAAGATCGGCGACAGCCTACCCGCCCCTCAGTTAAACGTGATTGCCAAACCGAACAGCTGGACTCGTCCGGCTGTCCTTTCTGCAAGCGGCGAACAAGAGAATCTGTCCGACATCGCGCTTTCAAACATCGAATACTGGGATGCTTTCCATAAGGTCGCGGTCGCTGCTGGAGCGCCGCTCCGCAAAATCGACAAGCCGTTGAAGGACACTAATTACTGGGTTCAGATAGCGCCGAATGGTTCGGCGTATCTTTCTGCGTGGCGCTCGCAGGCCAAACGGAATCCGACGATCGGAGCCTTCCTGGTAGTTTACAACGCGCCTGCTGAATTCCTCACCGATTATCTTGTGGCCAGGCGTGAAATGCTCGACGCGGCTTATGGTGCCGAACTTGATTGGCAGCCGGCAAAACCGGGCTCTGCTTTCAAGATCGTCGAGCGGTTGCCGGTCGTAGACCCCTACGATCAGGCAGATTGGCCTCGTCAGCATGCGTGGCTCGCTGAGCGCCTCAAAAAACTGGAAGACGTATTTGCCGCTACTGTTAGCGACGCATTGTCCGATTATGAAGCCAGTATCGCCCAAACGCCGTGAGCAGATTCTAGCTCGCTTGGGAGATTGGAAAGCAATAATGCTAGAAAATGGAGCGGGCGAAGGGATTCGAACCCTCGACCCCAACCTTGGCAAGGTTGTGCTCTACCCCTGAGCTACGCCCGCTCGCGGCGATCGCCGGGCAGGTGAATCGTCGCCGCCCGGCTGAGGTGAGGCGCGCGCCTAGCATGG
>DASSPS010000050.1:0-42621 GCA_035699505.1 Sphingomicrobium sp. | reverse complement strand
GATATCCTGGCCCTTCGACACCGCTTCGCCGGCGCGGCCGGAGCCGACGGCGCTTGCGATCGCATCGCAATACAGGCGGATCGCACGGCTGGCATCGTCATTGCCCGGCACCGGGAAGGCGATCCCGCTCGGATCGCTGTTCGAATCGAGGATGGCGACGACCGGAATGCCAAGCACGTTGGCTTCCTTGATCGCCAGTTCTTCCTTGTTGGTGTCGACGACGAACATGACGTCGGGCAGGCCGCCCATGTCGCGGATGCCGCCAAGGCTCTTCTCCAGCTTGTCGCGCTCGCGCGTGAGCTGCAGCACTTCCTTCTTCGTCAGGCCGGCGGTGTCGCCCGATAATTTTTCCTCGAGCGTCTTCAGGCGCTTGATGGAATTGGAGATCGTCTTCCAATTGGTGAGCATACCGCCAAGCCAGCGGTGGTTGACGAAATGCTGTCCCGAAACTTGAGCGGACTCAGCGACGGCGTCCTGCGCCTGGCGCTTGGTGCCGACGAACAGCACCTTGCCGCCGCGGGCGACGGTCGCCTGAACGAAGTCGAGCGCGCGGGCGAACAAGGGCACGGTCTGCGACAGGTCGATAATGTGGACGCCGTTGCGGTCACCGAAAATATACGGCTTCATCCGCGGGTTCCAGCGATGCGTCTGGTGGCCGAAATGTGCTCCGGCCTCAAGCAATTGCTGCATGGTGACGACAGGTGCCGCCATTGGTCTTCTCCTTCCGGTTTAACCTCGGCGGAACCATGTCACCGGCCTTTCGGCCAGCACCGGTATGTCAGCTCCGCCTGTGGGATGCCGCGCCCCTAACGGATGGCGGCCCGCCTTTCAAGCACCCTCTTGAGGCGTTGTTATACTTTAGATACCCAACCCCTTGCAGGTTCTGTTAAGTGAGGCTCATCTCACTGGAGGACTTGGCGCGAGTCTCTCTTCCGAACCGAGGGGAGCGAGGGTGGCTTGTAATGCTTGAATGCTACCTTGACGACAGCGGGACTCATGACGGCTCACAGGTGGTCGTTTGGGGTGGCGTTGCGGGGCATAGCCATTGGATGGACGAGCTTGATAAGGTTTGGAAGGCCCGACTGGCACAGCCATGCGACGGCAAGCCACCAATCAACAAGTTCCATTCTTTCGACCTGGAGTGTGGCCTGGGTGAGTTTCAAGGTTACAGCGAAGGTGCACGGGACTTAACTCGCCGCAATTTCCGGCAGGCCATCCTCGATTCCGGCGTCACTGTGGTCGCCTACGGGATCTCAATCAAGGACTGGGATCAGCTAGTTAGGCAGGGTCATGGACAGTCTGATTTTACTGCGGAGCAAGGGGTGTTCGGCAAGGCGATTTTCGAATTAGCTAAAGCCGCAAAGGCTGAAAATGAAGCCCTTGGCCTAATCTTCGACAGAGGCAGGGACACTCCCGAACTACGCAAGGTGATAATGCCAACGGTGCTGACTGCGGAGTTTGAAGCGCGCCACCTTAGTTACACCTTTGCGCCCGTCGCTTCGCTTTGCGCGCTACAGGCTGCCGATCTTGTCGCTCACGAAGCTTACATGGCTTTCAACCAGCTACCGACCAATCCTAAAGCCATCCCACGGCCACATGCATTGCGATTGTTCGAAGATGCCTTTGGTGGACAGGCCCGCTGGATGGGTCGGACGGAAATCAAAGACACCGTTCGCAGGATTAGACGCGCGCACAAGCGCAAGGAAAAGGCAGCTAAGAAGGGTCGTGGTGCTTAGCTGACGAGCGCCGCACTAGATTATCAAGAGCGGCCTCGGCTTCGGTGGGGTTTAGTTCTCCAGCCTTTATCAATCGGGCGACTTCGGCCTCGAACAGCCTTCGCTGCTCCTCGGGGCTGATCGGATTTTTCCGCTTTGGCATCAGGCCCTCGCACAAGTTGTTTGATAGGTAAGGCGCTTGCCGACGATACCATCCAACTGGCGGTTTGCACGATCTTCGTCATTGCAGCCGAGCGCGATGCGGTTGGTGTAGCGGAAGGAGAATTCCGCAACATAGCGCTTCAGGTGGCGCTCTGAGCAATGCTGATAGACGCCCTTCATGCCGCGCTTGAAGATGCTGAAGAAGCCTTCGACGGTGTTGGTATGAAGCTGCGGATTGTCGCGGTTCACATATTCAAGGTTGCGGTGGTTGATGGTGCTGTGAGCCGAGAAATTCCACCCAAGCGAGCGATACGGACGCCATTCGTCGGTCATCAGGTGCGCGTTGGTTGAGACATTTGCCTCTAAGGTGCGGGCAATGGTCGACGCTTGGCATCGTCGATCGCAAAGCTGCGGGCTTCACCACTGGAACGGTCAACCAGCGCGACAACCTGCATCTTATGGCGACCTCCGCCACGGCCCATTTTCACGCCCTGGCGGCGGCCGATGTAGGTTTCGTCGACCTCGACCATGCCGCCATCAGAGCCCATCAGCTGCCCGCCAGCGAATCGCTTCGCGGATGCGGTGCGACATGAACCAGGCGGTCTTAAGGGTGACACCAAGGGTGCGGTGAAGCTGGTTGCTGGAAATGCCCTTCTTTGAGCCGGCGACCAGATACATGGCCTGGAGCCAGATATGCAGCGGAACGTGGCTGCTCTCAAAGATGGTGCCCATGCGAACGGTGAACGGCTTGCGGCACTGGTAGCATTTGTAGAGGCCCTTCCGGGTCGAAGCGCCCTGCATCTTGGAAATGCGCTCTACGCCGCCGCAATGCGGGCAAGTTGCACCATTCGGCCAAATGCGGGTTTCGACGTATTCAAACGCCGCGTTCTCATCGTGAAAGTGCTTGGCTGAAAGTGCGCTTGCCATGTCCCTGTTCTCCTAAGGTTCTTCTGCCTTACAAACAGTGGGTATGTCAAGTATAATACTGCCCCTCTTGACAGAATCGAACAAAACAGGAACATTCATTGGCATCAACCGGATGCGCTGAAAAACGGGGCTGGAACAAAGCGACTCCAGCGGTGTTTGGCGCTTCAAACAAGGGAAGACGCCATGATTGCCGCCCTGTCCACGATCGCCATCCTTGGCCTGCTTTGGCTCCTTGCCGTCGGCGCGCTCGCTCTCTTCGAGGAAAACGGCGGCAAATTCATAGCGGCGCTCAAGGGCCGCTCGCCACTGGCGATGACGCCTCTCGTTCCGCCAGTCAGCTGGAACCTCAGCCCGCGGGTGCGTTCGGCGCGGGTGATGCGGGTGCGGCCGACGCTGCGCGCCGCCGCTTGACCCCTGCATAGCTGGCGATGCTGAAGGGCAATATTGCCAGGTAGATCACCGAAATCGCCAGCAAGGTGATCCACGGCTCGTTTAGCAGCGCAGCGCCGAACAACGCCACGCCGGCCAGAGCGAATAGGCGCCAGCCCCGCCGAATCCGGATCGAGCCCCACGTGTAGGTCGGGACGCTCGAGATCATCAGCAGAGCAATGAACAGGGTCCACGGGAGCACCAGGCGCCAGTCCTGAAACATCGCGTCGCCCGTGATCAGCCACAGGTAAAGGGGGACGAACGCCAGGCCAGCCCCGACGGGTGCCGGGACTCCGGTGTTGAATCCCGCCGACTTGTGGGGCTGGAAGCCAGCGTCGATGCGCGCGTTGAAGCGGGCCAGGCGCAGCGCGCAGCAGACCGCCAGTGCAAGCGCTGCTATCCAGCCAAAGCGCGGCGCGGTCTGCAACGACCACAGGAAGAGGATCAGTGCGGGCGCGGTGCCAAAGGCGATATTGTCGGACAGGCTGTCCAGCTCAGCGCCGAATTTGCTCTGCGCCTTCAGCAGTCGCGCGATCCGCCCGTCAAAGCCGTCGAGCACCCCTGCCCCGATGATGCAGGCCAGCGCCTGCGGCCAATCGCCGGTAATGCCGAAGCGCACGCCGGTCAGCCCGAAACAGAGCGCCAGCGCGGTAATCGCGTTCGGAATCATGGCCCGGAACGGAATGCCGCGGGCTTCTTCCATCACTGGCTGCTGCCGATCAGCGCCGTGTCCGCGCCTAGCTCGGCGATGATTGTCTCGCCGGCGATCGCCCGCTGGCCGAGAAGCACCTTCGGGCCCGTCCCGTCAGGTAGAAAGACGTCCACCCGGCTGCCGAAGCGGATCAGGCCGATGCGCTGCCCAGCCTCGACCGTATCGCCGGTTCGGACGAAGGACATGATCCGCCGCGCGACGAGGCCGGCGATCTGGGTGAAGGCGATCCGCACCCCATCATTGCCTTCCACCAGGAAATGCTGACGCTCATTATCCTCGCTCGCCTTGTCGAGATCGGCGTTGACGAACTTGCCCGGGACATAGGTGATCTTGCGAATACGGCCGCTGATAGGCGAGCGATTGATGTGGACGTCGAAGACACTCATGAAAATCGACACTCGGGTGAAGGTCCCGTCCCCCAGCCCGTCGACTCCGGCCAGTTCCGGCGGCGCCGGCACCTTGCTAATCATCGTCACCAGGCCGTCGGCGGGGGCGATCACCAGCCGGGTGTCGCGCGGCGTCACCCGAACGGGATCGCGGAAGAATGCCGCTACCCACAGCGTGACGCCGATCAGCAGCCAGCCCAGGAACTGGCTGACCCCCATGTAGGTGGCGATGGCGATCACGCCCGCGATGAGCGTGAATTTGCGCCCTTCGGGGTGGACGGAGGGAAATCGCCACTGAACGGCGGTCAGCTGGCTGTCTGGCTTGTCGATGGCGGGCATGCGGTTCTCCTACATAGGCTGGACGGCGCCCACAACCGCCCCGTTGCCTTGCCAGGTGCAGCCGCTTAAGGCGCGCACAAATCTCCGGAAAATCAGGGAAGACGATGGCCAAGATCAAGGTGAAGACCCCGCTCGTCGAGCTCGATGGCGACGAGATGACCCGCATCATCTGGCAATGGATCCGCGAACGGCTGATCCAGCCCTATCTCGACGTCGATCTCGTCTATTTCGACCTCGGCATCGAGAAGCGCGACGAGACCGAGGATAGGATCACGGTCGAGGCGGCCGAGGCGATCAAGAAATATGGCGTCGGCGTGAAGTGCGCGACCATCACCCCTGACGAGCAAAGGGTCGAGGAATTCGGCCTCAAGAAAATGTGGAAGTCGCCCAACGGCACCATCCGCAATATCCTTGGCGGGGTCGTTTTTCGCGAGCCGATCGTCATCGCCAACGTGCCGCGGCTGATTCCCGGCTGGACCGACCCGATCGTCGTCGGCCGCCACGCCTTTGGCGACCAGTATAAGGCGACCGATTTTCGGGTTCCCGGCCCCGGCAAACTGACCATCAAGTGGGTCGGCGAGAATGGCGATGAGATCGAGCATGAAGTGTTCGATTTCCCAGGCGCCGGCGTGGCGATGGGAATGTACAATCTCGACGAGTCGATCCGCGACTTCGCGCGGGCATGCCTGAACTACGGACTTCAGCGCCAGTGGCCGGTCTATCTGTCTACCAAGAACACCATCCTCAAAGCCTATGACGGCCGCTTCAAGGATATCTTCCAGGAAGTTTTCGACAGCGAATTCAAGGTGCAATTCGAAGGAGCAGGGATTGAATATCAGCATCGCCTGATCGACGACATGGTTGCCTCGGCCCTCAAATGGAGCGGCAAGTTCGTCTGGGCCTGCAAGAATTACGACGGCGATGTCCAGTCCGACCAGGTCGCCCAGGGCTTCGGCAGCCTCGGCCTGATGACTTCGGTGCTGATGACCCCGGACGGCAAGACCATCGAGGCTGAGGCCGCGCACGGCACCGTCACCCGGCACTATCGCATGCACCAGCAGGGGAAGGCGACCTCGACCAACCCGATCGCGTCCATCTTCGCCTGGACCGGCGGCCTCAAATACCGCGGCCAGTTCGACGAGACGCCCGACGTGGTCCGCTTCGCCGAGACGCTCGAGCGGGTCTGCGTCGAAACGGTCGAGGCGGGCCAGATGACCAAGGATCTCGCCATCCTCGTCGGCCCCGATCAGGCGTGGATGACGACCGAGCAGTTCTTCGAGGCGATCCGGGTCAACCTGGAGGCAGCCATGGCGAATATGGAGAACTTACCCTCTCACGCCTGATTCCGAGGCCGATGATCCGCCCGGGAATCCGCCGCAGCAAGGGAAAGCGGTCGAGCAGCCTGACCGCGAGCGGCGCCCGCCGAAGCGGCTCTCCCGGCGCCAGGAGCCGGCCGATGACGCGATCCTGTGCGGCTTTCTGGCCGGCCTGGATGACCCGCGTCGGCAAAAGGCGTTTCTTCTCGACCCTGGCGAGGAGCGGGTCGACCGCCTCGCCCGCCGCCAGCGGCGCCGCGAGGATATTGGCGGCGGCCACCGCATCCTGGATGGCCAGGTTGATGCCGATCCCGCCGATGGGCGACATGGCGTGCGCCGCGTCCCCGATCGCCAGCAGGCCAGGACGCCACCAGCGCGTCAGGCGGTCGAGCGCGACGCTGAGCAATTTCAGATCCTCGATCTCGTCCAGGTCGGCGAGGTCGAGATCGGGCGCCGCCTTGGCGACCTCTGCACGGAAGGCTTCGATGCCGCGCGCCCGGTAGGATTCCGCAGCGCCTTTGGGGATGAGGAAGGCGCACTGCCAATAATCGCCGCGGTCGATCATCACGAGCAGCCGGCCGCGTTCGACATTGCCACGCAGCGCCCCGCCGCCCCTCGGCTTGGCGACTCGAAACCAGAAGACGTCCATCGGCGCGCCGAGAGCCTTGACTTCGAGCAGGCCGGACGAGCGCACAAGCGAGTCCCGCCCGTCGGCGGCGATAACAAGCTGCGCCCGATACTCCCGACCGTCGCTCAGTGCCACGCCGGCAATGCGTCCGCCCTCCTCTTTCAGAAAGCTGGCGACCGGCGCCGCCATCTCGAGGGCGAAGCCGGGGAAGGCAACCGCCTCGTCGCGCAGGAAATCGAGGAATTCCCACTGCGGCATCATGGCGATGAAGGGCGCCGGCGTGTCGAGGTGCGACAGGGCGCCGATTTTCCACTGACGGCCGGCAATTCGCAGTTCGGCCCGGTCGAGGCGGTCATGCGGCCGCTCCAGGAAGCGATCCAGCATGCCGAGCTGAGCGAGGATTTCCATGGTCGAGGGGTGGACCGTGTCGCCGCGAAAATCCCGGAAGAAATCGGCGTGCTTTTCCAGGACCCGGACCCGGCAGCCGGCGCGGGCGAACAGCAAGCCCGCCATGACTCCGGCAGGGCCGCCGCCGACGATCAGGAGATCATCAGCCATGTGCCCGGTCCGGTCTTAAGTTCACTAAAGTCCCATTGAACGCGACCATTTTCGTGAACTTACGGGGCCGCCGGACACCTTCGCTCGAAACGGCCCGCCAGTCGCTGGATGACGTCATGACGTCGGCAGCCTGACAGCCAAAACCCTATTTTGAAAGTGAAATGCTGATCCGCCGCGGGCCGGTCGTGACAGTGGTGTCGCTCGCTGCCTATAGCGCAGCGATGGCGACCGAATTCGGTGGACAAGGTTTAAGCGACACGCTGACGATCCTCGGCGCCGCCGGAATCGTTATCCCGGCCTTCGCCCGCCTGAAAATCTCGCCCGTCATCGGCTTCATCATCGTCGGCATGATTGCCGGGCCGTATGGGCTCGGCGGCTTCACGGACGATCAGCCGTGGCTGCAGGCGATCACCATCAATGACCCCGAGGCGATCGAACCCTTCGCCGAGTTCGGGATCATCCTGCTGCTGTTCGCCATCGGCCTGGAATTGAGCTTTCGGCGGTTGGTCGCCATGCGGCGCATGGTCTTCGGGATCGGCGCTGCCGAATTGTTCCTCGGGGCCTTGCTGATCGGCGGCGGGCTGTTCCTGTTCGGCGAGCCGGCGTCAAGCGCTGTGCCACTCGGCTTCGCGCTGGCGATGTCGTCGACGGCACTGGTGATCCCGATCGCAGGCATGGTGACCCCGGTTGGCCGCGCCGCCTTCGCCATGCTGTTGTTCGAGGATCTGGCGCTGGTGCCGCTGCTCTTCCTGCTCGGCAGTGCTGGAGCAGGCCCCGACGGGCTGCTCAGCGTGCTCTGGAAAGGCATCGCCGTCATCGCCGCCATGCTGGTCGCGGGGCGCTTCCTCCTGCCGCCTTTGTTCGCCCAGGCGGCGCGCACCAAGAGCCCGGAGCTGTTCCTGGCGGTCAGCCTGCTGGTCGTCATCCTCGCCAGCCTGGCGACCGGCGCCGTCGGCCTGTCGCCGATCGTCGGCGCCCTGGTCGCCGGCCTGCTGATCGCCGAAACCGAATATCACAGCGAGGTCGAGGTGGTGACCGCGCCCTTCCGTGGCCTGGCGCTGGGCATTTTCCTGATCACGGTCGGCATGCGGATCGACTTCCGCACCATTGCCGCCATGTGGCCGGAACTGCTGTTTGCGCTGGTCGCCGTCCTGCTTGCCAAGACGGTGGTGACCGGGGCGCTGCTGCGATTCAGCGGATCGCGGCCCGGCACCGCGGCTGAAACCGGGCTTTTGATGGCGTCGCCGTCGGAAACCACCCTCATCCTGCTTGGCGCGGCGGCGGCAGCCGGCGCGATCAGCGCCGAAACCGCGAGCTTTTGGCAGATCGTTACGGCGGTCGGCCTGACGGTGACGCCGTTGCTCGCCATGCTCGGGCGGCTGGCGAGCCGGAGCGTCGACCGCAATGCGGCGGAAGCTCCGCCGATCGGCGAGGGCAAGGATCGGACGGTCATCTTCGGCTTCGGCCGGGTCGGGCGAATGGTCGCCGACATGCTGACCGAGCATAAACGGCCCTATCTCGCGGTCGAGAACGACATCGACAATGTCAGCACCGCCCGCGAGGCCGGTTATGCGGTGATGTTCGGCGACGTTTCCCGCCCCGAGCTGGTCGACAAGCTGGAGCTTGGCCATGCCGCCGCGCTGGTGCTGACGATGGACGATCCAGTGCTGGTCGCCCGGCTGGCTCGCCGGGTTCGAGGGTGGTGCCCCGACCTCGCCATCATCGCCCGCGCCCGGGACCCGGAGCATGCCGCGATCCTCTACAAGGCGGGCGTGACCGATGCCGTTCCGGAAACGCTCGAAGCGTCGCTGCAGCTGTCGGAAGCCGTGCTGGTCGACACCGGCATGCCGATGGGCCCGGTCATCGCCTCGATCCACGAAAAGCGCGCCCAGTTGCGCGCCGAGATCATGGCCGAGGCGCAGCTGACCGAGGAACCGGCCCTCGGCCGTCGCCGGCTGCGGGACGCAAAGCCCGGCGCCTAAGCTGGCGTGAAAGTCAGCGTGCCGGCGATGCGGCTCCGGCGCGCCGGGTCGTCCGCCGGGTGCCGCTCGCCGTCGTAAACCGGCACTTCCGCGAAATCGAAGGGCGACACGCCTTCCAGGCAGGCGACATTGACGCCGAGCTGGCCCGGCCTCGAGCGGCGCTTGTGGTGAGTGTAGATACCGCATGTCTTGCAGAAATGATGCTCGGCGACGCCCGTGTTGAACCGGTAGGTGGCGAGACTGTCTTCGCCCTGCGTGATGGTGAAGTCGGCGGGCATGGACGTCACCGCGACCGCGCCCCGCATCCGGCAGATCGAGCAGGTGCAGCGCCGGGCGGTGGCGAAGCCTGTGGTGAGGGCAGCGGTGAACTTGACCGCGCCGCAGTGGCAGGAGCCGGTCAGGGTGACGGGGTCGGAAGAGTGGGTATCGGTCATCACCCCCCATTACCGTTCGGGCTGAGCTAGTCGAAGCCCTGTCCTTCAATTACGCTTAAAAAAAAGGACAGCCCTTCGACGGGCTCGGGGAATCGAATTCTGCTCAAGAGCTAGGCGGCAACCTTCGCCAACGCATTGCGAACCGCGGCCAATGCCTCGTCAGCCTTCGCGCCGTCCGGGCCGCCGCCCTGTGCCATGTCGGGACGGCCGCCGCCGCCCTGCCCGCCAAGCGCCGCGACCGCGGCCTTGACCAGGTCGACGGCGCTGATGTCGCCGGCGAGGTCGTCTGTTACTCCGAGGGCAACGCTGGCTCGGCCATCGTTAAGCGCCACCAGGGCCGCGACGCCCGAGCCGAGTCGCTGCTTCATGGCGTCGACAGTCGACCGTAACTCCCTTGGATCGAGGCCTTCGACGATTTGCCCGAGGAACTTGCGCCCGGCAATCTCCTCGGGGCCCGCCTCGTCAGCCCTGGCCGCGCCGCCGCCCATCGCCAGCGCCTTCTTCGCATCGGCCAGGTCGCGTTCGAGCCGCCTGCGCTCCTCGACCAGCGCCGCGATCCGGGACGGCACCTCGTCCGGCGAGGATTTGAGGGTCGCGGCGGCCTGGCGCAATTTCGCCTCACGATCGTTCAGCCATTGCCGCGCCGCCTCGCCAGTCAGCGCCTCGATCCGGCGAACGCCCGAGGAAACAGCGGATTCGCTGATGATCTTGAGCAATTGGATGTCGCCCAGGGCGCGGACGTGCGTGCCGCCGCACAGCTCCACCGAATAATCGGAGTCGGTCGTCCGGCCCATCGACAGGACCCGGACCTCGTCGCCATATTTTTCCCCGAACAGCGCCATGGCGCCGGCGGCGATGGCCTCCTCGGGAGTCATCAGCCGGGTCGTCACCGGTTCGTTCAACCGGATCTGGGCGTTCACTTCGGCCTCGACCGCGTCGATATCGTCGCGGCCCAGCGCCTGTGGATGCGAAAAATCGAAGCGGAAATAGTCCGGCGCGACCAAACTGCCCTTTTGCGTCACATGATCACCGAGCCGGTGGCGAAGCGCGGCATGGAGCAGGTGCGTGGCGCTGTGATTGGCGCGGACCCGATCGCGGCGCTCGGCGTCGACTGACTGGTGAACCGTATCGCCAACGGCAACTGCTCCGGCCAAAATCTTCGTGCGGAGGACGTGAAGCTTGCCAAGCGGTTTCGATGTATCCTCAACCTCACCTTCGAAGCCATTGAGGGAAGTCAATTTTCCAGTGTCTCCAATCTGACCGCCACTTTCGCCGTAGAAAGGCGTCTGATTGAGCAATAGCTCAACGGTATCGCCCTGGCCGGCGCTGTCGACCCTCACCCCGTCCTTGACGATCGCGAGGACAACGCCTTCGCCTTCGTCGCCGGAATAGCCGGTGAACTCGGTCGCGCCATGCTCCTCGGCCAGGTCGAACCAGATGTCGTCGCTGGCTTTGGCGCCGGACCCTTTCCAGGCAGCGCGGGCGGCGGCCTTTTGGGCGGCCATGGCGCTGTCGAACCCGGCCCGGTCGACATTCAAGCCCTTGTCGGCCAGCGCCTGCTGAGTGAGGTCGAGCGGGAAGCCGTAGGTGTCGTAGAGCTTGAAGGCGGTCTCGCCCGGCAAGATGCCGCCCTCGGCCAGGCCGGCCGTCGCTTCGTCGAGCAATTTCAGTCCATTGACGAGAGTCTGGCGGAATCGCGTCTCTTCCTGGGCGAGCGTCGCTTCGATCAGAGGCTGGGCGCGCAGCAGCTCCGGATAGGCCGCGCCCATTTCCGCCACCAGCGCCGGAACCAGCCGGTGCATCAACGGCTCGGCGGCGCCGAGCAGATGGGCATGGCGCATGGCCCGGCGCATGATCCGGCGCAGGACGTAGCCCCGCCCCTCATTGGCCGGAAGGACGCCGTCGGCGATCAGGAAGCCGCTCGCGCGGAGATGGTCGGCGATGATCCGGTGGCTGGACTGCATGCGCGCTGAATTGTCCCTGGTCAGCGCCTGCGACGCGTCGATCAGCGCCTTGAACGTGTCGGTCTCGTAATTGTCGTGGACGCCCTGAAGCACGGCGGCGACCCGCTCTAGGCCCATGCCGGTGTCGATGCTCTTCTTCGGTAGGTCGGAGACGATGACGTCATTTTCCTGCAAATGCTGCATGAAGACCAGGTTCCAGATCTCGACGAAGCGGTCGCCGTCCTCGTCCGGGCTGCCGGGCGGGCCGCCTGGAACGTGGTCGCCATGGTCGTAGAAGATTTCGGAACAGGGCCCTGAGGGCCCGTCCGGCCCCATCGCCCAGAAATTATCCTTGGTCGGGATCCGGATGATCCGGCTTTCGGGCAGGCCGCTGATCTTCCTCCACAGGTCGAACGCCTCGTCGTCGGTATAATAGACGGTGGCCGTCAGCCGGTCGGACGACAGGCCCCATTCCTTCGTCAGCAAGGTCCAGGCGTGGGTAATCGCCTGGTCCTTGAAATAATCGCCGAAGGAGAAATTCCCCAGCATTTCGAAGAAGGTATGGTGGCGCGCCGTGTAACCGACATTGTCGAGGTCGTTATGCTTGCCGCCGGCGCGGACGCATTTCTGGCTGCTGACCGCCGTGACATAGGGACGCGTCTCGAGCCCGGTGAAGACATTCTTGAACGGCACCATGCCGGCGTTGACGAACATCAAGGTCGGGTCGTTCTGCGGCACCAGCGGCGCGGAAGGCACCCGCGCGTGGCCGTTCTTCTCGAAATAATCGAGGAAGGAGCGGCGGATGTCGTTGGTCGAGGTCATTTGAAGCCGATGTAAATGGCTTGCTGCACTGCGGCAAGGACAGGCCTTGGACAAGCCCGGTGTCGCGGCTAGGCATCGGCAATGGCGAAACGATCGACCTCCACCATTCCCACCTACAAGCGGCGGCGCCCGAAATCCTGGCCGCGGCGGATCTTCGGCTGGATCGTCAAGCTCGTCCTGATCTTCCTGGTCGGATCGGTGCTGTGGGTGCTGGCCTATCGCTTCGTGCCTCCGCCGGTGACGATCACCATGCTCGGCGACCTGTTCGCCGGCAACGGCATGAAGCGCGACTGGATGAGCATCGACCGGATTGACCGCGACATGGTCCGCGCCGCCATCGCCGCCGAGGACAGCAAATTCTGCCAGCATTCGGGATTCGATTTCGACGCGATCGAGGATGCGATGCAGCGCAATGCCTCGGGCGGGCGAATCCGGGGCGGGTCGACCATCAGCCAGCAGACCGCCAAGAACGCGTTCCTGTGGCAGGGCGGCGGCTATGCCCGCAAGGGCGTGGAGGCCTGGTTCACCTTCCTGATCGAGAATCTGTGGGGCAAGCGCAGGATCATGGAGGTCTATCTCAACCTCGCCGAGACCGGCATCGGCACCTACGGGGTCAATGCCGGCAGCCAGCGCTACTTCGGCCATGACGCCGACGCCATGAGCCCAACCGAGGCGGCGCGGATCGCCGCCGTCCTGCCCCTCCCCAAGAAGCGCGGCGCGGTGGCGCCCAAGGGCTTCACGCGGCGCTACGGCGGGACGATCGCGGCGCGGATCGGAGTCGTCCGCCGCGACGGGCTTGACGCCTGCGTGTATCGAGGCGCGGTTCCGCCGCGCGACCGCGCGCCGCCCCGACGCAGCGCGCCAGCAACGCTGCCGGGCGAGGAATATGAAACCGCCCGGCCGCTGCCGCCGGCTGACAATGCGGTGGCGGAATTGCCTGAAGCGGCCCCTGGGCCGCTGATCGTCAACGACCCGGCGGCGACCCCGCTTCCCGAGGTCAATGAAGCCGCTCCAACGGAACCGCCGCCCGAGCTGGCCAACGGCCTTTGAGCGCCCTTGCGGCCGCGCCGGACCGTGCGCTGCAAGCGTCTCGCAACAGGAACGGCGGGCCTGTTCTGACCGTTGATGCGGCGAACCTTAGCCCAACGGAGGATTGTATGGCCACGCGTACCCAAAGCCGCACGACGAACCGCTCGAAAAGCACCGGCAACCGCAGCCGCCCAAGTCAGAAAAGCGCTTTTTCCTGGGGCGACAATCCCGCCCCGGTCATCGGCGCTGCGCTGGCCGGAATGGCGATCGGCCTGTTCGCCAATTATGGCCGCAAAGCGGTCATGCAGGGCATGGAAGCGGCGGTCGGCGACTGGGACGAAATCCTGGCGGCGGAACATGAGGCGGCGCTGGCGATCTTCGACAAGATGCTGGCGACCGACCCGAGCCAGACCTTCAAGCGCAGGATGCTGCTGACGAAGCTGACCCACGCCCTCGACAAGCACGCGCACCAGGAAGAAATGGTCGTTTATCCGGCGCTGCGCGAGGCCAATGAGGCGGCTGACGCCGAGCGGCTCGAGCATGAGCATGGCCAGGTCAAGACCTTCCTCTACGAGCTTGGCAACATGCCTGCCGACGCCCCCAATTGGCTGGAGAAGGTCCGCGAGTTCCGTGCCGCCGTCTCGAGCCACGCCCATATGGAAGAGGAACAGGTCTTCCCGGCGTTCAAGCAGGGCCTGAGCGAAGAGCAGAACGCGAAAATCACCTCGATGGTGAACCGCGACGGATTCTGGATGGCCTAGTTGGTCATCCTCCCGTGCCAATGCAGGGGAGGATGTTTGCTATCCCACGAGCGCCAGCCTTGGCGGTTCCTGGGCCGAAAGCGCGACGCTGCCATCGCCGGTGATGCGTTCGATCCTGGCGGCAAGCTCGGCATCCAGGCGGAAATCCCTGCCCGCCAGGATCACTGCTTCGCCGCCGCCGGCGAGCGCAACCCGGATTCGGACCGTGCCGTTGCCGCCCCGCGCGGTGTCGAGCGCGGAGGCGAGTTGCGCCGCATCGGACGCGGCGCGCAAGCGGACTTCCATGCGCAGCCGGGTCGACTGCGCCAGCCTGTCGAGCGGCTGAAAGCGCTTGATGGCGACCCGCGGCGCGTCGTCCCCTGCCCTTTTGTCGAGTTCGACGGTCAGGAGGCCGCAGGCCCCGGCCTTGGCGGCATTCTCCAGCGCCGCGCAGGCGTCATCCTCGAACACGCTTGCCTCGAACTGGCCGGAGGGGTCGGACAGGGTCGCCATCATGTAACGGCGCCCCTTGGCCGAGACGCGCCAACGGACTCCTTCGACCAGCCCGGCCATCATCGCCGTGGCGCGCTGTCCTTCCGGCATCTGCACCTCGGCCAGGTCGCCGAAACGGCGCACCTGGTGCGCCGCCAGAAGGTGCCGTTGCGAATCGACCGGGTGGGCCGAGAAATAGAAGCCGAAGGCCTCCCGCTCGGCCGCCATCCGCTCCGCCAGGGTCCAGTCGATGTCACGCGGCAGGCGGATCGAGGCCACAGCGGCGTTTGAATCCCCGCCGAACAGGCCATGCTGGCCGCTCAGGCGCTGGTCGGCGGCGACGTTGGCATGGGCCAGGATCGTCTCGGCCGCGGCGAATACGGCCGCCCGGGCCGGCGCGATTTCATCGAAGGCGCCGGCCGCGGCCAGGCTTTCGAGCTGTCGCCGGTTGAGCAGGCGCGGATCGACCCGCTCGGCGAAGTCCTCAAGGCTGCGATAGGCGCCCCCCCTGGCCCGTTCGGCGACCAGCGCGTCCATCGCCTTCTCGCCGACGCCCTTGAGCGCGCCGAGCGCATAGCGGACGGCGTTTCCCTCGACCGAGAAATCGGCCCGGCTGGAATTGATGCTCGGCGGCAGGCTTTCGACGTCCGCCCGGCGCATGTCCTCGACAAACAAGGCGAGCTTGTCGGTCTGCGTCATGTCGAAGCTCATCGACGCCGCGTAGAATTCGGCCCGGTGATGCGCCTTGTGCCAAGCGGTCTGATAGCTGATCAGCGCATAGCCGGCGGCGTGGCTTTTGTTGAAGCCATAGCCGGCGAACTTGTCGATCAAGTCGAACAGCTCATTGGCCTTGGCCTCGGCGATCTGATTGGCGCCGCAGCCCTCGACGAAGCGGGCGCGCTGGGCGTCCATCTCCGACTGGATCTTCTTACCCATCGCCCGGCGCAGAAGGTCGGCCTCGCCCAGGCTGTAGCCGGCGAGGATCTGCGCCGCCTGCATGACCTGTTCCTGATAGACGAAGATGCCGTAGGTTTCGGCCAAGATGCCTTCGAGCAGGGGGTGCGGATATTCGATCGCCACGCGCCCGTTCTTGCGGTCGCCGAACATGCCGATATTGTCCATCGGCCCGGGCCGGTAGAGCGCGACGAGGGCGATGATGTCGCCAAAGCTGGTCGGCCGGACCGCCGACAGGGTGCGCCGCATGCCTTCCGATTCCAGCTGGAATACGCCGACCGTATCGCCGCGCTGGAGAAGCTCGTAGACGGCGGGGTCGTCCCAGCCGAGCCTGGCGAAGTCGACCTGCACGCCACTCTCGGCGAGCAGGCGCTGGCCTTCCTTGAGCACCGACAGTGTCTTGAGGCCGAGGAAGTCGAACTTCACAAGGCCCGCCGCCTCGACGTATTTCATGTCGAACTGCGTGACCGGCATGTCCGACCGCGGGTCGCGGTAGAGCGGCACCAACTCCTGCAGAGCGCGGTCGCCGATGACGACTCCGGCCGCATGGGTCGAGGCGTGGCGCGGCAAGCCTTCCAGCTTCATCGCCAGGTCGAACAGGCGCTTCACGTCCTTGTGGTCGCGATATTCGGCGGCGAGCTCCGACACGCCGTTCAGCGACCGCTCCAAGGTCCAGGGGTCGGTCGGGTGGTTGGGGATGAGCTTGGCCAGCCGGTCGATCTGACCATAGGGCATCTGCAGCACCCGGCCGGTATCCTTGAGCACCGCCCGCGCCTTCAGCCGGCCGAAAGTGATGATCTGGGCGACCCGGTCGCGGCCGTATTTCTCCTGGACGTAGGCGATTACCTTGTCGCGGTGGGTTTCGCAGAAGTCGATGTCGAAATCGGGCATCGACACGCGTTCCGGGTTGAGGAAGCGTTCGAACAGCAGGCCGAGCGCCAGCGGGTCGAGGTCGGTGATGGTCAGCGCCCAGGCGACCACCGAGCCGGCGCCCGAGCCGCGGCCCGGCCCCACCGGAATGTCATTCGCCTTCGCCCATTTGATGAAGTCGGCGACGATGAGAAAATAGCTAGAAAACCCCATGTTTATAATGACCTGGAGTTCGAAGTCCAAACGCTCGTCATAGCGCCGCCGATCTTCATCGCTGCGCCCCTGGAGCCGCATCGCCAGCCCGGCATGAGCATCGGCGAGCAATTGCGCGTCCTCCTCGTCGGACAGGCGCGGCAGGATCGGCCGGCGGCTCGGCGCCCCGACCGCGCAGCGGCGGGCGACGACGGCGGTGTTGGCGATCGCCTCGGGCAGGTCGGCGAACAGCTGCGCCATCGCCGCGCCGTCCTTCAGCCAGGCTTCGGGCGACGAGGAGACCCGGTCGGCGCTCTCGATGTAGGCGGAATTGGCGATGCACAGCAAAGCGTCATGCGCGGCATGGAAACCTGGATCGGCGTAGGCGGCGGGGTTGGTGGCGACCAGCGGCAGGTGTCGCTCATAGGCCAGGGCGACCAGCCGCTCCTCGGCCATTTCCTCGACCGGGTCCCCGCGCCGGGCGAGCTCGATATACAGCCGATCCGGGAACAGCGCCTGCAATCGGTCCAGATAACCCGCAGCCTTGCCGTCCTGGCCGTCGGACAGAAGCCGGGCGACCGCCCCTTCCCCGCCCGCCGTCAGCGCAATCAGTCCGTCGGCGGCGCCATCCAGCGCGGTGAAGGGGACATGGGGCTCCTCGGAGAGCGGCCGGTCGAGATGCGCCGCCGACACCAGCCGGCACAAATTGGCGTAGCCCGTCTCATCCTTCGCCAGCAGGACCAGCCAGTCGATCCCGGCGACGCCGATTTCGGCAGGACGGGCGACGGCGAGCATCGCCCCGATGACCGGCTGGATGCCCTTGGCCGTACAGGCGTCGGTGAAGGGCATCGCCGCATAGAGGCCGTTGCGATCCGTCAGGCAGACCGCCGGGAAACCCAGTTTCGCCGCCTGCGCCGCGATCGTCTTGGGCTCCATCGCCCCTTCCAGCATGGTGAAGGAGGAGAAGACTCGAAGCGGAACGAAGGGTTGATTCACGGGGCCGGTTATGGGGTGAAGTCCAGTTCCGGAAAAGCGCGTTCGCTTACTTATCCCCAACTCTGTCAGCGGGCGCGCCAGCGGCCTTCGATGATGTCGCGGATTTCCCGAATCCGGCCGTTGTAGGCGTCGCGGATGCAGCCGACGGTCGGGCAATTGTCGCGATAGGCCAGGAAGCGGTCGCGGGTCTGGGCGAGGATAGCGCGCTGCTGCGGGCCGGCCGCGGCAAACGCCCGCTGATATTGCGCCGCCATGCTGACGTCGAGCGCCGCCAGGCCCGGATTCTGGCAGACCGCCACTTCGCCGCGAGTCGAGGCGTCGTCGCAATCGAAGCTGGGCCGGCCCGGATAGACGGTGGCGGGTTCCGGTGGAGCGGCCTCAGCATTGCCGTCGTCGACGGCTGGCTCAGCCGGAAGCAAGGGGTCGCCCACTTCGTTGCCCGCATCCGGGCTTCGCACCGCAGGCGCTGTGCGAGTCAGCGTTTCCAGCGGAGCAATGAGCGCGGCGGCGTCGGTCACCGTCAGCTGCCCGCCCTGGATGGCGTAGCCGACTTCCCCGTTCAGAGTCCGGCGGCCGCCCTCCACCGCCACCCCCGGCGGCAGATCGATCGAGACATAAGCGGAGCAGGACGTGCTGTCAGTCCGCTGGTCATAGCCGCGAAGGATCGGCGTTTCGGCACGCAGCACGGCGAACTTGCCAAGCTGGTCATAGGCTTCCCGATTGTCCTCGCGATTGGCCGCGGCGCGGCGGAAAATTTCGCGCTTGATCATGTCGAAATTCGCCGAGGCCGAACAGCGCGCCTCCGGGTCCTCGATGTCGATGTTGGCGGCCGCCTGATCGTCGCCAAGCCTGTCCTGGCCGGTGCCGTCCCCGCTGAAAATGGCAATGAGCGCAATCAGCAGCAACAGGCCGAGTACGCCGAGCGCGACAAAATGCGGGTTCACCTTGCGCACGGGGTCGTCAACGGCCTTGCGGCGCTGCGGCTCCATCATTCCAGATGACCCTCGTGCAGGCGAACGACCCGGTCCATCCGGGCCGCGAGCCGCTCATTATGGGTCGCGACCAAGGCGGCGCTGCCTTCGCCGCGCACCAGCGCCAGGAATTCGGCGAAGACCTTGTCGGCGGTGGCCTCGTCGAGATTGCCGGTCGGCTCGTCGGCCAGCACCAGTGGCGGCCGGTTGGCGAGCGCCCGGGCAACCGCGACCCGCTGCTGTTCCCCACCCGACAGCTTGGCCGGCCGATGCTCGAGCCGGCCGCCAAGCCCGAGCGTCGAGAGGAGGTCCGCGGCACGCTTGCGCGCGGCGTCCGGTTCCGTCCCGAACACCAGCTGCGGCATCATCACATTCTCGACCGCGTCGAAATCGGCGAGCAGGTGATGGAACTGATAGACGAAGCCCAGCGCCTCGCGCCGCAAATTGGTCCGGCCGGCATCGTCGAGTTTGGCGGCATCGCGGCCGGCAAGGCGGATCTCGCCTTCGAAGCCGCCTTCCAGCAAGCCGACTGCCTGGAGAAGGGTCGACTTGCCCGATCCGGACGGCCCAAGCAGCGCGACGATCTCGCCCGGCATGATCGACAGGTCGATTCCACGCAGGACGTGGATGGTGACATCGCCCTGGGTGAAGCTGCGGCGCAGATCGCGGGTTGCAAGAACCGGCTCATTCATAGCGCAGCACCTGTACCGGATCGGTCGAGGCGGCCTTGCGCGCCGGGAAGAAGGTCGCCGGGAACGTCAGCAGCAGGGTGACGACGATCACCGCGACGACCTCCAGCGGGTCGGTCTTGGCCGGAAGCTCGGTCAGGATCCGGACCGACGGGTCCCAAGGGTTGGTGCCGGTCAGGAACTGAACGATCGTGACCACCCCCTGGCGGAAGAACAGGCCCAGGAAGCCAAGCATCAGGCCGATGAGGATGCCGACCACGCCGATGGCGAGGCCGATGGTCATGAAGATGCGCAGAACGGCGCGACGTTCGGCCCCCATGGTCCGCAAGATGGCGATGTCGCGAGTCTTGGTCTTGACCAGCATGATCAGCGACGAGGCGATGTTGAAGGTGGCGACCAGGACGATGATGCTGACGACGATGAACATGACGACCCGTTCGAGATCGAGAGCGTCGAACAAAGCCGAATTCATCTGCTTCCAGTCGACGATCACGCCCCGGCCGCGGACGCTAGGCTCGAGCGGCGCCAGGATTTCGTTGATCCGGTCGGGGTCGTTCGACTGCACCTCGATCATGCCGACGTCGTCGCCGAGCATCAGCAGGGTCTGGGCGTCCGCCATTGGCATGATGACGAACGCCTTGTCATAATCGTAGACGCCAACTTCGAAGGTGGCGGCGACGGTGTAGGAGACGATCCGCGGGACCGTGCCGACGACGGTCGAGCGGCCTTCCGGGCTGATCAGGCTGATCTCGCTGCCCGGGAAGGCGCCGAGCGCTTCGGCCAGGCGCGTGCCGATGGCGACCCGGTTGCTGCCGGGCTTCAGGGTGCGCAGGTCACCCGACTGCACATTCTCGTTGATCACCGGGTTGGTGCGGATGTCGGCGACCCGCATGCCGCGCACCAGCACCCCTTCGACCCGGCCGTTGGCCGAGGCCATCAGCGGCTGCTCGATCAGCGGCAGCGCCGTCGTCACCCCGGGCGTCCTGCGCGCCTGGTCGGCAATCTGCCGCCAATTGCTCAGGCGGCCTTCGTAACCCTGGATGATGGCATGGCCGTTGAGGCCGACGATCTTGTCGAACAGCTCGGCCCGGAAGCCGTTCATGACGCTCATGACGATGATCAGCGCGGCGACGCCGAGCGCGACGGCGCCGACGCTGAAGCCGGCGACCAGGAAGATGAACCCCTCGCCCTTGGTCGGCAGCAGATAGCGGCGGGCAAGCATCCGCTCGTAGCGGGACAGGATCATGACGAGCCCCATGACCCGTCACCCTGATCTCGTTTCAGGGTCCATTCGCAGGCTGGTTGCCGGGAATTCCGGAATGGATGCTGAAACACGTCCAGCATGACGGTATAGGATCTCATGAGGTGAGCCTGCTCAGCGCCGATTCAACGCTCAATTCCTCTTTTGCGCCGGTGCGACGGTTTTTGAGCTCGACCGTGCCGTTGGCGATGCCGCGCGGGCCGGCGATCAGCTGCCAGGGGAGGCCGATGGTATCCATCGAGCCGAGCTTGACCCCGCCGCGCTCGTCGCGGTCGTCATAGAGGACTTCGACGCCCGCGGCCTGGAGCCGGCCATAGAGATTTTCAGCGGCGGCGACGGTAGGTTCGTCGTCGGCGCGCATGGTGACCAGGCCGACCCGCCACGGCGCGACGCTGTCCGGCCAGACGATGCCATGGTCGTCATGGCTGGCCTCGATGATCGCACCGACCAGCCTGGACACGCCGACCCCGTAACTGCCCATGTGAGGCACGACCATCGACCCGTCGCGGCCCGACACCTTAAGGCCCATCGCGTCGGAATATTTGGTGCCGAAATAGAAGATGTGGCCGACCTCGATGCCGCGCCCGGTGCGCTGCTGGTCGGCGGAAAGCTCCTTCCACCGCCCCACGTCGTGCGTCTCGTCGGTCGCTGCATAAGTCGAGTTCACCCGGTCGAATAGACCCTGGAGCCCTGCTTCGTCGCCATATCCGAGATCGGCCTGCTGCCAGTCGAACCCTTCATAAGCCGCATCGTAGAACACTTTGCTTTCACCCGTGGGCGCCAGCACGATGAACTCGTGGGAGAGATCGCCGCCGATCGGGCCCGACGCCGCCTTCATCGGCACGGCCTGGATTCCCATCCTCTGGAAGGTCCGCAGATAGGCGAGCATCTGGGTGTAATAGCTTTGCCGGGCGCCGGCCTCGTCAACGTCGAAGCTGTAGGCGTCCTTCATCAGGAATTCGCGGCCGCGCATGACCCCGAATCGCGGCCGAACCTCGTCCCGGAACTTCCACTGGATGTGATAGAGGGTGCGCGGCAGGTCGCGATAGCTTTTGACGTCGTCGCGGAAGATTGCGGTCAGCATCTCCTCGTTGGTCGGGCCGTAAAGCATTTCCCGGTCGTGCCGGTCGCGGATCCGGAGCATTTCCGGGCCGTAGGCGTCGTAACGGCCGCTCTCGCGCCACAGGTCGGCCGACTGGATGGTCGGCATCAGCATCTCGATGGCGCCGGCCCGGTCCTGCTCCTCGCGGACGATCTGCTCGATCTTCTTGAGCACGCGAAAACCCATCGGCAGCCAGGCGTAGATGCCGGCGGCGGTTTGCCGGATGAGACCGGCCTGGAGCATCAGCTTGTGGCTGACGACCTGGGCGTCGGACGGACTTTCCTTGAGGACGGGCAGGAAACAGCGGGACAGGCGCAAGACGGATGAGCTCCGGCGGAAAAGATAGCGGCGGCACTAAGGGGCAAGCGCGCACAAGGCAATTCATCCCCTGAATATCCGCTGTGGCAGCATGGACACAGGGATACCGAAAAGCTGCGACAAGTCAGTAAAGCACGTGACAATCCGGGTTTCGAGGGCATAGCTTCCGCCTTCTTCCGGCCACCGCACCAGCGAGCCGGAGCGCCGGCGGTCCGTCGAGGGGGCGGCCGCCGGGTCGAATCCAAGGGGGCTGGCGAGCAATCGTCACGCAGGACGCCCGGGTCTTCACGGCCCGGGCGTTTGCCGTTTATGGATTTGCGTGGACGCGCGAACAGAGCTAACGCCGGAATGTTACCTGCTTGGCCTCTATCGGGGAGGCTGAAAGGAGGACGACCATGCGATTGCGCCTAGTGCTCGCAGCCCTCGCCGGAGCGATAGCGTTCAGCCCGGCAGGCAGCCAGGTCACCAACACCGATGTTGGCGGCATCCCCACCGAAACCCAGCAACGGCTGCGCGCCGGAAGCCAGACGACGGCGGCGCTGAACTGGCTCGGTGTGCTCGGCCTGCTCGGCCTGTTGGGCCTTCGCAAAGGCCATGACGAGGACAGCTATCACCCGTCCAACATCGAATGAAGGCGCGGAAACACTATCGGGAGGACTGACATGCGTGTCACCTTGATCCTGGCAGCGGCCGCATTGCTGGCGGCAGGCCCGGCAGCTGCGCAATATACGAACGCCGGCGAAACCAACGATACGGCCGTTGCGGGCGACAATGCGATCGCGGCGGACAATATGGCGCTCGCCGGCAATGTCGTCGACGAGAATGTGGCGGCCATCGACGCCATGCCCATCGAGGAAGTAGCGGCCCCTGCCCCGGCACCGGCCCGCAAGAAGGATTTCCCCTGGGGCGTGCTGGGCCTGATCGGCCTGGTCGGGCTGTTCGGCCGGAGAAGCTGAGCTCACGGCGGACCGGCGTTGGGACTGCCTGTACGTGAAACCTTGTTCTCGCCACGCCCCCGCATGCCGCGACAAGGCTGGTAGCGGAGGAGGGACTTGAACCCCCGACACGCGGATTATGATTCCGCTGCTCTAACCAGCTGAGCTACTCCGCCCCAATCAGGCTTGCGCGCCGGCTCGTCGCGAGAGGCGCGGGGCGGCGATATAGGTTGGTGGCGGCAGTCGGTCAACGCGAGGAACCGGCGGACGCCGCCCTCGTTAAGCGCGATAGGCTCGCGATTGGGCGGGCCGCCGGAAGGGCTTGGGAATGGACCCGCTGACGCCGCTCGACACTTTATGCCGTATCATCCTGCGGGCGCGGGAATATGAGGCCCAGACCCCGACCGACTATGACGGCAATGAAACCGCCGACAATGTCGATGACGCGGACGAGGAGACCCTGTCCGTCCTCGACGACACGCTCAACGACAGCGTCGAGGAGGAATTGCTCGCCTCCTTCCAGGACCTCGGCGAGGACCAGCTGGCCGAGGTCATCGCCTTTTGCTGGGTCGGACAGGGCACCTATGACGCCAGCGACTGGGACGAGGCGATCGAGGAAGCGCAGGCGCTGGTCAGCGCCAATCTCGAGGAGGCAATCGCCGAATTGCTCGAGCAGCCAATGCTGGCGTCGGTGCTGGAATCCGGCCTCGCCGCCTTCGATCTCAGCTGCAACGGGATCGGCGACCTCAGTTAACCGCCGCGGAAGGGATAGTCCGCGAGATGCTCCCACGGGCCGCCGAGGTAGCGGTGCAGCCCAAGGCCTGAAATGCGCAGGGGCCTTGGCCTGAAGCCCGGCTCCAGCGCGTCGAGCAATGCCCGCGCGGTCCTCGGCGCAACCTTGTTCTGGATCGTGACGTGCGGCCGCCAGCCGCCGGCGTCCTGGGCGCCGAGCAGGCCGTGCAGGCCGAGCGCGATGGAGTCGCGGATCCGGTCGAGCTCATCGGAGACGATTCGCAGGGCGACCCCGCCGCCAAGGTCCATCAGTCCGGCGACCATCGCTCGCGGCGGCGGTTCCGCGGCGAGGGCCGACAGGCGGCCGCGGACCTCGCTCTCGGCCGATGGCGGCAGGGCATGGAACATGGTGAGATGCGCCGGCAGCTGGTTGCGCCCGGGCGGGTAGTGGCGGCGGCGAAGCGAGTCGAGCCAGGCGAAATCCTCGGCGCCAAGCCCGGCGGTGACGATCAATGCGCCGGCCATCGGTCCTTCTCGATCTCCTCGGCCTGCTGAAAGTCACTGGCGACCATTGCGACGCGGATGGTGTCGCCATCGACCCGTACATCGCGCCACGCCACCCGCCGGATGGTTTCGCCGACCCCGGCGAGGCCGCCCTGCGCCACGCCGAGATAGGCGATCCTGCCGCTGTCGCAGCCGACCATCGCATCGACGCAGGTGCCGAGCGGGCCGTCGCGTCCGTCCACCGCGGCCTTCGTCAGCAGCGCGGCGGGGAACAGGGTTTCGCCTGCCCCCGCCTCGCTGGCCTTGCTGGCGGCCTCGGTCCCTTCCTCCACCCTCGCCTGCCGCCCCAGCCAGCGCCAGACGCCGAACAGGTTGAGCCCGGTGAGGACAACATTGGTCCACAGCAGGGCCGCCTGGCCGGTGGTCAGGCCGATGGCCAGCCAGCAGAGCGAGCCGATGGTGAAAACGGCGAAGCCGTAGCCGGTGATGCGCGAGCCGAGGTTCGACGCCGTCATCAGCGCCGCCGTCACAGTCGCGGCGGTTGCCGCCCAGGGGAGGATGTCTGTCATAAGCCCCCAATCCCGTCATGCTTAACTTGTTTCAGCATCCATGGACCCGGCGCGGGGAAAAGAATGGATCCTGACCTTCGTCAGGATGACGATTTGAGCATTGGCGTGCTCAAATCTCCACCTGACTGCCGAGCTCGACCACCCGATTGGTCGGCAGCTTGAAGAATTCCATCGCGCTTTCGGCGTTGCGCAGCATCCAGGCGAACAATTTCTCGCGCCAGATGGCCATGCCGGGCCGGGCCGACGTGATCAATGTCTGGCGGGCGAGGAAGAAACTGGTGTCCATCATCTTGCAGGCGGGGCCGCAGCCTTCCAGCTTGGCGAGGACGGCCGGGACGTTGACCTCATCCATGAAGCCGTAGTGGATCTTGATGCGGTAGAAACCGGCGCCATAGTCCGCCAGGTCGACCCGTTTCTCGATCGGCACATAGGGCACATCCTCGATCTTCACGGTGAGCAGCATGATCCGCTCGTGAAGTACCTTGTTGTGCTTGAGGTTGTGCAGCAGGGCGTGCGGCACGCCGCTTGCCGAACTGGTCATGAACACCGCCGTTCCCGGAACCCTTGCAGCGCTGCTTGCCGCCGACTTGATGAATATCTCGATCGGCAGGCTGGCCTCGTTCATCCGGTCGATCATCAGCTTGCGGCCCTTGGCCCAGGTGGTGAGCAAGGTGAAGGCGACCGCGCCGACCATCAGCGGGAACCAACCGCCGTCAGGCACCTTGATCAGGTTGGCGGCGAAATAGAGCCCGTCGACGGTGAAGAAGAGCGCCAGCAGGCCGAAGGCGAGATAACGGTTCCATTTCCACATGCCGAGCAGGACGACCGCGATCAGGACGCTGTCGATCAGCATCGCGCCGGTCACGGCAATGCCATAGGCGGCGGCCAGGTTCGATGAGCTGCCGAAGGTCAGGACGAGGATGATGACCATCACCATCAGCGCCCAGTTGACCACCGGAATGTAGATCTGCCCAGCCGCAGCCTCGCTGGTGTGGGTGATTCGCAGGCGCGGGATGAAGCCGAGCTGGATCGCCTGTTGAGTGACCGAGAAGGCGCCGGAAATCACCGCCTGGCTGGCGATGATCGTCGCCATGGTCGCGAGCAGCACCAGCGGCAGCCGGAGCATGTCCGGGGCCAGGTAGAAGAAGGGGTTCCGGACTGTTTCCAGCGCCTGTTCGGGGGGTTGCGCGAGAATCATCGCCCCCTGGCCCATATAGTTGAGGAGCAGGGCCGGGAGGACGAAATAGAGCCACGACACGCGGATCGGCTTGCGCCCGAAATGGCCCATGTCGGCATAAAGCGCTTCGGCGCCGGTGACGGCGAGGACGACCGAGCCCATGGCGACGAAGGCCCGGGTCGGTTCTTCCACGAAGAAATGGACGGCATGCCACGGGTTAA
The DNA here is from genome assembly GCA_035699505.1 of Sphingomicrobium sp. Classification (GTDB taxonomy): domain Bacteria; phylum Pseudomonadota; class Alphaproteobacteria; order Sphingomonadales; family Sphingomonadaceae; genus Sphingomicrobium. The sequence continues at coordinate 16,516 of DASSPS010000050.1, read as the reverse complement.
GCGTGACCAGCACCACTTCCGGATAATCCATGATGTGAAGCAACCCGAGCACCGCCAGCGTGACGAAATAGACCAGCATGATCGGCCCGAACATCAAGCCGACGCGAGCCGTGCCCCGCGACTGGATGGTGAACAGGAAGACAAGGATGCCGACGGCGATCGGGATGACCCAGGGCTCAAGGCCGGCGTTGACGGTGGTCAGGCCCTCCACCGCCGACAGCACCGAGATCGCCGGCGTGATCATCGAATCGCCGTAGAACAGCGCCGTCGCGAAGACGCCGAGCAGGATGATCCCGCTGGTCCACTTGCGGGTTTCACCAGTGGTTCGGTTGATCAGCGCGAGCAGGGCCAGGCTGCCGCCTTCACCCTTGTTGTCGGCGCGCATGATGACGGTGACATATTTGAGGCTGACGATGATCATCATCGACCAGAAAATCAGGCTCAGCACGCCGAAGACGTGCAGCTGATCGGGGATGAGCGTGTGATGACCGGCGAAGGTTTCGCGGAAGGCGTAGATCGGCGACGTGCCGATGTCGCCAAACACGATTCCAACCGCGCCGATGGCCAGCTTGTAGAGCGGCCCGTGGGCATGGCCGATGGCGGCGTCAGGCAAGCTGGCCGGCGGCGTCCCGGTTTCGGCGCCCGGAGTTGCGGTGTCGGTCATGGGATCAATGTCGGGCTAGGCCGTTGGCCGTGACGCATCATTCATGCTCTGCACCGCCAGGTTGACGACGGCGCGTCGCCCTAGCACCGCCAGTGTGGGGCCGCAATCATGGGGGACAAGCGGAATTTCCGCGTCTATAGGGCCGCCAAACTGACATCAGCGGAGCGATCAATCCATGCGCGTCGGAGTGCCCAAGGAAATCAAGAATCACGAATATCGGGTGGGACTGACGCCGGCTTCGGTCGCCGAACTGGTTGCCGCCGGTCACCAGGTCGTCGTCGAGGCCGGGGCCGGCACGGGCATCGATTGCCCCGATTCCGCCTACAAGAAAGCGGGCGCCACAATCCTTCCGACCGCGGGCGAGGTTTTCAAGGCCGCCGACATGATCGTCAAGGTCAAGGAGCCGCAGGCCCAGGAAATCGCGCTGCTGGAGCCGCGCCATATCCTCTTTACCTATCTCCACCTCGCCGCCGACAAACCGCAGGCCGAAGGCCTGATGAAGTCCGGCGCCACCTGCATCGCCTATGAAACGGTGACATCTAATTCAGGATCGCTGCCGCTGCTCAAGCCGATGAGCGAAGTCGCGGGCCGAATGTCGGTCCAGGTCGGCGCCCATTACCTGGAGAAGGAACAGGGCGGTCGCGGCATTTTGCTCGGCGGCGTACCGGGCGTTGCCCCGGCGACAGTCGCCATCCTCGGCGGCGGCGTCGCCGGCGTCAACGCCGCGCAAATGGCGGTCGGCATGCGCGCCGACGTCACCATCTATGACATCAACAACGACCGGCTGGCCGAGCTCGACATGTTCTTTTCGAGCCAGATCAAGACGGCCTTCGCCTCGCGCTCGGCGATCGCCAATGCGGTCGAGAAAGCCGAACTGGTGATCGGCGCGGTGCTGGTGCCCGGAGCGGCGGCGCCAAAGCTCGTCACCCGCGACATGCTGAAGACCATGAAGCGCGGCAGCGTACTGGTCGACATCGCCATCGATCAGGGCGGCTGCTTCGAAACCAGCCACGCCACGACCCACGACGACCCGGTCTATGAAGTCGACGGCATCATCCATTATTGCGTCGCCAACATGCCGGGCGCCGTGTCGCGGACCAGCGCCTTCGCGCTCAACAACGCCACCCTGCCCTATGCGCTTCGGATCGCAAACATGGGCGCGGAGGCGGCGATGGCGGCCGACCCGCACCTCGCCAATGGCCTCAACGTCTCCGGCGGCAAGATCCGCCACCAGGCTGTCGCCGAGGCGCTCGACCTGGCTTACGAACCGGCCTGAGGCCGATCAATCGCGAGGATGGCGTCCTCGACCAGGGGGCGCCAGCTTGCCTCGGCCGGGGAGTCGGCCAGCAATTGCCGCCAGATGGCGACGGCCGCGGCGCCATTGCCCGACCGGGCAAGGGCCAGGCCGTAGAAGAAACGCGGCGCCGGATAGGATGGCGCAAGCCCGGCGGCACGCTCGAAAGCCAGCTGCGCCGGCGGGGTCAGGACGCCCGAATGGTCAACCAGGGCGTTGCCGAGCCCGACCCAAAGGCTTGGATCGCGCGGATGTTCGCCGACCGCCGAGCGCATGATCCCGACCGCATCTGCCGTGTTGCCGCGAGCAGAGGATGCCGCGGCCATGACGTGCCAATGCTGATTGGGGCTGAAATTGCCGTCGAACGCCTGACGGAATCGGGTGAGCGGGATCGGCGGGGCCTTGTCCATGGCCGTCCGCGATTGTCCGGCAAGGCCGGGCCGGCCCTGCCAGGCATAGCCCGCCGCCCCGAACAGAAGCGCCGCCCCGGCCAGCTGCAGCATGCCGCCGCGCACGCCGAGCAGCCACAAGGCGCCGCCGGTGACGGCCAGCAGGACCAAGAGGATCAGCCAGCCGGTCATGGCGCGCCCCGGCGGGCGATGCGCTTGCGGATGAGGAGCAGACCCGCGCCAAGCAGAAGCAGCGGCGCCGCCCATAATGGCCAGCCGATCGGCTGGGTCGGCGGCTTGTAGCTGATCCAGTGGCCGTATCGCTCGACCAGCCAGGCGCGCACCGCGGCCGGCTTCTCGCCCGCCGCGATCCGGCTGCGGATCAGGTGGCGCATGTCGCCGGCCATCTCGGCATCGGAATCGGCGATCGACTGGCCCTGGCAGACCAGGCAGCGGATTTCGAACATCAGCTTGCTTGCGGCTGACTCCTGGCGAGCGTCGGGCAACTGGCGGTTGGCCCAATAGGCCGGCGGAAGATTGCTATCGGCGAAGGCCGGGGCTGATAGCGTCAGCAACAGAGCGGCCAGATGCCTCACTCTGCTTTCTCCAGTTCGGCGAGAATCATCGGAATCTGGTCATGTTCGATCGGCCCGACATGCTGGTAACGGATGATGCCCTTGCCATCGATGACGAAGGTTTCGGGAACGCCCGAGGAGCCAAGTTCCAGTTGCACTCGACTGTCGGTGTCGGAGCCGATCCGAGCGAACGGGTCGCCGTGGAGGAAAAGGAATCGCGCGACGTCCGCGGGCCGGTCGCGGATGGCGATCGCGTCGATTTGCACGCCGCGGCGCTTCAGCTGGTCGAGAACCGGCGCTTCGCCAATGCAGGGGACGCACCAGCTGGCAAATATATTCAGCAACCGGGGATTGCCGGTAGCAAGCGTCGCCGAAGCCAGCCCGGGCTTGCCGGGGACGGCTGCGGGCAAGGTGAAGGCCGGCACCGGCTTGCCTTCCAGCTTCGAGCGGATGACGCTGTCAGCCGGGTTTGCGAGGCGCCAGATCATCGCGCCAAGCACCGCGACGAGAAGGATAAGCGGCAGGAAGCGCAGCGCCCGGCTCACGCGTATCGCTCCCGCCGGCGGAACGGCCGCCAGCCCCTGAACGCACGGCCGAGCAAGGCGAGCATGCCGCCAAGCGCAATCAGCACGCCGCCGAGCCAGATGAAGGTAACGAACGGCTTCCACCACAGCCGGACCTGCCAGCTGCCGTCGCCGACCGGCTTGCCGATGACGGTGTAGAGCTGACCATTGAAGCGGGTCAGGATCGCCGCCTCATTGGTTTCGGTCGGCGGGTCCATGAAGTAACGGGTCTGGGGCTTCAGCACTTCGACGCCCCTGCCCCGCGTGGCCCGAAGCTCGGCCTCGATCGCCGTCCAGTTCGGCCCCGCCGTCGGCGACAGACCGTGAAGCTGGACCGCCCAGGGCCCGACCGCCAGCGTCTCGCCCGGCCTCGCCGCGGCCAGCCGCTCGCGCGTGAAGGCGCTGTCGGCCGCCATGCCGGCAAGCGCGACGGCGACCCCGAAATGGGCGACGACCATGCCCCAGGTCGCCAGCGGCGTGCGCAGGATGTTGCGGTTGAAGAGCGGCAGCAGGCTGGCGAAGGCGAGCGCCGACGCCACCGCCAGGCCGAGCCTGGGCAGAAGGCGGATGTCGGGCGCGAGGATGATGGTCACCGCCAGCACCGTCGCCGCCGCCAGCCACGGCAGGACCAGTTTCTTCGCGAACGGCGCGGACTGACGGCGCCAGGCGAGCAGCGGGCCGACTCCGATCAGCGCGGCGAGCAGAAGCGCGATCGGGCCGGCGACGCTGTCGAAATAGGGCGGGCCGACCGACAATTTCTCGCCCGTCGCGGCTTCCGCGAACAAGGGATAGAGTGTGCCGAAGAAGACGATTCCGAGGATCACGCTGAGCAGCAGATTGTTCATCACCAGGCTGCTCTCCCGGCTGACCAGCTCGAACGGTGCGCCTTCCTTGAGCCGCGCCCCGCGCCAGGCGAACAGGGCGAAGGCGGCGCCGGTGTAAAGGGTCAGCAGGACGAGGATGAAGCTGCCGCGGTGCGGATCGACCGCGAAGGCGTGGACCGAGGTTAGGATCCCTGAGCGGACGAGAAAGGTGCCGACCATCGACATGGCGAAGGCGATCATCGCCAGCATCATGGTCCACGCCTTGAGCGCGCCGCGGGCGTGCAGCACCCCGACCGAATGAAGCAGGGCGGTCGCCGCAAGCCACGGCATCAGCGAGGCGTTCTCGACCGGGTCCCAGAACCACCAGCCGCCCCAGCCAAGCTCGTAATAGGCCCAGTAGCTGCCCGCCGTGATTCCGAGAGTCAGGAATATCCAGGCGGCCAGCACCCAGGGCCGCATCGCCCGCGCCAGTTTCTGGTCGACTTCGCCGGCGAGGAGCGCGCCGACGGCGAGGCTGAAGGCCACCGACAGGCCGACATAGCCGACGTAGAGGGTCGGCGGATGGAAGGCGAGGCCCGGGTCCTGCAGCAGGGGGTTGAGGCCCCTGCCCTCTATTGGCGCCGGATCGAGCCGGGCGAAGGGATTGGAGGCGAACAGCAGGAAGGCATGAAAGCCCAGCGCCAGCGCGCCTTGCGCCCCGAGCGCCGCGACCAGGGTCGGCTGGGCAATCCGCCGCGACAATGCCGCCAGCGCCGCGCCCGACATGGCGAGGACCGTAACCCACAGCAGCATCGATCCTTCGTGGTTCCCCCAGGCCCCGGCCAGCCTGTAGATGTAAGGCTTGGCCGAATGGCTGTTCTCGGCGACCAGCGCGACACTGAGGTCAGTGCGGGCGAAAGCGGCGAGCAGCATCAGGAAGGCGAACAAAGTAAGCAGGCCCTGCAGCACCGCCACCGAGCGCACCGCGCCAGGCCATTCAGCCCGACCGCGAACCTCGAGGATCGCGAACAGCAACTGCGCCAGCGCCAGCGCCGCCGCCAGCCACAGCGCGGCAAGCCCGGCCTCGGCGATCATTCGCGCACCGTTTCGACGGCCCTGTGCTCGGCGGCCTGATTGCCGAGCTGCGGCGGCATGTAGCGCTCGTCATGCTTGGCGAGGATCGTGTCGGCGGCGAAGGTGCCGTCGGCGCGCAGCCGGCCTTCGGCGACGACGCCGCTGCCTTCCTTGAACAGGTCCGGGACGATGCCGCGGTAGACGACAGGCGTCCGGGCGCCGCCATCCTCGACCATGAAGCGGATCGTGACTCCGTCCGGCTGGCGCTTTATCGATCCGCGCTCGACCATGCCCCCGAGCCGCACGGCGCGGTCGGTCATCGCCTTGCCGGACGCAATGTCGGCCGGCGTGTAGAAATAGGCCGCCTGACTGCGCAGTCCCCATATCGCCAGCATCGCCGCGCCCAGCAGGGCGACAATCGCCAGGACGACGAGGATCAAGCGCTGGTTCTTGGGCTTCATGGCCGCTTCAGCGCATCCGCCTTGGCCTCGGCGCGGCGCATCGACACAAAGGCCCACAGCAGCAGCGCGGCGGTCAGGCCGACCGCGACGGCATAAGCGGCGGTGACAAACAGCCAGGGGTTCACTCGGCCGCGCTCCGACGCAGGCGCGCCTCGACCTTGCCCTCGGCAAGCTCGGCCCGCATGCGCATCAGGACGGCGGCGCCAAACAGGAAGGTGAAGCCGAGCAGGGTCAACGGTAGGGGCCACAGCAGGGCGTTGTCGATGCTTGACCCGCCGGCGATGCTGAGGCTCTGCCCCTGGTGCAGCGTGCGCCACCACAGCACCGAATAATGGATCACCGGCAGGTTGATCGCGCCGACCAGCCCGAACAGCGCCGCCAGCCGGCCGTCCCCGCCCCGCTCCTTCTCGGCCGCGGCAAGCGCGATATATCCAAGGTAGAGGAAGAAGAGGATCAACATGGACGTCAGCCGCCCGTCCCATTCCCACCAGGTGCCCCAGGTCGGTCGGCCCCAGATCGACCCCGTAATCAGGCAGATGGCGGCGAAGACCGCGCCCGCCGGCGCGATTGCCCGGCCGGCAACGGCGGCCAGCGGATGCCGCCAGACCAGCCGCGCGACCGAGGCGGCGGCGACGCCGGTCCAACCGCCCATGCCGAGCCAGGCGGACGGGACATGCACGTAGAGGATCCGGACCGTCTCGCCCTGGAGATAGTCGGGCGGAGTCAGCATCAGCCCGGCGAGCATGCCGGCGATGGCGAGCAGCAGTCCCGGCCACAACAGCCATGCCGTCGCCGGGCGGGCGATCTTCAGGAAGCGGGCCGGGTTGGCGAAGGCGTGCATGGTTTCAGTTCGTCATTGCGAGGAGCGGCGTGACGAAGCAATCCAGTTTCGCCTTGACGCGCTGGATTGCTTCGCTGCGCTCGCAATCACGCTTACCCCCGCCCGATCAGCCGTTGCGCCATGGCATCGGCGACGGCGGCGGGATTGAGCCCGCTGTCGGCGCTTTCCTTCCAGATCTGCTCGAGACGCAGCGGAATGCCCTCGATCCGCTCGCGCACCAGGCCGGCGTCACCGTCGGCCAGATATTCGGTGCAGACGTTGATGATGCCGCCGGCGTTGATGACATAGTCGGGAGCGTAGAGGATGCCGCGCTCATGGATGCGCTGGCCGTCCTCGGGGGTGGCGAGCTGGTTGTTCGCCCCGCCGGCGACGACCGGGACGCGCAAGTTGGCGATGCTCTCCGCGGTGAGGATGGCGCCAAGCGCGTTTGGGCTGAATACGTCGGCTTCGACGGTCAGGACTTCCGCAGGATCGACGACCGTTCCTTGCGTCGCCTCGGCCAGTTTCTTCGCTTTGTCCGCGTCGACGTCGGCGATCGACAGGCGCGCGCCTTCCGCGGCGGCATGGACGGCGACTCCCGTGGCGACGCTGCCGGCGCCCTGCAGCGCGATGTGAAGACCATCGACGCTGTCCTTGCCTAGCGCCCGCCTGACCGCCGCCTTGAGGCCGAGGAACACGCCGAGCGAGGTGTGCGGGCCGGGATCGCCGCCGACTTCCCCGCCTTCGACCGGAAGGCCGGCGACGAAGCGGGTCTGGCGGCGGACCTCGATCATGTCGGCGACGCTCATGCCGACGTCCTCGGCAGTGACATAGCGCCCGCCGAGCGAATCCACGGCCCTGCCGAACGCGGCCAGATAGTCAGGGCTTTTGCTTCGGTCCTTGGGCGCCAGCAGCACCGACTTGCCGCCGCCCAGCGGCAGGCCGGCCATGGCGTTCTTGTAGCTCATGCCGCGCGACAGGCGCAGCGCATCGGTCAGCGCGCCGGCGTCATCGTCATAATGCCAGAAACGGGCGCCGCCGGCGGCTGGCCCCAGATGCGTCGAATGGACGGCGATGATGGCCTTCAGGCCGGTGGCCCGGTCGTCGATGAAATGCAGCGCTTCGTGCGCGTCGAAATCGGCGTAGCCCCAGGGGGTGGTCATGGCGGTCGATTTTTCCAGGCTTCAGGTGATTGAATGGGGCGACCGAGGGGACTTGAACCCCCGACCCCTGGTACCACAAACCAGTGCTCTAACCAGCTGAGCTACGATCGCCATGATGCGCCGCGATTGGCCGCTCCCGAAGCGGTTTCCCAAGGCGCGCCGGCTCCTTAAGGGTGCATACCCCTGAACGCAAGCGGAGGCGCCGGGCGATGACCAACGCAACAATGAAAACATTCGGCTTTCCCGATACATTGGTTCGTCCCTACGACCATTGGGCGGTTCTGGTCCGCCCCGCGCAGGTGACCCTTGGCTCGCTGGTGCTGGTGTCGACGAGCGAGGCGACCGCCTTCGGCGACCTACCGCCCGGCGCCTATCCCGAGCTCGGCCGGGCGGTGCCGGCCATCGAAGCCGCGCTCCGGGCGTTCGTTGATTTCGAAAAGATCAATTATCTCATGCTGATGATGGTCGACCCTCATGTCCATCTTCATGTCCTGCCAAGATATTCAGGAAGCCGTGTATGGCACGGCCTGAACCTGCCTGACGGCGGCTGGCCGGGCCCGCCGGACCTCAAGTCGGCGACCGCCATTGACCCGGGCGAGCAAGCCTTGTTGCGGGACGAGATCGCTAAGCATTTTGGCTGATGGCTGCATGGATTCCTTCGGTAACGCTTGCGTAACGCTATGCACAGGCGCATCCGGTCCCAGGGGAGTGGAGATATGCATGCGAGTCGCCGCACAGGGTCGACCGCTGCGGCGCGCGTATCGCTCGGCGAGACACTCGTAGCTGCTGGCCTCGAGCCGAAGCTCGCGGTCAAGCTGGAAGCCATGCCGCACAAGGTCGTCCAGGTCGACCCCCGGCGTCCCTTTCGTGAGCCCGGCGCGGCGCGCGACGAGGTGATGTTCGTGACGGCCGGACTGCTCGCCAAGTTCAAGACCGACAGCAGCGGCGGCCGGCAAATCGTCGCCTTGCGCTTTCCCGGCGAAGGCATCCTGCCGCGCGAAGGCACGGCCGGCTATGGCGTGCAGGCCATCGTCAAAAGCGAGGTGCTGGTCGGCAAGGCCGAGGATTTCAACCCGATCGTCGAGGCCAATCCGGACATGCAGCGCTTCTTCTGGCGCCTGATCCAGCGCAACGAGGCCATCGGCTATGAATGGCTGGTCAATTGCGGCCGGCGAGATTCAACGGCCCGGGTCGCGCATTTGCTGTGCGAGACGGCGCTGCGCAGCAAGATCGACGCGGCCCGCGAACCGTTGATCAACCCGTTCACCCAGCAGCAGATTGCCGACATCACCGGCCAGACATCGGTCAACGTCAACCGCGTGTTCGCCGACCTCGAGCGGCAGGGATTGATTGAGCGCAAGGGCCGCGAGGTCCATTTCAAGGACTGGGCCGAGATGCGGCGCCTGGCGAGCTTCCAGCCAGGCTATCTGGATTAGTGTTCCATTCGCGCCAGTCCCCCGGACCGGCTGCGGGGGGCTTCGCGATGCCTCCGGCATGGCTGCAGGCGGCGATGGTGGGCGCGGTAGGGATTGAACCTACGACCCCACCCGTGTGAAGGGTGTGCTCTACCACTGAGCTACGCGCCCGCCCCGACCACGAACAGCCAGCGGAGGGGTGCCGATACTGACAGGCGTTGGGCCTGTCCAGTTTCAGCTATTGAACGGCGTCCTTGAGGATCTTGCCGGGCCGGAACTTGGGCTGCGAGCTGGCCTTGATCTGCATCGGCTCGCCGGTGCGCGGGTTGCGCCCGGTAGAGGCCTTGCGCCGAGTGACCGAGAAATTGCCGAAGCCGACCAGCCGGACCTCATCGCCGCGCTTCAACGCCGAGGTGATCACTTCCAGCATCGTTTCGACAGCGCGCGCCGAATCGTTGCGATTAAGACCCGAGCGATCGGCGACATGGCCGATAAGTTCCTGCTTGTTCATCGATCCGGGCTCCCAATCTGCGCGCAAGACTCGGGCGCGTCCTGCCCAGTTTAAGGCAAGACTCTTAAACGAAGTCTAGTGCCGGACAGCGCTTTCGACGTCGCTGCCGTGCGATCCGACCGGCGGCTCGGCGGCATGTTCGTCAGCATCCGTCCATTCGATCGGTTGAATCGCCGCCGCCAGCGCCCTGCCGAGCACATCATCGACATGGCTGACCGGGACAATGTCGAGCGCTTCCTTCACGCTTGCCGGAATTTCCGCAAGGTCCTTCTCATTCTCCGCTGGGATCAACACCGTTGTGATGCCGCCGCGAAGCGCCGCCAGCAGCTTTTCCTTCAGGCCGCCGATGGGCAGGACCCTGCCACGCAGCGTGACTTCCCCAGTCATGGCGATGTCCCGGCGAACCGGGATTCCGGTCAGGGTCGAGATCATCGCCGTGACCATGCCGATGCCGGCGGACGGTCCGTCCTTCGGCACGGCGCCTTCGGGCAAGTGGACATGGATGTCCTTGCGCCCGAAGATCGACGGCTTGACGCCATAGGCCGGGGCCCGCGCCTTGACGAAGCTCATCGCCGCCTGGATCGATTCCTGCATGACCTCGCCGAGCTTGCCGGTGGTCTTGATCTGTCCCTTGCCGGGGACCGTGACCGCCTCGATCGTCAGCAATTCCCCGCCGACCTCGGTCCAGGCCAGGCCGGTGACGGCGCCGATCTGATCCTCTTCCTCGCCAACGCCATAGCGATACCGGCGAACGCCGAGGAATTCGGACAGATTTTCAAAGGTGAGCGTGACCCGTTCGGCCTTGCCTTCGAGGATCTGCCGGAGCGACTTGCGGGCGACCTTCGCCAGTTCGCGCTCCAGCGTCCGGACGCCGGCCTCCCGCGTGTAATGCTGGATCATGCCGCGCAGGCCTTCGTCGCTGAATTCCAGCTCCTCGGGCTTCAGGCCATGCGCCTCCATCTGTTTGGGGATCAGGTGGCGCTTGGCGATCTCGACCTTCTCGGCCTCGGTATAACCCTCGAGGCGGATGATCTCCATTCGGTCGAGCAGTGGCTGGGGCATGTCGAGCGAATTGGCCGTGGTCACGAACATGACGTCGGAAAGGTCATAGTCCAGTTCCAGATAATGGTCCTGGAATTTGCTGTTCTGCTCCGGATCGAGCACCTCGAGCAGGGCCGATGACGGATCGCCGCGGAAATCCTGCCCGAGCTTGTCGATCTCGTCGAGCAGGAAGAGCGGGTTGGTTGTGCCGGCTTTCTTGATATTGGAGATGATCTTCCCGGGCAGCGAGCCGATATAGGTCCGGCGGTGGCCGCGGATCTCGGCCTCGTCGCGAACTCCGCCCAGCGACTGGCGGACGAATTCGCGGCCCGTGGCCCGGGCGATCGACCGGCCGAGCGAGGTCTTGCCGACGCCGGGCGGACCCACGAGGCACAGGATCGGCCCCTTCAAACGGTTGGTGCGGGCCTGGACCGCGAGATATTCGACAATCCGGTCCTTGACCTTCTCCAGGCCGTAATGGTCCTCGTCGAGCACCCGCTGGGCCTCGGCGATATCCTTTTTCAGCTTCGACTTCTTGCCCCAGGGCAAGCCGAGCAAGACGTCGAGATAGTTGCGGGCGACGGTCGCCTCGGCCGACATCGGCGCCATGGCCTTCAGCTTCTTGAGCTCGGCCGTGGCCCGGACCTTGGCCTCCTTGCTGAGTCGAGTCTTGCGGATCTTGGCCGCGAGCTCGGCCAATTCGTCGCCGCCGTCCTCGCCCTCATTGCCAAGCTCGCGCTGGATCGCTTTCAGCTGCTCGTTGAGATAATATTCGCGCTGCGTCTTCTCCATCTGCCGCTTGACGCGGCTGCGGATCTTCTTTTCGACCTGAAGCACGCCAAGCTCGCCTTCCATGAAAGCGAACACCATCTCCAGGCGGCGGGCTGGGTTAAGCTCGGTCAGCAACGCTTGTTTGTCGGCCACCTTGATCGACAGGTTGGAGGCGATCGCGTCGGCGAGCACCGAGGGGTCCTCGATCTCGGCCAGCTGAATTCCGGTTTCGGGTGGCAGGCGCTTGTTGAGCTTGGCGTAATTGTCGAACTGCTCGACCACGGACCGCATCAGCGCCTGGGTCTCCGGCCCGTCGGCGGTCTCCTCCGGGACATCCTCGATCACCGCGGCCATGTGGCCGTCGTCGGTGGTCAGTTCGACCAGCCGGGCCCGGCGAACGCCTTCGACCAGCACCCGGACGGTGCCGTCGGGCAGTTTCAACAACTGCATCGCGGTCGCGACCACGCCCAGGTCATAGACGGCGTCGCGGTCGGGATCGTCCTCGCTTGGGTCGAGCTGGGCGACGAGGAACAATTCCTTGTCGCTGGCCATCGCCGATTCGAGCGCGGCGACGCTTTTCTCGCGGCCGACGAACAGGGGCACGATGCGCTTCGGGAAGACGACAATGTCGCGGAGCGGCAGGACTGGAAGCAGACGGGTCATGGCCGGCTATATGGGCGTCGGGCCGGTGCAGCGCAACAAAGGCCGGCGCCTATATCGCCGGAATGAGCTGGGGATAGCCGATGCCGATGGCCGGGATGAGGTTCTGCAGAAGATGCACGGCGTAGGGCATGAAAAGGCCCCAGGCGAGCGAGCGCCGCTTCCACACGACGTATAGGGTGGTGAAAATGATGAACGGCCACCAGATGACCAATCCCCAGACAGGCGCCTGATAGCTGTGCGCCAGGGCCCAGCCGAACGAGCTGAGCAGGATGGCATGGCCCGGCCTGACGAGACGCAGCAGGATGCTGGTCGTCGCCGCCAGGATCAATGTTTCCAGCACGGGCGTGGCGATGGCGAGGATAAAGACGGCGGTGAAGCCGCTTCCCGCCAGCCAGCTGAAGTCCGGCGCGGCCCCCTTCGCGAAAAGCAGGCTGACGACTGCCGCGATCAGCAGCGAGCCGCCGATGGACAATAAATAACTTATCGCGATCGTCAGCAACGGCCGTCGCGGCTTGCGGAAAATCGTGGGCAGGAATGGTAGCGCCGGCGACGAGGCCGGTCCGGCGGGGATCACGCGGCGTCGCCCGCCTTACCCTTCTTGGCGTAGACCCGCACCGGGTCCTTGCGGCCTTCGACCACGTCCTTGTCGACATGGACCTCGTCGACGCCATCCATCGACGGCAGGTCGAACATCGTGTCGAGCAGGATGCTTTCGAGGATCGAGCGCAGGCCGCGGGCGCCGGTCTTGCGGTCGATCGCCTTGCGGGCCACCGAGTGCAGCGCCTCGTCGGCGAAGGCGAGGTCGACATCCTCCATGTCGAACAATTTCTGATATTGTTTGACGAGCGCGTTCTTGGGCTCGACCAGAATCTTGACCAGGGCTTCCTCGTCGAGATCCTCGAGCGTGGCGATGACCGGCAGCCGGCCGATGAATTCCGGGATCAGGCCGAAGCGCAGCAAATCCTCCGGCTCGGTATGCTTGAGCGTTTCGCCGGTGCGCCGTTCTTCCGGCGCGGCGACATGGGCGCCGAAACCCATCGACTTGCCCTGCATGCGGTCGTCGATGATCTTTTCCAGGCCGGCGAAGGCGCCGCCGCAGATGAACAATATGTTGGTCGTGTCGACCTGCAGGAATTCCTGCTGCGGATGCTTGCGGCCGCCCTGCGGCGGCACCGAGGCGGTGGTGCCCTCCATCAGCTTCAGAAGCGCCTGCTGGACGCCCTCGCCCGACACGTCGCGGGTGATCGACGGATTGTCCGACTTGCGGCTGATCTTGTCGATTTCGTCGATGTAGACGATTCCGCGCTGCGCCTTTTCGACATTGTAATCGGACGCCTGGAGCAGCTTAAGGATGATATTCTCGACATCCTCGCCGACATAGCCGGCCTCGGTCAGCGTGGTCGCGTCGGCCATCGTAAAGGGCACGTCGAGAATCCGGGCCAGGGTCTGCGCCAGCAGAGTCTTGCCGCAGCCGGTGGGGCCGATCAGCAGGATGTTCGACTTGGCCAGCTCGACATCGGCCGAGCCCTTGGAGCCGTGCGACAGGCGCTTGTAGTGATTGTGGACGGCGACCGACAGGACGCGCTTGGCGCGGTTCTGGCCGATCACATAATCGTCGAGCACCTTGCAGATTTCCGAGGGTGTCGGCACCCCGTCGCGGGTCTTGACCAGCGCCGACTTCGATTCCTCGCGGATGATGTCGTTGCACAGCTCGACGCATTCGTCGCAGATGAACACGGTGGGGCCGGCAATGAGCTTGCGGACCTCATGCTGCGACTTGCCGCAGAAGGAGCAGTAAAGCGTGCTCTTGCTGTCGCTGCCTGAAAGCTTCGTCATTCTAGTCCTTTGCGCCCCTCGCGAGCCCGGGCGGCCATGCTAATGCACTTTATGACACAATCAAACTGGAAGAGGGGTTAACGCGCCACTGCGGAGATTGCTGCTGTGCCAAATATGGATGGGCAAACCCCCGCCCGCAAGCCCGCCGCCACAGCCATGGAGCTTCCTAAGTTCGCTAAAGTCCCTTTGAACGCGACCATTTTTGTGACTTTACGCGGCGCGGGCGCGTGGCGGGGAGCAAGCGGACGGTTAGAAAGAGCGCGCCCGACGATGGCGGCGCAAAGCCAAATAGGACAGGGGTTTTTCCTGGCTCGCCGGAATTTAGTGGATTTAGTGCATTGTCATCGTAATTCGCGCCGTAACTCCCCGAGCGAAGGCCGGCATGCGCGCGCAAAGGCCGCAGCCAAGCGATTTGGAAAGCCGGATGGGACTTCGGCGACTGTCACCGTAATTCTCTGGCAATACCGCAATGTTCGCGCCAGCGGCGACGTGATGAACGACTGAATGAACCGGTCGGTCTGGCAGATCGATCTCGGCACCGGTACGCGTGCCCACCCTATCGGATTCGTTGGCCGCCCTTGATAACCCCCGTCACCTGCTCAAGCAGACGGATATTCTCCAGCGGATTGCCGGAAACGGCGACAAGGTCGCCCCAGGCGCCCGGGACCAGCGTCCCGAGTTGCCCCTCTTTCCCAAGCGCCCTTGCCGCTTCCGTTGTCGCCGACTGGATGGCCTGCATCGGTGTCATTCCGAAGCGGACCATATAGGCGAATTGACGTCCACCCAGGCCGTAGGGATAGACTCCGGCGTCACTGCCGAAGGTCAGGAGCGCGCCTGCCTTTACGGCGGCTGCGAAACCGCGTCGCTGGACATCGGTCGTTTCGCGGTTCTTGCGGAGATATTCGGCCGGCCAGCCCTGCCGGGTCCCGACTTCCTCGATCCAGTCGCCATTGTAGACGTCCATGTCGAGCCACACGCCCCGTGCCCTGGCGAGCGCGATCCCGTCCGAATCCAGATAGCTGGCATGCTCGATAGTGCGGGCGCCGGCGCGGATCGCCGCCTTGATCCCCTCGGCGCCATGGGCGTGGGCGATGCAGTAGGGTCCGCGCAGCCTGGCCTCGTCGCAGGCCGCCTTCATCTCCTCGGGCGACAGTTCGAGCGAGCCCGGCTCGCTGCCAAGCGCCAGGACCGCGCCGGTGGCGATCAGCTTGATGAAGTCCGCCCCGTGATCCAGCAAATAGCGCGCCCGGTCGCGCGCTTCGGACGGGTTGCGGACCACACCGATCCGGAAGGTTTCCGGAAGCGGAACATCCGGCGCCAGGGCATCGATCTCGCCGCCGCCGCCCGGAGTGGTGATATAGCCGCCGGCGACGAACATCCGCGGACCTTCGATCTCGCCGGCATTGATCGCATCGCGCAGCGCGACGTCGGTCAAACCGCGATACACGCCGACATCGCGCACCGTGGTGAAGCCGGCCCGAAGCTGATTGCGGGCCGCAACGACGCCCTTGAGGATCGTCCGCGCCTCGCTGCGCTTGAGCGGCTCGGCGGGATCGCTGGCATTTTCGTCGATCGCGCCATCGGCCAGATGCGTATGAAGGTCGATCAGGCCGGGAAGGACGGTGAAACCGGACCAGTCGATCGCCGCGGGGCCATCGGCATCGCGCCATGGGGCGACCGACTCGATCTTGCCGTCCGTGATCCGGATTCGCTGATCGACGAGACTCCTGGCCGAGGCCGGGTCAATCAGCCGCCCGGCGCGGACGTCCACCACCTGCGCCGGCGCACTGGCGGGAAGGCATGCCAGCAAAACGGCGAGCCAGGCTCGCCGTGACACGAACCGACCAGGACCCCCCATCGCCAAGACCTAGGACGGAGTCACGTCGCCGGCGCGGGTGCCGCTGTCCTCGCCGCTTTCGGGCCGCTTGTCGAACACCTCGTCGATAATTCCGAAGGTCTTGGCCTCGTCGGCCTCGAGGAAGGTGTCGCGGTCCATGGCGGCCTCGATCTCCTCGATCGTCTTGCCGGTATATTTGGCATAGAGCGAGTTGAGGCGGCTGCGCATCCGAAGGATCTCGCGCGCCTGGATCTCGATGTCCGCGGCCATGCCCTGGGCGCCGCCCGACGGCTGGTGGACCATGATCCGGCTGTTGGTGAGCGCAATGCGCATTCCGGGCTCGCCGGCAGCGAGCAGGAAGCTGCCCATCGACGCCGCCTGGCCGATGCACACCGTGCCGACCTTGGGGCGGATGTACTGCATGGTGTCGTGGACGGCGAGCCCGGCCGTCACCACGCCGCCGGGCGAGTTGATGTACATGAAGATGTCCTTCTTCGGGTTCTCGGACTCGAGGAAGAGCAGCTGGGCGGTGATCAGCGAGGCCATATGGTCCTCGATCGCGCCGGTGATGAAGATGATCCGCTCCCTCAGCAGCCGCGAGTAGATGTCGAAGCTGCGCTCGCCGCGGTTCGACTG
>DASSPS010000049.1:0-34138 GCA_035699505.1 Sphingomicrobium sp. | reverse complement strand
CGGCTGGCGGTCACCGCGATCGTCACGCCGCGATCTGCGGCGGCGAGCAGCGAGGCCTTCTTGACCTGCGCCCGGGCAAGCGTTTCCGCGCGGCACTTGCGCACGTCATTCTTGCCTTCGAGGTCGACATCCGACGCCGGGCCGCACACTTCGCGGGCGGCGTTGGCGAGCCGCTGGTCGAGCTGGCGCTGGCCGGCGGGCGAGCGAAGGTCAAGGTCCGCGGTGCGGACATGGCTGACCACCACTTCGCCGCGGGCGGGAGTTTCGGCGAGGGCCGGAGCGGCCTTGATCAGGCCGGCGGTGAGAAGCGCGGAAACCAGCGCGATATAGAATGACTTTTTCATGTCGCATCCTCCTGTTGGGGTCCGCCTGGGGGCGGCGCGACATTCCAACTAGTCCTATTTTTCGTGGCGCGGCAGCAACGATGTTGTGCTACCATTCTGCAAAATCGCAGAACACGGAGCCGCCCATGCGGGCTATCCTTCGATGATGGACTGGAACGACCTGCGCTATTTCCTGGCGGTCGCCAAGGAAGGCAGCACGCTGCGTGCCGGCCGCGCACTGCGCACCAGCCAGACCACCGTCGCCAGGCGGATCGCCGCGCTGGAGGAAGCGACCGGAGTCATCCTGTTCGACAAAAGGCAGGCCGGCTATGTCATGACCCCGGCCGGCGAAGAATTGCTCGCCCGGGCCCGACAGGTGGAATCGTCGGCGCATGCCTTCTTCGACGCCGCATCGGCCCAGGCCCGCGACAAGGGCGGCGCCGTCAAGCTCAGCATGGAGGAGATTTTCGCGACCGGGCTGATCGCGCCCTGGCTGCGCGACCTGCACGAACTCCATCCCGAAATCCACATCGAGCTGGATACCAGCGCCGGCATCCGCGACCTAGGCGCCGGCGAGGCCGATGTTGCGCTGCGCAGCACCAGCCAGCCGCAACCTTCCGGGACGGTCGGCCGGCGCATTTGCGACGATCATTGGACCTTCTATTGCAGCCGCGAATATGGCGAGAAGCATGGCGTTCCCACCAACGTCGCCGAACTTGCCAGGCATCCGCTGATCGGCGGCGGCGGCGGCAACCTGTCGCGCCATTACGACGCCTATCTCGAGGCCATGGGCCTGCTGGATCGGGTGATCATGCGACCGGATACATCGAGCGGGCTGTTGAGCGCGGTTCGGGCCGGGGTGGGAGCCGCCATCCTGCCGTGCATACTCGCCGATGCCGACCCCGGCTTCAGCCGCTGCCTGGCGCCGAGAACCGACCACAAACGGGTCTTGTGGCTGGT
Source organism: Sphingomicrobium sp. (assembly GCA_035699505.1). GTDB lineage: Bacteria > Pseudomonadota > Alphaproteobacteria > Sphingomonadales > Sphingomonadaceae > Sphingomicrobium. Next base: position 32,855 of record DASSPS010000049.1, on the reverse strand, counting down.
GACCCACGAACGGATCCGCCGATCGCCGAAGGTCAGGAACGTCATCGACTTCCTCTACCCACGACTGAAGGCGCGCGCCCAGGAGCTTGAGACGGTCCGGGCGAACGCCGCCTGATGGCGCGACAATTGAGAGACTGCCAGACAGAATTTCGGCCATGGCGAATGATCCGGTGACAAACAGAAACTTTCTCTGATTCGGTGTCGCTGAGTTCGCCGGTCGCGCGATTCCTTTCAGGGCTAGATTTTGGGCGCCGATGGGGCCGACGCCGGTTTCCAAGCCGCCGGACCGTCCCCGGACGATGAATAGGCAAGCCTATTCGACGGTCACGCTCTTGGCGAGGTTTCGCGGCTGGTCGACGTCGGTGCCTTTCAGGACCGCGACATGATAGGCGAGCAGTTGCACCGGCACCGCATAGACGAGCGGCGCGATCAGCGGGTGCACCTCCGGCATTTCGATCGTCGCCAGGCAGCCCTCGCCGGCCAGCTCCAAGCCCTTCTTGTCGCTGATCAGGACGATCTTGCCACCGCGGGCGCGCACCTCCTGCATGTTGCTGACGGTCTTTTCGAACAAGGGCCCGGACGGGGCGATGACGATCACCGGCACCAGCTCATCGATCAGCGCGATCGGGCCGTGCTTCATCTCGCCGGCGGCATAGCCTTCGGCGTGGATGTAGCTGATCTCCTTGAGCTTGAGCGCGCCTTCCAGCGCCATCGGATAATCGGGGCCGCGGCCGAGGTAGAGCACGTCGCGGGCAGGGGCGATGAGGTGCGCCATGGCGGCAATGTCGTCGTCGTGGCCGAGCGCGGCGTTGATGGCGGCCGGCGCCTCCTGCAGGTGGGCGACGATGTCGCGTTCCTCGTCACGGGTCAGGCGCCCCTTGGCCCGGGCGAGGTTGGCGGCGAGCGCGGCCAGCACGGCCAATTGGCAGGTGAAGGCCTTGGTCGAGGCGACGCCGATCTCCGGCCCGGCGTGGGTCGGCAAAAGCAGGTCGGCCTCGCGCGCCATCGAGCTGGTCGGGACATTGACGACGACGGCGATTCGCTGCCGCTCGGCGCGGGCGTGGTGCAGCGCGGCGAGCGTGTCGGCGGTCTCGCCCGACTGGCTGATGAACAAAGCCAGCCCGCCCGGCTCGAGTACCGGCTGGCGGTAGCGGAACTCGGAGGCGACATCGATATCGACCGGCACCCGGGCGAATTGCTCGAACCAATATTTGGCGACCATGCCGGCGTAGAAGCTGGTGCCGCAGGCGACGATGGTGACCCGGTTGACCGTGGCGAGGTCGAGGTCGCTGGTCGGCAGCGCCACCTCCCCCTCGAACGGCCGGACATAGCTTTGCAGGGTCTGGGCGACGACCACCGGCTGCTCGAAAATCTCCTTCTGCATATAGTGGCGGTAGTTGCCCTTCTCGATCGGCGCGGCGGAGGCGCCGCTGTCGACGATCTCGCGCTCCACGGGTCGGTTGTCGCGGTCGAAGATGGCGATGCTGTCGCGCCGCACCACCGCCCAGTCGCCCTCGTCGAGATAGGCGATGCGCTGGGTCCACGGCGCCACCGCCAGCGCATCCGAGCCGAGGTAATTCTCGCCCTTGCCATAGCCGACGGTGAGCGGCGCCCCCATGCGCGCGCCGATGATCAGGTCCGGGTCCTGCGCGAACAGGAAGGCGATGGCGAAGGCGCCGTGCAGGCGCGGCAGGATGGCGGCGACGGCTTCTTCCGGTGACGCGCCGCGCTGGATTTCCCGGTCGGCGAGATGGGCAACGACCTCGCTGTCCGTTTCGCTGAGAAAGGTCCGGCCGTCCGCGGTCAATTCGTCGCGCAGCGGCTTGAAATTCTCGATGATGCCGTTGTGGACCAGCGCCACCGACCCGGCGATGTGCGGATGGGCGTTGCCGACCGTCGGCGGCCCGTGCGTCGCCCAGCGGGTATGGGCAATGCCGATGTCGCCGCCCAGCGGGTTGGCCTTGAGCTCGGCGGCGAGGTTGTCGAGCTTGCCTTCGGCCCGGCGGCGGTCGAGCCGGCCGCCGTCGATGGTGCAAATGCCGGCCGAGTCATAGCCGCGATATTCGAGCCGCTTGAGCCCATCGTATAGGCGCTGGGTGACGGGGCCCTTGCCGACGATTCCGACGATTCCGCACATGGACTGTGACCTGCCTAAAGAGTGTAGGGAACGCGGATTCCCGGCATGTTCGCGGGGAAATCCTTCGTATTGCGGGTGACGAGGATGGCGCCATTCACCTGAGCGGTGGCAAGGATGATGGCGTCGAGAAGCTTCATTCGAAGGCGGTGGCGGATGTCGGCGGCCGCAGTGGCGATGCGCGCGTCCACTTCAACCAATTCGAACGGGCCCATCAACTGAAGCAGCCTCGGCCGCTCATGCAGAGGTTCTCCCGCCAGCACTTCTGTCCACACGATCCGGCTCATCCGATGCCGGCGATAGCGCGACAATTCCTGGATCGCCGGTTGGCGATCGAACAGCCAGTCGATGACGATGTTGGTGTCGAAGAAGGGGTCGGACAACGCCTAGATTTCGTCATAGGGCGTGCGGTCTTCCCGCATCGCGCGCTGATATTCCACGGCGTCACCAATATCGGTCCGACCCTTCCAATAGCCTGCGCCCCGCCTGATCCAGTCGTTATCGGCATTTTGGATGAGATAGGCTTTAACTGCGTCGCGAATGGCCGCCGCGCGCGAACGTTTCGTGCGCGCGGCAAGCGCGTCGAGCTTTTCGATGTCTTCGTCAGGCAGATCGGCAAGAATGCGAGTCATGATATCATGATATCATATCATGATATCAATACAAGCTCATTCCGCGGCTTTTCTCGTCATTTTTTCTCGAAATCGCCTGGCCCAGCCTGACATGCCGCGTTGTTCGCTGCGCTCGACCGCCAGGCTGTCGGCAGCGACATTCTTGGTGATCACCGATCCGGCGCCGACAATAGCGCCCTCTCCGACAGTCACGGGGGCGACCAGCGCCGTGTTCGAGCCGATGAAGGCTCCAGCGCCGATCACGGTCCGATACTTGCCGAAACCGTCATAATTGCAGGTAATGGTCCCGGCGCCGATGTTGGCGCCCTCCCCGACATCGCTGTCGCCAATGTAGGACAGGTGATTGGCCTTGGCGCCGCGGCCCAGCACCGATTTCTTCACCTCGACGAAATTGCCAACCCTGGCCTTCTCCCCGATCATCGCGCCGGGGCGAAGCCGGGCAAACGGGCCGATCACGGCGCCGGCGGCGATGGCGGCGCCGTCGATATGGCTGAAGGCCTTGATCGTCGCCCCGTCGGCCACCGTTACGCCGGAGCCGAAGACGACATGCGGCTCGACGGTCACGTCGCGGCCGAGCTTCGTGTCGTGCGCGAACCAGACGCTTTCGGGGTCGATCAGGGTCGCGCCTTCGTCGAGCGCCTGCTCGCGGCGGCGCCGCTGCCATTCGAGCTCGAGGTGGGCGAGCTCGGCGCGGCTGTTGACCCCGGCGGTCTCATAGGCGTCGCCTTCGATGACGACCGCCTCTCGCCCCTCGCCGGCGGCGATGTTGACGATGTCGGGCAGATAATATTCGCCGGCGGCATTGGCGTTGCCGACCTGGCCCAGCCAGCGGAACAGATCAGCCGCGCGGACCGCCATCATGCCGCTGTTGCACAGAGTGACAGAGCGCTCCTCCTCCGTCGCGTCGCGATATTCGACCATTCGGGCGATTTGGTCCCCGTCGCCAAGAATGATGCGGCCATAGGCGGCCGGGTCCGCGGGCCGCGAAGCCATGACAACCACGCCGGGACCGTCATCACCGTCCAGCCGGTCGAGCATGCGGCGCAGCGTGGCGGCCTCCACGAAAGGCGTGTCGCCATAGAGAATCAGGACCGGACCCTCATAGCCGGCCAGCGCTGCCTCGGCCTGCTGGACTGCGTGTCCGGTGCCCTTCTGTTCGGCCTGGACGGCGATGGCAACGTCGCGGCCGGCGACCGCGGCCTCGACCTGGTCGCGGCCCTTGCCGACGACGACGACGCGCTTGGTTGCGCCGATTCCGTCGACCTGGTCGAGCAGATGAAGCAGCAGGGGCCGGCCGGCAATCGGATGAAGCACCTTATGGGTGTCGGAACGCATGCGCGTGCCCTGTCCGGCGGCGAGGACGACGACGGCGAAATCTTGGTCGGCGGTCATGCGCATAGAGCAATGGCACGCGTCGCGTCCGGGCGCCAGTGGTGTCGGCAAGGGGTCATGAATGTGCGCCCATGGCTTGATTCCAGACCCAAGAAAAAAGGGCGGCCCCGAAGGACCGCCCTGACAGATTCGCAAGCGTAGGGACTAGAAAGTCGCGTAGGCCTCGTTGCCGACGAAGCCCATCTTCTCGACTCGCGCCCGCTTGGTGACCGCGAGCACCTGGTCGACCAGCTCATAGCGGGCTGTCGGTTCCGGCTGAAGGTGAAGCTCCGGAATCGGGTTCATCTGCTGAGTCTGGTCGAGATAGGCGCGGAGCTGTTCGAGCTGGACCGGCGAGCCGTTCCACAAGACCTGGTTGCTGGCCGTGATGACGACCTTGTTCTTGACCGGGTCGATGGGCGGCGGGGTCTGCGTGTCCTGGTTCTGCGGCAGATCCAGCTTCACGGCGTGGGTTTGGATCGGAATGGTGATGATGAACATGATCAGAAGCACAAGCATGACGTCGATGAGCGGCGTCGTATTGATTTCCATCATCGGTTCGCCAGCCGTGTTGTCGCTGGCAGTCTGCATCGACATGGTGAGATGCTCCTAAAGCTTAAAGCCGCTGCGTGACGGCAGTGCCCGCCGGCGGCTCGGAAATGAAGCCAACGCGCGCGAAACCGGCGCGCTGCATGGTGAACACGGCCCCACCGATGCACTTGTAGGGCGTGTCGACATCGCCGCGGATATGCGCCTCCGGCATATTCTCCTCAGTGATGTTCTCGACTCCGCCGACGGCCTTGATCTGGTCCTCAAGCTGCTTGACGGCGCGGTCCAGCAGTTCCTTGCTGTCGACCTTGGTGAGGTTCCAATAGACCTCGCACGACCCGTCGGGCGCGCCGCGGACCGACAGATTGACGTTTTCCGGCTTGGTCGTCGTCGGTTCGTAGCGGACAGCCGGCAGCTTTACGGGGACGGTCTGGAGAACGACCGGGATGGCGATCAGGAAGATGATCAAAAGCACCAGCATCACGTCGACCAGCGGCGTGGTGTTGATGTCGGACATCGGAATGTCTTCGTCGCCGCTGTCCGAGGGGCCTACGCTCATTCCCATAACTTGTTCGCCTTCTATCTTGCAGCGAGACGGGCCAGTCGGCCGGCGGCGGAACCGCCGGCCGGTTGGCGACTAGCGATCAGCCGGAGTCGGGGTCGCCTGCGCGCCGGTGGCCGTCGCGCCCGTGCGGAGCGGCTCACTGCCACGCTGCGTCGGGGCGGCGGTCGACTTCGTCTGGGCGGTACCCTTGGCTGCGAACACCGGACGGACGCGGCCGTCGGACATAAGATAGCCGTGCAGGTCGTTCGTGAAGGCCGCGAGGTCCTCCATGATCGACTTGTTGCGGCGAATCAGCCAGTTGTAGGCAAGCACCGCCGGAACGGCGACGACCAGGCCAAGCGCGGTCATGATCAGCGCTTCACCGACCGGACCCGCGACAACGTCGATCGAGGCCTGGCCCGAAGCGCCGATCTTGATCAGCGCGCGGTAGATGCCGACGACGGTGCCGAACAGACCGATGAACGGCGCGGTCGAACCGACGGTCGCGAGGAAAGCGAGGCCTTCACCGAGGCGCGACGCAATCGCGCCCTGGCTGCGCGCCAGGCTGTTGGCCATCCAGTCATGCTGGTCGATCGGATCGGTCAGCTTGCTGTGCTGCTCCTGGGCGACGATCGCGTCATCGACGATTGCGCGATAAGCGCTCTTCGCTTCCAGCTTGGTCGAGGCTTCGCGAAGGTTCGCCGAGTTCCAGAAGCTGGACCGGACCTTGCGGCCCTGGTTGATGATCTTCTGCTGCTGCATCAGCTTGGTGAACAGGATGTAGAAGGAGAAGATCGACATCGCGACCAGGATGATAAACACGGACCATGCGATCAGGCCGCCCTGCTCCAGAGCTTCCCAAAGGCCGTAGGGGTTTGCGTTGGCTGCGGCAGGAGCTGCTCCTGCTGCTGCGATAAGGGCCATAATTGCCATAATGGTCTACTTTCCTCTGATATTATCTAAAAACCGAGCGAAATTACTGCAGTCGCCAAGTGATCCTCTGGGTGTGTGAGCCGACCGTCGGATTACCCATATTGTCCGTTGCCGGCGAGAACCGCGCCCTCGACCTAAGAATCCGGCAAGTCGTCGAATCCAGCGTACGTGAGCCGCTGGACGAACTGATGGTGCAATCGGTGACCCGGCCATTGGTGCCCACGGCCAGGCGGACCGTGACCGTGCCCTGTTCTTCCCTGTCGGCGGCCTGCGGAGGATAATCTTCGGGCGAGAACAGTCCTTGCAGATTGCCGACGGCGCTCTTCGGCGGAACCGTTCGGACCGGCGGCGGGGCCGGCGGCGCCGGCGGCGCGGTCGGCGTGATCTGGACCGGCGGCGCGACCGGCACGACGGTGACCGGCGGCGGCATTGTGTTCGTCCGGACGATCGGCGGCGGAGCGACGACCGGCGGCGGCGTGTCGGGCACGTTTTCCGGCGGCGGCGGCGTCTCCTCGGGGGGCGGCGGCTCTTCCTCGACGTCGAAGGTCTTCAGGTCTTCGGCCGCCTTCTTGATGACGTTATAGGCGAGCCCGGTGACGATGGCGTAGCCGAGGATGGCATGAAGAATCGCGACGACGATGATCGCCGCGGTTCGGTTACCACTGATTTCCTTGCGTTGGGCGTAGGACATTAAGCCGATATTCTCCTCGACGCGCCGTGATCTCCACGGAGGCACCCGGCGATACGCGCCCGGCGGCCTTGAGTGGGGAACCTCTGATGTATCAACATTACATCAGCGGTAAGCGCGCCTCCTTATATCCGGCTCAAAGGCCGTGCAACGGATTTTGTTCCACATCTGCAAAGTGTCACGGATCAATCGAACGGCTCTTGCCGATCGGAAATAATTTCGACGCCGACCCCGCGGGCGTTGGGGTAAACGTCCGGCTTCGAGGTCGACACCCGAAGAGCGGCGACGCCGCGCATCGACGCGACCCGGTCATAGATCGCATGCGCCAACGATTCCTGAAGGTTATAGCGCCGGGCCGACGCAAGATCGACGATCTGAGCGCGCAGCAGGTCATAGTCCCAGGCCGCGGCCGGATCGTCGCAGTCAGCCGGCGGAACATGGTCCAGCCAGATTTCCACGGTGACCAGCAGCCGTTGCGGAGTCCCGATCTCGAAATCGTGGAATCCGATGTCCGCCTGCACTTCCAGCGAATCGAGGAGGATCTTGGCGGTGCGGGGCCTCAGTCGGTCAGGAACCATGCCGTCGAGCTTGATTGCCGGCTCGGTCATTCGTTCGTCTCCACGGGCAGGAATTGGACATCGCGGTCGATCGCCATGAAGTGCTGGCCGCCATCGATCACCAGGGTTTGGCCAGTGACGGCACCGGCCAGGATAAAATAGCGAATTGCAGCGACGACATCGTCGGGAGTGACGCCGCGGCCAAGCGGGTTGCGACGGTGCATGGCCGCGAAATTGGCGTCGCTCTGCCCGGCTGAACGAAGCATCAGCGCCGGCGCGATGGCGTTCACTCTGATGCCGCGGCCGGCATAGGCCCGGGCCGACAATTCGGTCAGTCCGGCGAGCGCCTGCTTGGACAGGGTATAACTGAGGAAATCCGGATTGGGCGCCGCCAGCTTTGCATCGAGGAGGTTGACGACCAGTGCGTCCTCACCCGCGCGATGTCCTTTCGCGAACGCTTCGGACAGCTGGGCGGCCGCGCGGACATTCACGGCCATGTGAGCGTCGAATTCCGCCGCGCTGAATTCGCCGAAGCCGTCATGCGCGAACCGAGCCGCGTTATTGACCAGCAGGCGCAGGGGCGGCCGACCGTCGGCGGCGGCCAGGATCAGGCCGGCGCAATCGGAATGCGCGAGGTCCGCCACTACCTTGACCGCACCATCGGGAACCGGATCATCGGCGTGATGGACATGAGCGATCACGGTCCAGCCGTCGACGATCAGCGCTTCGGCAATCGCCCGCCCGACGCGCTTGCCCGCGCCGGTGACGAGTGCGGTTGCAGGACCATCCATCAGGCTCTGTTGTCATTGCCGGCGCGCCGACGCAATGACGCTGACATGCCGGAAAGCCGTTCGCCGATCGACCTCAAGGGCCTGAGCCTCGCCGACCTGCAACGGGAAATCGATGCGCGGCGCCTGCCTCCCGTCGACAAGTGGAACCCGAGCCACTGCGGCCATTCCGACATGCGGATCGCCCGCGACGGAACCTGGTATCACCAGGGCCGCCCGATTGGCCGGCCAGCGATGGTGCGCCTGTTCTCGACCATCCTGCGGCGCGAGCCTGACGGACGCCACGTGCTCGTGACGCCGGTCGAGAAGCTTGACATCGAGGTCGAGGGCACTCCTTTTCGCGCCGTCGAAATGTCCAGCGAGGGCCTTGGCGAGCAGCGGCGGATCGCGCTCAAGCTGGACAGCGGCGACGCGATCATCATTGGCCCGAACCATCCCTTGATGCTCGAGCCAACCCCCCGTGTGCTGGTCCGGCACGGGCTGGAAGCAGAGCTCGGCAGGCCAATCTATTATGAGCTAGCGGAGATTGCGCTTGCCGAAGGCCACCAGCCGCCAGGCGTGTGGAGCGATGGCCGCTTCTTCCCGCTCCACGAGCCGGAATGACGCTTGCCGAACGCCTCCGGTCCGCCCTCGCCGAGCAGCCGACGGACCCTCTGTTCCCCGGCGACGACCCGCGACTGGCGGCTGGCGACGGCGTTCCCGCCGCGGTGCTGATCGCCGTCACCGACCGTTCCGACCCTGGAGTCATCCTGACGGTCAGGCGGGACACGCTTCGCACCCATGCCGGGCAGGTTGCCTTTCCCGGCGGCAGGATCGATTCGGGCGAGGATGCGGTCGCCGCCGCCTTGCGAGAGGCCTGGGAGGAACTAGACCTTCAGCCGGAGACGGTGGAGACGGTAGCGACGCTCGACCAGTATCGGACAATCACCAATTACTGCGTCACCCCCGTCCTGGCGGCGGTGCCGGCCGACCTGCCGCTGTCACCCCACGACCATGAAGTCGCCGACTGGTTCGAAGTGCCGCTCGGCCATCTGATGGACGCCGCCAACCACCGGCTGCGGAGCGTGCTGTTCGAGGGCGCCGAGCGCCACTATTACGAGATCCCATGGCAGGAACGGAGGATCTGGGGGGCGACGGCGGCGATGCTGGTCAACCTGTCGCGCCGGCTTCGCTGGCCATGAAGCTCAATGCGGCGAAATGGCGCAAGCGACGGGGCATGGCCAAGCTCCTCGACGCGCTCGGTGCTGCCGAAGGCCTGACCCGCTTCGTCGGCGGCGCGGTTCGCGATGACCTGCTGGGTCTACCCGTCAGCGATATCGACCTGGCAACACGAATCCGTCCGCAAGACGTTGTCGAACGGCTGGAGGGTGCGGGGATCAAGGCTGTCCCAACCGGCATCGACCATGGCACAATCACGGCGGTCAGCGACGGGCAGGTGGTGGAGGTTACATCCTTGCGCCGGGATGTCGCGACCGACGGTCGACGTGCGACAATCGCCTATACCGATGACTGGCAGGAGGATGCGGCCCGGCGCGACTTCACCATCAACGCGCTTCTCGCCGACCCGAACGACGGGACGATTGTCGACTATTTCGGCGGGCTGTCGGACCTAGAAGAACGGCACATCCGCTTCATCGGCGACCCGCTGGCGCGCATCGCCGAGGATCATCTGCGAATCCTGCGCTTCTTCCGCTTCCACGCCCGATACGGCCGCGGCGAGCCCGACGCCGAGGCGCTGGCGGCCTGCACGGCCCGAGCCAACGACCTGATGGCCCTGTCGCGCGAGCGAATCGCGGACGAAATGCTGAAGCTGCTGGCGCTTCCCGACCCGTCGTCAACGGTGAGGAGCATGCTCGAGCGGAACATTCTCCGGCCCGTCATGCCGGAAATCCCCCCGGAAAGTGTGGCGTCCCTGAAGGCGCTCGTTGGAGCGGAGCAGGAGGCGGAAATTCCGCCTGACGCGCTTCGCCGCCTGTCCGCCCTGTTGCCGGCGGACCCGACCGCCGCCGCCAAGGTCGGGACCCGGCTGCGCCTATCCAACAAGGCGCGCAAGCGGCTGACCATCGCCGCCGACCGCGACCTGTCCACGTCGCCCGAGGCCCTGGCTTATTGGCTTGGCACGCAAGGCGCCGTCGACCGCCTGCTGCTGTGCGGCGAGCCCGCGGCGGCGGCGCGAGTTCGCGACTGGCACCCCCCGCGCCTGCCAATCGGCGGCGCCAGGCTGATGGCGGGCGGACTGCCGGAAGGACCGGTCATCGCCCGCGCGCTTCGCGCGATCGAAAAGAAATGGGTCGAAAGCGGCTTTCCGTCTGGCGATGCGTTCGACGCGATTGTCGCGGACTGCCTTGCGGCGGCCCGCTGACCAATGACTAGAGACCGGCCTCGACCGCGAGCCGGATTGCTTCGGCGCTGGTTGACGCGCCGAGCCGATCAAGCATGAGCGCCCTGTGCATCTTCACCGTTTTTTCGCTGATGCCAAGCCTGAAGGCGATCTGCTTGTTGAGCAGGCCACCGGCCACGAGGGCGAGTATCTCGCGCTGCCGCGGAGACAGGGTGCGCACGCGGGCGGTTGCGCTGGATCGCCGGTCGACGAGGGTATGATCGACCGGGCCAAGGTCGACTTGTGAGCCAAGGAACCACGCAATCTCGCCGGCCTCGTCGACCAGTGGCGTAATCATAACGCCGTTGCGGAAAGCGGTGCCGTCGCGGCGATAATTGACGATTTCGGTCAGTACCGGCTCGCCTGCACCGATCGCCTGGCGAAGGCGGGCGGAGTCGAGTGCGTCCGTGCCGTCCCCAGCCAGGAACCGGCAGTTGCGGCCCACCACTTCGGCCTCCGAATAACCCGTCATGGCAAGAAAGGCAGGATTCACCGCAGCCAGCGGATTGTCGGGCAGGTACGGATCGCTGATCACCATCGCGATCGGACTTAGCCCGAGAGTTTCGAACAACGCGTCATGGCCGCGACAAGACACTCGACCTGCCCCCTCTCCGGCAGACGGGTAGCACGCCGACCCGTCATGGTTAATCGGATCATTACCATTCCGGGCTAAGCCGCAAGCTCGTCGACGTGTCGGGAGCGCTTTGTGGCGGGAATGGGTTCGTGGCTGGCAGTAGCGCTGTGCGCGGCAATGCTTGCCGCGGCGCCTGCCGACGCCGCCCCCAGCCAGAGCGCCACCGTCAAGGCGAATGTCGTGAAGCCGCTGGTCCTGACCTGGGTGCAGGATCTAAGCCTGGGAACCATTGCCCTCAAGCCGGGCAGCTGGTCCAACGCCACCGTGTCGATATCGCGGACGGGCGTTTTCACCTGCGCCAATCCCAATGTCACCTGCTCGGGCGCGGTTACCGTCGCCCGCTACCGGGTGGTCGGATCCAACAATCAGGCGGTACGGATCAGCGCGCCCAACGTCACGCTGGTCAACCAGTCCGACAGCAGCAAGCAATTGACCCTTACCGTCGACCGGCCGGCGACGATCACCATGCCCAACTCCGGGCAGCAGGGAGTCGTTTTGTCGCTCGGAGGGTCGATCAACCTGAGCTCGACGACCGCTGACGGCGTTTACGCCGGGACGTTCAACGTTACCGTCGACTATTAGTCGGCCACGCGCCTGCGTGATTTCCAGTAAGCCAGCGCCTCGTCCGCTTCGAGCGGCCTGGCGAAATAATAGCCCTGACCGCTGGCGCAGCCGAGCGTCGCCAAGGTCGTCGCAAGCTCGACGGTTTCGATCCCTTCGGCCGTGGTCGACATGCCAAGCGCTTCGGCCAGGCTGAGCACGGCACGGACAATGGCGACGCTGTCCGGGTCGACCATCATCCCGGAAACAAAGCTGCGATCGATCTTCAGCACGTCGATCGGCAACCGCTGCAGGTAAGCGAGGCTGGAGTAGCCGGTGCCGAAATCGTCCATGGCGACCGTCGCGTCCAGCGCCTTGAGGGCATTGAAAACGCGGGTTGCCCGGTCCGGGTCCTGGACGATCGAGCTTTCCGTCAGTTCGAGAGTAAGCCGGTCGCCGGTCAGGCCGCTGGCCCTGAGAGCGCTGCTGGCAAGCGCGGCGATATCATCGCGGGCGACCTGGATCGCCGACAGGTTGACGCCGACATAGACGGGCAGCTTCTCGCCGACCTGCCCGTCCCAATTGGCCAGCGTTTGCACCGCTTCGTGCATCGCCCAGGTGCCGAGTTGCAGAATGAGGCCGGATTCCTCGGCGACCGGAATGAACTCGGTCGGCGAAATCTCGCCCCGATCCTCATGGTGCCAGCGCGCCAGCGCCTCGAAGCCGGCAACCTCGCCGGATTTGAGGTTGATCATCGGCTGGTAGAAAAGCTTGAGCTGGTCCCTGTCGAGCGCCCGGCGAAGCTCCGTCTCGATCGAGAAACGGCGGCGCGCCGCGCTTGCTTCCCTGGGCTCATAGATGTGCGGCTTGCCGGCCTGCTTGGCCTGCTTGACGGCGAACTGCGCGTTGCGGAACAGTTCCTCCGCGTCCTGCCCGGGCTGCATCAGGGCAAGGCCGATCGCGCATTCGACCCGGATTTCCAGATCCGATATCTTGAACGGCGTGGCCATCACCTCGCGAATCCGGTCGGCGGCGATGAGCGCGTCGTCGATGCCGTGGCGAAGCGCCACCAGGACGCCGAATTCATTGCCGCCGGTGCGGGCCAGGACGTCCCCGACTCGAAGGGCGGAAATCAGCCGGCGAGCGAAGGTGATCAGCAGTTCGTCGCCGGCCAGGCTCCCCATGCTTTCGTTGATCCGGCTGAACCGGAGCATGTCGACGACGAGCACCGCATGCTCGGCGTCGCGCGTGACCTGTTCGCCGGCCGCCTCGATGCTTTCGGTGAAAGCGAGTCGGTTTGGAAGCCCGGTCAGGCTGTCGCGGACCATTTCGGCGCGAAGCGCTCGCTCGGCCTGGACCTCGACCGTCCGGTCGACGAGGCTCATCAGGCAACGCTTTCCGTCGTCCGCGGCCCTGGGCAGGGGCGCCAGCTTGATCCGCAGAAAGCGCGCCGCTAGTCCGTCGCCGTCGCGGAAGTCGAGCTCGCCGGTGGGGTCCGCGCCCGCGAAATAGCCGCGGATCAGGTCGGCGATGGCGCCCTCCTTCAGGCATTCCGCCTCATTCCAGTCGATCGCCGTGCAGGTCGACTGGGCGACCGTGTCCTTGAACCGCCCGTTATATTCGAGAACCTGCAATTTTGTCTCTTCGACCAGGCCGATGACAGCGGCGGCGATTGGCAGGGCATCAAGCAAGGCGGTATTGTCCGCCGCCGTCCGGGACGATTGAAGCATCGGATTGTCGGCCCGCCGGGTCGGTCGTTCACCCGGCAGACGCTTCGCTGCAGCCTGCATGGCGACTGCTTTACGGGGTCGAGGTTAATTCGGAGTTTCCCGCCGAACATGCACCAAATTGTTGATACAGGTCAGTTTTCAGCCGAATTTGTTGCTTCTCGGAAAGCCGATCGGCGGCATCCGGCCGGCGGCCCCGCGCGCCGCGCGCCAGGGGGACAGGTCGGTTTCGGTCCGGATCCGGCCTGAGTCACCGCCCAAGGGCCAGCTCAGCCCGTCCTCGAACCGGAACGCCGTTGCATCGGCCAGCCCGCCGTCGCGATAGCGCTGCAGGGTCACGCCCTGCCCGCGGCCCAGCTCCGGAAGCTCGGCCAGGGGGAAAACCAGCAGCTTGCGGTTCTCGCCAACCACGGCGACGGCGTCGGCGTCGGCCGGGATCGCCCTGATCACCGCGACACGGGCGCCGGCGCGCAGGTTGACCAATTGCTTGCCCTTACGGGTTTCAGCCAGCATCGCCTCGCCGGTGGTGACGAAGCCGCGGCCGTCCGACGCCGCCACCAGCAATCTCATGTCCGGCCGGGCAACCATGAAGGCGACGATCCCGACGTCGGCGTCGAGGTCGATGAACAGCCGCACCGGCTCGCCGAAGCCGCGCCCGCCCGGCAATTTGTCGCCGCTAAGCGTGTACACTCGGCCATTGTCGGCGAAGAGCGCCAGCCGGTCGGTCGTCTGGGCATGAAAGTGAACCCCGGGCCCGTCGCCCTCGCGCCATTTGAGCTCGGCCACCTCGTCGAGAGCGACATGGCCCTTCATCGCGCGGATCCAGCCGCGCTGCGACAGAATGACGGTAATCGGCTCCTTCTCGATCATCGCCGACCAGTCGATCTCCCGGGCCGGCGCCGCTTCGGCGAACCGGGTTCGGCGATCGTCGCCGAACTTGTCGCGGACGGCCTTCAAATCCTTGCGGAGCCGCTTCCACTGCAGCGCTTCGTCGGCAACCAAGAGCGTCAATTCCTCGCGCTCGGCGGCCAACCCCGTCCGCTCCCGGCCGATTTCCATTTCCTCAAGCTTGCGCAAACTGCGCAGACGCATGTTGAGTATGGCCTCGGCCTGCCGGTCGCTGAGGCCGAACTCGGCCATGAGCACGGGCTTGGGCTCGTCCTCTCCGCGGATGATGGCGATGACCCGGTCGAGATTCAGGAAGGCGACCAGGAAGCCGTCAAGCAGCTCCAGCCGGTCGTCGATCTTGCCAATCCTCACCTGGCCCTTGCGGACCAGCACCTCGCGCTGGAACTTGAGCCAGGCGGCCAACGCCTCTTTCAGGCTGACGACCCCGGGAGTGCGGTTCTCGTCCAGCACGTTGAGGTTGAGCGGGAAGCGGACCTCGAGATCCGTCAGGCGGCAAAGGCTCTCGATCAGCAGGTCTGGCTCGACGGTTCGTGCCCGCGGCTCGAGGATCAGGCGAATCTGCTGATCGCTTTCATCCCGCACGTCGGCGAGGATCGGCAGCTTCTTGTCGGCGATCAGGCCGGCAATCTGCTCGATGAGCTTCGATTTCTGGACTCCGTAGGGAATTTCGCTGACCAGCAGATACCAGCTGCCGCCCTTCTCGCGCTCGACCGTGATGGTGGCGCGCAATCGGAAGGACCCCCGGCCGCTTATATAGGCGCGCAGGATCGTTTCCTGGTCGTCGATCAACACTCCGCCGGTCGGAAAGTCGGGACCCCTGACGAATTCCATCAGCTCCCGGTCGTCGATCCGCTTGCGCTCAATGAGCTTGATCGCGGCGTCGATCAGCTCGCCGACATTGTGCGGCGGGATCGATGTCGCCATGCCGACGGCGATGCCGCTGGCGCCATTGGCGAGCAGGTTTGGGAACAGGCCGGGATAGACCTCCGGCTCCTCCTCCTCGCCATTATAGGTCGGCTTGAAGTCGACCGCGCCGTCGTCAATGCCGGCCATCAGAGCCATCGCCACGGGGGTCAGCTTGGCCTCGGTGTAGCGATAGGCGGCGGCGTTATCGCCGTCGATGTTGCCGAAATTGCCCTGGCCGTCGACCAGCGGATAGCGGAGCGCGAAATCCTGGGCGAGGCGGACCATGGCATCATAGACCGACTGGTCGCCGTGCGGGTGATATTTGCCAATGACGTCGCCGACTACGCGGGCGGATTTCTTATAGGCGCCGCCCGGGTCGAGCCGGAGCAGCCGCATTGCCCAGAGGAGCCGCCGATGGACCGGCTTCAGGCCGTCGCGGACGTCGGGCAGCGAGCGCGCCGTGATCGTCGACAGCGCATAGACGAGATAGCGTTCCGACAAAGCGGCGTCGAACGGCGTTTCGATGACCGAGTCATGGTCGATTTGGTCGCTGTTGGCCATGCCTCGCGGTTAGCAACTGCACCGACGCCCCGCCACCTCCCGGCGAAACAAAATTGCGGATTAGGCTGATCGCGTAAAAGAAATGGCATTTCAACGACTTAGTTTCAAACCTGAACAATCTTAGGAACAATTTAACGATAGTCGGCTAGTCGACTTGACCATGCGTGGGGATAGTCACTGATGCGCGAGCCGGGATTCACTCCTCGCAATGATCGCCGCCCGGTCGATCTCGCTGCCCTGGTGCATCGCGATGCCGGTCCGCCCTTGTCCGTGCTTGTCACCGACCTGACCGACGAGGGATGCCGCCTGTCGGGCGAAGAAACGTTGAGGATCGGCGAGGAAATTCGCGTCGAAATCCCTCATGTCGGCTATTTGAACGCGCAGGTTCGCTGGGCCCTGGATGGCGAGGCCGGCGCCCGGTTCTGCGGCGATCGACCAGTCTGAGTGATCGAATCCTCCGCAATTAGCGCAGTAAAACAAGATGTTGTATTCGATCCGGGAATAATGATACGCCTCCGCAACGGGGGTGAGCGTTGGTGTCAGCGTATCGTTTGTATCATCTGGACGGCGCCGGCCGCGTCGCGTCGGCCGAGTGGCTTGAAGCGAGTGACGACCGATCCGCCATGCAAGAAGCGCAGAGGCGACCGTTCAGGGCGGTCAGCGCCGAATTATGGCAGGGCAACCGGCGTCTGGCATGCCTGGGGAGCGACGGCCTCACTTCGGACGGCGACTCCTGAAATAATTTTGGCCGCGGGCCTTCATCGACCCTTCGAGCATCCGGTTGGACGTCTCCTCGGCGGCATCCGGCGTCAACCTGACAAGGACGCTGCCTGGGCCAATGACGACAACAGCGCCTTCTTCCGCTGAGACCTCGCTCGGTTCGTCGTGAATCTGGCCGCCGCCCATGGCCCGTAAACGGCCTGAGCAACGCCCGGTTGCTCGTTCCGGCGCGGCGGATCGCCGGCTGATCGTTCAGGCGGCCCGTGTCTGCTCGGCCTGATCGGCGCTGATCTCCGACAACAGCCATTCGCGGAACCGCTTGATCTTCGGCACCATCCGGCGTTCCGGAGGGTAGACAAGCGAATAGGCCCAGCCCTTGGTCGAGACGATCGGGAACGGGCGGACCAGGCGGCCCTGCGCGACATCCCCGGTCCACAGGAACGGGGTCAGCAGCGCAAACCCCTGCCCGCCCATGGCCGCGTGGCCTTCGTTTGCCTGATTGTCCATGCGCAGCCCGGGCCGCCAGCCCAGCCCGTCGGTCTCGACCCCGGCGTCGGCGAACCATTGTTCCCACCAGGCATCGCCTGGATTGATCAATTGCAGGTGTGGGAGGTCCGCCGGCTCAAGCTTGCGGCCCAAAGTCGATTCCGCCTCGGCGATGCAGCCGGGCGAGGCCATCGGCGTGAAATCCACCGGCATCAATTTGTGCATTTCCAACCCCTCCCAGTCGCCGCGGCCGATGCGGATGCCGATGTCGGCGTCGCCGGCGACCAGGTTGATCAGTTCGTTATTCGTCGCCAGCCGAACGGCGAGATCGGGATGGGCCATCTGGAACGCGCCGAGCCGCCAGGCCAGCCACGTATTGGCGAAGGTCAGCGTCGTGGTGACGGTCAGGAGTTGCTCGTCTTCCTGGCGATGGCTGGCGAAGGCCGCCTCGATCGCGTCGAACGCCTGGCTTAGCGAGGGCAGAAGCCGCTGGCCGAGAGCGGTCAGCCGGACGCGCCCGCGCTCCCGGGCGAACAAAGGCGCGCCAAGCCGCTCCTCAAGCGACTTCACCTGATAGGATACGGCCGCCTGGGTGAGGCCCAGTTCGGTCGCCGCCGCGGTAAAATTCTCGTTCCGCGCGGCTGCCTCGAAAGCGCGAACAGCGGACAATGGCGGTAGCCTACGCATGATGTCCCTCCCGAATCCCGCCCCGGCGGGATCGGATCTATCTATAAGCCTGGCTTATAGCTTTTGTCGAGCGTTTGATTGGCGCAACGAGCCGACCTTGCCTAGATGAATGCCACCGCCGGCGGACTTGACAGGTCCCCCTCCCCAGCCCTCCCGCCGGCGGGCCTTTTGCCAAAGGAGCAAGTAACATGGCTTATGGTGTTGAAAGCCTGCTGTTCCTTGACGGGCGGGAAGCCCGCACCGGGCGAGCCCGCCATTCCCGGTCTGCCCGCGCCTGGCGCGGCCTCAGCGAGCAATCGCGGCTCGAACTGGTCGAGAAGGCCCTCGGCAAGCCCGCCAACGACGATTGGCCCGAGCAGACCGTGCCTCGGCCCGGCGAGCGGGCCTGATCGGCAAGCGATGCAATTCGAGCGAAGGAAGGATGGAACGATGGTCGACGAGATTTATGACCGCAACTACCAGGACGGCCGCGCCGCGTTGAACGACGGCCTGGACCGCCTGTTCGGATTGATCGGCCGGGAGCTCGGCAAGAGCCTCAAGGCCGTCCACCGCTTCGAATGGAGCGCGCCATGGGCGCGCACCAACCCGGTGCGTCCGGGCAAGTGCGCCTGAATAGGCCAAGATGAAATCTCCCCGGTGAGGAGCGCGGGCGCCAGCACGCCGGCCGCGCTCCTCCCATCCGCCATTCACCGATTCCAGCCCGCCTTACCGAGCCGCCCGTCGAATTGACCTTGGCTTTCCCGGCATTCGGCGTTTAGTGTCGCCGTCCATGCGGGAAGTTTTCGTGCAAAAATCAGGTAGTTACATCGCCGTCCTAACCATGACGGCAGCCCTCGCCCTATCCTCATCGGTGTTCGCCTCGCAGCCGCGGATCATCACGTCTCCGGCCCGCGGCCAGACCCTGGACCCCACCGTCAACGCCTGGGGCCGGTCAAGCGCCGACATCCCGGCCGATCCCTCGGTGCGCTTCGGCCGGCTCCCCAACGGCATGAAATATGCCATCCGCGCCAATTCGACCCCACAAGGCGCGGCCTCGATCCGGATGCATTTCACCTTCGGTTCGATCGCCGAAAGCGATCGCGAGCGCGGCCTCGCCCACTTCATCGAGCATATGGCCTTCAATGGCACGACCAATGTCGCCGAAGGCGAAATGAAGCGCATCCTGGAGCGGCACGGCCTGGCCTTCGGCGCCGACACCAACGCCTTCACCAGTTACGATTCGACGCTTTACGTGCTGGAATTGCCCAAGGTTGGCGAGGAACTGGTCGACACCGCCCTGTTCCTTATGCGCGAGGTCGCCAGCGAGGTGAAGTTCGATCCCGCGGCGGTCGACCGCGAGCGCGGCGTCATCCTCAGCGAGAAACGGAGCCGCGAGGGCTATCAGCTGCGCCGCGCTTTCGAGAATATCCGCTATCACATGCCGGACAGCGCCTTTGCCGTCGGCCTGCCGATCGGCACTGAACAAGTTCTGAAAACGGCGAAAGCGAGTGAGCTCGCCGATCTCTACCGCCGCTACTATCGGCCGGAAAATATGACCCTTGTCATCGCCGGCGACGTCGATCCCGCGGCGATCGAAGCGAAACTCCGCGCACGATTCGGCAACTGGTCGGGCAAGGGCCCGGGCGGGCCCCGGCTCGATCGCGGCCGAGTCGACCTGAAGCGCCCGGCGGAATTTTCCTCCTTCACCGATCCCGCCGTCGAGACGACGGTGATGCTTACCCGCTACCGGCCCTGGGAAGATCCGGCGGACAGCAAGGCGCGGCGCCGCGAATTGGTCGTCCAACAGGCCGCGCTGGGCCTGCTGACCCGGCGCCTCCAGAATATCGCCAACTCGGCCGACGCCAGGCTCATCAATGGTGCGGCCAGCCAAAGCCCGGCCCGCGACCTGGCCTGGGCGACCAGCATCTCCGCGGTCGCGCCCGAGGGCGAATGGCAGGGCGCGCTCGCCCAGATCGAGCAGGAAATTCGCCGCGCGACCGAGCATGGCTTCACCGCCGGCGAGCTTCGGACGCAGCTGTCGGACATGCATGGCAGCCTGAAAATGGCCGCCGACCAGGAAAGCACCCGGCGAAGCTCGGCGCTGGCCGATGCCGTGGTCGGGATCATCGAAGGCAACGACATCATCACCAAGCCGCGGTTCCGGCTGGAATTCTTCCAGCAGATCCGGCCGACGATCACGGTGGCCGAAGTCAATGCGACGATCCGCAAATTGTGGTCGGGCAGCGAGCCCCTGGTCTATGTCACCGACAAGAAGCCGGTGGCGAAAGCCGAGATGGCGCAGGTGTTCGCCGCCAGCGGCAAGGTCGCGGTCCTGCCCCACAAGGATCCAGGCCTTCAGAAGTTCGCCTACGGCGATTACGGCGCGCCAGGCAAAGTGGTGGCCGACGCGCGGATTGCGGATCTGGGCATCCGGACGCTCCGATTCGCCAACAATGTCCGGCTGAACATCAAGAAGACGGACTTTGAGAAAGGCGCGGTTCGCTACTCGGTGCGCATCGCCGGCGGCGATCTTGCGCTGCCCAGGGACAAAATGGGCCTGTCGGCGCTGATCAGCACCTTGTCTCCGATCGGTGGCCTGGAGAAACATTCCGCCGAGGACCTGAAGCAGATTTTTGCCGGGCGCGGCGTCCAGCCAGGCTATGCGGTCGACGCCGACGCCATCGTGGCGGCGGGCCGGACCATCCCCAACGACCTCGCCCTGCAAATGAAGCTGACCGCGGCCTTTGTCACCGCGCCCGGCTACCGGCCCGAGGCGGCGACTCGGTGGCGCAACTTGGTGCCGATCTTCGACAAGCAGTGGCGGGCGACGCCGCAGGGCGTGCTCGGCGCGAAAGTGCCCGGAGTCCTCGCCAACGACGACCCCCGGTTCAGCTTCCCCGAAGCAGCCGTTCTGTCCGCTCGAACCCTGGACGAGGCACGGACGATCCTCACCCCGCTGCTGGCCCGGGCGCCGATCGAGATCGGGATCGTCGGCGACGTGGACGAGGCCGCGGCCATTGACGCGGTCGCGAAAAGCTTTGGCGCGCTGCCGATGCGCGATCCGGCGGCGCCCGACTACCGGCAGGAGAGGCAGGCCGGGTTCCGCCAGTCGCTGGCCCCGGTTCGGCTCACCCACGGCGGGCCGGCTGACCAGGCCGTCCTGGTTGCCGCCTGGGGGACGACCGACGATGACGATCAAAGGGAGACCGTCGGCCTGGTTCTTCTGGCCGACGTGCTGCGCCTGGAGCTGACCGACAAGCTGCGCGAGGAGCTTGGCGACACCTACACGGTCGCCGTGTCGAGCGCGTCGAGCGATATTTACGACGGCTACGGCTATCTGCGGCTGAGCACGGTGGTTGCCCCCGACAAGTTGGCGGCGGTCGAAAAGGCTGCGCAGGAGGTCGTCGCCAGGCTTCGCGACAAGCCCATCGACGCCGACCTTTTGGCCCGGGCCCGCAACCCCAACATGGAACGGATCGACCGCCAGCAGCGCGAGAACCCTTACTGGCTGGACCTGGTTGACGAGGCCCAGCAGAATCCGGATCGACTGCAACGGCACCGGCTGCGCAAGGGCATCTACCAGGCGATCACCGCCGGCGACGTTCAGGCGCTTGCCCGCAAATATCTCGCGCCCGAGAAAATGCTCGCGGTCCACATCGTTAGCGACAGCGTCACGACAGCGTCGAAAAGCGCCGCCTCGGCCCATTTGCCGTAAAGATTTGGCTCGCCTATAGCCCCGGCTCCCCTCCCCCCAACGGAGTACAGCCCACCGCCATGGTCCGCCGCCGCCAGATTTACGAAGGCAAGGCAAAGATCCTCTATGAGGGTCCGGAGCCGGGGACGCTCATCCAATATTTCAAGGATGACGCGACCGCCTTCAACGCCCAGAAGCGCGGCACGATCAGCGGCAAGGGGGTGCTCAATAACCGCATCTCCGAGCATATCTTCGTCGCTCTGCAGGCGATCGGCGTGCCAACCCACTTCATCCGCCGACTCAACATGCGCGAACAGTTGATCCGCCAAGTCGAAATCGTGCCGATCGAGGTGGTGGTCCGCAACGTGGCGGCCGGATCGCTGACCAAGCGGCTGGGGATCGAGGAAGGCACGCAACTGCCGCGAACGATCATCGAATATTATTACAAGGATGACGCCCTGGGCGATCCGATGGTCGCCGACGAGCATATCGCCTGCTTCGGCTGGGCCAGCCAGGACGAGATGAACGACATCGCCGACATGGCGATCCGCGTGAATGACTTCATGTGCGGCATGTTCGCCGCGATTGGCATCCGCCTGATCGACTTCAAGCTGGAATTCGGCCGGGTGTGGGAAGGGGACTTCCCGCGCATTATCCTGGCCGACGAGATCAGCCCGGACGGCTGCCGCCTGTGGGACACCAAGTCCAACGAAAAGCTCGACAAGGACCGTTTCCGGCTCGGCCTTGGCGGCGAGGCCGAGGCCTATCAGGAAATCGCCCGCCGGCTTGGCCTTCTGCCCGAAGGCGAGGAAGCGAGCAGCGTCCTCGACTTCGACAGCCACCGCAAGAAGCGCGGGAAGTAGCACGCACAGCTTGCCCGGGGGGCAAGCGAGCATGCTACTCCATACGCATGCTCCTTAACCGCGCCCGTGTCGTCACCTTGAACGCCGCGCTCGGGCCGCTCGATTACCGCGTTCCCGAAGGCATGGCGGTGGAGCCGGGATCAATCGTCGTCGCACCGCTCGGGCCGCGCCAGTTGCTCGGCGTGGTCTGGGAGCCGGAGCGCCTGCCGGCCAACGAGATCGACGACAGCCGGCTGCGGCCGCTGGCGGGCCGGGTCGATGTCCCGCCCATCCCACGCCCGCTGCGTCGGCTCGCCGAATGGACCGCCGATTATTACCTGTCGCCTCTGGCCAGCGTCCTGCGGATGATCATGCCGTCATCGTCGGCTCTGGAGGGGCCGCGCCAGCAAATCGAATATCGCCCCACTGGCGTCGTTCCGGACCGGATGACGCCGCAGCGGCTGAAGGCCTTGGCGGCGTTGGAAGGCCGCCAGGGCACGATCCGCGAGCTTGCCGCCCGGGCCCAGGTCAGCGACGCCGTCCTGCGCGGGCTGGTCAATTCCGGCGCTCTGGAGGCCGTGGCGGTCGAGGCCGACCGGCCACTGCCTGCGCCGGATCCGGATCATGCGGCGCCAGTCCTGAACGAGGAACAGGCGGGCGCGGCAAAGAGCCTGGCGGGCGCGATCGGCAATGGCTTCGACCCCGTCCTGCTCGACGGAGTCACCGGATCGGGCAAGACCGAAGTCTATTTCGAAGCGATTGCCGAATGTCTGCGGCAGGGCAGGCAGGCGCTGGTCCTGCTGCCGGAAATCGCGCTCACCGAGCCCTTCCTGAAAAGGTTCGAGACCCGGTTCGGATGCCCGCCGGTCGCCTGGCATTCCGACTTGCGCTCCTCCCAGCGCCGCCGCGCCTGGCGGGCCATCGTCGCCGGCGAGGCGAAGGTCATCGTCGGAGCCCGGTCCGCCTTGTTCCTGCCTTATGCCAGCCTCGGCATGATCGTTGTCGACGAGGCGCACGAGCCGAGCTTCAAGCAGGAGGAGGGCGTCCAGTATCACGCCCGCGACGTGGCCGTCATGCGCGGCAAGTTCGAGGCCATCCCGGTCATCCTGTCGTCAGCGACCCCGGCGATCGAATCCCGACACATGGTGGAGATCGGCCGCTATCGCGAGCTGACCCTGGCGAAGCGCTACGCCGGCGCCGAGCTCCCGGCCATCAGCGCGATCGACCTCACTCGGGATCCGCCGCCGCGCGGCCGCTGGCTGGCGCCTTCACTGGTCGCGGAGCTGGCCGAAAACCTGGAGCGCGGCCAGCAGAGCCTGCTCTTTCTCAACCGCCGAGGCTTTGCGCCGCTGACCCTGTGCCGGCATTGCGGCCACCGCTTCCAATGCCCCAATTGCACGGCGTGGATGGTCGAGCACCGGCTGATGCACCGGCTGGCCTGCCACCATTGCGGCCATGTCATGCCGCCCCCCGCCGCCTGTCCCGAATGCGGCGAGCCTGACAGCCTGGTCGCCTGCGGCCCCGGGGTCGAGCGGATCGCCGACGAAGTGACCATGCTGTTCCCGGATGCCCGGACCGCGCTTGTCACGTCCGACACGATCTGGTCGCCGCAGCGCGCCGCCGACTTTGTCATGGGCATGGAGGCGGGAGAGATCGACATCGTCATCGGCACGCAGCTGGTGACCAAGGGCTATCATTTCCCGAACCTGACCCTGGTCGGCGTGGTCGACGCCGACCTTGGCCTGCAGGGCGGCGACCTGCGCGCCGCCGAGCGCAGCTTCCAGCAGATCCAGCAGGTGTCGGGCCGCGCCGGGCGCGGCGGCAAGCCTGGCCGGGTGCTGGTGCAGACCCACGACCCCGATGCGCCGGTCATCGCCGCTCTGGTGTCGGGCGACGTCCAGGGATTCTACGCGGCCGAGACCGAGGCACGGCGGGAAGCGGCGATGCCGCCGTTCGGGCGGCTGGCGGCAATCATCATCTCGGCCGAGGATTCGGCCGAGGCGGAGGCGGTAGCCCGCCGGATCGGCCGCTCCGCACCGGCGGTCGACGGCATGGCGGTATTCGGTCCAGCGCCCGCCCCGCTGGCCATGCTTCGCGGCCGCCACCGCCAGCGGCTGCTGGTGCACGCCGCCCGAAGCCTCGACGTCCAGGACGTCATCCGCGACTGGCTCGCCCCGATCGAGTGGAGTGCGAAGGTCCGGGTTGCCGTGGACGTCGACCCGTACAGTTTTCTTTAGGCCGCTAAACCGCCATTTCGCGCTGGGTCAGCGCCCCTTCCGCCGCCAACAGCTTCTGCTTCCTGTCGAGCCCTCCGGCATAGCCGCCGAGCGAGCCGTCGCTGCGGATTACCCTGTGGCAGGGGATGAGCACGGCGACATGATTGTCGCCATTGGCCGAGCCGACGGCGCGGACCGCCTTGGGCTGACCGATCGCGGCGGCGATCTCGGCATAGCTGCGGGTCTGGCCAGCGGGGATCTTGCGCAATTCCCGCCACACCGCTTCCTGAAAAGCGGTGCCGGCAACGTCGATCGGCAATTGCGGCGCCTGAGCGGGCCGTTCGACGGCGGCGAGCGCGCCTTCGACCAGATCGGCCATCGACCCGTCGTCGCGAACGATATCGGCATTGGGGAACAGCCGGCGGAGCGATGCCTCACAATCGTCGAACGTCAACCGGCAGATGCCCTTGGCGGTGGCGGCGACCAGCATCGGCCCCAGAGCGCTGTCGACGATGGTCCAGCGGATCGTCTCGCCGCGGCCGCCGTCGCGCCAGGCCGATGGGGTCATTCCCAATCTTTCCTTCGCATCCGCATAGAATCGGCTGGGGGCCGAATAGCCCGCGTCGTAGATCACGTCGGTCACGCGGTCGCTCCCTTTCAGATGATGCTCGGCCCGGCGCGCGCGAAGGCCCCGCCAGTAAGCGGCGGGCGAGACCCCGATTCGCCGGGTGAAAAGTCGCTGGAAATGGTGCGGGGCGTAGCCGACCGCCGCGGCAAGTGCCTCAAGCGTCAGCGCCTCCTCGGCCGCATCCAGCAGCCGCACGGCGCGGGCGAGCGCTTCCTCGTCCCGGCCGACCTCATCGGGCCTGCACCTGAGGCAGGGGCGGTAGCCGGCGGCGCGGGCAGCCGCCGTGTCGAGGAAGAATTCGACATTCTCCCGCTTCGGGCGGCGCGCCGGGCAGCTTGGCTTGCAATAGACGCCGGTGGTCCTGACGGCGCCGATGACGCGGCCGTCCCAACTGCGGTCGCGACACTCGAAGGCAAGCCAGGCTTCGTCGTCGTTGGGTGTGGTTTTCATCAACATGCCGCCGTCTTACCGGGGCGCATTATAGCATGCTTCCCAAAGCTTGCTTTCAAAGCGGCGGCAAAGCGGACTCCTATTTCCTGGCGGCAAGCATATTCGCCCGCGAATTCCTTGCAATCTGTTCAACGACAGCGGCGCGCGCCGACTTTCGGCAGCGGGCCAGCTCCGCGTACTGCTCGAGCGAATCGGCGGCAGTACCGCACACTGCATCGATGGCCCTGCCAATCCGATTCTGCAGTTGGGGACTGGCTTTGTTGCCGGCAACTTCGTCGCTGCTGACAGAGAAAGTAGCAATTCGATGACTGATCTCTTCTGCTCTCGCCGAAGTGGCTCCAACAACGATCAGGAAGGCGACCAAAGCAACTTTGCGCATTTCATTTCCCCTCGATGCAGGCGGCAACCGCCCGTGAGGAGATGATCAGCGCAAGCGCCTGGCGCCGACAGGATTAGGGCCGGACGAAATGCCGATGAAAGGCTGATAAAGTGCCGTCAGGCGTAATCGGGCCGCGTTCCAGACGCCCGCCAATATGCGTCGAAACCCAACTCTTCCGTCAGTGCCTTGAAGCGGCGGTCGCGTCTCAGCGACGCCGTCCTCGGGATGAACAGGAAATATGTATTGCGCTCCTGGGGGCTGACAAACATGCCCTGCTCCTTGCTGTAGCGTTGATCGCCGAGCGCGAAGCCGCGATCGAAATAATAGCCGTCAAGAATCGAGAATGCCGCGTCCAACTGGTTGAGAGTGGCGGCAAGAATCGTCGATTGCTCGCCGAACCCGACGCCCCTTCTGGCGAAATCGACGGCCGATTGCGTCGCGGCCCTGATGGTCGCAGGGTTCGGGTCGGCTAGCGCCCGCACCTGCACCTCGGTTGCCGCGAAATTCCAGTCGGGGATTCCGATGGGGCGGCCAGCGGTGTCCGCGATCATGGCCAGCGCTTCCGCCGCCCGCCCATTGTAGGCGAGGAAATAGAAGCGGCTGAACCAGACCGAATAGTTGCGTGGCCACAGGTTGAAAGCCGATTCGAACGCATCCTCGGCCTCCCCGATCCGGCGGCAATCCCAAAGCAGGCTTCCGCGAAAAACGCGAAGCCTGACGAACGACGAATCAACCGCCAGTGCCCGGTCGACGTGGGTGAGCGCTTCCTGAGAACGGCCAACCGACGAAAGCGCGGTGGCGATCGCCGAGTTGATGATCGGATTGTGCGGCGCCCGCTTGGCAATCGAACGCCAGGCCCGTTCATTGGCCTCCCAATTGCGGAACAGCGGTATGCGCATGGCCGTGGCGGCAAGGGCATTGCCGTCATTGGGGTCGATTGCCAGGGCGCGCCTCGCCGCAGCGGCGGACCGCGCCTGCAATGCCTGTCGCTGTACCGGCGGCGCCATGCTGGCCTGCTTTTGGTAGGCGATAGCCAGCGCTGCCCAGGGCTCCGGCCGGTCCGGCGCAATTTCGGCTTCCCGGCGGAATTTTGCTGCCGCGCTGGCATAGTGGTCGACCATGCCGTCCCGCAATTCGGCCATTCCCTGTTCGTGCAGGGCCCGAGCTTCGGGCGGCCAATCCGGCGTCCGCAAGGCGCGCCAAGCCAGCCCCGAGCCTCCGGCGGCCAGAACAAGCCCGCCGGCAATTGCCTCCCGCCGGCTGATCGCCGGCCTGCCCATCTCGTTTCCCGGCTGCTGGCCGTCGGCGATCAGCCGGTAGCCGACCCTGGTAATGGTCTCGACCCGGAAGGCGCTGCCGGCTTTATCCACCGCGTCGTGCCGCAGGCGGGAAACAACCCGGTTGATGGCATCTTCGCCGACGACCCTGCCGTCCCAACATAGCGCGATGAGATCGTCCTTGCTGACGACCTTCCCCCGCGCCCGATGCAGGGCGACCAGGAGCTGCATGACCCGGGGCTCGACGATTCCGACAGCGCCGCCGTGGACGATTTCACGGGTCGCCGGCCGGACTTCGGCCGGGCCGATGCGGAAAGACGGTTCATGTGCGAGTACGATCGGATTCGCCCGGCCAATCGGAATCTGATCCATTTGCGGCCTCCAGTCACGAGACTATCGTGATTTCCTCGGCATTGTCGATGATGCATGTGTGCCTTGCATCGTCGCGCACCCCTTGCTAGGGGCGCGCCAACCCATGGGGGGCGCGCGGTTTTCCCGGCCAGCGACGCCCCGTTTTTTCATGGCAAATTCCAGGTTTGGAGCTTTTCGCGCGTGGAGACATCCGGCGGCATTCAGGCCAGCTTAGCAGGGCGCTACGCATCCGCTCTGTTCGGCCTTGCTCGCGACGAGCGGCAGATCGATGCCGTCGGGAGAAGCCTCGATTCCCTTGTTCAGGCGCTCGCCGATTCGCGCGACTTCTCCATGCTGATTGAAAGCCCGCGGGTCGGCCGCGGCGATGCCGGCCGGGCGTTTGCCGCAATCGCCGCAAAGCTGGCGCTCGACCCGCTGACCACCAACTTTCTCGGCGTGCTCGCCCGCAACGGCCGCAAAAGCCAGCTGCGCGCCGTTGCCCGACTGTTCAAGCGGCTCGCCGCTGACCATCGCGGCGAGACCACGGCGGAAGTGATCACCGCCCGCCCGCTCAACGATGACCAGGTCGCCAGGCTCAAGCAGCAGCTTCGCGCCCGCGCCGGCCGCGACGTCGCGATCGAGGCGCAGGTCGACCCAGCCATCCTCGGCGGGATCGTCGTCAACCTGGGCAGCCAGCGGATCGACGCTTCCATCCGCACCAAACTCAACCGACTCGCTTTGGCGATGAAAGGCTAATTCATGGACATCCGCGCCGCTGAAATCTCCCGCGTCATCCGCGACCAGATCGCGAATTTCGAGGCCGATGCAGAGGTCTCGGAGGTCGGCACCGTGCTGTCCGTCGGCGACGGCATCGCCCGCATCCACGGCCTCGACAATGTCCAGGCCGGCGAAATGGTGGAGTTCGACGGCGGCATCAAAGGCATGGCGCTGAACCTTGAAGCCGACAATGTCGGCGTCGTCATTTTCGGCTCGGACGCCACCATCCGCGAAGGCTCGACGGCCCGCCGCACCGGCACCATCGTCGACGTGCCAATCGGCAAGGGCCTGCTCGGCCGCGTCGTCGACGCCCTCGGCAACCCGATCGACGGCAAGGGTCCGATCGAGTTCACCGAGCGCCGCCGCGTCGAAATGAAGGCGCCGGGAATCATCCCGCGGAAGTCGGTGCACGAGCCGGTGCAGACCGGTTTGAAGGCGCTCGACGCGCTGGTGCCGATCGGCCGCGGCCAGCGCGAGCTGATCATCGG
Source organism: Sphingomicrobium sp. (assembly GCA_035699505.1). GTDB lineage: Bacteria > Pseudomonadota > Alphaproteobacteria > Sphingomonadales > Sphingomonadaceae > Sphingomicrobium. Next base: position 4,028 of record DASSPS010000049.1, on the reverse strand, counting down.
CGACCGCCAGACCGGCAAGACCGCCGTCGCGCTCGACACCTTCATCAACCAGAAGGAAATCAACAAGAGCGGCAAGGAGAGCGAGAAGCTCTACTGCATCTATGTCGCGATCGGCCAGAAGCGCTCGACCGTGGCGCAGATCGTCCGGGCGCTCGAAGAGAATGGGGCGATGGAATATACCATCGTCGTCGCCGCCACCGCCTCGGAGCCGGCGCCGCTGCAGTTCCTGGCGCCTTATACCGGCGCGGCGATGGGCGAATATTTCCGCGACAACGGCATGCACGCCGTCATCGTCTATGACGATCTGTCGAAGCAGGCCGTGGCCTACCGCCAGATGTCGCTGTTGCTCCGCCGCCCGCCGGGCCGCGAAGCCTATCCGGGCGACGTCTTCTATCTCCACTCACGCTTGCTCGAGCGCGCCGCCAAGATGAACGAGGACAATGGCGGCGGGTCGCTGACGGCGCTGCCGATCATCGAGACTCAGGCCGGCGACGTGTCGGCCTACATCCCCACCAACGTCATCTCGATCACCGACGGCCAGATCTTCCTCGAGACCGACCTGTTCTACCAGGGCATCCGTCCGGCGATTAACGTGGGGCTTTCCGTGTCGCGCGTCGGATCGGCCGCGCAAACCAAGGCGATGAAGAAGGTCGCCGGCTCGATCAAGCTGGAGCTCGCCCAGTATCGCGAAATGGCCGCCTTCGCCCAGTTCGGCTCCGACCTGGACGCCGCGACCCAGAAGCTGTTGGCCCGCGGCGCCCGCCTGACCGAGCTCCTCAAGCAGGCGCAATATGCGCCGATGCCGGTCGAGGAGCAGGTCGCGGCGATCTTCGCCGGTACCCAGGGCTTCCTCGACACGGTCGAAGCCCGCGACGTCGTCCGCTACGAAGCGGCGATGCTGAGCTATCTGCGCAATGAGAAGCCGAAGGTGCTCAAAGCGATCCGCGACAGCAAGGCGCTCGACGACGACACCGCCAAGGCGCTCCGCGAGGCTCTGACCGAATTCGGGAAGACGTTCGCGTAAGATGGCCTCGCTCAAGGCCCTCAAGATCCGCATCGGCTCGGTCAAGTCGACGCAGAAGATCACCAAGGCGATGAAGATGGTCGCCGCGGCCAAGCTGCGCCGGGCGCAGCAGAATGCCGAGGCCGGCCGTCCCTATGCGACCCGCCTGTCGGCCGTCGTCTCGTCGCTGGCCGGCCGCGTCGCCATCACTCCGCAGAGCCCGAAGCTGATCGCCGGGACCGGCAAGGACGACACGCACCTGATCGTTGTCGCCACCGGCGACCGCGGCCTGGCCGGCGCCTTCAACAGCAACATCGTCCGCGCCGCCCGGCGCAAGGCCGATGAGCTGATCGGCGACGGCAAGACCGTGCTGTTCTATATCGTCGGTCGCAAGGGCCGGCCGGTTATCCAGCGGCTCTATCCGAAGGCGATCATCGCCCAGTATGACACCAGCGACATGAAGGCGCCGGGCTATGCCAACGCCCTTGCCATCGCCCAAGATGTCGTCGAGCGCTACATCACCGACGGGATCGACGTGGTCCACCTTGCATATGCCGAATTCCGATCGACGCTGGTGCAGGAACCGCGGGTCGACCAGATCATCCCGGTGCCTCCCACCGCGACCAAGGACGACAAGGCGCCAGCATCGCTGGCCGCGGTCGAATATGAGCCGGACGAGGAAGAGATCCTCGCCGACCTGCTGCCGCGCAACATCGCCGTCCAGGTCTATCGCGCGCTGCTGGAGAACCAGGCCGGCTTCTACGGCAGCCAGATGACGGCGATGGACAATGCGACGCGCAACGCCGGCGACATGATCAACCGCCTGTCGATCCAGTACAACCGGCAGCGACAGGCGGTGATCACGACCGAGCTGATAGAGATTATTTCAGGAGCCGAGGCTCTTTAGCAGGCGGCGCTTCGCGCCGGATTTTGTTTTGGACTGGACCCCGGCCTTCGCCGGGGAACACGAAGGGAAGAATAAGACATGGCCACCGCCGCCCCGACCAAGCCCCGCACCAAGAAGGCCGCCGCGTCGGCCGAGCCCAAGGCGACCGCATCGTCGAGCAACCTGACCGGCCGCGTCGCGCAGGTGATCGGCGCCGTCGTCGACGTCGCCTTCGACGGCGAGCTGCCGCCGATCCTGGCCGCGCTCGAGACCGACAATGGCGGCAACCGCCTGGTCCTCGAAGTCGCGCAGCACCTTGGCGAGAATGTCGTCCGCACCATCGCCATGGATTCGACGGACGGCCTGACCCGCGGCCAGACCGTCAACTCGACCGGCTCCCAGATCCGCGTTCCCGTCGGTCCCAAGACTCTTGGCCGGATCATGAACGTGATCGGCGAGCCAATCGACGAGCGCGGCCCGATCGGCAGTGACCTCAGCGCCCCGATCCACGCCGACGCCCCGGCCTTCGTCGACCAGTCGACCGAAGCCAGCATCCTGGTTACCGGCATCAAGGTCATCGACCTGCTGGCCCCTTACGCCAAGGGCGGCAAGATCGGCCTGTTCGGCGGCGCCGGGGTCGGCAAGACCGTGCTCATCCAGGAACTGATCAACAATATCGCCAAGGGCCACGGCGGCGTGTCGGTCTTCGCCGGCGTCGGCGAGCGGACCCGCGAGGGCAACGACCTTTACCACGAGTTCCTCGAGGCCGGAGTCATCGCCAAGGACAAGGACGGCAACGCCACGCCGGAAGGCTCCAAGGTGGCTTTGGTCTTCGGCCAGATGAACGAGCCACCGGGCGCTCGCGCCCGCGTCGCCTTGTCGGGCCTCACCCAGGCCGAATATTTCCGCGACCAGGAAGGCCAGGACGTGCTCTTCTTCGTCGACAACATCTTCCGCTTCACCCAGGCGGGATCGGAAGTGTCGGCGCTGCTCGGCCGGATTCCGTCGGCGGTTGGCTATCAGCCGACCCTGGCGACCGACATGGGCCAGCTGCAGGAGCGGATCACCTCGACCAACAAAGGCTCGATCACCTCGGTGCAGGCCATCTATGTGCCGGCCGACGACTTGACCGATCCCGCGCCGGCCACCTCCTTCGCCCACCTCGACGCCACGACGACGCTGTCGCGCGCCATTTCCGAGCTTGGCATCTACCCGGCCGTCGACCCCCTGGACTCGGTCAGCCGCGTGCTGACCCCGGCTGTCGTCGGCCAGGAGCATTACGAGGTCGCCCGCGCCGTCCAGGAAACGCTGCAGAAGTACAAGTCGCTGCAGGACATCATCGCCATCCTCGGCATGGACGAACTGTCCGAAGAAGATAAGCTGGTCGTCGGCCGCGCCCGCAAGATCCAGCGCTTCCTGTCGCAACCCTTCCACGTCGCCGAAGTCTTCACCGGCATTCCCGGCAAGTTCGTCCAGGTCGAGGACACGGTCCGTTCGTTCAAGGCGGTCGTCGAAGGCCAGTACGACCATCTTCCGGAGAGCGCCTTCTACATGGTCGGCGGCATCGAGGAAGCGGTCGCCAAGGCCGAGAAAATGGCCCACGACGCCTAGGCATGGCGGACGATCTGCGCCTTGAAGATTGCGTCAACAGCCACTGCCCGTGGTCGGGTGAGCCGGTCAGCGCCGACAGCCTGACCCTGTACCGCGGCGAGGTCGTCGGCTTCTGCAACCCGGGCTGCCTCGACAAGTTCGAAAAGGCGGCGTCGGCGTTCGACTCCGCCCTGCAGGAGAAGAAATGATGGCCGACCTGCATTTCGAACTGGTGACGCCCGACAAGCTGGTCATGGCCGACGACGTCCACATGGTCGTGGTCCCCGGCACCGAAGGCGAGTTCGGCGTCATGGCCGGCCATGCGCCTTATATGTCGACGCTTCGCGACGGCGATCTCGCCATCTACCGCACGGCCAGTGCCCAGCCTGAAAAGGTGCGGGTCACCGGCGGTTTCGCCGAGGTGAGCGACAAGGGCCTGACCGTTCTGGCCGAGAGCGCCACCGCCGCCTAGTTCGCGCGGCGACGCCAGCCAGGCGTCCCATGCAACCTTGTTTCGCGCTTCCCGTCGAATTCCTCCCCCGTACCTGG
>DASSPS010000048.1:0-3618 GCA_035699505.1 Sphingomicrobium sp. | reverse complement strand
GTGTTCTGAGGTCCGCAGCCGAGATTGTATTAGATGATCCTCGCGCGCTTGATGAACTAGATGTCTGCCTAGAGGCCATCAAAGATGCAACGCGAGCGAGGAATGATTGTGTGCACGGATCTTGGTGCATCCGACATTCCGACAAAACCGTGCTTCTAGTTCAAGAGGAGGCTAGAACGCACGTTGTTGCGTCATACTCCCCAGTGACGGTCGATCAGATCGAAAGCAAAGCGCTCGCGCTCTATGAGGCTGGAATGGACCTCATGCGCTTCATCATGGCTGTCGATAAAATCCCTGCGCTCCCCAGAGAACGAAAGCGTGGGATTAACACTCCCAAGGCGCGCAAGGCTGCGCGTAAGAAAAATGGAAAGTAGATCGCCGGCCTGTCCAGATTGGTTATGCATGCCGCCACCTGCTAAGTAAAGTATATAAGTGCCGGAGGCTTGCCATATCGGCAAATCTGTAGGACAGAAGAAAAACCACTTTGGTTATCTCGGCTCGGGAGATTGCCTGATGATCACGCGTATCCGTGAAGTCCGCCGCGCACGCGGCCTGACGCTGGACGACGTCGCCGCCCGCTGCGTCCCGTCGACCACCCCACAGACCATCGGCCGTCTCGAAACCGGAACTCGCACGGTGTCGATCGGCTGGCTCAACCGCATTGCCGCCGCGCTGCAGGTGGACGCATCGGACCTTGTCGCCGCCGGCCGCGACGCCGCCGAACTGCCGGTCGCCGCCTATCTCGGTCGTGGCGGCGCCGCCGCTCCGCGAAAGACGGCGATCGTCGTCCCGCCCAAACCGCAGGGCAACCAGATGGCCCTGGTCGTGTCCGCCAGCGTCGGCGATTATCGCGCCGGCGACGAAATCTGGTGCGATTCGCTGGGGCCGGAAGATTTCGGCCGCGCCCTCAACCGCGACGTGCTCGTCCCCCGCCCGGCCGGCCGCTTCCTGTTCGGCCGGCTGATCAACCGCGACGAGGAGAGGCTGCAGGTCCTGCCGCTCGAGCCCGGCGGCCGCCAGCAGGTCGTCGCCAACCCGCCATGGATCGCCGTGGCGACAAGGCTGGTGCGCGGATTGTGAGGCTTGCCCGGCCGCGCCGTGCATGGCACGGGCGCTCCGCAAGGGCGGTTAGCTCAGTTGGTAGAGCATCTCGTTTACACCGAGAGGGTCGGCGGTTCGAGCCCGTCACCGCCCACCATCGCCACGCACAGCCACCCCGGGGGACTGGCGAGCATGGCGATCCTGCTTGCCGAGGTTGAACGGAACCCAATGATCCAATCGCTCCTCATCGCCAACCGGGGCGAAATCGCCTGTCGGATCATCCGCACCGCGCGCCGGCTCGGCATCCGCACCCTCGCCGTCTATTCCGATGCCGATGCTGAGGCGCTGCACGTCCGCATGGCTGACGAGGCTGTCCACATCGGCCCCTCCCCGGCGCGGGAATCCTACCTGGTCGGCGAGCGGATCATCGCCGCCGCCAGGGAAACGGGGGCCGAGGCAATCCACCCCGGCTACGGCTTCCTCAGCGAGAATGCCGACTTCGCGCAGGCGGTGATTGACGCGGGGCTGGTGTGGGTCGGACCCAAGCCGGATTCGATCCGCGCGATGGGCCTGAAGGACGCCGCCAAGAAACTGATGGCCGAGGCCGGCGTGCCGGTGACGCCCGGCTATCTTGGCGACGACCAGGCCCCGCAGCGCCTGCAGGAGGAAGCCGATTCCATCGGCTACCCCGTCCTGATCAAGGCGGTCGCCGGCGGCGGCGGCAAGGGCATGCGCAAGGTCGACCGGGCCGAGAACTTCCCCGACGCGCTCGACAGCTGCAAGCGCGAGGCGGCTTCGTCGTTCGGCAATGACATCGTCATCCTCGAAAAATGGATCGAAAGTCCGCGCCACATCGAGGTGCAGGTGTTCGGGGACTCCCACGGCAATATTGTCCACCTGTTCGAGCGCGACTGCTCGCTCCAGCGCCGTCACCAGAAGGTGATCGAGGAAGCGCCCGCCCCCGGCATGGACGAAGCGACCCGAGCGGCGGTTTGCGATGCAGCAGTGCGCGCGGCCAAGGCCGTCAACTACGAAGGCGCCGGGACGATCGAGTTCATCGCCGACGCCCGCGAGGGCCTTCGAGCCGACCGCATCTGGTTCATGGAAATGAACACCCGCCTTCAGGTGGAGCATCCGGTGACCGAGGAGATCACCGGCCAGGATCTGGTCGAATGGCAACTGCGGGTGGCATGCGGCGAGCTGCTGCCGAAAAAGCAGGACGAGCTGTCGATCACCGGCCATGCGATCGAGGCGCGGCTTTATGCGGAGGATCCGGCGAAGGGGTTTCTGCCAAGCGTCGGGCGGCTCGACCATTTCGACCTTGGGGAAGGCGGCCGCATCGAGACCGGCGTCGAGGAAGGGGATGCGATCTCGCCTTACTACGACCCGATGATCGCCAAGCTGGTGGCAACGGGGGACAACCGCGAAGAGGCAATCGGCGAGCTGGCGTCGATCCTCGACGAGGTCGAGGTGTGGCCGGTCCGGACGAACGCCGCTTTCCTCTTCAACGCCATTCTCGACCAAGACTTCGGCAGCGGCCGGATCGATACCGGCTTCATCGAGCGCAAGCTGGATGAATTGGTGCCTGACCCCGAGCCAGACACCAGCATCTGGCGCGGCGCCGCGTCGGTGGCGACGGCGATAGCCGAGGACGATGAACCGGCCGCAGGCCTAGCCGGCTTCCGCCTCAACGCCGCTCCGCGCCACAAGGTGGCGCTGGGCCGCGACGGCGAGTTCCGGACGGTCGACCTGGACGGCGACCAGCCGATGGCGGCCGTGTCCGGCTTTCGCGACGAACAGCGCGTCGTCGCCTTCTATGAAGGCCAGGCCTATGAATTCGCGCTCGCGGCGCGTGGCGATGCCCTTGGTCATCAAGCCGGCAACGGCGCCATCCTGGCGCCCATGCCGGGCAAGGTGACCAGCGTCGACGTGGCTAACGGCGACAAGGTTGCCAAGGGGCAGCGCCTGCTCACCGTGGAGGCGATGAAGATGGAGCATGCGCTGGTCGCCCCGTTCGACGGCGTGGTCGCACAATTGAATGCCGCGGCCGGTGCCCAGGTGCAGGTGGACGCCGTGCTGGCGGTGATTGAGCCTGATGATCCGTCGTCCTGAACTTGTTTCAGGACCCATTTTCAAGCATCCGTGCCTGTGGATGGAATGATTGCTGAAACAAGTTCAGCATGACGGACTGAGGGACAAGAACGCATGGACATCAACGGAATCGCCGCGGTCGTCACCGGCGGCGCGTCTGGGCTCGGCGAAGCCACCGCTCGGGCGCTTGCCGCCAAAGGCGCCAAGGTCGCCATCTTCGACCGAGACTCCGAGCGCGGCGAGAAGGTCGCCGGCGAAATTGGCGGCATATTCTGCGACTGCGACGTCACCAGCGACGACAAGGTCGCCGCCGCCTTCGCCCGGTCGCGCCAGGCGCACGGTCAGGAGCGGGTGCTGGTCAATTGCGCCGGGGTCGCCAACGCCGTGAAGACCGTCGGCCGCGACAAGGAGACGAAGGCGGTCAAGCCCTACCCGCTTCACCAGTTCGAGCTGGTCATCGGCATCAACCTTATCGGCACCTTTCGC
>DASSPS010000047.1:0-33844 GCA_035699505.1 Sphingomicrobium sp. | reverse complement strand
GTCTTCGAGATTGTACTGGGGCGTAAATTCCGCGGCCTCTGATTTCCCGTAGAAAAAAATGGTGTCCGTAATCGTGCCATAGCGATTTGAGGAATGAACAGCGCTGCTCATGCCAACGCGCCGTTTCCAAGTAATTTCGTTGCGATAATTCTCTTGGCCGAACACCGCATCCAGCACCAGCTTAAGGTAATGGCTCGCGGTCGGGTCGCAGTGGAGGTAGAGGCTGCCCGTGTCCTTGAGCACCCGGTGCAGCTCGACCAGCCGCACCGCCATCATCGCCAGATAGGCCATCAGGGGATTCTCGCCGATGCCGGTGCGCATCGCCTCCATCATCACCTGCAGTGGGCGGTTGGTCCCGGCGGCGATGTCGAGCAGCGCGTTCTTCGACGCCTCGCCCCACGTCCAGGTATCGTCGAACGCTTCGATGCTGGCGTCCGCCCCTGCCCCGCTCGCCGACTTGAACAGCACGTTGTATCCGGCATTCGAATTGAACGGCGGGTCGAGGTAGATGAGGTCGACGCATTCGTCCGGGAAGCCGCGCAGAACCTCCAGATTGTCGCCATAGTAAAGCCGGTTGGTCATGGCAGATCCTCCCCGGAACGGGCAGTGCCGCTTGACCCTAAATCCTCCCCGGAACGGGGAGGGGGACCATCCGACCGATGGTGGAGGGGGCCCATGGCGGAGCGTGGCGCAAATTCTTCAGGGGCGTGAGGGGTGGATGCGCGGGACCCCGCCACCGGCTTCGCCGGTTCCCCTCCCCGTTCCGGGGAGGAACCCGCCACGCTGCAAGTCGCGACGACATGGCGCAGCACCGCATCGAGGTCACGCAGCACATCGCGCGCGGGCAGCCGAAGAACCGCGAACCCGCTGCGCCGCAGAATCGCGTCCCGGGCGGCATCGCGGCGCGGCTGGTCGCCGAAACCGTGCCCTTCCCCATCGACCTCAAGGGCGATGCGCCGCTCAAGGCAGACGAAATCGACCGTCATTTGCCCGATCGGGAACTGGCGCCTGAACTTCAATCCGGCGGGCCGCTTGCGAAGCTCCCGCCACAGCAGCACTTCCGGCAGGCTCATCTCACGCCGAAGCCGGCGGGCGCGTTTCACCTGCTTGATCGGAGAGTGCAGGACAGGAGGGCCCCCTGCACCGCTCGGCCTTGCCGAGCGGTCCCACTCCCCGTCCCGGGGAGAAATGGCGTCAAAATCCGGCCGGTTCGTCACCCACTCCCCCTCACCCGAGCGAATCCGACTTTACGGCGTCACCCGCAAAGGTCGAGAGGCGGGTTCACCCTCAAATCGGCCCATTGCGAAGCCGGGATTCACTCCCGGCTGGAGCAATTGCGCATCGCGTGGCGCAAAGCGCGGCAGCTTTCCTGTCCGGGGACAGGAATGACCCGCACTCCACTTCGAGCCAGACTAGATCGTCCCCGCATAATCATGCCGGTCGACCGGCAGGTCGAAGGCGATGAACAGGATGCAGGGCGTGGCTGACCTGCAGTCGCCGCGGTGCGGCAGGCGGGCCGGGCCATAGGCGTAGCTGCCGGGGGTGAGGGTCGCCGGCGCGCTGCCCTTATACTGGACCTCGAGCTGGCCGGAAACGAGCATGATCCGCTCCGACGCCGTGTGCCAGTGCGGCGGAATCGCCGCGCCGCCTGGCACCTTGAGGAAGATGTCGGCGTCGGGCTTGGCCGGGTCGCCGTGAAGCACCGCGATCTGGCAGCCCTCGGGCATGCCGGGCGGGCAGCCACCCCATTTGAGGTCGGCGGCGGCGGCGGCGATCGCCACCGGCCGGTCGCTCGCCGACGGTTCGGCCGGGCCGGCCGCGGCGGCCTTGTCCGCCGCCGCCGGCGCTTCGGTGACCGCCGCATTGTCCGCCGGCGCCGCCCCCCGCTGCCCGCAGGCCGTCAACATCAATGCCGCCGCCAGTCCCGCTGTCCTGATCATCATGCCCTCCATACAAGAAACCCCATTGCGAAGCCGGGATTCACTCCCGGCTGGAGCAATTGCGCATCGCCTCGCTCACAATAGCACTTTGGGCGAAACTCAGTATCCCATCAGGGCGAGCACTTCGCGCCTGCTCCGCTCGTCGGCCCGGAAGGTGCCCATCATCCTCGATGTCGTCATCATCACGCCCGGCGTCTGGACGCCCCGTGCGGTCATGCAGGCGTGGCTGGCCTCGATCACCACCGCCACGCCCTTGGGGGCGAGATGGTCCCAGATGGCGTCGGCGACCTGGGCGGTGAGCCGCTCCTGGACTTGCAGGCGCCGCGCGTAGCCGTGGAGGACTCGCGCCAACTTGCTGATTCCAACCACTTTATCGCCGGGAAGGTAAGCGATGGCGGCCTTGCCGATGATCGGCGCCAGATGGTGCTCGCAGTGGCTCTGGAAGGGGATGTCCTTCAGCAGCACGATTTCGTCATACCCGCCCACTTCCTCGAACGTGCGGGAAAGGTGCGCCGCCGGGTCCTCGGCATAGCCGCGGGCATATTCGCGCCACGCCTTGGCCACCCGGCGCGGCGTGTCGGCCAGCCCTTCGCGGTCCGGGTCGTCGCCTGCCCAGCGGATCAGCGTGCGAATCGCATCGCTGACGTCTCTCGGAATGGCGCAATCCGGCGCCGATTCGATCAGGTCGCCGTCGTCGGGCGTGCTGCTCACGGTTGAATTCCTTCGGTCTCCGGGCGGTCAGATCTCATAGTCGGGCCAGCCGCCGGGGTCGGCCGCGCCGGCCTTGCGCCGCTGCATATGCTCATGCAGCCGGACGACGGTGCGCCCGGCGGTTTCCGTGAACCATCCTGGCACAATCGCGTGGATCATGCAGGCGCAGCCCGCTCCAATAAGCTCGCCAGCGATCTTTGCCGCGCCAAGTCCATGGGTTGTCCAGGTCATCCCCAGTGACTGGGGATGCTGAGTGAACAATCGGGCGCCAATCCCGGAATTTGTCGCCATGATCGAAAGCCCTGCTTTAAAACCTGTCTGGTGGCCCCGGCAGGACTCGAACCTGCGACCTGCGGTTTAGGAAACCGTCGCTCTATCCGGCTGAGCTACGGAGCCGTGCCGCCGCTCTACGGTCGCGGCGTTCGATTTTCAATTCTCAGGCGATATCGGGGATTGGACGGCGGTGGTGGAGGGCTGGCAGGCTGCGCCGCACCTCTTCTATCCGCTTTAGGTTGATCTCGGCGAAATGCACCCCGACCGCTTCGCCGGCATCGAGCAACACGTCGCCCCAGGGATCGACCACCAGCGAATGGCCGTAAGTATCCCGACCGTCCTCATGATGGCCCGATTGCGCGGCAGCAACGACAAACAAGCCGGCCTCGATCGCTCGCGCCCGCATCATGACGTGCCAGTGGGCGCGACCAGTCGGGACGGTGAAAGCGGCCGGGATGGCAATGACGTCAGCGCCGGCCTCCGCCAGGCGGGCATAGAGCGCCGGGAACCGAAGGTCGTAGCAGATCGACAGGCCGAGATTCCCAACCGGGGTTCCCGTGACCATGACCGTCTGTTCGCCCCGGGCATAGACAGCGGACTCGCGCCAGCTCTCCCCGGTCGGCAGATCGACGTCGAACAGGTGGAGCTTGTCATACCGCCCTCGGATGTTGCCGCTGGCGTCGATAACGAAGGCCCGGTTGGCGAGCATGCTGTCCCCCGTCCGGACGGCCAATGAGCCCAGATGCACCCACATCTTATGCCGAACCGCGGCGCCCCGCACCGCAGCCAGGACGGGATCGTCCTCCTCCAGGAACCGGTTCGGCATCGCCCGTGCCGAGTTCCGATCGAGCAGACCTGACATTTCCGGCGTGAACAACATGCCGGCGCCTTCAAGTGCCGCAGTTTCCACAGCCGCCACCAGCGCCGTCGCATTCGCCTCAGGATCAATGCCGGTCTGCGACTGGAAGAGGGCGATCTTCGTCACTTCACGCCGCCAGCAACTCGTCGAGCCGACCGTCACGCTCGAGCCGCATAAGGTCGTCGCAGCCACCAATGTGGTCATCGTCGATGAATATCTGTGGCACCGTCGTCCTGCCCCTTGCGCGCCTGATCATTTCCTCCCGCTTTGGCCCGTCGAACCCGATCACCACTGTTTCATACCGGATCCCTTTGGAATCCAGGAGATGCTGTGCCCTGATGCAGAATGGGCAAAAGGTTTTCACGTACATTTCAACTCGAGCCACCTAAGTCTCCAGGTCTAGATGGGCGGGTCGGATCACCCTCGCCCAGCTAACGAACTCAACCCTGCCGGCGCCAGCTCGCAACAGCGCACGGGCGCAGCTTTCGGCAGTGCTGCCGGTCGTCAGGACATCGTCGACTAGAACGATGGTCCGGCCCTGAAGGTTCGTTCCCTTGCGGATGCGGAATGCACCGGCAACGGTACGCCGGCGCTGCAATCGGCTCAGCCCCTTCAGCGGCGGCGTCTTCTTGATCCGGACGAGCGCATGCTCGACTTGCAGCCCCGACCGACTGCACAGTTCGGCTGCCAGCAGCCCCGCCTGGTTGAACCCGCGCTGCCAAAGGCGACGCCGGTGCAGCGGCACTGGGACCAACCGGCTGCCGGCGGGCAAGTCGCCAAGCAGCGGGCTCATATAATGCGCCATCGTCTTGGCGAGGCCGACCTTGCGGCCATATTTCAGTCGAATCGCCAGTCCCCGGGTTATCTCGTCATAGATGACCGCCGCGCGACTGCGTCGAATTCGTGGTGGCCTGGCGAGGCATGCGGCGCAATGGTCCGCATCCGTGCCGGAAAGCGGCAGGCCGCAAATGTCGCACCCACCACGAATGAACTCGATCGCCGTCCAGCAGTCGGCGCAAAATGTATGCGACTGGTCGACGATCGATCCGCAACCCGCACATCGGGGCGGCAAGGCGAAATTCAACATCGCCCGAAAGGGAGTTGCCCAAGCGCGAAGCGGATCCACGCAACCCTTGTCGCCGACAGTCCTGCCGCGCACAAGCGGGTGCGTGGCGAAAGCGCTGTTCGACATGCGGCAACGGGCAATCCGGCGGGACCGCGCTTGCCGGCAGGGATCGGCGTTGTTCCTGTACAACCGCATCTTCGACGACACGCTCGAGCGCATTGCACTGGTCAATCGCAAGTTTCAGTCTGCCTTTCTGCTTGGTTGCCCTGACCGCATCTGGCCAATGCGTCTTCGCGGCGAAGTCGGCCAGGTTGCAGTCGCCGACCCCGGCACTCTGTTCGCGAAGCTGGCCGATGGATCGAAACTGGCCGAGGATAGCGACCGCCTTGGCGACGCGGAGTTTGATTTGTGCGTCGCGATCGGGACCCTGGATACCGTCAACAATCTGCCGCTGGCGCTAGCGAATATTCGCGCCGCACTCGTAAGCGATGGCCTGCTGATCGGTGCGATCAGCGGTGGCAACACCCTGCCCATGCTCCGTGCGGCGATGCGCGCTGCCGATGCCGCAATCGGCGCGGCAACGCCGCACGTTCACCCGCGAATAGACGCCCCAAGCCTCTGCGGGCTCCTGCACAATGCTGGCTTCGTCAATGCGGTTGTCGATGTCGATCGGATCCATGTCGGCTATCAGTCGCTGCAGTCGGAAGTCGACGATTTGCGGGCCATGGCGGCCACCAACATTCTGTCCGAACGATCGCGGGTGCCAATAACTCGCAGGGCGCTTGCGGCAGCGGCGCAAGAATATGCCAGGCAGAGGACAGCCGAACGAACGTTAGAGACGTTCGAAGTCCTCCATTTTGCCGCCTGGACTCCCGTCGACTGACGGAAGTCCCGCACATCATGGGTGAGGTGAAATTAACTTCGTCCGCAAGACAGTCGTTAACCGCCCTCGTTCTAAGAGAATTTCGTGGACGTGGACCAGAGGAGGGTGGCTTGGACGCTATCCGATCGATTTTGCGCAAGCTCGTCGTTGATCAGCGGGGAGCGACTGCGATTGAATATGGGCTGATCGCCGCATTGATCGTAGTCGCCATGATGGGGGGCTTGAAGACGCTTGGTGGCGGCGCCGGCGGCATGTGGACCAAGGTCAAGACCGAGGTGGAGTCGAACTAGGCCAGGCGCGGCCCTAGCTGCGCCTGGCCCCAAAGAGCACCAGCTTCACTTTCTGGCCCGGGACCAGGCGGGAGCCGGCCGAAAGGCCGTTTAACGACAGGAAGCGGTCGAGCTGGTAATCGCGGTACGCCATTCGCCCTGCGAGCGAATGGACCGTGTCGCCCGGACGCACCGTGACAACGTCGATAATTTTCGGCCGGATCGCGGCGGCTTCATTCCCGGATATGCGACGAATCGAATCCACCATTGGGATGAAAGGGCCGACTCCAACGCCACCTCGTGTCAGCATGACAAAATGATAGATTGTGCTGGCGTCCCATTGATAGGCCATGACGCTGACGTCCACGGCACCCGATGACGTATTCGCCCGGGTTGTCGTAAAAGCCGCCGGAATCCCGTTGATTACCGTGCGTTGCGGCGGTGGCACCGCGAGCTGCATTTGGCCGCCTGTCAACTCCTGAATGACCCGATAGACATATTGATCGATGGTGCCATTGAAACGGCCGCCGCTGAACTGCGCCTGTCCCGCTGACCCCTTGATCGAGACAGCATCGCTGCTGTTCTGCATCAAATATCCGGGCGGAACAGCGAACTGAATTCGAAGGTCAGGATGGGTGAAGGTTCGGCCCTCAATGACCCCCTGCGCAGGGTCATCGTCTACATAAATCCCCTCAAGCTGCGCCAGGAACTGATCGCGATTGCGCATTCCCATCCCGGCTCGCCCGGTTCGCTGGGCCAAGCTCTGCGCTTGCTGCGCGCGGTTGGCGCTAAGTGGATGGGTGCTGGCCCATTCCGGAGTCTGCCGGCTGTCACGCCCCTGCACCCTGGCTTCCAGAGCGCTGGCGCGGGTCAGCGCAGACAGGACGCCGGAGGAGCCCAGGGGATCGTAGCCGGCGGCGGCCAGGTACCGGATTCCAAGATCGTCGGCGGAATATTCCTGCTGCCGCGAAAATCGCAGGGTCGAAAATTGCGCCGCCTGTTGGGCACCTTGGGAAATGACGTTGCCAAAGACATTGTTGCCGACGACGCTGCCCAGAATCGCGCCAAGCACGCCCAGAACGGAATTGCGGGATGCCGCCGATTGGCGCTGCTGGGCATGATTTGCCGCGATATGGCCGACTTCATGGCCCAGCGCGAAGGCCAGCTGGGACTCATCATCCATGAGCACCATCAGCTGTCGCGTTATGTACACGTATCCGCCGGGAACGGCGAAAGCGTTCTCGACCGCGGAATTGAGCGTCGTGAACCGATAGGCGGCGGCAGAATTGGCAATCCCTGAATATGCAGCCACCCGGCGGCCGACGGACTCGACATAGGCGGCGCGCTGGCCAGTCTCGGCGCCACCGAACTCGGCGACCAATTGCGGATGCTGCCGCTGGGCTTCGGCGACGTAGCGCTGATTGAGAGTTCGGACAGCTTGCGCGGACAGAGCTGGCGCGAGCATAGCGGAGGCCAAGGCGGTTGCGACCAGATAGCGGGCACGCATGATCACTTCTCCAGAATCGATAAGCAGACGTAACGTGCTGCACTGAACGAGAAATGACCGGGCGGGTTCCTCTGCGCTGTCAGCTGATCGAAAGGAACTTGGCACGGCGCTGTTTCAGGATCTCGGCACCCGACAGGGTGCCGCAGCCCTGCAATTCTTCGACGATAGCAAGCTTCAAGCCGGCGATCGCTTCCTGCGGATTTCGCTGGGCGCCGCCAAGCGGTTCCGGAACGATTCGATCGACGACGCCTAGCGATTGCAGATCCTGAGCAGTGATTTTCATGGCTTCCGCTGCTTCGCCTGCCTTGTCAGCGGTTCGCCACAAGATCGACGCGCATCCTTCAGGGGAAATCACCGAATAGATCGCATGCTCGAACATGAGTACGCGGTTGGCGGTGGCAATGGCGACCGCGCCGCCGGAACCGCCTTCGCCAACGATCGCAGTCACCATCGGGACCTGAAGGTTCAGGCATTCTTGAGTCGACCGGGCAATGGCCTCGGCCTGCCCCCGTTCCTCCGCCTGAACACCCGGGAAGGCGCCAGGCGTATCCACCAGAGTCACGACCGGGATGCCGAACCTGCCCGCAAGCTGCATGAGCCGAATGGCCTTCCGGTAGCCTTCCGGCTTGGCCATGCCGAAATTATGCCGCAACCGGGATGCGGTGTCGTCACCCTTCTCATGGCCGATAAGCATGATCCGGCGGCCATCGATCCGGGCGAGGCCTCCGACCATTGCCGGGTCGTCGGCGAATCCGCGATCACCCGCCAGCGGCATGAAATCGGTTGCAAGGCCGGCGACGAAATCCTTGAAATGCGGGCGTTCCGGATGACGAGCGACCTGAGTCTTCTGCCATGGCGTCAACTTGGCATAGGCCTCGCGAAGGAGCTTGGCTGACTTGACTTCAAGCTTGCTGATCTCGGCGTCGAGATCGATCGATCCCGCTTCCGCCGTCTCGCGAAGCTCGGCGACGCGCGCCTCCAGGTCGGCGATGGGTTTTTCGAAATCCAGGAAGGTGAGCATTGGCGGCGCGGGGTAGGACGCCGCCAATGGATCGTCAACGATCCCGGTCGGCCAGCGGATGCCTGCTGTTAACAAGGTCAATCAGTCGGGCGCTGTCGACATGCGTGTAGATCTGCGTCGTGGCGATGTCAGCGTGGCCCAGCAGGGTTTGCAGGACGCGCAGGTCCGCGCCGCCTGCGAGCAGGTGGGTGGCAAAGGCATGCCTTAGAACGTGCGGGCTGATCTTGTCCGGAGCAATACCGGCGTCCGCCGCCAGTTGACGAACCAGCTGGTAAAGCCGGACACGGCTAAGATGCGACTTCCCGCTCGGGAAAAGCCAATTCGACGACGGCGAAAGGGTCGCCAGCCACCGTTCGACGGCCGTGGTCGCCCGGGATGAGATTGGAACAAGCCTTTCCTTCGCGCCCTTGCCTTGCAGGATGAGGAAGGGCTGGCCGGGGCGGACGGCTGCCTTCGGGAGGCTGACCAGTTCCGTGGCGCGCAGGCCTGACCCATAAAGCAGTTCGAGGATGGCGAGGTTGCGAAGGCTGCGTGGCTCGTCGCTCCGGGCGCGGTCCTCCGCCGATGTGAGAAGGGTTTCGACTTCTTCTGGATAGAGCACCTTGGGCAAGGGCCGCTGATAATTGGCCCGCGGCAAAGTTGCGCACGGATCGTCTGCCCGCTCACCTTCGTCAACAAGAAAGCCATAGAAGCGGCGGAGCGCCGAAGACCGTCGGGCTACGGTCGCCGGCGCGAGATCGACCCATTGGGCGCCAAGTGCGGCCAGGTGATCGGATTGCGCTTCAGCAAGGCACGGCACGCTTACTGCCGCTGCCGCCAGGTCACTTCGATAGGCCGCAAGCGTGTTGCGTGAGGCTCCCGCTTCAGCCGCCAGCATTTCGAGGAATCGTTCGACGAGCTGACGATCCTCGTCGGTCATCACGCCGGCGCAAGCGCCTCTGCCGCAATCATCCTGGCGACGAACTCCTGCCCGGTCCGCCTCAGTGCGGCCACTGCATGGAACATGTGGGCTGCAGGAATCTGGCTTGCATTGGCGGTTTCGAAGCCGAGGCCGGTGAGCACTGCAACTGTTCCACCCTGCCCGCGCGCCGCCGCCCCATCCACCATCTCTGTCCAGCGGGATCGACGTTGCAGCCGCAGTCCGAACCTGCCGTTCAGTCGACCGGCGGTTTCCACGTCGATCCGGCCAAGCCCGGTCAACGCGCCGATGAGAAGGGCCGACCGCTTCTTTCCATCACTGTCATCACGATTGATGAAGCCGACGATCCGGCTGTTGCTGACATTGACGGGCACTGCCACCGGCGTGGCCAAGGCGAGCATCGCCCAGCAGGAATCCGCATATTCATCGTCCATGTCGTCGATGACCGGCAGCCACCGAGCCGCTTCCCGGTCGTATCCGCCGGCAAGCATCGAGGCGATCAGGTTGGGCGCGTCGCTTTGCAAGTCGGCGCTTGGCGCAATTCTGGTTGCGGCCCGGGCGAGGGCGGCGTTCGCCGCCTTGCGTTGTAACGGCTCGGTCGAGCGTCCCCATAAACGGCGCATTGCGGACAACCTTGCGTCCAAATCGCGCCCGACGAACGCCTGCCTCAGTTGCCAGGCGTCGCTGTCGACCAAGTCATCGGGATCTGTGGAATCGTAAATGAGCGCGTAAAGATCGACCATGGCCTGCGATGAAAACACACCCAGGCCAGTGGCAATTTTCGCGGCATCAAGCCGACTGGCCGGAGAGATCATCGGTGAACGCGCTTGCCACGATCGGAGCTGCAGGGAAGCATTGCCGAGGAGCCTGTCCGGCGGCACCATGCCGGTTGCGGTCGCCAGCCCAAAGCGCCAGGCGTTCAGACGCTCGACCGGCTCCCACTCGACCGTCACAGCCCGGCCTGAATCGGCCGCGGCGCCAACGACTTTCTGGGCAAGCACCAGGTCGATCCCGCCGATCCTGCCTCGGCGCCGGGCGCTGTCGATCTGCGACGCCGCCGACTCCGGCTCTCCGGCAAGGGCCGCGCACATTGCCTGAATCAGCGGGTAGACCCCCGGCTCCACGCGAGCGATGCCCTGCTCAAGTGGACACAGCGCGGAGGGATCCGAATTTGCCAACGCGCTCTGGACGCCGACCTGAAACATCTTCGGCGTGAAGCGATCGACATCCACGCCGGAAACCAGCATTCGGCCGCCGTCAGCTTCGCCCATGCGAAGGAGGAGCCAGGCCCTTTCGGCGGCCCAATCGACCGGATTGACGTCGAAAGGCGCACGGGTCTCGGCGGCGAGCGCGTTTCGCAACGCAATATGCATCCAGCGCAGGCCCGACCTGCCGCTTGACCGGCGGAGCAGGTTCGACAGGAAACGGCCGCTGGCGCTGCCCCAGGCATTGTCTGTCAGGCCGACATTGGCTGGGTTGATCGAGCCCACCTCGAACGGGTTGCGGCGGGCGTGCGACGGCAGTTCAACAGGAGGCGGCATCTCCGCCAGCTGCTCCTCCGTGAACTCGACAACCGCGCTTTCTGCTTGAGCTGTCGGCTGGGCGGCTGCTGGCCGGCTTGCACTTGGCGCGGCGGGCTGGCTTGCCTGAGGCTGCGCTGGCGCAGGCGCCGGGGTGTTGCCGAAGCCGGGCGGCAGGAGCGATTCCTGCGCCAGTGCTGGCAATGCCAGCGCCAGCCCGACGCCGGTGGCGATCAGCAGGCGCCTAGCTTGCATTGGCCGGGGCGGTGACATCGACTTCGATCGTCCTGGTCTGCACTTCGGTGGCGCGGGTCGACAGGAAGACCAGCCCGCCTATGAGGAGGACGGCGAGTATGACGAGAATGGCGAATCCGCGGGGCATATCCTATTCGAATATCCTATTTTGAATGGGGGCCGGACAGGCTTTTGCCCGACCTCACCGCCCGCTGTATAGCCCCAGCCGTGCAAAAGCTGAGCGACCGCCTTGACCGCCCGATCGTCCTTGTCGGCCTGATGGGCGCCGGCAAGTCGACGGTCGGCCGCCGCCTGGCCAGAAGGCTCGGCCTGCCGTTCGTCGACAGCGATTCCGAAATCGAAGACGCAGCCGGCCTAAGCGCCGCCGAAGTCTTTGAGAAATTTGGCGAAAAGGATTTCCGCGACGGCGAGCGACGGCTGGTCGCCAGGCTGATGGACGGCGCCGTCCGGGTCATCGCCACGGGCGGAGGCGCCTATGTCGACCCCCGCACCCGCGAACTTCTCAACGAACGGGCCATCACCGTCTGGCTCGACGCGCCGGTCGACGTGCTGACCGAGCGCACCGGCCGGCGTGACACCCGACCGCTGCTGCGCAACGGCGACCGCAAGGGCACGCTGGAACGGCTCGCCGAGGAACGCGGCCCCGCCTATTCGGAGGCCCATATCCATGTGAAGAGCGGCGCAGGCGCGCATGGCGACGTGGTCGATTCGATCGTCAAGGCGCTCGACGCGCATCTTGGCCAGCCTTGAAAAGCATCCCGGTCGCGAGGCCGGCGGCGGCCGCCACGACGTCAACATCGGCCCGATCGGTCAAAGCGCCGCCGGCCTGTCCATCCGACCGATCCCGGTCATCACCGACGAAACCGTCTGGAAACGGCATGGCGACGCCCTGCCCTTCCCGCCGACCCGCTCTTCGTGCCGGCAGGTGAAGCCGCGAAGACCTGGGCGACGCTCGAGCGCCTGACCGAAAGGCTGGCCGAACGCAACGTCACGCGCGACACGCCGATCGTCGCTTTCGGCGGCGGATCGGTCGGCGACATCGACGGGCTGGCCGCGGCGCTGTTCAAGCGCGGCTGCCCATTGATCCACGTTCCGACGACTTCACGGCGAAGCCCTCGCCGTAGGCATGACGCTGGCGTTCCGAATGTCGGCCGAGCTGGAGTTTTGCCGAACCGCCGACGTGGACCGGACGGGGAATTGCCTTGGCGCCGCAGGCCTGCCCACGACGCTGAGCGACGTCGGGCTCGCCGGCCGCGGAGCCGAACTGGCCGCCCTGATGGCCAGCGACAAGAAAGCCGGTGCCGGCGGGCTGGCGTTGATCCTGACGCGCGGAATCGGCCGGGCGTTCCTGTCGCGCGATGTCAGCGCCGCGCAGCTTGCCGATTTCCTGGACCGCGCGGATTAGCCGGCGGCCGGCACTTCCTCATCATCCAGCCCCTTGCTGGTCGTGAACATCCGGTCCCGGGCGGCGCGCAAATCGCCGGTCTCGCTCTGGCGCTCCAGCCGCTCCGCATCGCGGGAACGATATTCGGCTTCGACGCGGTCAACCTCGCGTTTGGCGATGCCCAGCGCCAGCAGGGCCTCGCGGCCCATGACAACGGCGCTTTCGAACAATTCGCGCTGGGCCAGCGCCAGGTCGATCCCGTCGAAGTCGATCAACTCCCGCCGGTCGTAAACCCGGACCATCACCCGGGCCTGCGGGAAGGCCTCGAGAATCTGTTCCAGACGCGAACGGTCGAGCGTCCGGCTGTCCTGGCAGAAAATGATCGCTTCGGCCTCGGCCGCGCCCGCGGTCCGAAGCAGGTCGACCCGCGTGCCGTCGCCATAATAGACCTTGGTGCCGAATTCCTCGCTGATCTCGATCTGCTCCGGCTTGCTGTCGATGATGGTGACGGGAATGCGTTTCGCCATCAGCATCTGCGCGACGGTCTGGCCAAAGCGGCCGTAACCGACAACAATGGCGTTGGTCTCGGGCGAGAATTCCGGCCCGTCGAGATGGGCGCCGCTCGCTTCCTCGCGCTTTTCCAGCCAGTCGGTCAACCGCATCAGGAAGGGCGTCGAGGCCATCGACAAGGTGACGATCGCGCCGAACAAGGAGGCGGCCTCGGGCAGGATCAGTTGCGCCGAGGCCGCCTGCGCGAACAGGACGAAGCCGAATTCGCCGGCCTGGCTGAGCAGCAGGCCCAGCCGGAGGCTGCGCGTCCAGCGATTGCCGAAGGCGCGGGCAAGCAAGGTGATGATACCCGCCTTGATGACGATCACCGCCAGCGCGATGCCGACCACGAACGCGGGCCGAGAGGCGATGGCGCCCAAGTCGAGCATCATGCCCACCGACAGGAAGAACAAGCCGAGCAGAAGCGACCGGAACGGCTCCACGTCGCTTTCCAGTTCGTGACGGTAGGGCGATTCCGCCAGCATCACGCCGGCGATGAAAGCGCCCAGCGCCGTCGACAGGTGCAGCATGTGCATCAGCGCCGAGGCGGCGATCACCGCGAACAGGCCGGCGACGACGAACAATTCCCTCTCCCCGAAGCGGCCGATCAGCCGGAAAAAGGGGTTGAGGATGTACCGTCCCGCGGCGACCAGCCCGACGATGGCGACGACCGTGTAGAGCGCCACGGTCAAGCCGGCCGGCGCATCCGGATCCGGCGCGACTCGCGACATGGCGGCGATGATCGTGATCATCGGCACGATGGCGAGATCCTGGAACAGCAGGATGGAGAAGGTGCGCTCGCCCTGCGGCGTGTTGAGGTCGCCGTCGGCGCGCAGCATCGGCAGCACCTGCGCCGTCGACGACAAGGCCAGCGGCAGGCCGATCGCCAGCGACGCTTCCGGCGAGATGCCGAGGGCAAGCTGGATAAACAGGCTGAGCGCGACACCGCACAGCACCACCTGCGCCAGGCCAAGGCCGAAAATGTCCTTGCGCAACCGCCACAGGCGGCTCGGATGGAGCTCCAGCCCGACGATGAACAGCAGCAAGGCGATGCCAATGTCGGCGATTCCGGACAGATTTTCCGGATCGTCGACCAGGCCGAGCAGGTGCGGGCCGATCACCGCGCCGCCGACGATATAGCCGAGCGTGGCGCCCAGCTTCAGCTTGCGGAAGGCGGTGACGAACAGCAGCGCGGCGCCGAGCATGATGGCGCCGCTTTCCAGCAAAGCAGTGGTGGTTTCGGCCGCTTGGGCGGGTGTCGTCACCGGGCGGACCTGATCGCGGCGAGCAAGGCGCGGAACGGCAGGAGGATGGCCGGGTGGCGGGCGCGGCGCGAGCGCGCCGGGGCCAGCGCATCGAGGCCGGGCCAGGGGCCGGGATCGTCGCGATCCCCGGCCAGCCAGCCAGTGAGGTCGGCGAGAGCCTGGTCGATTTCCGTTCCGGTACGGCCGGGCGCGTGGCGGGCGAGCAGCGCCGCGGAAGCCTGGCCGAACGCGCAGGCGTGAACGTCCTGGGCAATCGCTGCTACCGATCCGTCGTCGGCAAGCTGAACCTCGGTCCTTACCCGGCTGCCGCACGTGGGGGCGCGCTCGTCGCCGCTGCCGTCGATGCGATCGAGGGGCACCTGTTCGCCGAGCGAGGAGGCAAGGCGCAGGATGTCGGCGGTGTAGAGCGGGGCGTTCACCGATTGCCCCGGCGACCGCCCGCCCTGAGGAGCGGCCAAAGGCCGCGTCTCGAAGGGCTTCCCTTCTCTTGCCCGAAGTAAGGGCAGTCCTTCGACAAGCTCAGGACAAAGGGGTTATTTTGCGATGGCCCTTTCATTCCCGCCGCCAGGTGGTGCCGGCAGGCCCGTCTTCAAGGACGATCCCTTCCGCCTTTAGCGCATCGCGGATGCGGTCGGCGGTGGCGAAGTCGCGGTTTTTCTTGGCTTCGGCGCGCTCGGCAACGCGAGCATCAATATATTGCTCGCTCCGAACAACCTCAGCAGTGACAGTCGCTGAGGCCCCAGTTAATTCGCCAGTTGCGGCATGCTGTACCCGACCTTTGAAATGATCTTCGGCATTCTGTTGAAGAAGGCCAAATAGATCGGCGGTCGCCTTGAGCACAGCCGGATCATCAAGCGCCATCAGGCGCGATAGAGCGAGCGGGGAATTGAGATCGTCCGATAGTGCCTCAAGCACGCCTTCATCGACCTCCGTCGGGTGTGCGTCGCCCGCCGTTCGGTAAAGCTTGTCGAGATTGGTCTTTGCCTGAGCCACCTGCGATTCCGTCCACGGCAGCGGCGAGCGGTAGTGGGCGGACAGCAGGGCGAGCCGAAGCGTCTCCCCCTTGTGCGTCTTACGCAATTCTTCCGTCGTGATGATGTTGCCGAGGCTCTTCGACATCTTCTCCGCGCCCATGTCGACGAAGCCGTTGTGCACCCAGTAGCGGGCGAGCGGGGCGCCGGCGTGGGCGCAGCGGCTTTGGGCGATTTCATTCTCGTGATGTGGGAAGATGAGGTCGAGGCCGCCGCCGTGGATGTCGATCGTCTCGCCCAGATGCGCGCGGATCATCGCCGAACATTCGATATGCCAGCCGGGCCGGCCCCTGCCCCAGGGACTGTCCCAGCCTACCATCCCTTCCGGACTCGGCTTCCACAGGACGAAGTCGGCGGGGTCGCGCTTGTAGGGGGCGACCTCGACCCGGGCGCCGGCGATCATCGCTTCCCGGTCGCGGCGGCTTAGCTCGCCATAGCTGGGATCGCTCGGAACCGAGAAGAGGACGTGGCCTTCGGCCTCATAAGCGTTGCCAATGCCGATCAGCCGTTCGATCATGGCGATCATCGGGCCGATTTCCTGGGTCGCGTGGGGCGCGATGTCGGGCGCGGCGACGCCGAGCGCGCCCATGTCCTCGAGATAGAAACGCTCGAACCGTTCGGTGATCACGGACGGATCGACACCCTCAGCCTCGGCGGCGGCGATGATCTTGTCGTCGACGTCGGTGACATTGCGGGCATAGGTGAGGCTATCGGCGCCATATTCGTGGCGGATGAGGCGGGCGAGCGTGTCGAACACCACCGCCGGCCGGGCATTGCCGATATGGGCGCGGCCATAGACCGTCGGCCCGCAGACATACATGGTGATGCGCTTTGGGTATGCGGGCCGAAACTCGCGCTTTTCGCGCGCCAGCGTGTCGTAAAGGCGGATCATTCCTGCGCCCCTACCGGCTGCGGGCGGAGGCGGCGAGCCTCGACCCAATCGACGATGGCGCGGCCGCTGGCGTTGAGCAACGGATAGGTGCGCGAAGCGGTCATCCATTCCGGCCGGTCGGCCTCCGGCCCATAGACCATGTCGGTCGCGAGGTTGGCGAGCAGGAAAAAGAGGGTCGCGGCGAGCAGGCCCTTCAACAGGCCGAAGCCCGAGCCGAGCATCCGGTCGATCGGGCCGAGCAGCGAAGCGCGCGAGCGCTTGCCGAGGCGGCGGGCAAGCATCTTCACCAGGATGAAGGTCGGCAGGAACAGCAAGGCGAAGGCGAGGACCGCGGCGCCGGCCGAGGTGCCGACCGACGGCGCCAAACCTTCGTGCAGCTGGGCGTGGAACAGCTTGAGCATCGCCACCGCGGCGACCCAGGCGAACAGGGACAAGAGTTCATGGACGAAGCCGCGGACGAAGCCGACCAGCGCGCCGCCGGCCAAAGCGAGGATGACGAAGATGTCGAGCGCGCTCATGAGAGAGCGGCTAGCTTAGCGTGACGGTCGATGCCAGCCCCGATCCTCCCCCTTGGGAGAGGCAGAACAAGACGCTTACGGAGGGGGACCACTGTCGAGGCGTTCAACAATTCGCAGGCCCCCATCACCATCCCGGATCAAGTCCGGGATGGTCCCCCTCCACCTGAGGGGAAGGAATTACCGGCCGAGAATCTGATTCACCAGAGCCCGCAAATTGCCAAACTCCGCCAATCGCAGGCCCTCGCCCTTCACACCCTTGGGCACCCAGGCCTGCTCGAAGCCAAGCTTGGCAGCTTCCTTGAGGCGCAAGCCGGCGTGGGCGACCGGGCGAATTTCGGCTGACAGCGCGATTTCGCCGAGCACGACGCAATCCGACGGCACCGGCCGTTCCGACATGGCCGACACCAGCGCCGCGGCGACGGCGAGGTCGGCAGCTGGGTCGCTCAGGCGATAGCCGCCGGCGACGTTCAGATAGACTTCGCACGTGGCGAAGCTGAGCCCGCAGCGCGCCTCCAGCACGGCGAGGATCATGGCGAGGCGACCGCTGTCCCAGCCGACCGCGGCGCGGCGCGGGGTGGCGCCGGTGGCGAGGCGGACGGTCAGCGCCTGGATCTCGACCAGGACCGGGCGGCTGCCTTCCATGGCGGGGAAGACGGATGTGCCGCTGACCGCCTCGCCGCGATGGGTGAGGAACAAGGCGGAGGGGTTGGGGACCTCGGTCAACCCTTCCGTCTCCATGGCGAAGACGCCGATCTCGTCGGTGCCGCCGAAGCGATTCTTGCAAGCGCGCAGGATTCGGTACTGGTGGCTGCGCTCGCCCTCGAAGCTCAGCACCGTGTCGACCATATGCTCGAGGACCCGGGGCCCGGCGATGCTGCCGTCCTTGGTGACATGGCCGACCAGCGCCACCGCCGTGCCGCGCTCCTTGGCGAAGCGGACCAGCTCCTGCGCCGAGGCGCGGACCTGGCTGACGGTGCCCGGCGCGCCCTCGATCAGGTCGCTGTGCATGGTCTGGATCGAATCGACGACCAGCAGGCGCGGCGGCTCGCCACTGCCCATGGTGGTGAGGATGTCGCGGACCGAGGTGGCGGCGGCGAGCTGGACCGGCGAGCGGCCAAGGCCGAGGCGGACGGCGCGGAGGCGCACCTGCTCGGCCGATTCCTCGCCCGAGACATAGACGACGCGCTGGCCGGCGGCGGCGAGACGGGCGGCGACCTGAAGCAGCAAAGTCGACTTGCCGATGCCCGGATCGCCGCCGACCAGCAGCGCCGAGCCGGCGACGATGCCGCCGCCGATGGCGCGGTCGAACTCGGCGATACCGCTCGGCATCCGGTCGGGCAGCGCGGCGGGCGTGTCCAGCCCCACCAGCTGAATGTGGCTGCCGCCGCCCTGGAGGTTATGCTTCGCTGCAAAGATGCTCGACACGGCGGCGTTTTCCTGGACGAGCGTGTTCCAGTCGCCGCAGTCCGCGCACTGGCCCTGCCAGCGGGTCGCGACCGACCCACAGAGCTGGCAGACGTAGCGCGACTTGGGCTTGGCCATGGCGTCGCACGCTAACGGAACGAAGCACGAACATCCAGCGATTTCTCGCGCCTTAGCCATTCCTTCACCACCGCATTCCATCACCGCCCGCGATTTCTTCGACGCGCTGACCGCGGACCGCGCCGAATCGCGGCGCCCTGCCGGCGGAAATGGCGCTGGCGATCATGGTTTAAGTCGAAGGCAAGGCGGTCGATCCGGACTGCCCTGGCCGCCCTGCGCTCCATAGCCCTGCGGTAGCGACCAGCGCGCGGAGCAAGGTGCAACGGGCGTCGACGCGGCGCGTTGGTCCTGTTCCGCCCCCTCAAACCCTGGAGGATCGCCATGCCTCGCGCCGTCGCCGCCGACAAAGTTTCCCTTTTTTACAAGGATTGGGGCCCGGTCGACGGGTCGCCGATCGTGCTGATCCACGGCTGGCCTTTGACCGGCGACACGTTTGACGACCTGGCGCTGGCGCTGGCCGAGAAGGGTTATCGAAGCCTCGTTCCCGACCGCCGCGGTTTCGGCCGGTCGGACCAGCCATGGGACGGCTACGACTATGATACGTTCGCATCGGACATCGACGCCGTCCTGGCCGATGCCGGAATCAGCGGCTCTTTCGCGGTCGCCGGTTTCTCCATGGGCGGCGGCGAAGTCGCCAAGTTGGTCGAGCGGCACAAGGACAGGATCAGCAAGGCGATCCTGATAAGCTCGATCGTCCCCTACATGCTGAAAACCGACGACAATCCCAATGGGGTCCCGCAGCATGTATTCGACCAGATTGCCGACGGCATCAAAAAGGATCGCGCCGATTTCTTCACGTCATTCGCGAAGGATTTCTACGGCGTCGGCCTTGTGTCCCACCCGGTAAGCGACGCCGTGCTCCACGATTTCTTCCGCCAGGCGATGATGGCCGGGCTGCGGCCGACGCTTGCCGCGGCCAAGGCCTTCGCCAGCACGGACCTGCGCGGCACCTTGCGGCATTTCACCATGCCGACGCTGGTGATTCATGGCACCAGCGATGCGACCGTGCCGATCGAAGCCACCGCCCGCGAGGTTGCGAAAGCAATCCCGAACGCGCAACTGATAGAATATGACGGGGCCGCGCACGGTCTCTTCGCCAGCGACAAGCAAAAGCTGATCGACGACATCCGCGCTTTCCTCGGCACGGCGGCGGACATGCGAAGCGCAATCCCGCTTCAGCAGCCTGCCTGATTGCGGCGCACCGACAGGCTGACTAGGGGCAGGGAGTGATCCCCGCCCCGCTCCTGATTGCCGACTTTCGAGCTTTATGGCTGGCGCGGCTGGCGACGACCATAGCCCAGATGGCGATGGTGATCGTCATCGGCTGGCAGGTTTATGACATCGCCCGGACGACAATGCCGATACGCGAGGCGGCGTTCCAGCTCGGCCTGATCGGTCTCGTCCAGTTCGTGCCGCTGTTCATCCTGACGCCAATCAGCGGCTGGGCGGCCGACCGGCTCGACCGGCGGCACATCGGCCGCTTCGTTCTTTTGTTGGAAATGCTATGTGCCGCGATCCTGTTCGTGGCGACCTGGCGCGGGTTCGTGACCCTGCCGATCCTGTTTGGCGTAGCCTCGCTGCTTGGCGTCGCGCGCGCCTTCGCCGGGCCGGCGATCGGGGCGCTGGCGCCGAACCTGGTCCCGCGTGAGCTTCTTCCCCGGGCTATCGCCCTCAGCTCAACCGCGTGGCAGACTGGCGCAATCGCCGGGCCCGCCATCGGCGGCATCCTTTACGACGTGACCCCGCACCTGCCCTATCTGGTCAGCACCATCCTGTTCGCCTTCGCGAGCATAAGCTTCTTCACCATCAGGCCAGTGACGCGGACAACCATCAAACCCGGGACACCGTGGCAGCAGATGGTCGACGGCCTGACCTATGTCCGCCGTAACCGCCTGGTGCTTGGCGCGATCACGCTTGACCTGTTCGCAGTGCTGCTAGGCGGGGTGACGGCGATGCTGCCGGTCTATGCGCGTGATATCCTGCACGTCGGCGCCGATGGCCTGGGCCCGCTTCGGGCCGCGCCCGCGGCCGGCGCGACGCTGACCGCTATCTTCTTTTCGTTCAGGCCGCTGAAGAGCGATGTCGGGGTGAAGATGCTGGCTTCGGTCGTCATCTTCGGTGCCGCAACGGCAATTTTCGGCCTGTCGACCAGCTTCTGGCTCTCCCTGGCGATGCTGACTCTGCTTGGCGCAGCCGACATGTTCTCCGTCTATATCCGCCAGTCGCTGATCCAGCTGCACACGCCCGACGACATGCGCGGCAGGGTGGCAGCCGCATCGACTCTGGCCATTTCCGCGTCGAACGAATTGGGCGAGGCGCGCGGCGGGTTCGCTGCATCGCTGGTCGGACCGATCGCCGCCACTGTAGCGGGGGGCGTCGCGGCGGTCGGCGTGACCCTGATCTGGGCCCTGCTCTTTCCAGAACTGCGGAAAGCGCGGACCTTCGACCTGCCCGAGCCCCTTCCGGAAAATGCCGACGTCGTGGCGAGCGGCGTCTGACCCGGTCTTGCAAGAGCCCATGCGTACACCGATTTAGGATCATCCGAAACCAGGAGAGCCCAGCCATGAAGGCCGCCAATATCCTTGAGACGATCGGCAACACCCCCCACGTCCGGATAAGCCGCCTATTCGGCGACAAGGCCGAGGTGTGGATCAAGCAGGAACGGGTCAACCCGGGCGCATCGATCAAAGATCGAATCGCCCTGGCGATGATCGAGGATGCGGAAAAAAGCGGCAAGCTGCGGCCCGGCGGGACGATTGTCGAACCGACGTCGGGAAACACTGGCATCGGCCTGGCCATGGTGGCGGCGGTCAAGGGCTACAAGCTGATCCTGGTCATGCCCGACAGCATGAGCATCGAGCGCCGCCGGCTGATGCTGGCCTACGGGGCCGACTTCGACCTGACCCCGCGCGAAAAGGGCATGAAGGGCGCCATTGCCAGGGCCGAAGAGATCGTCGCTGGAACCCCCGGCGCCTGGATGCCGCAGCAGTTCGAGAATCCGGCCAACCTTGAGGTTCACCGCAGAACGACGGCGCAGGAAATCCTCCGCGATTTCAGGGATTCGCCGGTTGACGTCATCATTACCGGAGTCGGCACGGGCGGCCACATCACCGCCTGTGCCGAGGTGCTGAAAAAGGAATGGCCGACCCTAAAAGTATTCGCGGTCGAGCCGACCCTGTCGCCGGTCCTGTCGGGAGGCGATCCTGGGCCGCACCCCATTCAGGGCATTGGCGCGGGCTTCGTCCCCGCCATCATGGACACCAGCCTGCTTGACGGCATCATCCAGGTCGACCCCAACGACGCCAAGGACATGGCGCGCCGGGCCGCCCGCGAGGAAGGCATGCTGGTCGGCATTTCGTCCGGCGCAACCTTGTCCGCAATTGCTCAGAAACTGCCGGAACTGGGCGATAATCCACGTATTCTCGGCTTCAATTACGACACAGGCGAGCGTTATCTGTCAGTGCCGGACTTCCTGCCGGAGCAAACAGCGTAAAAGCGCCGCTAACCGCGCTCGTTTGACTGGTCGTTAACTGCCGCAGGTTAAACCGCGCGCATGCGCCGGGCACGATTTGCAGGAACCGTGGAATCCAGTGAGGCTGATCGCGATCGCGCGACGGTCCGGGAAGCGCTGTGGTTCGACCTTCGCCCGCACGACAATGCCGACGAGGAATCGCTTGCCGAGTGGCGCATCGCCGGGCTCGGCCACATCGCCATCCTGATGGGGGTCATGCATCTGCTGATCACGGTTGGCTGCGTCCTCCTGTCACCAGGCATGGCGACCAGTCTGGGGCTGCACAATCCGCTGATCCCGGCCTTCCTGACCCTGACGCTGGACGGGGTCGCAGCGGCAGCCTTGCTGAAGCGGCACAAGCTCAACGTGCCGCCGCATACGGTCATTCGCGGGCTTTGCTTCTACCTGGCCGCGACCAGCCTGGCGTGGATCTGGTTTGGCAAGATGGTCCAGGATGAGTCCTTTGTCATCGCCATTTCCGCGGCGCAGATCGCCATGGTCGCCGGGGTCGCGATGGGCGCCATCGTGTCGATCAGCTCGCCGCCGCTGGCCCTTGTGAATACCGTCATGTCGGCCATCGCCGGGATCGTTCTGGCGACGTCGCCGCTGATCCCGGCCGGCATGGAGATTCTGTCGCTGGTTCTGGTGGCATACAGCGTCGCGGGCGCCCGCAAGATCATTGCCACCGGCCGTGAGCGGATGAAGCTGGACGCGCTCGCCCGAAAGGCGCTGCGCTTCGTCGACGAGTTCGAGAATAGCGGCCGCGGCTGGTTCTGGGAAACCAATTTCGAGGGCACCTTGTCCTACGTATCGCAACAGCTCGCCGACGATTTCGAATGCGAGCCGGAAGAATTGCTTGGTCGTCAGTTCACCGACTTGCTGTCGGTGGAGACGGGCGGTTTCGACGCCAACGAGGAGCGCAAGACGCTTGGCTTTCACCTGTCGGCGCGCTTTCCCTTTTCGGATGTGGTCGTCCGGCCGGCGTCGAAGGAGAACATCCACTGGTCGCTGTCCGGCAATCCCGTATTCGACGATCGCGGTCGCTTCCATGGCTTTCGCGGCATCGGCACCGACCTTACCGAGCAGCGCCGGTCGGAGCAGGAAATCTCTCGCCTGGCGCGGTTCGACTCGCTGACCGGCCTGCCCAACCGGGCGATGATGCGGCAGACGCTTGAGGAAGCACTGCGCAATTCGACCCGCCGGCAGAAAGGCTGCGGCTTGTTCCTGATCGACCTCGACCGATTCAAGAACGTCAACGATACGCTCGGCCACCCGATCGGCGACGCACTTCTGCGGGAGGTCGCGGCGCGGCTGAAATCGGTGATGGGCGAGCATGGCCAGGTCGGGCGCCTGGGCGGCGACGAGTTCAAGGCGGTGCTTCCCGGAACGGTCGACATCGGCCTGCTGGAATCACTGGCGCGCACCCTCATCGAACAGGTTTCCCGGCCCTATTCGATCGAAGGCCACCGGGTGACCATCGGCGCCTCGGTTGGAATCGCCATCGGCGATCCGGGCCGGGGCAATGCCGATAGCCTGGTCCGCGATGCCGACCTTGCACTCTATGCCGCCAAGGGGGCGGGCCGCGGCAAGCACATGATTTATGAGCCGTCGATGCACAGCGAGGCCAGCGATCGCCAGCTGCTCGAGAACGACCTTCGCCAGGCGATTGAGCGCGACGAACTGTCCGTCGTCTACCAGCCCATCGTCCGCGCCGCCGGCGAGGAGATTTGCGGCTTCGAATCGCTGGTCCGCTGGGCGCATCCGTCGCGCGGGGCGATCTCTCCGGCCAAATTCATTCCGCTGGCCGAGGAATGCGGCATGATCGGGCGGATCGGCGAATGGGTGCTCCGCGAAGCGCTTGCCGAGGCGGCCCACTGGCCGGACAATGTCCGGGTGGCGGTCAACCTGTCACCAATCCAGTTCAACGACCCGCGGGTCATCGACGTCGTCGCCAATGCCCTGCGCGAAAGCGGCGTCCGGGCGGGCCGACTTGAGCTTGAGATTACCGAGGGCGTCTTCCTGGCCGACGGCGACACAACCGACGAGACCTTCGCCCGGCTGAAATCGCTGGGAGTGCGGCTGGCGCTCGACGACTTCGGCACCGGCTATTCCTCGCTCGGTTATCTGAAGAAGGCGCCGTTCGACAAGATCAAGATCGACCAGAGCTTCGTCAAGGGCGCGGCGGCTTCCAAGACCAGCCGCAATAGCGCCATTATTCGCGCCATCGTGACGCTGGGCGAAAGCCTGCAGATGGATACATGCGCGGAAGGGGTCGAGACGCATGACGACCTCCATCTCATCCGCGAGCTCGGCTGCAGCCAGATCCAGGGCTATATCTTCGGCAAGCCGTCGAGCGGCCCGGAAGCGCGCGAACTGGCCAACAAGGCGCGGATCGAGGCCGAGGGTTTCGAATGCGCCCGCGAACCACGGCACCGGCTCATGCGCCGCGCCATCGCCTCCCTCGACGGCTTCGCGGTCGAGGTCCGGCTGCGCAACATTTCGGCGATGGGCGCGCTGGTCGAATGCGACGACCCGGTCACAGCGGGACAGGCGATCACGATGGACATTGTCGGCGTCGGGCCAATCAAGGGAGTTGTCCGCTGGGCGCAGGCCGGCAAGTTCGGACTAGAATTCGACAGCAATTTCGACCTCGCCCGCCTCGCGCCGAAGCGCGAGAAGCAGAATGAGGTGATGATGATGACGCCCTGGTACGTCGAGCGGCGGAGCGGCAGCCGTTAGAAAGCCTCGACCGGCAGCGCCATCACTGTCTCCGCGCCGGCCTCCACCTCGCGGCGTAGCGCCGACGCCCGGCCGAGCTCGCGCTGGGCATAGAATCGGGCGGTGACCAGCTTCGCCTCGTGGAAAGCGGCATCCTCGCCGGGCTCGTCCTTCAACCGCGCCGAGGCAGCGGCCATCTTCAGCCACATCCAGCCCAGCGATACCAAACCCATCAGCTCCATATAGGCATAAGCCCCGGCGCCGGCATTGTTCGGATCGGCCAGGCCGTTCTGGGCAAGCCACATCGTCGCCGCCTGCAAGTGGTCGAGCGCGGTCTCAAGCGGACCGGCGAGGCCGGCGGGATCCCCCGCCCGCCTGGCGTCGGCGATGTCATTGCCGACCAGTTCGAAGAAAGCGCGAACCGCGCGGCCGCCGTCCTTGCCGAGCTTGCGGCCGACCAGGTCCATCGCCTGGATGCCGTTGGTGCCTTCGTAGATCTGGGCGATCCGGGCGTCGCGGACGAACTGTTCCATGCCCCATTCGGCGATGTAGCCATGGCCGCCGTAAACCTGCTGCATGTTGACCGCGACCTCAAACCCGCGGTCGGTCAGGTAGCCCTTGATGACGGGCGTCAGCAGCGAAACGATATCGTCGGCGGCGACCCTCTCCTCCTCGGTCTGAGCCTTGCGAGTAAGGTCGACGTGAAGCGCGCCCCACAACAGGAAGGCGCGCGCCGCCTCGTTGAACGCCTTGGCGTCCATCAACATGCGGCGGACGTCGGGGTGGACGAACAGATTGTCGGCCTTGGCGTCTGGGTCGCGGTCTTCCGGCTTGAGCGCCCGGCCCTGGCGCCGGTCCTTCGCATATTGGACACCGTTCTGATAGGCGACCTCGCCCTGGGCCAGCCCCTGCAGGCCGACGCCGAGCCGGGCGGCGTTCATCATGATGAACATGCCGGCCAGGCCCTTCTCGGGCTCGCCGATCAGCCAGCCCTTCGCCCCGTCATAGTTCATGACGCAGGTCGAATTGCCGTGAATGCCCATCTTGTGCTCGATCGAGCCGCAACTGACGGCGTTGCGCTCGCCCACCGAACCGTCCTCGTTCACCAGGAACTTCGGGACAAGGAAGAGCGAGATGCCCTTCACATTGTCGGGCGCCCCCTCGATCTTGGCGAGCACCATGTGGATGATGTTTTCGGCCAGGTCATGTTCGCCCGACGAGATGAAGATTTTGGTTCCGGTGATCGAATAGCTGCCATCGGGATTGGGGGTCGCCTTGGTCTTCAGCAAGCCAAGATCGGTCCCGCAATGCGGCTCGGTCAGGTTCATCGTACCGGTCCAGCGGCCGGAGACCATGTTCGGCAGATAGGTCTGCTTGAGATCGTCCGACCCCTTGACGATCAAGGCCGAGATCGCACCCTGGGTGAGCCCGTTGTACATTTCGAAACTGTGATTTGACGAGCCGAAATATTCCGCGACCGCCGTGCCGAGCACCGAGGGCAGGCCCTGCCCGCCCCATTCGGCCGGGGCATGGAGAGTCGTCCAGCCGGCCTCCACGAACCGGTCCCAGGCCTGCTTGAAGCCCGGCGGTGTCGTCACCGAGCCGTCGTCGTTGCGCTTGCAGCCATGCTGGTCGCCCACCCGGTTCAGCGGCTGCAGCACTTCCTCGCTGAACCGCCCGGCCTCGCCGAGAATCGCTTCGACCATATCGGGCGTGGCATCGCCGAAGCCGGGCAGGTTGGAATAATTCTGCAAGCCGACGACATGGTCGAGGATGTAGCGGGTCTCGCGAACCGGGGCCGAATAAATGGGCACGCTAGGTCTCCTGGTCGAGTGATTTGACGAGGCCGATGAAGCTCTCGAGTTCCTTGATGGTGGCGTCGATATCGATGCGCTGGCGCTTCAACTTATCGACCTGCTCTTGGCAGCGCTCCACGGTCTTTAGCCGCTGGGTGCGGCGGCCGTCGCCGATGTCGTAGAGGTCGAGCAGTTCCTTGATGTCCGCCAAGCTCAGTCCGACGCGCTTGCCGCGCAGGATCCAGGCCAGCCGGACCCGGTCGCGGTCAGTGTAGAGGCGCGTGGTGCCGCGCCTTTCGGGCGAGATCAGTTCTTCGTCCTCATAGAAGCGCAGGGCGCGGGCCGTCACCCCAAACTCGTCGCCCATCTCGCCGATTGAGTAGAATCGCCGCTCCGCGTCCATGGCACCGGCCTACTTGACGTTTCCGTAAAGGTCAATTCTGACCGACCCGCTTAAAGCCCAGTTCATCGAGCGCGCGACAAAGGCCGCAGCCTTTCCTATATGGGCGAGGCAGGGCACGCGCAGGGGCGAAATCGGGATATGCTGACGACCAATCCATTCGATGACGACAAGCTGCGCGAGGAGTGCGGCGTCTTCGGAATCTGGGGAGCCGACGCCGCCGCGAGCTTTGTCGCGCTCGGCCTCCACGCCTTGCAGCATCGCGGCCAGGAAGGCGCGGGAATCACCAGCTTCGACGGCAGGGATTTCCACTCGCACCGAGCGATGGGCCATATCGCCGGCAACTTCGACCGCGACGAAGTGATGCGGAACCTCGTCGGCAAGGCCGCGATTGGCCATGTCCGATACGCCACGACTGGCGAGACGGCGCTGCGTAACGTCCAGCCCCTGTTCGCTGACCTTGCCGACGGCGGCTTCGCGCTCGCCCAGAACGGCAACCTGTCCAACGCGATGAAGCTGCGACGGACGCTCAACCGGCGGGGTTCGATCTTCCAGTCTACGTCCGACACCGAGGTCATCATCCACATGGTGGCCACGTCCGACAAGGCGAACTCCCTCGATCGGCTGGTCGATGCGCTGCGCCAGGTCGAAGGCGCCTATTCCCTGGTCGTGCTGACCCCGGAAGGCCTGATCGGTTGCCGCGATCCGCTCGGCATCCGGCCCTTGGTCGTGGGCAAGCTCGGCGAAGCGATCATCTTCGCGTCGGAAACCGTGGCGCTGGACGTGATCGGGGCAACCTTCCTGCGCGACGTCGATCCGGGCGAGCTGATCATCGTCAACCAGGACGGGCTGCGAAGCTTCCGGCCTTTTGGCGCCGCCTCGCCCCGCCCCTGCATTTTCGAACATGTCTATTTCTCCCGGCCCGACTCGGTTGCGGAGGGCAAGTCGGTCTATGAGGTCCGCAAGAATATCGGCGCCGTATTATCTGAAGAGTCGCCTGTGGTGGCCGACTATGTCGTGCCCGTGCCGGACAGCGGCGTGCCGGCGGCGATCGGCTTCAGCCAGGCCAGCGGCATCCCATTCGAACTGGGCATCATCCGCTCGCACTATGTCGGCCGGACCTTCATCCAGCCGACGCAGGAGGTGCGCAACCTGGGCGTCAAGCTGAAGCACAACGCCAATTCGGCGCTAGTCGACGGCAAGAGCATTGTCCTCATCGACGATTCGATCGTCCGCGGCACGACGTCGGTGAAGATCGTCCAGATGATGCGCGATGCGGGCGCCCGCGAAGTGCACATGCGGATCGCCTCCCCGCCGACCAGCAACAGCTGCTTCTATGGTGTCAACACGCCGGAGCGAGCCAAGCTGCTGGCTGCGCAAATGAGCGTCGACCAGATGCGCGATTATATCAACGCAGACAGCCTGGCCTTCATCTCCATCGAAGGCCTTTACCGGGCGCTCGGGCAGGAGCGTGACGCGGCCCAGCCGCAGCGCTGCGACGCCTGCTTTACCGGCGACTATCCCACCAGTCTGACCGATTTTTCGGAGAAGGGCGGAAGCGGCTCGCTTTCGCTGGTCGCCACCCGCTAAAGGCGGCGCCCATGAGTGATTCGAAGGCTCTCGCCGGCAAGCTGGCGCTTGTCACCGGCGCCAGCCGCGGGATTGGCGCGGCGACGGCCGAGAGCCTTGCCGCGGCCGGCGCGCACGTCATCCTGGTGGCCCGTACCGCCAAGGCGCTGGAAGAAGTCGAGGACCGGATCCACGCCGCTGGGGGAAGCGCCACCATCGCCCCGCTCGACCTCGCCCAGAATGAATCGATCGGCAAGCTGGCGGTCGCCGTCGGCGAGCGCTGGCAGGCGTTGGACATACTCGTCCTCAACGCGGCGATGCTCGGCTCGCTAAGCCCGGTCGAGCATATCGATCCCAAGGAATATGCCCGAATCCTGACGCTGAACGTCGGCGCCAACCAGGCGATGATCGCCGCCTTCGATACCATGCTTCGCCGCAGCGAGCGGGCGGACGTGATGGCGGTGACATCTTCCGTCGGGTCTGAGCCGCGCGCCTTCTGGGGCGCTTACGGATCGTCGAAGGCGGCGCTGGAGAACCTGGTCCTGAGCTATGGCGACGAAACCAGCCATTCGGGCCGGGTCCGGGTCCATGTCGTCGATCCCGGCGCAACCCGGACGCGGATGCGTCAGCTCGCCTTCCCGGGCGAGGAGCCGGAAACGCTGAAGGCGCCGGAAGCGGTGGCCGAAGCGATCCTCGCGCGCCTGTTGTCGGATGCGCCAACCGGCGAGCGGGTCCGGGTCGACGCCCAGCATTCCTGAATCCTGAATCCCGTGTCGCGGTCCAAGATGACGATCATCAGCTTCGCTTGATCATCGTCACCTGGGCGACGTCGATGGCGCCGCCACGAAAGCCGCCCTCGCAATACATCAAATAGAAGCGCCACAGGTCGTGGAATTCGTCGCTGAACCCACTCAGCCGGCCCTCCTGCCGGGCAGAATCGTAATTCGCGCGCCACTGCCTCAACGTTTGCGCATAGTCGATGCCGAAGCCCATGCTACGATCACGCCATTGAAGGCCACGCGCTTCGGCAAGGGCGCGGAACTGCGGCTCGTTGAGCAGCATGCCCCCAGGAAAGATGTAGGTCTGGATGAAGTCGGCCGAGCGAGCGTAGCGGTCGAACAGCTCCGGCCGGATGAAAATGAACTGCAGGGCCGCGCGGCCTCCCGGCCTGAGATTGCGGGCAATGGAGTCAAGATAGACGGCCCACCAGCGGGCGCCGACCGCCTCCACCATTTCGACCGAGGCGACCGCGTCAAATTGCCCGTGGACATCGCGATAGTCGGCCAGGCGAATCTCGATTCGGTCGGCGAGTCCGGCGGCGGCCGCCGCCTTGTCCGCCCATTCCTTCTGTTCGCTGGACAGGGTCAGCCCGACAACCGAGGCCCCGCGCCGAGCCGCCTGGATCGCCAGGCTGCCCCAACCGCAGCCGATTTCCAGCAACCGGTCTCCGGGCTTGAGATCGAGCCGGTCGAGCAACCGCTGCATCTTTTTATGCTGGGCGTCCTCCAGCGCGCTATTCTGTTCCCAGCAGGCGGACGAATAGGTCATCGTCGAATCGAGCCAGGCGGCATAGAAATCATTGCCGAGGTCATAGTGTGCGGCGATGTTCTGGCGGGCCTGGGCCGGGGCGTTATCGCGAAGACGGTGCGCCAGCGCGTTGATCCAGCGGGACGGCCCCTTGGCCCGCGCGGCGCCACCGAGCGCAACGGCATTGAGCGTGAAGAGTTCGAACAGCGCAACCGGGTCCGGGCTCGACCATTCGCCCTTCGCCCACGCCTTGTACCAGCCGACCGACCCGGACGTGGCGAGCCGGACGAGGCCCATCCAGCTCTTGAGATGCACGACGGCGGTCGGGCCAGGCGCGTGAAAGCCGATCCGCCGTCCGCTCCCGCCGGGGAGGGTGGCATCGATTCCGCCGTTCGCGAGCCGGCGGTGCAGTTGGTCCAGCACCCGCCTGAAGGCCGGCGCCGCGACGCCCAGGATTCCGCCGCCCGTCGCGAAGCGGTGGTCGGCATTCAACAGATGGCGGCCGCGACCGGTCATGGGCGGCGGTCTATGAGCCGGCTGGCTTGCCAGCAAGACAGCCCGGTCCTGGGGTCGGCATCACCGCCTCCCGGGCCAGCCGCGAGCGGCGCCCTTCGCCATAGCGGGCATCGCCAATCGCCACGCGGATCTCGCAGGGCCCACGCGTGATCTCTGCCTGCGGCACGATTGACCATTTGAGGAACTTTCGGAGGCCCTTGTCGGCTCGGACCGCCTCGCGAACGAGCGGATTTTCCATGTAGGTTGGCTGACACTCGCTGACCGGCCCGAAGCCGCCGGCCAGCGGATCGAAGCGGCTTCGGCGGTAGCAATTCAGTTCCCGCCAGACGAGGGTCCGGCGCCAGGAATAGAGCGGCGGCGGCGAAGTAAAGATGGCTTGGGCCGGACGGCCGCCGGCCCAGTCGCGAACCGCCGCTTCGGCGCGCTGGCTGATCAGCAGATTCGCTCCAATGTAGGCGACAGCAATGACGAGCGCGGCCCGCGGCAAGCGCTTCCACTCCCGCCCCGACTGCTCGCGCCGGCCGGAGACAATGAGCGAGGCGGCCAGCAGCAGCCAAAGCCAGACGTCGATAATAAACAGGCTGTCGGCGTGATACCATCGGGTCGAGAAGGGCGAGAGCAGCTGGACCGAGTAGGTCGTCTGCAAGTCAAGCAGCGGATGAGTCAGCGCGCCGAGATAGCAGAGGCCGAGCAGCCAGCCGAAATGCATGACGAGGCCGCTCCTGAAGATGGTGCCGCGGCGGACCTGCCAGCGGTCGAGCAGCCACAGCAGTCCGGCGAGGATGGGCGGCATCAGCAACACTCCGCCGAAGAGGCCGTGCGTGAAACCGCGGTGGATGGCCAGCGGGTCCCACGGCGCGTTGCCGAAGAAGACGTCGATGTCCGGCATGTTGGCGGCCAGGATCAGCGCCGCCAGCCCCTTGCGGGTCTTCTGCTTGAGCCCGGCCTGGCCAAGCGCCCAGCCGACCATCGTGTGGGTGAGATTGTCCAATTTATGCCGCCGTCATCGCGATGAGCGCAGCGACGCGGCGACCCAGACTGGATTGCTTCGCATCGCTCGCAATGACGAGTTGAACAAAATCACTCGGGGCGCGGCTCTTTCTCGACTTGCCAGGTCTGGCCTTTGCTGACGAGCTTCTGGAGGTCAGGCGACTTGCCTTCGGCGATGGCGCGATTCTGTTCGATGACGGCGCTTTCGAAGGTGGGGGCGGGATCCTCGTAGATGACGCCGAGCGCCATCGGGAAGCCGACATGCGGCATCTCGACCAGCATGGCGGCCACGCCGCGATTGCGCGGGTCGTGGACGATGACCGCCGGATCGTCGCCGGGAACGACCTTGAGTTTGAGATGCTCGACATCGAGGGCGAGGCCCTTCTCGCCGTTCGCGAACAGCATCTTCTCGCCGGCCTTGAGCCACAGCTGCTGCTCGGCGGCAACGTCGCGCTGGGTGAAGGAGGCGAAGACGTCGTCATTATAGACGACGCAATTCTGGAAGATTTCGACGAAGCTGGCGCCCTTGTGCGCGTGCGCCGCCTTCAGGACGTCGGGCAGATTCTTGTGCACATCGATGCCACGGGCGACGAAGCGCGCGCCCGAGCCGAGCGCGAAGGCGCAGGGCGTTACCGGCCGGTCGACCGACCCGAACGGGGTGGAAGGCGAACGCGTGCCAACGCGGCTGGTCGGCGAATACTGGCCCTTGGTCAGGCCGTAAATCTCATTGTTGAACAGCAGGATCTGGCAATCGAGATTGCGGCGCAGGATGTGCATTGTGTGGTTGCCGCCGATCGACAGCGCGTCGCCGTCGCCGGTGATGATCCACACGTCGAGCTCGGGGTTGGCGAGCTTGACGCCGGTCGCCACCGCCGGCGCGCGGCCGTGGATGGTGTGGAAGCCGTAGGCCGCCATGTAATAAGGAAAGCGGCTGGAGCAGCCGATACCCGAGACGAATACCGTCTTTTCACGAGCGACGCCGAGATCCGGCATGGTCCGTTGAACGGCCTTCAGCACCGCATAGTCGCCGCAGCCAGGGCACCAGCGGACCTCCTGGTCCGAGGCCCAGTCTTTGGCCGTAGTGGTCGGGATGGCTGTGATTTCGTTCATACGAAGGCCCCGTTGAGCCAGAGGATGATGAAGATGATGGCGACGAGCATCAGCAGCATCGGCCAGACGCTAAGCGGTTTCACGTCAGCGCTCCATCGATCGCCGCCTCGATCTCGGCGATTCGGAAGGGCTGGCCGCTGACTTTCGAGAGCGACCGGGCGTCGACCAGGAACTGGTCGCGGAGGAGGGTCTTCAATTGGCCCTTGTTCATTTCCGGTACGAGAATCCGATCGAAGGAGCGCAGCAACGCACCGAGGTTCTGCGGCATCGGCCAGATGTGGCGGATGTGGACGTGGGCGACGTCCTGTCCCCTGGTGTTGGCCCGCCGCACCGCCTGGTGGATCGGACCGAAGGTCGAGCCCCAGCCGACGACGGCGAGCGCCGCGCCTTCACGGCCGAGGGCGATGTCCTGGTCCGGGATCGTCTCCGTCACTTTCATCACCTTGTCGTGGCGCGAGTCGGTCATCTGCTGGTGGGCGGCGGGCGAATAATCGATGTTGCCGCTGCCCGGCGCTTTCTCGATGCCGCCGATGCGGTGCTCGAGGCCGGGTGTGCCTGGCTTGATCCACGGCCGGGCGAGGTCGACGGTTCGGGCATAGGGCATGACGCCCTCTCCTTCCGCCGGCGCCGTCGCGAAGAAGCTGACCGGGAACGGCGCATAGCCGCTCATGTCCGGCACTTTCCACGGCTCGGCGGCATTGGCGATGTATCCGTCCGTCAGCAGGATGACGGGCGTCATGTAGCGGGTGGCGATCCGGCACGCCTCGATCGCGCAATCGAATGCGTCGGCGGGCGACCGCGCGGCGATGACCGGGATCGGCGTGTCGCCGTTGCGGCCGTAGACCGCCTGGTAGAGGTCGGATTGCTCGGTCTTGGTCGGCAGGCCCGTCGACGGGCCGCCGCGCTGCGAATTGACGATGACCAAGGGCAGCTCGGTCATAACGGCAAGGCCCATCGCCTCCGTCTTCAGCGCAATGCCCGGACCCGACGAGGAGGTAATGCCAAGCTGGCCGGCATAGCTGGCGCCGATCGCCGAGCAGATGGCGGCGATCTCGTCCTCGGCCTGGAAGGTGGTGATGCCATATTCCTTGAGGCGCGACAGGTGGTGGAGCAGCGCCGAGGCCGGCGTGATCGGATAGCCGCCGAAGAACATCTTCAGGCCGGCGAGCTGGCAGCCGGCGACCAGGCCGAGCGCCAGCGATTCCGCGCCGGTGACCGTCCGGTAGAGGCCGGGCTCGGCGGGCGCGGCGGCAATGTGGTGCCGCCGCATGACGGATTCGCCCATCTCGGCCGTTTCGCCATA